>NZ_FZPJ01000034.1 GCF_900198605.1 Helicobacter mesocricetorum | reverse complement strand
TCTAAAAGATTAGAATCAATTTTTACAGAAGATAGGCTTGGTGGAGTAGCTACAAGAGAAGGCATTATTGCCCCCCCCCCCCTAATATTTATTATATTGTTAGTTGGTTGCTTGATAGAGTTTTTTGTCATAATTCACCTCATTTTTATTTTTTTTGGAGTATAGCTAAAATATGATTAATCTGTATTTAATTTTATTTGGAAGAATGTTGTAGTAAGAATGTTTTTAGGGAGATTTTAAATATCTATGGCAGAGAGGAAGGGATTCGAACCCTCGAAAGCTTGCACTTTACACGCGTTCCAGGCGTGCTCCTTCAACCACTCGGACACCTCTCTATATCCCCATTAAGGGGAAAGGTTATTTGATAGCTACCATTTTACGACGCAAATAAGCAATCTTGCTTTGAAGCGGGAGGTCTTTTGGGCAAACATCGTGGCACGCAAGTAAGCTCATACAACCAAAAACCCCGTCATCATCTCCTATTAGTTCGTAATAGTCTTCATTGTTTCTTTCATCGTGTGGGTCAATCATAAACCTAACAATACGATTAAGCCCGGCTGCTCCTACAAAGTCTTCTCGCATAAGTTTTGTCCCGCAAGCTGCAATGCAACAACCACATTCGATACATCTATCAAGCTCAAAAACTTCTTGGGCTACTTCTGGTTCTACTCTTTCTTCAAGCTTACTCATATGCTCTTCGCTTTTTTCTTGAGCGTGAATCCAGCTTTCTACTCTCTTACTCATTCCATTAAACCAATTTCCTGTATCAACGGATAAGTCTTTAATAAGCTTAAAGGCTGGTAGAGGCATAAGCGTAATAATACCATCTGGAAAGTCTTTTGTTAAGGTTCTACAAGCAAGTCTTGGACGCCCATTAATCATCATTCCACAGCTTCCGCAGATTCCAGCTCGGCATACAAAGTCAAAGCTTAAATCGGGGTCATATTGCTCTCTAATCATATTTAATACGATAAATACAGTCATTGAATGCGCTTCTTGGAGTTTATACTCTACAAAATGTGGTTTTGAAACCGCACTATTGGGGTTAAACTTTAATACTTTAATTGTTAGCGTTCTACCGCTATTTTCGGTTGCTCCACTCATTGTTTGTCTCCTATTCTTTCATTGCGGGTTTTATAATATGCTTGTAAATCAAAGGGCATTAATGCTTCTTGAATATCGTATCTATCTTTGCCTTGTGCTTCCATATCAGAACGTATTCTATCAATTTCCTCTTGTCTTCTTAGGCTTTCTGGGTTTTCGATAATCATTCCTTTAGCACCATATCCACGGAATCCCGGAGCAATTTCCATTGTTGCAATATCTAAGGATTCATAGGTAAGTGTTGGTAAGGTTTGATTGGGGTCTTCCCAAGAAGCCAAAGTTCTTTTTAGCCAATTAACATCATCACGTTTTGGATAGTCTTCACGGCTATGCGCTCCTCTTGATTCTGTTCTATCTAAAGCTCCTTTGGCGACACATAGAGCGATTTTAAGCATTTTTGGGACGCGGTAAGCTTCTTCTAGCTCCGGATTAGCCTCTAATCGCTTTGTGCTAATGGAGATATTTTTGCAACGAATGTAGAGTTGTTCAAGTTCATCAACGGCTTCTTTAAGGTGAGTCCCATCACGGAATATGCCGACTTTATCTCCCATAATCTCTTTCATTCTATTTTTGATCTCAAAAACATTTTCTTTGCCCTCACTAGCTAAAATGCTATTAAGATAGGTTTGTTGCTTTTGGATACATTCTTCTACAAGTTTTGTCTCGATGGTTGCGTAAGTGCTTTGGCAACTCTCTGCGAAATAGTCTCCGATAATCATCCCAGAAACCACCGCTTCGCTCACAGAATTTCCACCTAATCTGTTAAATCCGTGTAAATCCCAACAAGCAGCTTCTCCTGCAGAGAAAAGCCCTTCTAGTGCAGTCTCTCCTTTGTAGTTTGTGCGGATACCACCCATTGAGTAGTGTTGCATAGGCTTAACGGGAGCCCATTTTTCAGCAGGGTCGATTCCTGCAAAGCATTCGCAAATTTCTTGCACATCTCTTAAATTGGTTTCGATATGTTGTCTGCCTAAGATAGAGATGTCAAGCCATAAATGCTCTCCATAAGGAGATTTTACTCCTTTGCCTTCTCGTATTCTTTGAATCATTCGACGCGCAACGACATCACGACTTGCAAGTTCCTTTTTTTCAGGCTCATAATCGGGCATAAAGCGGTATCCATCCACATCTCTTAATATCCCACCATCTCCGCGACAACCTTCAGTTAGTAAGATTCCGCTAGGGAAAAGTGCGGTGGGGTGGAATTGCACCGCTTCCATATTGCCTAATTTTGCTACACCTGTTTCTAGGGCAATGGCACTTCCTATCCCCTCGCAAATTACCGCATTAGTTGTGTCTTTGTAGATTCTGCCATATCCACCTGTGGCGATTAATGTGCCTTTGGCGACATAGCCGATTAATTCTCCTGTGATTAAATCCCTTACAATCGCTCCATAGCATCGTTTGTCTTTGTGGATAAGGGCAATGGCTTCTTTTCTATCGTGGATGGTAACATTATGCTTTAAGGCTTCGTTGGCTACGGCAAATAGCATAGTGTGTCCTGTGGCATCTGCTGTGTAGCAAGTTCTCCATTTTTTTGTCCCGCCAAAGTCTCTGGAATGGATTAAGCCGTGGCGAAAATCTTCTTCGGTGATAGTTGTTTTTTGCGCATTAATAATGGCTGTTCTATCTCCCTTTTTAATCCTTGTCCAAGGCACACCCCAAGCGGCTAATTGTCGGATAGCTTTAGGGGCGGTTGTAACAAACATTCTTGCTACCTTTTGGTCGCAACCCCAATCACTCCCTTTTACGGTATCTGCAAAGTGCAAGTCTTCATTATCCCCATCACTCATTTTAGAATTACCAAGGCTTGCTTGCATACCACCTTGTGCGGCTGCAGAATGGCTTCTCTTGACAGGAATTAAGCTTAAAACGATAGTGTTTAAGCCTTTTGATTGACAAGCCACAGCTGCTCTAAGTCCTGCTAACCCTCCACCAATTACTAGTGAATCGCAATATATAATTTTCATTGATAACTCCTCATTTTTTGCCATAGAGGGTATGATCTAAGGTTCTCATATCCTCAATACTTGTATCGGGTGATACATTTTGGTTTAGACCTATTTTTACATAGGCTCCAAAGGTTAATAAGCCAAGAGCGATAAAGAAAACGCTCATACCTTTTTTGATGTTTCTTAAAGTGTTTAAACCTAAGTTTTCAAACCAACCCCATTTTACACAGAGGCGGTATAAACCAATAGAGGCGTGTAATTCCACAGCAAAAAGTAAAAAGATATATAAAATCCAAAAATGTTGATGCACGAAGCGGTAAGCAGAGGCGTTAGGTCCAATCGTATCTGGAGCGGTTAGCATTACAAAGAGATGCACGCTTGCTAAAAAGAATAATGCAAATCCGCTACAGGCTTGAATCCACCATAATGAGGTATCGCCGTGTTGCATTAGGGTTTTATGTATTTTAAAAACACTGAATTGCTGAAAATTAATAGGAAACTTTCTTAATGCTAAAAAAGCATGGATAACAAAGGCTGTGATTACAATTATTGCAACAATACTAACTAGGAATGGTTGCTCTTTTTCTAAGAATACACTGCCTTCAAAAAATTTTGTTACTTTATACATAATCTCTTCGCCTAGTAAAATACTAGAGACAAAAAACATATGTGCTATCATAAAAAGTGCTAGAAATAAACCTGTGGCACTTTGCCAAAAATCTAAACGCGCAGGAAGCTTACTTTTCTTGCGCTCTGAAGTTATTTTTAAATAACCTTGGATAATTCCTTCATCATTTTGCATAAAATCCTCCCGAAGTGGAATATTTGAGTGCTTTTGCACGACATTTAGCTTGAGACTATAAAACCTGCATTATAAAATAAAATCAATTAAATTTTATTAAATACTTAAACATAGAATGCAAAAAATGTAAAATCCCTATTGATGTAGTTATGGAATCGATAAAAATGCAACTTTTAAAGAAACTTAAAGGATAAAAAAGTATTATCGCTTGGGTTTGTTATGAAACCTGCAAACTCATTAATAACCTAAAAATTATATTAATATTTGTCAAAAGTTATATTATTAAGGAGAATTGCAATGATGCCCTTTAGTGATGAAGAGTTAGTAAAACCTGTGGAAATTGTAATTGATAAAGTTCGTCCAATGTTGGTAGCTGATGGCGGAAATGTAACTTTATTAAGGATTCAAGAGGGTAAAGTGTATGTCCGTTTAGAGGGAGCCTGTAAAGGCTGTGCTAGTAGCTCTAAGACTTTGAAATTTGGTATCGAACGAGCTTTAAAAGATGAGATTCACCCAGAGATAGAACTTATTAATATCGCTTAAAGTAAAGACAATGGCTTACTATTGGAAAAATAAAATCAAAGAGCACTTCATTAAGCGACATTATTTAGAGGTTTTGAAGCATTGTTCTTACTTATATGCAAAAATCATAGCGGAGTTAGATTCTAAGAAAAAACCATCTAAGCTTAAGGAGATTAAAACGGTTGAAATGTTTTCTATGCTTGCAGATATGGCATTAGAACATGAAGAGGAAGCAAGAGCTTTATTTGAATATTATCAAGTAACAAAAACAAAGAATAATTGGCAAACTGAAGAGAATATTATAGAAATGATTGGGAATTTTGATAAGAATCTTTGTGAGTTAAGTATGGTTATCCAAAGTATCCAAGATATTGATATTGATAAAAATGATGGAATTTTATACAAAGATTTTGAAGCATTAGAAAAAGATATTGGCTTTAAAGAGGCTTTTGAGGATTTAATGTTTAGCTCTAAAATCATTTTTACAAACAAAAATGATTTTTTATATTTTGTTAAAAATCTTGTGAAATTTGGTTTTGAAGATATTGCTATGAATTATTTTGAAAATTCCGGAAATTTTTTGTTTTTTGATAGAGATTTTTTAAATTTTTATAAAGAAATTTTACAAAATAGAAAACATCAATGAAGCTTTTACTAAGGAATCCTAAAACCTTTCGTTTTATTAGTGATGATTCAAGAGAAGATTCTAAGGATTGTGCGTTTTTAGTTACGCAAAGTTCTAAGAAATATTTACAACAAGCCAAAGAAAATGGCTTTAAAGATTTCTTAAGCCCACAGGAGTTGGGAGAATTTTTAGATTTAAATTTAAAAATCATTGGAATCACTGGAACTAATGGTAAAACAACGACAGCTGCAATGATTTATTCTATTTTATTAGATTTAGGTTGTAAAGTAGGGCTTTTAGGGACAAGAGGGTTTTTTATTAATGAAAAACAAAGACGTCCTAAAGGCTTAACTACCCCTAGTCTTTTAGAGATTTATTCTGCTATTGATGAAGCTAGATTAGAAGGATGTGGATATTTTGTTATGGAGGTTAGCTCTCATTCTATTGTCCAAAACAGAATAGAAGGCTTAACATTTGCCTTACGCATATTAACAAATATTACAAGCGATCATTTAGACTATCATAAGACTTTAGAAAACTATATTGCTACGAAAAATTCTTTTTTTAGGAATCCTAATGATAAGAAACTTATCAATAAAGATGAACCCAAGGCTCAATATGCTTTGCAAAATACACTTACTTATGGGATTGAATCTAATGCGACTTTTAGCGTGAAAGCGTATAGTCTTAGAAATGGAATTATTGCACAGATTGCCTATGGTAAAGAAGAATCCACACTTGAGGCGACATTTTTTGGAAAACATAATCTTTATAATGCCCTAGCGGCTATTGGGGCTATTAAGATTTTAGAGGATTTACCTTTAGAGGATATTGTTACTAAGTTAGAAAATTTTGGTGGAGTTAAGGGGCGTATGCAAGTAGTTAATGAGAATCCTCTTGTTATCGTGGATTTTGCTCATACAGAAGATGGAATGGAGAAAATTTTTGAATCTTTTTTGCATAGAAAAATCGTTGTTGTCTTTGGTGCTGGAGGAGACAGGGATAGATTTAAGCGTCCAAAAATGGGACTTTGTGCAGCAAGATATGCCCATACAATTTATCTTACAAGTGATAATCCAAGAAGTGAAAACCCTCGAAACATTTTAGAGGAGATTTTAGCGGGAATCCCCGAAGAATTACAAAAACAAAGAAATATTTATTTAGAGGAAAATCGTTCTGTTGCTATCAAAAAAGCCTTAGAGAATCTGCAATTTGATGAAGTATTGCTTATTTTAGGGAAGGGTGATGAGAGTTATCAAATCATTGGTGATGAGATTTTGGAATTTGATGATTGTAAAGAAGTTGAAAAATATATCCAAGCAAAGCACTAAGGCTTTACTTATTTGCTAGGATAGAGATAGTTTTCTTTTACTAGTAATTCTACTACTTCTTTGAATAGCGGAACAGCTGTTGTTGAAGCAAAATAGGCTTCTATCTCATTAGGTTCAAATACACTAATTCCAATGGTGTATTCATTGCCTTTGCTATCACTTACAAAACCAAAGAAAGAGCTATTGTATTTGCGGATATATTTGCCCCCTTGTGCTATGTGTGCAGTCCCTGTTTTACCACCTATGGTTAGCCCTTTAACTTGAGCGCTCCTGCCTGTCCCTTCTTTTACTGTTTTAATAAGCGTATTTTTAACTTCTGTGGCTGTTTTGTCGCTTAAGATTCTAAGTGGTTCTTGGTGTTTTAGTTTGTAGCGAACTTGCTGGGAATCTTGTAGGTATTCTACGATATAAGGGTCATAGGCTATTCCGTGATTGACAATAGTGTTATAGCCTTTTAACATTTGCATAAAGGTTGTCCTTAAGCCATAACCATAAGAAACGGTTGCTTTATAAACTTCACTTCGAAATCTTGCTATATCTGGAATGGTCCCGTTTTTTTCATAGGGTAAGTCAATGCCTGTTTGAGTCCCAAACCCAAAAGCCTGTAAGCTTGCGTAATATTCTTGAGGTCCTAGACGTTGGGCGATTTTTGCCATTCCTATATTGCTTGAGTAGAGTAAAATTTCTTCTACGCTAGAGGATTGGAGTTTGTGTGTATCAGTGATGTAGAAGTTGTGTAATTTATAGCGTCCATTTTCTAAAAAAATATTTTCTGTGGGGGAGATGAGATTTTTATCTAATAAAATAGAATAAATGATAGGCTTTATAATGCTACCTGGCTCATAAGAGTATTCAACTGCACTTGCATTTAAGGCAGGATAATCATTTTTGGTAATAGCATTAGGGTTAAATCTAGCACTACTAGCTAAAGCAATAATTTTTCCACTTTTGCTCTCCATAATGCCTACTAGGATTTCTTTTGCCCCTAATGCGATTTTGTTTTTATCTGTTAGTCGTTCAATCTTTTTTTGGAGTTTTAAAGGAATGCTTGAGATAATATCATATCCATCTATTCTGTCTTGAAAATTGGAATCTTTGTTTAAAATCACATTAAAGCCAATATCTCTTATACCAGTCATTAATAGATTGCTAATGGGCTTTAATTCTTCATTAAAGCTTCTTTCAATCCCTTTAACACCCCTTACTCGGGTTATTCTTTCATCATTTTCTTTATAAATATAGCCTAAAATTGGCTCCATTGCATCATTATAGAGATAATCTCTTGATTCCCCGCTCTCAACAATGGATAATCCATATTTAAAAATATTTCCATTTTTGTCTTCATAGGAGCGGAATACATTGAGTGCGTTGAGTTTGATATTGAGTTGTTTTAAATGGCTCGCACTTTTAGAATCAATATCATAAGAGAGAACAACATTTCCCTTTTCTTGGAGCTTTAGTTCAATCTCATCGCGTGGGATTTTACTATAAATCGAAAAAAGACTAACGAATAAATCTTTTTTTTGTGGGTCAATATTATAAGTATTTACTACTGCTTTATAGATTTTTTTACTAGAGGCTAAGAGGAATCCATCGTTACTATAAATAGAGCCTCTAATAGCACTTTCTATTTTTTTAGCTTGAAAGTTAGGGAGTTTTCTATCGGTGATAAATTGGTAAAAAGTAGTGCCTAAAAAAATGCAAAATCCCCCTGCTATGGTAAGAAAAAGAAGTAGGATTTTTCCTGTTTTTTTAGAACCAGAATTGTGCATTACATTTGAGTTTTAATAAGCTCTTTGTAGGCACTAATAGCTTTGTTTCTTACTTCTAGCATTAATTTCATACTATTTTCAGCTTTTCCTATGGCAACAGCAGCTTGGTGTAAATCTTTAATTTGTCCTGTTGCCATATCTGCCATAGCTTGTTCGCTAACTTTTTGGCGGGTATTGACTTCATCCACCGCTTCTTTTAGCATACTTCCAAAAGTTTTATTTGGAGCATTGAGATTATGGTTTGGCGATAGATTTGGGACATTTTGTAATTTTGATTCTGATTTTTCTAAATCTATACCGTATTTTTTAATTTCCATTTATATTCCTTTATGCTTGGAACATAGAAATAGCAGTACTCGCCATATTTTTGGCACTTTGGAATGCTGCAACATTGGCTTGATAAGCTTTAGTTGCTTCGATTAAATCTGCCATTTCCACGACAGGATTGATATTGGGATAGGCAACATAACCTTCTGAGTTTGCATCTGGATGGTTTGGCTCGTATTTCATTTTAGGTTGTGTGTCATCCCTGACAATCCTATCTACATATACGCTCATAAGCGTAGGTTTAGGCTCTAATCCTTTATCAAAAATATCCATTTCATCCAATGGATCTTCGTATTTTAGCAAATTATTGCTTTTTTCATACTTTTGGTTTAAAACTTTATCAAAATCAAAGGCTTTAAGGATTAGTTCTCGTCTTCTATAAGGACCACCCTCATCAGTTCTTGTGGTATTTGCATTTGCAATATTGCTAGAGATTACATTTACTCTTTGACGCTGTGCAGATAGTCCATAACCACTTATATCAAAGCTTGATAAAAACATTAGAACTCCTTAAATATTTCTTGAAGATTCAAGGGCATAGGCGTAAATTCCTGCCTGTTTTCTTAAAGCACCCACTAAAGCTTGATACATAATGTCATTTTTCCCCATTTCGGTAGTTTCAATATCTATATCAACACTATTTCCGTCGTTTCTACTTAGATGTCCATCACGATAAAAGATGGTTGGTAGATTGCTATTCTTATCTTCTAAAGGCAGGAGATGATTGGTGTTAGTAATAGCTACTTTTAATTCTAAGTTTCTCTTATTATCAAATATTTCCTCGGATTTTTTTGCCATCATTTGCTCAAAATTTAAATCTTTTGGGCGATACATAGGGGTTGAAATATTAGCAATATTACTTGCAATCATATCTCTTCGTAAAGCCCTATAATCTAGTGCTTCTTGTGCTAATTGTCTTGCTTGACTATAATTAAAAATACTCATTTAATCTCCTTAAGAGATAATATATACACAAGCTATTAAGCAAGTATTATTCCAATTTTAATAATATAAATTTAAGGGTAAAAATTATAGTCTTAGTTTAAAACACATTGATGAAATTTAAGAGTTCAAATGATGAATAATAAAATAAAAGTCTCTTTAATCCAAATGTCTAGTATTTCAAGGGATGTTGAGGGTAATTTAGAGATTGCTTTAAAGTTAGCCAAAAAAGGCGTTGAAAATGGTTCAAAGCTTGTTGTCTTTCCAGAGCTTTTTGATAGTGGTTATTGTGTGGAATTAGAAGATTATAAATATGCAAGTGATTTTGAAAACTTTGAAGATTCTAAAACTTTGACTACCCTTTTAGATTTTTGTTTAAAATATCAAGTTTATGTTGTAGGCTCTATCATAGAAAGAGATTCTCATAATAAAGTATTTTATGATACGGCTTTTATTCTTAGTCAAAAGGGTTTAGTGGGCAAATATAGAAAGATTTATTTATGGGGAGATGAGATCAGACGCTTTTGCAGAGGTGAGGATTATCCTGTTTTTAGCTTAGATTTTGGGGGTTTTAGGGCTAAGGTTGGTTTGCAGATTTGCTATGAGATAGGCTTTAGTGAGGGGGCTAGAATTTTGGGTTTAAAGGGTGCAGATATTTTGATATTTCCATCAGCTTTTGGGAGGGCAAGGCTTTATGCTTGGAATCTCGCAAGTAGAGCTAGAGCATTAGAAAATGGAGTGTTTGTTTTAGCGGTTAATCAAAGCAGGAGTCAAATTAGCCAATTCACCCACCAAAAAATAAATTTTGCGGCAAATTCTCAAATTATTAATCCCCAAGGGGAAGTTTTAGCAAGAGCAAGAAAAAGCAATGAAGTTTTAATATGTGGGCTTGATTTAGGAGAGTGTGCCAAACAAAGAAAAGCAATCCCTTATTTGCAAGATATGGATGTGTCTTTGCAAATAAAGGCTTTGCAAAGCTTAGAGAATAGACTTTAATCTAATTTAAAAGGAGTAAAAATGGCAAAAGAAATTTTAGTTGGTTATGGCATAGATATTGATGCAGTGGCAGGTTGGCTTGGAAGCTATGGAGGTGAGGATTCCCCTGATGATATTTCACGGGGATTGTTTGCTGGAGAAGTTGGAATCCCACGACTTTTAAAGCTTTTTAAAAAATATAATCTTAATGTTACTTGGTTTGCCCCGGGACATTCTATTGAAACTTTTCCAGAGCAGATGAAAATGATTATTGATGCGGGGCACGAGATTGGAGCGCACGGGTATTCTCACGAAAATCCTATTGCGATGACTCCTAAGCAAGAAGAAGATGTTTTGCTTAAAAGCATTGAGCTTATTAAGGATTTAACAGGCAAAAAGCCCACAGGTTATGTCGCTCCTTGGTGGGAGTTTTCTAATGTAACAAATGAACTTTTATTAAAACACGGAATCAAATATGATCATTCTTTAATGCATAATGATTTCACTCCCTATTATGTTCGCGTTGGGGATAAATGGACAAAGATTGATTATAGTGCAGAGGCAAAAGATTGGATGAAGCCTCTTGTTAGGGGAGAGGAAACAGATTTAGTAGAGATTCCAGCAAATTGGTATCTTGATGATTTGCCTCCTATGATGTTTATTAAAAAGTCTCCCAATAGCTTTGGGTTTGTTTCTCCTCGTGATATTGGGCAGATGTGGATTGATCAATTTGATTGGGTATATGAAAATATGGATTATGCGGTATTTCCTATGACTATTCATCCTGATGTAAGCGGACGCCCACAAGTGCTTTTAATGCATCAAAGAATTATAGAACATATTAATAAGCACGAAGGTGTGCGATGGGTAACTCTTAATGAAATGGCAGAAGATTTTCTAAAAAGAAATCCTAGAAGGAAATAAAGAGGGTTTAGCCCTCTTAAAATAGGAGATTTTATGTGTGTTTTATGCGGAGAGTTAATTACAAATATTCATTGGAGTGAGGGTGTAAATTCTGATGAAAGGGAAGTTATTGTAGGGGATAAACAAAGGGAGAGGATGCGCCAAAGGTTGCAAAAGGTAAAGGTTGTAAATATGGTTTTAAGTTTCTATGGTTTGCAATTAAAAGAATGGAATGCCTCTAAATTTGTCTTAAGTGATAAAAAGGGAAATACAAAGATTATTAATCATTTAGGAGAGCTTTGGGAAAGGGCAGATTCACTAACTTCTAAAGATATTGATGTTTTAGATATAAAACTTTTAGAGTTTTTACAAAAAAATTATGGCTAAGATACCCCTTACAATTATTACGGGCTTTTTAGGGAGTGGTAAAACAACTTTTTTAAGCGAAGTTTTACAAAACAATGCGGATAAAAAGTTATCCGTTATTGTTAATGAGTTTGGTGAAGCGGGATTAGATAACACTATTTTAAACCAAGCAATTTATCACATAGAGGAAAGAACGATTTTATTGCAAGGTGGTTGCATTTGTTGCAGCAAACGTGAAGATTTGGTGTTTCAGCTTAAAGAAATTTTAAATAATGGGGATGTAGAGTATGTTATTATAGAAACTACGGGACTTGCTAATCCCGCTCCTATTATTTTTAGTCTTTTGACAGATAGTGTCTTGCAACACCATTTTTTTGTGAATGAGATTCTAACTTGTGTTGATTGCTTGAATGTATTTTCACATTTAAAGCACGAGGAGGCAAGGCTACAAATTGCTATCTCTGATAAGGTTGTATTAACTAAACAAGAGCTTTTTAATGGAAATATTCAAGAGATTATAAATTGTATTGCAAACCATAATGCTTTTGTTGAGATTCTGCCCAAAAATTTAGTAGATTTTAGGGATATTTTAACTTCAAGAGAGATTAAACATTCAATTCCAATACAAACAAACTTGCATAAAGATACTACCTATTCCCTCTCCATAAGTTTTCAAGAGTTTTTAGATTGGAATGTTTTTAGTGTATGGCTTAGTATGCTTTTGTATAAATATGGCGAGAAGATTCTACGATTCAAAGGTATTTTAGATACTAATGAAGGGTATCCTATTGCTATTAATAGTGTCTTACATATTATTCATCCTCCTTTACACCTTAAATCTTGGGATAAGAAAAGAGGTTCGGAGATGGTGTTTATTTTTAGAGATATTCATAAAGAGGAGCTATTGGAGTCTTTTGAAGTTTTTGCGGGTTTATTAAAGCAAAAAATCGTGATTAACATTCATTGATTTTAGTTTGTGTTGGTTGATGAAGGTTTGATAAATGCTGAATTTATGCAAAATAATCATTTAATAAGAACTAAGTTTTTGGTTGGAAAAGTCGTTAAAATTTATTATTCATTGTTTTTATATTTATCAAATAAATGTTAGAATTTTAGAGTTAAGGAGAGAGAATGAAAGTATTATTATTGCAAGATGTCAAAGGCTTGGGCAAAAAAGGAGAGATTTGCGAAGTCAAAGATGGCTATGGAAAAAATTTTCTTATCGCAAAAAAGATGGCAGATTTTGCGACTAATGAAGTGATTAACCGCTATAAAGCAGCGCAAAAAAAAGCTTTAGAAATCGCTGCAGAAGAGAGGGCTTTAATGGAAATGACTGCAAAAAAGATTGCGGAAATTACTTTAAAGATTCAACAAAAGGTTGGTGCTAATGGTTCGCTTTATGGTGCTATAACAAAAGAAGATATTGCGGAACTTTTACTAAAAGAGCATCGCTTAAATATTGATAAAAAAACCTTAGAATTAAAAAACCCCATTAAATCCACCGGCGTTTATGAGGTGGAAGTTAAATTAGGGCAGGGTATTCACGCTACTTTAAAAGTCGATGTTGAGGGGATATAATGTTTGAGGCAACAACGATACTTGCGTATAGGAATGAAAAGGGTGCGGTAATTGGTGGAGATGGGCAAGTAACATTTGGGAATTGTGTATTAAAGGGAAATGCTACAAAGATTCGCTCTCTTTACCATAATAAAATTTTGAGTGGCTTTGCAGGTAGCACCGCCGATGCTTTTAGTCTTTTTGATATGTTTGAAGGGATTTTGGAAAACAAAAAAGGAGATTTATTAAAGTCTGTGATAGATTTTTCTAAAGCTTGGCGTAAAGATAAATATTTAAGAAGATTAGAAGCTATGATGATTGTGCTTGATAAAGAACATATCTTTATCCTAAGTGGGACAGGAGATGTTGTAGAGCCAGAAGATGGCAGAATTGCCGCTATTGGAAGTGGTGGAAATTATGCACTCTCTGCCGCTAGAGCTTTGGATAGATTTGGCAATCTCTTAGAGCCTAAGGATTTGGTTTTAGAATCTCTAAAAATTGCTGGAGAGCTTTGTATTTATACCAATGAAAATATTAAAATTTTAGAGCTTTAAAGGGGCTATTTTGGAAAAATTTTTAAACTTGACGCCTAAAGAGATTGTTGCTTATCTTGATGAATATATTATTGGTCAAAATGATGCTAAAAAGGTCGTTGCCATAGCACTTAGAAATCGTTATAGGAGATTAAAACTCCCTAAAGAGATACAAGAAGAGATTATGCCAAAAAATATTTTGATGATTGGCTCTACGGGTGTGGGTAAGACAGAGATTGCAAGGCGAATGGCAAAGATGATGGGGCTACCTTTTGCAAAGGTTGAGGCAAGCAAATATACGGAAGTAGGGTTTGTAGGGAGAGATGTTGAATCTATGGTTAGGGATTTGGTGATTGCCTCTATCAATCTTGTAAAAGAGGAACATCAGGTAAAAAATGTAACTAATATCGAAAAATATGTGCTAGATAAGATTATCCAAAAGCTTATTCCTCCTCTGCCAAAAGGTGCGAGTGAGCAAAAAATAGAGGAATACGAAAAAGCAGCGGCTAAGATGCGATCTCGGGTTGAAAGTGGGGAGATGGATCATTTAAAAATAGAAATTGAGATTATCAAGCGTCCCTTAGAAATTGATGATAGTAATATGCCAGTAGAGCTTGCAAAAGTGCAAGAGACTGTCGCAAAGGTGTTTTCTGGTTATTCAAAAGGGGATTCTAAAAAAGAAGTAACGATTAAGGAAGCTAAAAATCTCTTGAGGACTGAAGCTAGTGAGGCACTTTTAGATATGGAGAGTATTAGGCAAGAGGGATTGAAAAGAGCAGAGAGTAGCGGGATTATCTTTATTGATGAGATTGATAAGGTTGCTGTAAGCTCTAAATCTCAAGGTAGGCAAGATCCTAGTAAAGAAGGGGTACAAAGGGATTTATTGCCTATTGTAGAAGGGAGTCTTGTTAATACCAAATATGGTAGCATTAAAACCGATCATATTTTATTCATCGCAGCGGGTGCTTTTAGCCTTAGTAAGCCTAGTGATTTGATTGCGGAATTGCAAGGGAGATTCCCTTTGAGAGTGGAGCTTGATAGCCTTGATGAAGAGGTTTTGTATAAAATACTAACTCAAACTAAAAATTCTATTTTGCGCCAATATGAAGCACTTTTAAAGGTAGAAGAAGTGATTTTAAAATTTGAGGATGAAGCCATTAGGGCATTAGCGCATTATTCTCAAAAAGCTAATGAAAAGACAGAGGATATTGGAGCTAGGAGGTTGCATACCGTCGTCGAACAAGTGCTTGAAGATATTAGTTTTGAAGCAGAGAGATACCAAGGAGAAGTTGTCAATATTACTAAGGAATTGGTAAAAGAAAAGTTAGAAGCACTTGTTGCAAATGTTGATATGGCGCGTTATATTTTATAATTGGGAATACATTGGATACTAAAGCAGGATTTGTAGCAGTGATTGGGCGTCCAAATGCTGGTAAAAGCACTTTGTTAAATACTCTCTTAGGGGAGAAATTAGCTTTAGTTTCACATAAGGTAAATGCTACAAGAAAAAGGATGAATCTTGTTTTTACTCAAGATAATGTGCAGATGATTTTTGTCGATACACCCGGAATTGATAAGCAAGAGAAGATGCTTAATGCCTTTATGCTAAAAGAAGCAATTAGGGCTATGCAAGATTGTGATTTTTTACTCTTTTTATCTCCTATTCACGACAAGATTGATTTTTATCGAGAATTTTTAGAGAATATCGGAGATAAACCCCATATTTTATTATTGACTAAAGTTGATACAGCCTCTAAAGAAGAGATTTTAAAGAAAATAAAAGAATATGAGCAATACCAAGATTTTTATAAAGCACTCATTCCTGTATCTTATAAAGATAATGGAAGCTTGAAAAAGATTATAGAGGTATTAGCTGGATTTATGCCCAAAAATCCTTTTTATTATGATAATGCAATTTTAAGCCCCAATACTATAAGGGAAATTGCAAAAGAAATGATTAGGGAATCTTGTTTTAATAATTTAAGTGAGGAATTGCCTTATGAGAGTGATGTTATTGTGAAAACCTATAGAGAAAAACTTGATATTGATTATATTAAAGCAGAGATTATTGTATTAAAACAGAGTCAAAAAGGTGTAGTCATTGGTAAAAATGCAACAACGCTTAAACGCATTGGAAAAGAAGCTAGGGAGATTATTGAAAGATTCCTTAACAAGAAAATTTATTTAGAACTTATTGTAAAGGTGGTGCCAAATTGGAATAAAGAAAAAGATAAGCTTAAAAAAATTGGTTATAACCTTGAAGATTAAAATGGAGATATTATGAGAATTATTTTATTGGTTTTATTGGTAGCATTGGTAGGTTATGCGCAGCAGTATGAGTGGATTGAACTCTATCGCAATGGTGGCGTGAAGGCTTTAGAGAAAAAAATTGATGAGACTTTACAAATTAGCGAGTATTGGAGAGAGGTTTTAGAAAAGAAGGATACTCGCTTTGGCTATTATGAGGATTTAAAATATTTATTTCTTGCTACTAAAGATGAGCCTATATTGAAGCTTTATGAGTTTGAAAATAATAAATGGGAAGAGAAATTAAAGGCTAATAGTTTGGTAGGCTCTAAAAAGGGAGATAAACTAAAAGAAGGAGACTTGGCAACGCCCATTGGGGTTTATACCTTAAATGCTCGTTTGGTGAATTTAGATCAATATTATGGACCTTTAGCCCTAAGCACTTCTTACCCTAATCTTTATGATAGATTGCAAATGCGAACAGGCTATGGGATTTGGATACACGGGATGCCTTTAAATGGCGATAGAGAAGATTTAAACACTAGAGGTTGTATCGCTATTGAAAATGATTTGTTAGTGGATGTGGATAAAATTATTGATTATAAAAAATCTCTTTTAATCACTTTTGAACACCAAATCAAAGAAGCTTCCAAAGAGGATTTAGCGACCATTTTAGCGGATTTATTTAGTTGGAGAGATTCTTGGATTAATAATGATGCTGAAGCCTATCTTTCTTTTTATGATAAAGAATTTATACGTTATGACAGACAAAAATATAAAGAATTTGCAGAAACTAAGCGTAGAATTTTTAAGAAAAATGAAGTCAAAAAGATAGAATTTAGCCAGATTAATATCTCCCCTTATCCTAATGATGAAGAGAGGAATATTTTTAAAATTAGCTATCATCAAAACTATAAAGCGTATTTGGGTAATCGTTTAAATTATTCCTCTAATGGGGCTAAAGAGCTTTATATTGAGCTAAAAAATGGAAAAATGCAGATTCTAGCCGAACAATAATGCCCTAAGGATAAAGTTTGCTCTTTTTAGTGCGATTCCTCTATGTGAGATAGCATTTTTTTCCTCACTAGTTAGCTCTGCAAGGGTTTTTTTAAATCCTTTAGGGATAAACATCGGATCATAGCCAAAGCCATTATCGCCTCTTGATTCTGCTATGACTTGCCCATACATAAAGCCGTGTGCGCTAAAGTCTCCATAAAAGCTACTAACTCCAATAGCGACGCAATAATAGGCTTTTGAAGTTTTTGCGGGTAGATTAGCAATCTCTAATAGAAGCTTCTTTAAATTAGCTTTATCATCTCCACCGCTATATCTTGCGCTATAAATTCCCGGAGCTCCTTGTAATGCTTCCACACAGATTCCGCTATCATCAGAGAGAATAATATCCTTTTGGGACAAAAGATTTTTTGCCTTTAAAGCCTCAAAGACTGCTTTTGATTTTAGCAAAGCATTTTCTTGAAAGGTTGTGCCATTTTCCTCTATTTCAAAGGATTGTATCAAAGAAGCAAAAGATAGGATTTTAAGCGTATCTTTATAAAGTGGTGCATAGATTTTTTGAATCTCTTGTAATTTGTTTGGGTTAGAAGTGGCTATAATTAATCGCATTTTATGCCTTGTTTATGGTATTTTAGATAAAATTTTAGCTTATTTAGTATTTTAACAAATTGGTGAGTTTTATGAAAGAATCTTTATTAAAACAAGTCATTCCTTTGGGGTTTATTATAGGATTTCGCTTTTTTGGGCTTTTTGTAGTGATGCCACTTTTGGCTCTTTATACTTTATCTTTAGAGGGGGTAACCCCGATTTTAGTAGGAGTTGTTGTAGGTGGTTATGCACTCACACAAGTGTTGTTTCAAATCCCATTTGGGATTTTGAGCGATAGAATTGGGCGCAAAAGTATTATTTTTATAGGGCTTTTAATCTTTGCCTGTGGTTCTTTTATTTGTGCTTTAAGTGATAATATTTATATGCTTATTATAGGGAGATTGTTACAAGGTGCTGGTGCTATTGGTGGCGTGGTTAGTGCGATGATTGCAGATTTGGTAAAAGAAGAGAGTAGGACAAAAGCTATGGCGTTAATGGGGGGGATTATTTCTTTAAGCTTTACCGCAGCACTAATTATAGGACCTCTCTTAGGAGCAGCCCTTGGCGTTAAAAGTTTATTTGGAATCACCTGTGCTTTGGGAATATTGGGTATAGCTATTTTAGTGTTTTTTGTGCCAAATGCCCCAAAAATAACTTATAGTTTTAATGGAGATGATTTTAAATATAATGATATTTTAAAAAATAAAAATCTTTTAATTATGAATCTTACAAATTTTTTGCAAAAAGGTTTTATGACTTTGGCTTTTTTAATCATTCCTATTGCGCTTGTTAAAGCATTTGATATGTCTAAAAACGAACTTTATCAAATCTATATTCCCGCTGCTGTTTTAGGGTTTTTAGCTATGATACCAGCGGCTATTGTGGCAGAAAAAAGAGGCAGGTTTAAGAGCGTGCTAGTTTTTGGTATTTTGCTGTTTGTTTTGGCGTATTTTTTGATGGGGAGTTCTAATCAATGGATTTTTATTGCAGGAATTTTGATATTTTTCATTGGTTTTTCTATGCACGAACCTATTATGCAAAGCCTCGCTAGTCGCTATTGTAAGGCACATCAAAAAGGAAGCGCTTTAGGCGTTTTTACTTCTTTTGGGTATTTAGGCTCTTTTTTAGGGGCATTGGTAGGAGCGCATTTGTATGAATTTTTTGGAATGTTTTCTATTAGCATTTTTGTTGCTATTGTTTCTTTGCTATGGATTTTATCTTTGGTGTTTTTAGCAAACCCCACTTTTCATAAGATGCTTTATTTGCCCCTAAAAGAGAGTGAGGGGCTAGAATCTTTATCCTCGCTTCAAGGAGTGTTAGAATGGTATATTAATGAGTGTGAGTGTATAGCTGTTATCAAATACGATAAGCACTTAATATCAGAAGAGGAGATTATGAGGTTTGTGAAGTTAGAAATGGCAGATAAGTTTCTTTTGGGGTAAGACAATGGAAAGTCTTAATTTTTCAGGTTTGGATAATAAGGATTTTAAAGAAGATTCTGTGCGTGAGTTTATTATCGCCGTGCTTTTAAAGGAGCTGGGCTTTGTTGATAGGGATTTGAAGAATCCCAAGCCCTTAGAGTTGGCATTAAGCCTCAAAATCACCAGCCCAACGATACTAGGAAGCAATGAAAAAATCACTTTTACAAGGTTTCCTGATTATGTGCTATATGTGGATTGTAAGCCCCATTGTGTGCTTGATGCCAAAGCCCCAAAGGTAAAGATTGATTGGCAAAGCAAGGCAGAGCGACAAGCGTTTTATTATGCGATTAATCCAGAGCTAAAAGCTCCCTTTTATGCGCTTTGTAATGGCGAAAGCTTTATGCTATTTGCGACCAATGGACAGAGTCTTTTAAAAGAGTTTTCTTGTGAGGAGCTTTTTGCCAATGGCTTTAAAAATAAAAGTTTCGCACTTCTTAGGCAATATCTCACCACTCCGCTAGAATCTCTGAAGCAAACCTTAGCCCAAGATGCTAAAACACCCCAAAAAAGTGAGGAATGGTATTTAAATAGAGAGTTGCCTAGAGCGATTGTAAATCCTAAAAAACAAGCCAAAGCGCGCTATTTTGGCTGCACGGCGTATTTCACGCGTCAAAGCTGGGATATTGTTACACAAAATATTAAGAATTTCACCGATAAGGGTGATGTCGTGCTTGACCCCTTTGGAGGCAGTGGCGTAAGTGCGATTGAGGCGATGGTAAATGGTAGGATTGGAATCCACACAGATTTGAACCCTCTAAGTATCTTTATGGCAAAAGCCTTAAGTGTGAAAGTAGATTTAAGCGCATTGTATGATTTGGGTGAAGAGATTTTAAAAGAATTTGAGAATCTTAAACCCAAAAATGAAAAAGAGGCAAAAGAGATTCTAAAAGGTGCGAAATATTATCCCAATGCGCTAGATAGTGAGTTTGGAGAAATCGCTACGCAAAAGCAACAGGATTTCCAAGAGATGAGCTTTTGCCAAAGGGGAGCGATGTGGATTGCGTTCTAAAGCTCTTTAGCAAAATGCAACTTGCCGAACTTGCCATTTTACGCAAACTTATTTTGAAACACACCACACCCAGTGGAAGCAGGGAGGCTAGAATCCATAAGAGGAATCTGCGGTATTCGCTGATGTTAGCGTTTTATAATACTTTGAGTTTAATTAATTTGACTTATCATAAGACACCAAAAGGTGGGGGAAACCATTTTGCATTTTATGGTCGTTATAGAATAGCTAAAGAGCCTTGTTTTTTAAATGTATTAGAAATTTATAGGCGTAAAATTAGGCTTGTGATACGAGGCAAAAGAGAATTAGAATCTACCCCAAGTGATGCATTCTATCAAAGCTATTTTTATCCCCTAAAGAGAGTGATTAAAGACTTTAGCTGTGCTATGATAAGCCAAAGAGAAAATATAGAAAAAACTGATTCTTTGCTTGATAAAACCAATGGAGAAAAGATTTTCCAAGCTGATGCAACGAACTTAAAAGAAATAGAATCTTTAAGCATAGATTTTATCTACACCGACCCCCCTTATGGCGCAAAGATTCCTTATCTTGATTTAAGCACGATGTGGAATGTATGGCTGGATTTGCCTGTGGATAGTTCTTTGAAAGAAAAAGAGTGCATAGAAAAGGGAGGTTTAGAAAAGAGTAGAGAGGAATACCACACGCTTATGATAGCAAGCCTAAAAGAAATGTATCGTGTGTTAAAGTTTAATCGCTGGCTTGCCTTTGTATTCCAGCACCAAGACCCGCAGTTGTGGCAGATTCTCGTAGAAGAGGCTCAAAAGATTGGCTTTGAGTATGTCGGCTCTATCAGGCAGGATAATGGGCAAACAACCTTCAAAAAGAGGCAATTTAAGGCTTCTGTGTTAAGCGGGCAGCTTATTATTTATTTTAAAAAGGTGCAAAACCCCAAAACTTTGGCTAAAGAATCGCTAGGAGATGATATTGCCGCCCTTGTGCTCAATCACATTGAAGCCTTGATTGCTAGAGATGATGGGGCGAGTTTGGAAGAGATTCACGCTGAAATCACGATTAAAGGCTTGGAGCTTGGCTTTTTGCACGAGTTAAGCAAAAATTATGTAGATTTAACGCCTTTGATTAGCTCAAATTTTGACCTTGATGAGACAAGCGGAAAATACCATATCCCCAAAGGACAGAAGTTTAAAAGCCACACAATCCCGCTGGAACTCAGAACAAAATATTTTTTGCTCTCCTATTTGCGTGGGGCAAAAAGGCAAAATAAAAAGACTTATTTTGATGATATTTGTTTAGAGATTATCCCCTTGCTTAAAAATGGCATAAGCCCAAGCAAAGCACTCATTAAAGAGGTTTTAGAAAGCATTGCTACCCCTATGCAACAAAGTGGAGAGTGGGTTTTAAAAGGACAAAAAGCGGGATTGTTTGATGAGATGGATTTGTTGTAAGGGGTAAGAGTGGATAAGGTGGGATATATCGATAATGCAGCAGGGCAGAAGCTAAAAGTGGAATTTGTGTTAGATAAAAATAATAATGTTATCCCAAAGAGTGAAAGTGATAAAGAGAATCTCATCAATTGCTGGGATATAAATGATGAAGTTTTAGAGGCATTTATAAATTTTGTGAATAATAAAATAAAAGATGATGAAGAAAAAATTACATTGCTTACCAATACGCAAGAATATGAGTTTTTAGCGGATGAGGAAATCTACAACATAGCAACTTTTAAGCTCGGAGAAGGGGCTACGCAAGAAAAAATAGAATCTTTGATTGATAAGGTTTATACTGATGCGATTTTTGGGTATGAAAATTTAATACTTTGTCTTAAGAGCATTACAAGATAGCAAATATTTAAGGTAGGAATGCAAATGGCTAAAACTAAAGAAAATATAGAGATTAGTAAAAAAATTTTAAGAATTACAGGAAGCACGAATGCGAAGCTAAAGCTTATCGGGGAGGGTGATAGGATATTGCTTGGGCTTAGTGGCGGGAAGGATTCTATACTTTTGGCTACTCTTTTGGCAAGACTAAAGCAATATGCACCTTTTGACTTTGAGTTTAAAGCCTTGACGGTGGATTATGGGAGAGGGGGGGAGTATGAATATATTTTTGAGTATTGTGAAAAACTTGGAATCCCTTATGAGCTGTATCGCACGGATATTTATAAGATTTTAGAGGAGAATAAAAGGGAGGGGACGATTTATTGTAGTTTTTGTTCAAGAATGCGTAGGGGGGCTTTGTATTCTAAGGCACTTGAGGGAGGGTTTAATAAAATAGCTTTAGCACATCATTTAGATGATGCAGCGGAAAGTTTTATGATGAATCTAAGCTATAATGGGGCTTTGCGTTCTATGCCGCCAATTTATAAGGCAGAGAATGGTTTATATGTGATTAGACCTTTGATTTTTGTGCGCGAGAGACAGATTATTGATTTTATTGCTAAAAACAATATTTATATTGCCCCTGATTGTAATTGCCCTATTATGTGGCAAGGGGACGATAAGCGTCCCTATGCAAGGGCAAAAACTAAGCAAATGCTTCAAGAAATAGAATCCTTAAATCCAGATTTTTTTACTTCCTTAAAAGTGGCGTTAGGAAATGTGCATTTAAAAAGCCTTTTTGATGAGAGGTATTTGGATAAATAAGATTGTGATTCTCTTTAGCTTATGAGATGATTTATTGGGTGTTACTCTTTTTGCTGAAATATTACAAGTAAAATCGCTACTAGAAAGATTGCTCCTAATGCGATCCAAAAAAGGCTTAGTGATTTAAGAATAGTTGGAAGCAAAAAGGGAGACCAAGATTCCACCAAGTGGGAAAGCAATGGCATTACATAGCATCATAGAGGGCAGGACAATTTTAAAATCCTGTCCTTGAAATAAAAGCTGTCTTTTTGTCCTTAACCCCACAGAAAAAAGGCTATCTGCTAAAATGATTAGGGTTATGCAAACTAACACTCAAAGCATTTGATCTAAAAAGTATTGCAATATAGCAGAGAAAACCCCTATGCCAACAATTAAGGCTAAAATCACGATAATAAATGGAGAGTGAGGAATGATTAAAAGTTCTTACCACTTAAAAGAAGTGGCAAGAAACTTATAGGTTTATAATAATATTTTTTGTATCTCGTGCTATCATTAATTCTTCATTGGTGGGGATAACACAGACTTTGACTTTAGAATCTGGAGTAGACACAATGCCTTCTTTGCCGACGGTTTCTAGGTTTGCTTTCTCATCAAGCTTAATGCCTAAGAATTGTAAATGGGAGATAATCATTCCACGAATGAATTTAGCATTTTCGCCTACTCCTGCGCAAAAGGAAATAGCATCGACAGTGGTCAATGCAGCTGTATAAGAACCAATATATTTTGCAACACGATAAGCAAAGGTTGCTCTAGCAAATTTTGCCTTTTGGTTACCAGCTTCTTCTGCTGCTAATAAATCTCTAAAATCACTAGATAACCCAGAGATGCCAAGCACTCCGGATTTTTTGTTGAGGATATTCATCATTTCTTTGGTGCTGATATTTTCTTTTTGGCAAATATAATCAACAATAGCGGGATCTAAATCTCCACTTCTTGTCCCCATAATTAGCCCCTCTAGCGGAGTTAATCCCATACTTGTATCAATGCTCTTTCCATTTTCAATAGCACAGATACTAGAGCCATTGCCTAAATGACAGGTAATGATTCTAGAGTTTTCTAAAGGGATATTTAAAAATGCTGCGGTTCTTTTAGAAACATAGCTATGGCTTGTTCCGTGAAAGCCATAACGGCGAATTTTATATTTTTCATAGTATTCAGAGGGGATACCATACATAAAGGCTTTGGGGGGCATAGTTTGATGGAAAGCGGTATCAAATACTGCTACCATAGGGGTATTTGGCATTAGGTGCTGACAGGCTCTAATTCCAGATAGATTTGCAGGATTGTGCAAAGGTGCTAAATCTATACATTCTTTGATTTGGGTCATAACTTCATTGTCAATAAGGGTTGATTGTGTGAAACATTCCCCACCATGCACAACTCTATGTCCTACGGCTTTAATATCATCTAAGGACTTGATGACACCAATTTGAGTGTCAGTTAAAGTCTCTAAAACAATCTTGATTGCTACTTCGTGGTCTTTCATATCAATTTTTTTCGAGAGTTTTTCTCCATTTGTTGGTTTGTAGCTAAATTCTCCATCATTAATACCTATTCTATCGCACATTCCAGAAGCTAATACATCCTCTGTATCAGCATTAATAATTTGGTATTTAAGCGAAGAGCTTCCACAATTAATAACTAAAATATCCATTTTTTCTCCTTTATTTTTGTTTTGTTTGTAACATTATTATTTTTCAATCACGAATTAATTTTTTATTTTATTTTGTTGTGCCTGTAAAGCTGTCAGCGCAACAACGGCTACAATATCATCACTGCAACAACCCCTAGATAAATCATTAACAGGTGCGGCTAAACCTTGCGTGATAGGTCCATAGGCTTCTGCATTACCTAATCTTTGGGTGAGTTTATATCCGATATTTCCAGAATCTAAATCAGGAAAGATTAAAACATTTGCTTTTCCGGCAATTTTGCTATCAGGTGCTTTAGATTTTCCAATGCTTGGCACAATAGCTGCATCAAGCTGGAATTCACCATCTAATGCAATTTCTGGTGCTAGAGATTGCGCAATTTTTGTAGCTTCTAGGACTTTATCAACATCAGGATGTTTAGCACTTCCCTTAGTAGAATGTGAGAGCATCGCTACAATAGGCTCTTTGCCAACAAATGTTTGGAAGTTTTTTGCAGAGTCAATAGCAATGGAGGCAAGTTCTTGTGCATTTGGGTTTTGTACCAATGCGCAATCAGAAAATAAGAGGATTCCATTCTCTCCATAATCGTGGTTTGGAACTAGCATTAAAAAGAAAGATGAAACAATTTTGGAATCTTTTCTTGTTCCTAAAATTTGCAAAGAAGCTCGTAAAACATCTGCCGTAGAATTAATAGCTCCTGCAACCATTCCATCAGCTTTTTGAGTTTTCACTAAAGCTACACCAAAATAAAGCGGGTTTTCTAAGAGTAAAGTTCTTGCAGATTTTTCACTAAGCCCTTTGTGTTTTCGTAGTTTTACAAAAAGTTCCACATAACTATCTAGCTCATCGCAGTATCGTGGGTCGATGAAAGTTGCATTGGCTAAGTTTAAATGCGGAGCCGAGTTTTTTATGAATTCTTCCTCTCCAACTAAAATGAGATTGGCGATTTTTTCTTCTAAAATCTTATGTGCCGCCTCTAGTGTTCTTATATCTGTCGTTTCTGGTAGGACTATGGTTTGGGGAGCGTCCTTTGCCTTTTGTTTGATAGTATTAAGAAAACCCATAATAAATCCTTATTTATATGTTTTAATTAATGTAATATTGTAAGGTAAATATTCTAAAGATAGACAAGCAAAAAGCAAAAAAATATGGAATTTTATTTTAAATGTGTAAATTTTTCTCTTAAGACTTTTTTACCAAATTCAACTCCGGGTTGATTATATGTATCAACTTGTAACAAAATTCCTGCACAAGAAGTTAGTAATTCATAATAAAAAATAAGTTCCCCGACACTTTCTTCGCAGAGTCTTTCTAAAGTTATAGAATCCATAGGAATGTTTTCTTTCATAATGCTTTGTTTGGTTGCGACACATTGGAGATTTAACAGCTGATTAAAAGATGATTTATTAGCAAAATCTGTGCTTTCTAATCCTTCTAAACTGATATTGGGGATATAAAGGGATTCTTCTGTAAGGTTTTCTACATTTAAAAAGGTAATGGTTTTATTGCGCGTTCCTTGCATAATGAGTTGTAAAAATGAATGTTGATCAATACTTCCAATTAGCGCAATGGGTGTTAATCCTCTCCTTTGCTGGTGAATATCAAGCTTTCCTAAAGATTCTCCCCATAATTGCATATACCATAAATTAAAATGTTTAAAGACATTACTATAAGAGAAAAGCACATTAATGGGAAAATTTTTTTCATTATTAATAAGAAACAATGCCTTTTTTAAAATCTCCTCTTTTCTTTCTACAAAGAATTGTTGGCTAATTTTTTCAGCACCTTTGAGTAGTTTTTTAATATCATACCCTAAAATACCCAATGGCAAGATTCCTATAGCGCTTAATACAGAAAACCTTCCACCAATATTGGGTTGAATAGTGATAGATTGTATGTTTTCTTTGCAACACCATTGGTGCAAAGGAGAATTTATATCTGTGATAACAAGGAGATGATTTTTATGTTTAAGTAGTGCATATTTTTTCAGCACAAACTTCAAAAGTGAAGTAGTTTCAATAGTTAATCCTGACTTTGAAATAGCAATAAATAGCGTTTTTTGCCAATGAATATGTCGCAGGTGTTTTTGGATTGTAATAGGGTCTGTATGCTCTAAAAAATATAGTTTTATCTTCTTTCTGTGGGGTTGGTGAGAGAGTAGAGTATCAATAGCCTTTGTGCCAAGAGAGCTTCCTCCAATACCTATAATTACGAGTGTTTTAATAGAATCTAAAAAAGATTCATTATTTTTAAGGTATTCAAAAATTGTTGTGTTATCCGCAAAGGGTAAGTGATAATATCCAGTTACATTGCTGTTTTTTTCGATTAATACTTGTTGAAAAAAATGATTTAAATGATCTTTTTGGAAAAGATGAGGATTGTTTTGTAAAAAATTTTCATAAGTGTTACTTGTTTTTAACATTTATAGAATGTTTTTACCTATAAAACTTGCCATATCTACAAGCCTCGTTGAATATCCCCATTCATTATCATACCACGCTACGACTTTAAGTTGATTCTTATTTACTACCGCTGTGCAATCAGGAATAAAAATCGCACTATAAGGGGAGCCTATGAAATCACTAGAAACGCGTTTATCCTCATCGACTAAGATAAGATCTCGCATTGTGGTTTTTGAGGCTTTTAAGAAAGTTTCATTAATGAGTTCTTTAGTAACTTCTTTTTCTACAACACAAGTTAAATCTACAATACTAACATCAGGAGTTGGCACACGAATAGCAAATCCATTAAGCTTACCTTGCAACTCTGGCATTACAAGCCCAATTGCCTTTGCTGCACCTGTTGAGGTCGGAATCATATTTAATCCTGCGGCTCTTGCACGACGAAAGTCTTTATGCTTAGAGTCAAGGAGATTTTGGTCATTAGTATAGCTATGAATAGTAGTCATTAAACCGCTTGTAATGGTAAAATTTTCGTGTAGAATCTTCGTAATAGGTGCTAGAGCATTGGTTGTGCAGCTTGCATTTGAAATAACAGATTCTTGTTGGTATGCTGTGTGATTTACTCCATAGACAAAGGTAGGGGTATCTGTTGCAGGAGCTGAAATAACAACTTTTTGTATTCCTCCATAAAGGTGAGTGCTGGCTTTATGAATATCATTAAAAGCACCCGTGCATTCTATAACAAGTTTTGCACCATAATTTCCAAAATTTAATGCTTTAATATCTCTTGAGCTGATAATTTGAATGTTTTTTTGTTTGCCAATATGAATTTTATCATTAGAGACTTTGATGACTTCGCTATTTTTATGTATAGAATCATATTTAAGTAAGTGGATAAGTGTATCAATAGGCATAGTGGTGTTGATAGCAACAAGCTCTAAATCTTCTCTTTGTTCTAAAATTTTGCAAACACATAAACCAATCCTTCCTGTCCCATTAACTGCTATTTTTAAAGCCATTCTTTCCCTTTATAGAGCAATTTTGTATCCTTATTATGGTATGGAAAATATCCTTTAAAATTGATAAACAAAGCAATAAATGAATGTTTTTGCTGTGAAAATGCTTGAAAAAGCCTAAATTTATGTTAGAATACTTGCCTAAAATTAATTTTTCGGAGGTTATTTCAGATGAATAAATCAGAATTTGTAGACTTAGTTAAGAGTGTTGGCGAGTATGAAACAAAAAAAGATGCTGAAAAAGCCATCAGTTCTTTTGTAGCTGCTGTTGAAAAAGCTCTTTCAAAAAAAGAAAGTATCGAATTAGTTGGTTTTGGTAAATTTGAATCAGTTCTTCAAAAGGGTAAAGAAGGCACTGTTCCTGGAACTAATAAAAAATATAAAACAAAAGATAAATTCGTTCCAAAGTTTAAAGCTGGAAAAGGTCTTAAAGACGCTGTTGCAGCAGCAAAAAAATAAAAATTCTTCTTTTTCCCTCTTTGGGAATCTTCATTTCTACATAATAACATTGTCCTCGTAGCTCAGCTGGATAGA
This sequence comes from Helicobacter mesocricetorum, assembly GCF_900198605.1. GTDB lineage: Bacteria > Campylobacterota > Campylobacteria > Campylobacterales > Helicobacteraceae > Helicobacter_D > Helicobacter_D mesocricetorum. Next base: position 25,233 of record NZ_FZPJ01000034.1, on the reverse strand, counting down.
GCACACGATTCCTAATCGTGAGGTCATGCGTTCAAATCGCATCGTGGACACCAAAGTTACACTATGATGTCTTCGATGCAGTTTTAAGCATTATTTGTATTTTAGTTTAAGAAATTCATATTTAGGTAGTGATAGTGTTGGTATTTTAGGGATTTGGTATTTATAGCATTATTGTTACTTTGAGTTTATCAGGCTATTGGTATATATCAAAGGTCGTAGTTAGAGAGAAATTGTCGTTAATGCAATGATTATAAAAAATGAATTTTTGAATAATGGGTTTTGAAAGATTAAGGATATTAGCTTTCAAGCTCTACACATTATAGATAGATTGGGGAATCTTATGGGTAAAAAAGGGGAATATCGCTTTAAAAACTTCTTAAGGATTTTGGCATCGTTAATTGTCATAAATACCCCTCATAGTAAGATTTGAATGATTTCTACCATTGAATATCATCTATAAGGATTGATTTAATAAGCTTTTAGTAGAAAATTTGTGATAATTATAAAAATTTTTAAGTAGGGTTAAATTTTATGGTTATTAAAGGTGCTATGGTTTGTGATGCTAATGGAGAGCAAAGAGGTGATATTAGGATAGAAGAAGGAAAAATCCTTAAGGTAGAGAGGAGTATTATACCTCAAGCTAATGAAGAGGTTTTAGACGCCCAAGGTTTAGTGTTAATGCCAAGTGCAATAGATTTAAATGTTCGGGTTCAAGATTCTATACTTACTAAAGAAAATCTTTTGAAGTTATCCGCTAAAGCTGCACTTGGAGGCATTGGTTTGGCAGTTTTGATGCCAGATTGCAAACCCCTTTTAAGCACGGAAATGGGAATAGAACTTTTAAATACTCTAAAGGGTGATTTTAAGGCTAAAATTGTAGGTGTTGTAGGTAGTAAAGGGGAGGAACTAGAAAAAGGCAAATATGCTTTACCCCCTCTATCAATTTTACATAAAAAGGGTGCTGTTGGTATTTATTCCCAATCTAGTGAAGATGGGAATTTATTGCGGAGAGCTTGTGAATTTGCTTTAATGTTAAATATTCCTATGTTTTTTAATTGCGAAGATGAATCTTTAAGTGCTAATGGGGTGATGAATGATGGTAAGCTTAGTGCTAAACTTGGATTGCCTTCTATTCCTGTATTAAGCGAAACTAAAGAAGTCGCAATGATGAGTGAGATTGCTTGTTTTATGCAAGTAAGGGCGATTTTTAATACGATTGCAGCAGATAGGAGTGTGGAGATTTTGCAAGAAGCTAAAAAAAGTAATCCTCATATTTTTATCCAAACTTCTATTCATCATTTATTATTAACAGAAGATTTGTGCAATAACTATAACACTGCTGCTAAGATAAAGCCTCCTTTAAAACCTGAAACTACTAGAGTAAAGTTCATCAAGAGAGTAAAAGACCTAGAAATTGACTTAATTACTGCTTTGCAATCAGAAAAATCCTTGACACAAAAGGACTTAGCGTTTGAAGAGGCTGCTTTTGGTGTGGATATGATTGAATATTTTTTACCAATGTGTTATAGTCTTTTTGTGAAAAATGAGAGAATGACTTTAAAAGAGATGAGTAAAATTCTATCCCTTAATCCCGCTAAAGCTCTAGGTATTGATTCTCATAAAGGTTTGGTTAAAGAAGGGTATGATGCGGATTTATTATTGTTTGATACCAAGCAAACACAAATTATTGATAATCCAAATTCTCCTTTTTATGATTGGATTTTTAATGGTAAAGTGAAGCAATTATTTGTCGGTGGTAAAGCTGTATAAGGAGAAGTATGGAAACAAAGATGATAATAGTTTCTGATAAAGTTATGGAGTTGTTGATTAGCTTTGCGCCTAACTTAGTGAGTGCTAGTTTAATTTTGTTTTTTGGCTATATCTTAGCAAAACTTCTTTCAAAATATATTGCAAAACTCTTAAAGAAAGTTACAAGAGATGAAACTTTGGGAATATTTTTTAAGAATGTTATTTTTGTGGGTGTTTTGTTATTAACAATTATCACAGCTTTAACAAATCTTGGAGTAAAGACAACTTCTATCATCGCAGTTTTAGGGACAGCAGGGTTGGCTATTGCCTTATCTTTAAAAGATTCTTTAACAAACTTAGCTGCGGGTATTTTGTTGGTTGTGTTAAGGTTTTTTAATCGAGGTGATACTATTAGTGTAGGTTCTATTACAGGAAAAGTGGATTCTATTAATCTTTTTGAAACAAGGCTTACAACTTTAGATAATCAGATGGTTATTTTGCCCAATTCCTCTATTATCTCATCCCCTGTTGTTAATATTAATGCTAATCAAACAAGGCGAATGGATTTGATTTTTGGGATAGATTATAAGAGTGATATATTACAAGCAAAGCAAGTCTTAGAGAGTATTTTTAAAGAAGATGAGATTGTATTAAGTGAGCCAGAACCTGTTGTGGGTGTGAATGCGCTTAATGCAAGTAGTATAGATTTGGTGGTGCGCTTTTGGGTAAAAAGTGAGCATTATTTTAGAGCTAAGATAATTCTTACTCAAAAAGTCAAGATGGCTTTTGATGAGAAAGGTATTGAGATTCCTTATAATAAGCTTGATATTAATATTAATCCCACACAATTTCCGATTATTAAAGATAGACAATAATGCAGTTAATTGGTGCGGATTTTCTTTTAATATGTGATGAAAAGTTTGAGATACTCAAAAATGCAGGAATCTTATTTGATAAAGAGCAGATTTTAGAAATTGGAGAATATAATGAGCTTGTCAAAAAATCTCCCCAAAATACACAATATTATAAACAATCCGTTATAACTCCTGCACTTTGCAACCTACATTTACATTTAGAATTCGCTCAAAATAAGGGTATTTTAAATTTTGGGAATTTTGGTAGATGGTTAGATAGCATAATTGTCAATAGAGACTTGCTTATGAGTGGTAATTTAGAGAAAGAGATGCAAAAGGATATTAAGCATTTGTTGCAAAGTGGAATTGGATTTGTTGGGGCTATTAGTAGCTATGGATATGATTTAGAGATTTTAGCCCATAGCCCTTTAAGGGTTTTGTATTTTAACGAAGTTATAGGGTCTAAGGCAGAAATGGTGGAGGCTTTATACCAAAATACTCTAATGCGTCTAAATGCTTCTAGAGAATTTGCCTCTGAACGATTTTTTCCTGCATTAGCTATCCATTCTCCTTATTCTGTTCATCCTATGCTTTTCTCTGAAATTCTTACCCTAACAAAACAAGAAAATTTACCCCTTAGTATTCATTTTTTAGAATCTTATGAAGAAAGGGAATGGCTAGAGCATAAAAGGGGTTATTTTAGAGATTTTTTTAAGAAATTTTTTCATACTACAATGCAACCTTTTTATAGTATTGAAGCTTTCTTGGATTCTTTTAAAGAATTACAACCTTATTTTGTGCATTGTTTGCAAGCCAATAAAGACGAATTACAAAAGATTAAAAACTTAGGAGGGCGATTGATTTCTTGCCCAAAGTCTAATCGGTTATTAAATAATACCCTGCTTGATTTAAGTCTTTGTCAAGAGGTGGGTATAAGCCCTATTTTTGCGACAGATGGTAAAAGTTCTAATGATACACTCTCCCTTTTAGATGAATTAAGGGTTGCTTTATATGCTTATAAAGGATACGATTTAGAAGAACTTGCAAAAATATTACTCTTAGGCGTTACTTATTATGCAGGGAAGAGTTGTAACATTAAAATAGGGAGTTTGCAAGCAGGCTATAAACCAGATTTTGCAGTGTTTAAGGTGGAAGCAAGGGAGCAAATTGCCCTTTCTTTGTTGTTGCAAGCAAAAACTGCAGAAGCTTTGTATATTGCAGGAGAAGAGATTAATTTAAGGGGTGATATGTGAGCGTATTAACAATTTTTAGAGAATATGATATTCGGGGTATTTTTGAAAAAGAATTAAATCAAGAAAATGTCGTTAAGATTGGTTATTTATTGGGAATGGAACTACAAAAACAGGGGGGAAAGAATCTTGGCATTGGTTATGATGCTAGAGTGCATTCTAAAAAAATTTTTGATTGGTTTTGTAGTGGAGTAGCTAGAAGTGGTGCTATACCTTATGGGTTAGGAGAAATTCCAACGCCTATTGGTTATTTTTCGCTTTTTTGTGATTTTGATGGATTGGCTTTAGATGGCAATGTGATGATTACAGGCTCACATAATCCTCCACAATACAATGGCTTTAAAACAACTTTTTTTAAAAAACCTTTTTTTGGAGAGGAGATTAATGCCCTAAAGAAGAAGTTTGATGTTTTGGATTCTTTAGAGTTTATAGCTACTAAACCTAAAGCATTGAATGTATTAGATAAATATGTGGATTTTTTGGTTCAAGAATTTGAGCATTTAAAAGGTTTTTGCTTACCGCTTTGTATTGATTGTGGAAATGGAATTGCAGGTGTTGGGATTAAAAAGATTCTGGATAAATTGCAAATTCCTTATAACGGACTTTATTTTGAACCCGATGGAAACTTTCCTAATCATCATCCAGACCCTAGCGAAGAAGAAAACTTAAGAGATGTTAAGAAAAATATTGCTAGAAATGGAGGTGTTGGGTTTGCTTTAGATGGAGATGGTGATAGATTGGCTGTGATTAAGGGAGAGAGGGTTTATAAAGGCGATGAGTTAGCCATTATATTTGCGTATAAGATTCCTAATCCTATTGTAATTGGAGAGGTAAAATGCTCTTTAAATATGTATGAGAGCATTAACAAGATAGGTAGAGCTATTATGTATAAAACAGGGCATAGTAACTTAAAAGTAAAACTAAAAGAAGAGAATGCGCATATGGCATTTGAAGTAAGTGGGCATATCTTTTTTAATGATAGATATTTTGGGTATGATGATGCTACTTACACTCTTTTGCGGGTTTTAGAGCTTTTAAAAGAAGAGGGAATGGAGTTTGATAGGATTCTTGGTAATCTTCCTAAGCTTTATGCAACAGATGAGATAAAAATACCCGCTTCTGATGAAGAGAAGTTTTTACTTATAGATAAGCTAAGAGAAGCCCTTAAAAACCCTCCTAAGGATTTTCCTGAAATAATGGATATTATCACTATTGATGGTATTCGCGTGATTTTTAAAGAGGGTTGGGGATTAATTAGGGCGAGTAACACCACTCCCGTGCTTGTAACGCGTTTTGAAGCAAAGAGTGAGGCATTCAAAGAAATTTATCAACAAAAATTGTTAGAATTATTAGAAACCATTAAAGGATAAGCTTGGAAACATTGACTTTGAACTCACCTTTTGATATGCACCTTCATCTCCGTGATGGAGAAATGTTAGAAAATGTCATAAAATACACAGCGCAAAATTTTGCTTCAGCATTAGTTATGCCAAACTTGCAAACGCCCATTGTAAATGTCGATTTAGCAATAGCCTATAAACAGAGAATCCTACAAGCTTGTAAGATGCAAGGGATTGAGAATTTTATGCCACTTATTAGTCTTTATCTTACTCCTTCTCTTGATAAAGCAGAATTAACAAGGGCTAAAGAAATGGGGATTTTTATTTTAAAGCTTTATCCAAAAGGTGCAACTACGGGCAGTGAAAGCGGTGTTAAAGAGATTTTAGATTCTAGGGTTTTAGAGATTTTAGAGATTGCGCAAAGTCTTGGTATGGTATTAAGTATCCACGGGGAGAGTAATGGGTTTGTTATGGAGAGAGAGGTGGAGTTTCATCCTGTTTTTGAAGCTTTAGCCAAGAATTTTCCAAAACTTCGAATTATTTTTGAGCATTTAAGCGATCATCGCTCTATTGCTTTAGTGGAAAAATATGAGAATCTCTTTGCTACCCTTACCTTGCACCATATTCTATTAAGCTTAGATAATGTCGTTGGAGGTATGTTAAATCCTCATTATTTTTGTAAGCCTATTTTAAAAACCAAAAAAGACCAAGAAGCCCTTTTGCAAGTAGCTCTAAGTGCGCATTCTAAATTTTCTTTTGGAAGTGATTCTGCGCCTCATTTAAGAAGTGCCAAAGAGAGTTCAAAAGGTGCGGCGGGAATTTTTAGCGCACCTATTTTATTGCCTCTTTTGGCACAAACTTTTGCGTCCAAAAACGTCTTAGAGAAATTAGAATCTTTTGTCAGCCATAATGCGCATAAGATTTATCAATTACCTCTTAGTCAAAAAAGTGTCAAACTCTGTAAAAAGCCTATGACAATCCCGCAAGAATGCTATGGTGTGGTGCCAATGTTAGCTGGAGAAACTTTAGAGTGGAGTGTTGCATAAATGCAAAGAATTGCGATTTATCCCGGAACTTTTGATCCTATTACTAATGGGCATTTAGATATTATTAAGAGAGCTTCTTTGTTGTTTGATGGCTTAATCATTGCTGTGGCAAAATCAGAGAGTAAGAATCCTTTTTTTAGTGTAGAGAAACGTTTTGCGATGGTAAATCTTGCTTTAGCAGATATAGAGATTGCTTGTGAAGTGAAGGTATTAAGCTTTGATAATCTTGTAGCGGATTTAGCTAGGCAACAGAGATCAAATATCCTCATAAGGGGACTTAGAGCTGTAAGTGATTTTGAATACGAATTACAAATGGGTTATGCCAATGCTTCTTTAAATGAAACTTTAGAGACTATTTATTTGATGCCCTCTTTGCAAAATGCCTTTATTAGCTCAACGATTGTCCGCTCGATTTTATTGCATAATGGAGATATTTCTCATTTGGTGCCACAATCTGTGAGGGATTTTATTAAGGAGAATCAATGTATATTGCCTTAGAAGGGATTGATACAAGTGGTAAAAGCACACAATTACAAGCTTTAAAAAATGTTTTTAAAGAGGCAATTTTTACATTTGAACCCGGAGGGACAGAGCTTGGAAGGAAGCTTAGGGATATTTTATTAGAAGATTCTATTATCTTAGATAGTAGGACGGAAATGTTGCTTTTTTTAGCCGATAGAGCAGAGCTTATTGCAAAAGTTATAAAACCCAATCTTCATAAACTTATCATATCAGATAGGAGTCTTATCTCCGGTATGGCTTATGCTAAGGACTTTGATTTAGAGATTTTAAAGACTTTTAATCTTTTTGCAACACAGGGGGTTTTACCCAATAAAGTGATTTTTTTAGAATTGCAAGAAGAGGAATTAAAAAGACGTTTAAATCATAAAGAGAATGACAAGATAGAATTAAGAGGCTTAAACCATCTCTTAGAATCCCAAAAAAGATTCCAAAGTATCATTAAAGACTTATCTCTGCATTTATCTCTGCAAGCTTTGACTTTAGATGGTGCGTTGCCAAGAGAGGAAATTACACAAAAAATTATCGCTTTTATTGAGCAATAATGCGGTGTCTGCTCTGTGGTAAATGGTGTTTTGGTGTTTTTTGTTCGCTTTGTTGTGATGGAATTAATATCTCTCCAAAATTGCGTCAGCTTCCTTCTGATTTTAGGGTTTATAGTTTTTATGAATATTCCCATATTCAGTATTTACTACAAGCAAAATACCATCTTATAGGGCATAGAATCTATGAGATTTTATGCTATAAGGCGATTGTTTATTTACAGGATTCTTTAAAAATACCTTTGAATGCTTATGGAATAGGTATTGATGATAAAGTAGGTTTTAGGGGGTATGCGCACAATGCGATTTTTTTAAAGCATTTAAAAAAGTTGGGGATAAAACCACTTTTTCATACACTTCTTGCGCGTAATAATGTGTCTTATGCAGGAAAAGATTTAAAGTTTCGTCAGAATAATCCAAGAAACTTTATTTTGCAAAGAAATGTTGAGGGCAAGGAAATTATTTTAATTGATGATATTATTACCACAGGATTGACACTCCAAGAGGCAAAAAGAAGCATAGAATATGCTGGGGGCAAGGTATTAATGGCACTTGTTTTAAGTGATGCTGACACTTAATAAATGAGGGTTTTATGCAATAAGTCAAGCAATTTTACATCATTACCAAAGCCTTGTTGGTAAATCACATAATTTGCTAAGACTTTTTTTCCATAAGTTCTTGTTTCTTCATAAGGAATCATCTCCATACTATACCAAGGATCAAGAGGATTATTTTTCTTAAAAAGATAGTTTTTCTCCAAGAGCCTACGGGTAAATCCCGGTCCTCCATTATAGGCATAAGAGACAAAGAGTGGATGTTTAAATTCGCGCACTAAGGGTCGTGTGAAGTATTCTGCATAGGGAACATTAATGGCTGGATCAAACATATCAAGATAGCCAATTTTATCGCTTTCTCCTAATTCTTTGGCAATAGTTGTTACATTAAAAGGCATAAGCTGCATAAGACCTAGAGCATAGGAAGTTGAAATAGCAGTAGGGATAAATAGGCTCTCCTGTCTTCCTAATGCGTATAGAAGTGCTTGTTTATCGTGAGAAAAAGCCGAGAAGACTTCTTTATAGGGCATCAAGAAATATTCTATCTCTTGTTGCCTATTTAGCAAGGTATAATGAGCCTTTGTGTTGGTGTAATTTACTTTTTCTAAAAGTTTCGTTTTATCTTGTGAGGTTTTATAAGAATCTCTAATTCTTTGCCACTCAAAAGGATTGTGTATATTCCATTGTGCGGGGGCATTATTGGTATCTATATCACGGACAATCGTAAATTGCGCTTTAGCATTGGTAAGCTCTAAGCTTGCAAGGGAATAAATATCCAAGGTTTTAGATTGTGTTAATGCTTGTAAATATTTCGTATCTTGACTAATAAGATAAGCCCAAAAAATTCCGCGATTTTTATAAAACGCATATTTTGCCTTTTGTGCAGAGTGATTAAAAAATGCTAAGGCTTCTTGATATTTATTGTATTTTGCAGCATTTAATCCTAAGTAAAAAGCAGCTTCTGCGTCAATGTAGGGGAGAACTTCTTGTGGATTGATATGAATAAGAGATTTGTTGAATCTTTGCATAGTAGGGTTTAAAATACTATGCCTTAAGGCTTTTTGAAAAAGTGCGCTTTGTGTTTTGAGATAATCCTTTAAGATATTTACAGGAATGGGTCGATTGAGCTTATGGCGATAGTTTGAACTAACTTTAAGGTAGAAATCTGCAAAATCGTTGGCATTTGTTTTAATGAGGCGATTAAAAGGGTTGTTAGAGGAAAGAATCTCTATATTTTTAGATAGGGCAGAGTGTGTAGTAGATAATTTTTTTGCTAAATTTAGTAGGCTTTGTTTATCAAGGGATTCTGCTTTTTTGAGTGTAAGCGCATACGCAATACATTGGGAATCTTGCTTAAGAAGTGTTTGTAAATTCATCTGTTCGCAATGTGTTTTGCGGGAGAGTGTTTTGTTGTCTCCTTTTTTGTAATAAAGCCCAAAGAGTTGCTGGTTTTTTCTATTGGCGAGTTGATAGGCTTCAAAGGCTTCTTTGGGGGTAATATTTTGTTGCAAATAAAGCCAAATATAGAAATCACGAGAGATTCCATTGGGCTGTTTTTTTAGATAATCTAAAGTAATGGTGTTAGCATAGGTGAAAATAAAAAAGAAAGGGCAAAGAAGAAAGAGTTTTTTCATTAGTATTCCTTTAGAGGCTTCTTGCTAGATTAAAAAGTAATTTGACAAAAAAAGCGTTAATAAAATGTAAAGCTATTATGATAATAAATGGTGTTAAATCTATCCCCCCGATAATGGTTGGGATAAAAGAGCGAATTTTTGCATAAAGTGGCTCTGTTAGTTTGTAGAGAATTTGCACAATGGGGTTATAAGGATCAGGTCTTACCCAAGAAATAATAGCTGCAATAATGACAATCCAAATGTAAAAATTTATTATCATACTTAAAATTTGTGCCACTGCTTCAATAAAAGTTCCTAAGACCATCTTACCTCCTTAAAATATCTTGTAAAAAAAATCTTAAAATTGGGAATAAATCACTAAGTTCTGGACCATTGCTAGCACCTGTTAATAAAAACCTTAGAGGTTTAAAAAAATGCTTACCCTTAAGATTAGAATGTTTTATGGCTTCATTTTTAAAGTCTTCATAAGAAATGTGTTGTTTATCCATAGTCTCTAGCATTGCTAGAAGAATATTTTGTAAGTCAAGAATTTCTTTTTGGAATTCTGGATTTTCTGTTTTTAAAAGTAGTGATTTTTTAACAAAGATTTTATCAATTTTTTGACGCAATTCATTGAGTGTGCTAGATTCTTGTAAATAAAGTTTTGCTAAGGCTCCAATACTTATATCCTTATAGCCTAAAAGCAAAGCTAAATCCTGTTCATTCATTCGTTTAAAGTGTTCGCGGTTTAAAAATCTTAATTTGTCTAAATCAAATTTTGCTGGAGCTTTGGCTACTTTGGAAATATCAAACCAAGCAATGGATTCTTTTAGGGTAAATACTTCTTGTGGTGTTTTATTGCCTATTAAAATTAAATAATTAGCAATAGCTTGTGGTAGGAATCCCTCATCAAGTAGCCATTGCACACTAGAGGCATCATCGCGTTTGCTCATCTTTTTGCCTTGATTGTTTAGCAAAATAGGCAAATGCGCAAAAGCGATATTTTTAGAATAATTGAGGTATTGATGGATTAATATTTGTTTGGGGGTATTGCTAACATGATCCTCCCCTCGTATAATATAATCTACATCATAGAGTATATCATCTGCTGCACAAGCAAAGTTGTAAGTGGGGGTTAAATCTTCTTTTAAGATAACAAAGCTATCAATCTCTTCCCCTGCAAATTCTATCTCTCCTTTAATAATGTCTTGAAAGCGCAGGGTTTTTTTGGGGCTTTTTAGTCGAACAACTGGATGATTATTGCTTTCTTTATGGAGTGTAGCCCAATTATCATCATAACGAAAAGCTTGGTGTTTATCTTTAGCTTCTTGACGCTTTTGTTCTAAGAAATCTTTGGTGCAGTAACAATAAAAGGCTTTGCCTTGTGCGATTAGGTATTCTGCTAATTGTCGATGATGCTGAAAATTATGGCTTTGATAGATGAGGGTATCCCATTTAATCCCAAAGAGTGTAAGTAAGAACATAATATCTTTATCTTTATCTTTGATATTTCTTGCTGTATCTGTATCTTCAATCCTTAAGAGAAATTTTTCGTTTTTTTGCTGTGCTAAGATGTAATTAAAAATTGCTACGCGTAAATTTCCTATGTGCATATCACCTGTTGGGCTTGGTGCAAATCGAAGCATAGAAGACCTTTATTGATGGTATAGACTTTAATTAGGTTGGGATTTTACCATAAAGAAAATTACAAATTATTTTAGTTTTGGGAAAAATTAGAGTTTATGGATTCTTAAAATAAGGACTTCATTTTTTTAAAATGTAATGTTAAAATTCTAAGAAACTTGCTAGTCTTTTAATGCTTTTATGAAGACTTTAGTGAGAATGTATAGAGGGGATTAATGTATAGAATCTTATTAGTAGAAGATGATTTAGAAATGCAAAGATTACTCATAGGATATCTCAAACAAAGCGGTATGGAGGTGGTAGCTACGGATAGTCCCAATAAAGCTTTGGAGATGTTAGAGAATAAAGAGAAGTTTCATTTAGCTGTGTTAGATATTATGTTGCCTGAAATGGATGGCTTAGAGCTTTGTAAAAAAATACGCAAAATCAATGATTTGCCTATTATTATGTCTTCTGCTAGAGGGGATATTAGCAGTAAGGTGTTAGGTTTTGAATGTGGAGCTGATGATTATTTGGCAAAATCTTATGAACCCTTAGAGCTAATTGTTCGGATTAATGCGCTTTTAAAACGTTATTCTACAAATGCTGTGATTATTTATAAGGATTTAGAATTAGATACAATGAAGCACAAGGTTAGTTTGCAGGGTTATTTATTGGATTTAACTCCAGCAGAATTTGAAATTTTAAGCCTTTTGCTTACCCATAAAGGGAAGCCTTATTCCAGAGAATCTCTAGCGCAAGCCATTTCAAGCATTGATAGTAATTCTTCTTTGCGGAGTATTGATACACATATTAGAAATTTGCGCTCAAAACTAGGAGATGATGCCAAACATCCAAAATATATCCAATCTGTTTGGGGGATTGGGTATAAGTTTTGTGAGTGAAAATGAAAATAACCTCTAAATTTATGCCTTCATTGTTTGTGCAGATTTATAGCTTATTTCTTATTTCTATGGTTTTAAATGCTATGATTGCTTATTATTCTAGTGTCGCAAGTTTAAAGCAAAATGAAGAAAGCATTATTACCCAAGTTGCCCTTTTAGCCCAACAATCAATGATTGAATTCATTAATGGCAATAAAACGCTTGTAGAATCCTTTGTAAAGTATTATGGATTTTCAAGGGTGGAGAAGATGGAAGCTGATGCCCATATTGTTTATGGGTATGGCAATGATTTGACTTTAATAAAGATTTTTAGATTTCAAGAAAATTATGGCTTTATGTTAGAGTATTCAGGGGATACTTATATCGCACAGAAGGATTTTTCTAAAGAGTTTATTAGCAATGATGCGAATTTGTGGATATTTTTGGATTTTTTTGTTTTAATTCTTACTTTTGCCATAATTTTGGCTATTTTGCATCCTATGAAGATTTTGCGCTTTTCTTTGGAAGAATTTACAAAAGGGAATTACAATATTAAGATCCCCATTCCAAAAGAACCACAATTAGCACTCTTAGCAAAGAGCTTTAATGCTATGACGACAAAGATTTCAAAGCTTCTTACTACAAGAGAGTTTATTTTGCGTAATATTGGGCATGAGTTAAAAACACCGCTATCAAAAGCAAAATTAGCTTTGGAGTTAATGCCTCCAAATACCCAAAAACCTATTGTTTCTAAATGTATTAGGAATCTTGATAATCTCACAAGCCAAATATTGACTTTTGAGAGAATTCAAGAAGGTAGAGATTTGCTAGATAAAAAAGATTTTTTTGTAGAAACTTTAATTTTAAGAGCGTTAGAGACTTCGTTTTTACAAGAAGAAGATTTAAATTTGGAGATTTCTAAAAATTTTAAAATTTATGGAGATTTGGATTTTTTAGCAATTGCCTTAAGGAATCTTATTGAAAATGCTAAAAAATATAGAAGCGGGGGCAAGATTGGAATTATCGCTAAAGAGAGTGAGGGAGGATTTGTTTTAGCAGTTAGCAATCAAGGGGAGAGGTTACAAAAGGATATGCAAGAATATTTTGAGCCTTTTTATAGGGATAAAAATCACGAATTAATAGCAGGTTATGGGCTTGGTCTTAGTATTGTTAGAGGAATTTTGGAGTTGCATAATATGCAACTTATGTATGAATATCAAGACCATAAGCATATTTTTTATTTTTTGATACACAAGTAAGACTATGAAAGAATATATCGGGATAGATTTAGGGAGCAATTCTTTGCGATGTGTGCGGATGAATGAAGAATTTCAAGTATTAGGGGAATACGAAGAGACGATACGGACAGCAGAGGGCTTAGAGAAGAATAAGATTATAGGGGAAGCGGCATTAAGCCGTATTATTAAAGCTTTAAAAAGAGCAAAAGAAGTTTTAAAAATTTCTCAAGATGATGAGGTAATAGCCCTTAGCACACAAGCATTAAGAGAGGCTAAAAATAGAGATTTTATTTTAGATTCCATTAAGAAAGTTACTCATATTACCTTTGAAGTGATTTCTGGGGAGGAGGAATCTTTTATTACTTCTTTAGCACCCCAAAGGGCGATTTTAGAATTATCGCAAAAATCTTTGAAATATAAGCAAGATTGTTTTTTGCTAATTGATATGGGCGGAGCAAGCAGTGAGTTTATTTTCTGCACCAACAAAGGTATTTTTGCAAAAAGTTTTGCCATAGGGATTGTAAGCGTCAAAGAGAGGTATGAGACTATGGAGAATTTTCTAGCTCATAAGCAAAAGATTATAGAACCTATTGGAGACTTTATTAAGCAAAATGCTAAAGAAGGCAGAGTGGCTAAGTTTTTAGTCGCCAATAGTGGAACGCCTACGAGTGTTTGTGCGATGAAGCTTGGGTTGAAAACTTATGATAGCAAAAAGATTTTTGCAATGGAGCTTCAAAGGAGTGATTTTGAGGAAGAATTACGAAAGTTTCTATTGCTCCCCAAAGAACAAAGGGAATCTTTGTGGGGCATTTTTAAGGCTGATGTTGTGCCTTTTGGGATTTTATTATTCTTATCTTTTATGGAGGTTTTAGGATTTATGGAAGTGCTAGTAATTGATGAGGGTTTAAGGGAAGGTGCTGTGATAGCTAGAGTATATGGCAAGATTTAATCCACCCTTTTAGGATTAGGAAGTGGAATCTTGTTTGCAATCTTGATATTTTGCGGGAAGTTTCATCCAAGTTTGAGCAGATTTTTTGGTAACTTCTAAGGTGGCGTCCATTCCTCCTGCGAGTGAGAAAAGCCAGAATTTATGCGCATAAATCCAATCAATTTGTTTGACTTGTTTATCAATAATAGTCCTCATTGGACGCGTGGCAATTTTTGCAAATTCTAATTCTTGATGCACAATGTAAGATTGCACCGCATCGGAGAATATTTTAATAAACTTATCTTCTAAAAAAAGATTCTTTATATCATCAATCTCTTCTAAGAGTTTATCCATTTTTTTAAAATTGATTTTTTCTAATTTATTTTCTTTGTTTAACCTTTCTAGTTCTTCAGTCATTTTAACCACTTTTAAAAAGAGCTTTTCAACATCTTTTTTCTTTTTGTAGCCATAATCTAAAAATTCTTTGATTTTGGCTTTAATGAGTTTTTCATTGTCTTTGATTTGCTGCTTTGTTGGGGGTTTTAAAGAAATTGGTTTTTTCTTTTTCTTAGAGAGAGATTTTAATGCTTCTTTAAATGGCATTTCTTTAGTTCCTTGGATTCTAGCTCCCCCCTCTGTTGCATTGATGATTTCTAGCTCATAGGGAGTTTCTGCAATATCTTTTTCAAAGAAGTTTAAAAACATTTTCCAAACAGGAGTAGTCTCTACATAGCCATTTCCTCCATAAGCTGGGATAAGAAGTTTTTCTGAAATATTTTCTTTTTGTAGGTATTGCTCTTCTTTCTCGCCAAAAAGTGAATCTTTTGAATGTGTTTTGCCTTCAGGAGAGAAAGATAAATCTTGTCCTATAAAAATGCAATGTTCAAATCGTGCTAATACAACAATTTCATAAGCCATATTTGCCGCACTCATACCAATGCCTGCATAGCCATATTCTTTTAAATCAAAGAAGCGGGTATAACCAAATGGGCGCATACTATAAGTTTTAATCCCTCGTGTAATAGCATTTGTAGTAGCACTATCTACGATACTTGTAATAGCAAAAATAACATCTTTTTGATATTGTGATGGTGTTTTAAGATAAAAATCTGCAGTTAGTTCTACTCTCTCTAGGGTTGTTACAACATCAGGCTTGATTCCGTATTTGGTTAAAATTGGATAAGAAGCATCAACGCTTATAATAGTAAGATAGGGGGCATATTCTTTTAAAAGCGGTAGTTGTTTATAAAGTGAAGGTCCTGTTGAAACAATGACAGCAGTATTGGTGTTTTTAATATTATGAAGTAGCTCTTTAAAAGAAGGTGTGGTAATAAGCTCTGGGAGATTTAAAATATGATGATTTAATCCAATAAGGGCATCTGTTGAATCATTCCCTACGGAAATCACATGATGTTCAAAGCTTCTTGTGATAATGGCATTCATATCAAGGCATTCTTGAGAATATCTTCCATAGTAATTATTAAAAATATGCAAGTTATAAATTTTAGAATAAATCCATTGCCCATCTTTGACTAAATATTGATCTAAAGCCCCAAAATTGCTTGTTTTTGTCCAAAAAAGCATTAATCGCTCACTAAGAATCTCTTCTTCAAAATCTGCAAAATTGAGTGCAATATAAAGGATTTCTAACTCGGGTTCAAAAACAAAAATTTTTTCAATATTTTTCTCGTGAAGTAAAAGTTTAAAAAAGACACCATTTCCAATACCAAAAAAATACAAAAAAGGATAAAGTTTAAAGGATTCAAACTCTTGCATTTTTTCTTGAGTTTCTACCAAGGGTTCTTTATGAAAAATAGCAATTTTATTTTCTTTATCGTAAATATTGATATTAAGAGGATCTTTACCGATATAAACCTCATATTTTTTATTAGGCTCTAAGATTTTAAGTTGAGCTGCTAAGAGGGGATTTTTTTGATGAAGGGCTTTCAAGTTTTTTTCAAATCTTGGGTTTAGATGTTGGGACATAGGAATCCTTTAAGAATAAAATAAGCTCATAAGAGCCTATGTGTTATTGTAAGAGTCTAAGAACATTTTGTTGGACTTGATTGGCTTGTGCCATAGCAAAGCTTCCTGATTGCGCTAGAATATTTGTTTTTGAGAAGTTTGATGATTCTTCTGCGAAGTCTGTATCGCGGATTTGAGATTCTGCAGCTTTAACATTGACTTGTGTTACGGTAATGTTATTGATAGTTACCACAAGTTGCTGTTGCACAGAACCTAAATCTGCACGAATCTTATCTAAATGCTCTTGTGCGGATTGTGCCATATCCATAACCGCCATTGCCCCTATTAAGCTTGTAACTCCTGCTCCAATTCCATTGGCATTAACTACTCCTATGGAGGTATTAGCATTAGCTCCAATAGCAGAAGCGATATTGGCATTAAATTCTCCATTAACGCTTCTTAGATTAACAGTATATTGAGCTAATCCCGAACCAGTTTGAATATTGGCTGCACCAGAGTGAAGACCAACTTGCGAGAAATTTGTTCCAGAGACTAGAATATCTCTAGCATTTAAGCGGATGAGTGTTAAGCGACCAATAATAGCATGGTCTGTCCCAGAAGCACCAGCAAACGAGCCTCCCCCGATAATTGAAGAACCGCTTGTAACTTGCATAGAAATAGCTCTACCATCCCTACTTGTAAGTTGCAATGCCCCAGAGATACTTAAAGAAGCTTGAACCCCTGTCCTTTCCTTTTGGGCATTAATAGCATTGATTAATCTTCCATCGTTGTCATTTTTTTGGACATCATTAATATCCCCAATAGCAATTCCATTAATAATTAATCCACGAATAGTTCCAGAACCAATAGCTTGCGCTCCTTGACCCATAACCTTATGGGATGCCCTAACTCCTAAAACATCAGAGTTTTTATTGATAGCCTCTGCTAAAGCCCCAATACCGGTTCCAGCACTTGTAGAGATTCTTATAGATTCTATGGAGTAGTTATTGGTTCCATCGGTATTAAGGAAATTTAATGTAACTTCATTAAAGCTACTAGCACCCCCACTTACAGACATTTCTGCTGCTGTTTCATAGCGGACATGCCCTATCTTATGAGAGTTTGTTGGTTGGATAGAAGCTTTGACTGTTGTATTAGAATACGCACCAATTTGGAATTCTTTATTGGTAAAAGCACCAGAGAGCATTTGCTGACCATTGAAGCTCGTGGTATTTGCAATATTGTCTAATTCCTCTAAGAGACGCAAGATATCGCTTTGAAGTGCGTTTCTTGTGGTGGTAGTTTGACCATCTTGTGCGGCTTGTGTGGCTTTGGATTTAATAGTATCTAAAATTTTGATTTGCTCATCCATAGCTTTATCTGCAGTTTGAATCATACCAATGGCATCATTAGCATTTCTTGTTGCTTGCCCTAGTGCTGATGCTTGAGAACGCAAACTATCAGCAATTGCCATACCCGAAGCATCATCTGCTGCTTTATTGATTCTTAAACCAGAACTTAGTTTTTCTAGGGCTTCTGACATATTCCTGTTTGTAACGATACCAGAAGTATGTGCATTTAGCGCATTAACATTTGTATTTATCCTAAAACTCATTATGCATCCTTTGCAAAAATATTTTTAAAATGGATAAAAAGCAATTGCTATTCCACTTTTGTTTTTATCTCCAATGTTTAGCTATTTAGTGTGCTGAACTCTTTAAAGATTAAAGGAAGTGTTATGAAAGTTTTGTTAGAATGCGACGATTTTTAACAAAATTAAAAAGTGGCAAGATTATTTATGCAAACACAAGAGATTTTCACTCGTTTAGAGGTAGCAACAAACAAACAAGAGTTAAAAGAAATATCAATGCTTATGCGCGCATTTGGCAAGGAGTGGCAAGAGGGCTTGGATACAGAGGCAAAAGCGCAGATTATCCAGCTTTTGCGCGATAAAGCTTTAGAAATAGTCTTATTAAAAGGCGATGTGCTAGAGCGGGATTTGTTGTGGGCTTATGGGTTGTTTGATGAGGCTTGTAAGGATGAGAGGTTTGAGAAATATATCCAGATGTGTTTGCCCTATGTAAGAGATACTACTTTATCAGATTATGAGAAACTTTTGTTTATTGATTTTTTAAGTGTGGCTTATTTGCTAAATGGGCAAAGAGAGAAAGCTATGGAGAGCTTTTTTTCTAATATCATTTATTTAAGCATTCGTGAAAATTATATGATAGAGCTAGATCCTTTTGCTACAAGTTTTTTATTTTATTATGAAATCCCCATTGAATGGATTTTAAAGATTCAAAGAGAGGCTTTAGAGGGGGAATATTACTGGGGACTTGATGATGAACACAAAAAAAGTGTTTTTTTGTGGAGTATGCACTGCTTTTGGAATGTGAAGCATTATCTGAATAATCTTAAATGGGTGGATAATTATCCTTGTTGGTTAGGAGCTTTAAAGAAGTTCCTAGAGATGGGGAATCTTGATTTAGCAATGTATGTGCAGTTTTATATTTATCACAAGTTTGGAAACTCTGCTAAAGGGATTGAGGATTGGCAGCGGTATAATGATGAAGTGGTGAAGCTTATGGAGACTTATTATATCGAGTATGGCAAAACTTTGCCAAAATGCAAAGAAAAAATCGATAATAGTCAAGGGAGAAAGATTCGTATTGGAATCTTAAAAGATAGGATTGTAGAAAATTCTCCTTATAAGGTGGAGTATTCTTTGTGCAAGGCGTTAATGCAAGATGAATCTTTTAAAGAAAAATACGAAATTATTGTTTTTTCTATGTCCTATATCCAAAAAAGTCAAGATGCTATGCCCACTATGCAGAGTTTTTGCCAAATTGGTATCCCCGTAATTTCTCCTGCTTTTAGGTTTATTACTGAACACACTTATTACTACTCTCATTTGCAAAGAGCTATACTTTTAAGACAGGCTATTTTTAATGAAGGGATTGATATTTTAATCTCTACGGTGGGTATGGATGCTAGTGATTTTTTGTTTGCCACTAGAAGCGCTCCTAAACAAATCTTTTGGAGTCATGGCAATGGGGTGTATGATATAGCAGGGATTGATGTGAGGATAAGTCATTTTTTACCCAAAAGTCCTTATGAAATCCGAAGTTTTAATGTTCCTATGGATATTGATAAATTTTATAATCCCCCTTGTGATTTAGAAGTAATAGAGCAAGAGAGGACAAAATACCCTATTACAAAAGATACCATAGTGCTTGGAGTTATTGGAAGGCTTGTAAAGGTTGATAGTGAGGAATATTTGCAGTGTATAGCTCAAGTGATGAAAAAGTTTCCTAATACGATTTTTATTGCGGCAGGAACAGGGAATATCCCAGTTATTCGAGAAAAAGTAGAAAAACTAGGTATTAGCGAGAGATTTTTTATGCCCGGATTTGTAAATCCGCATATTTATGGACACATTATTGATATTTTTTGCAGCACTTTTCCACTGGATCAAGGTGAGAGTTTAAGTGAGTTTATGGCTAAGGGAAAGGCTTGGATATGCCTTGATTTAGGAGGGTATTATGATAGATTTCAAAAGCAAAATTATCCCCAAAAACTTGTAGCACTAAAGTATTCTACTAAAGTTTTAACTTATATTAAAAATATGGATAAAATAGATGAGAAATTAAAAAACCTTAGTGAATTATTGGATTTAAGCGATATGGTGTTGCTCTGTCCTAAGAAAAATCGACCAGCGTTATCAAAGTTACCAAAGTTAAAATGTGAAATTTTAGAGGTTGAAGATGATTGTAATATTGAGACTTTAACCGATACGACTTTGGAAGTTAAAGAAAAGTCTCTTTATCTTGTTGGGGGTGCGTGGGTATTTGTCAAGAAACCTGTTTTTAGACTTTTGCCTTATTATAAAGACAATGAAATTTATAATGATCTTTATGCGGTGTTTCTTCCTAAATATCCTGATATTTTCGAAGAAGATGGTGGCAATAGTGCAGGTATATTCCGCCAAACTTTTGCTTATACTCCTAAGCAATATAGGGAATTTTTATCTTCATTGATTGATAACTCTAAACTTAGAAATAAGATTGCAAAAGCTATTGCTATGGAGTTACAAGAATTACATAAGATTCGGCAAAGATTATGTATGAGAGAGATTCAAAATATTCTAGGTGCTAAATGATTCAATCTTTCCCCTCTCGTATCGTGTTAGAGCTTACCCCGCTTTGTAATCTTGCTTGTTTTATGTGTCCTAGACATTATATTGGTGAAAAAGATGGCTATATGGAGGAGAATCTCTTTTTACGATTGGTTGATGAGGTAGCGCAAGAAAACCCAAAGGCGGTCGTGCTGCCTTTTTGGAGGGGGGAGAGCTGTTTGCATAAACTTTTTGTCCCTTTGCTTCAATATGCTATTGATAAGGGATTGAGAATACATTTATCGACAAATGGGCATTTTATGAGTGAGGAGAATTGCAGGATTTTTTATCAATGTGAGTTTATTACTTTTAGTATCCATACAGACATTGGCTATCAAAATGCCTTAAAACTTATTCAAAATAAACCAAAAGATTCTCAAACGACCTTTCAAATCTCCTTTGTCGATACCGAAAAAACGACTAATAAATATCTCCAAGATTGCGTGAGGGATTCTAGCCTTTTGGAGTTTGATAGTGTGCGCTTGTATAAGCAACACACCATTGGTGGAGAGTTTGGCAAAAATGGTGAAAAAAAGCATCAAAAGCGTCATTTTTGTCCAAAGCTCGTGCATACTTTTGTGGTGAGCAGTGATGGGTATTTTAGCCGTTGTAATCATATTTGGGAGCCTTGCAAGGAGATGAACTTAAAAGAATCTAGCATTAAAGAAGTGTGGCATAGCAAGATAATGCAAAAAATAAGACAGGAGTATCCCGATAAGCATTGCGATCCTTGCGATCAATGGAGTGGGCATACTTGTGGGGAAGTGTGGAATAAGAAAAATGGACAAATAATCCATAAAATCTTTAATTAATAAAATATGAGGTGATAGATGATTAGAGTTTTGTATTTTTCTATAAATAATGCGGTTGATGTCAGTGCAGAGGTGTGTGTGGATGGTGGAGATTCTTTGGGTGATTTGCCAAATGCGCTTGTAGTAAAGCCCGGGTATTATACTCTTTGGGATAGCTCTACTCTGCGGGGGGGGGGCTTTTGCTCTCAAAAGAGGGATTATATAGAGTGATGGATTATAGTAGTTCCCGCTCTTTTCAGGTGATTGTGTATCAAGAAAAGATTTTTGAGCTTTTTGCGGCTTTGGCTCGAATCTTTATGCACGGCTATACCGATCATAATTGCATTTTGGATCAGTGGATGCAAAGGGCAGTTTTTAGGAATGTGTTAATGGAGTGCGGACCTACTGCAACAAGTATTTTTAAGATTTTGCAATTTCTTGGAATCCCTTGTCGCATTGTGGGGTTGAATTGTCATAACAATAAGTATTGTGGGCATGTGATTAATGAGGTTTTTGTGAATAATCAATGGATATTGGTTGATTTTGACAGAAAGGTTTTTGTCGTTGATGCTAAGAATCAATACCTCTCTTTAAAAGATATTATTCTCCATAATGGGTTTTATTCAAGTAAGCTAAAGCCTATGTGTGAGGGGAGTGTTTCAAGTAGTGGTATGGCTTATGGCACTACACAGAGAGGATATTTGCAAAATAATGGCTTTTTAGCAGAATTTTATAGCTTAGATTTTCCTAAGAATTTAAAGGATTGGTATGATTCATATAATGTCTTTATGAATTCAGAAAATCCTGTTTATGAGATGTTTGTCTGTGATGATGCGCAAAATCCTTTTAAAAATCATCCTTTAATGCAAGATAAGCGACAAAAATCTTATTATAAGGTTTTATCCAAAGAGGAATTTTTGACGAAATTTTATGGAGAAGATAATGCAAATCCCTATTAGTAAGCCTTATTTTGATGAAGAAGATGAGAAGATTATAATAAAGCCTTTGCAGAGTGGTTGGGTGGTGCAAGGTCCTTTTGTCAAAGAGTTTGAAGAGCAATTTTCTACGCATACTAAAATACCCTATGCAGTGGCTTGTAGTAATTGCACGACGGCTTTGCATTTGAGTTTAGTCGCACTTGGGATTGGTGCAGGTGATAAGGTAGTTGTTCCTTCTTTTACTTATGTTGCCTCTGCAAATGCTATTGAATACACAGGGGCTACCCCGATATTTTGTGATATTGATTTAAAAAGCTTTAATTTAGATGTCCAAAAGCTTGAAGAGATTGTCGCTAAGGATAATATCAAGGCTATAATGCCTGTGCATCTTTTTGGGCTTTGTGCGAATATGCCTAAAATTATGGAGATAGCTAGAGAATATCAGCTTAAAGTGATTGAGGATTGTGCTTGTGGCTTTGATTCTTGGATTGGAGATAGGCATAGTGGAAGCTTTGGGGATTGCGGTTGTTTTAGCTTTCATCCTAGAAAGGCTATTAGTACAGGTGAGGGGGGGATGTTGGCTACAAATGCTAAAACTTTCGCAGAGAAAGTAAGGTGTTTAAGGGATCACGGAGCAAGTAAATCAGACTTAGAGCGGCATTTAGAGGAAGGGGGTTCTTTGTTGCCACATTTTAATACTTTAGGCTATAACTATAGACTTACAGATATGCAAGGGGCTTTGGGTGTAACGCAAATGCAAAAGGCACGAAAGATTATGCAAGAGCGTAGAAAAATCGCACGATGGTATGATGAGGCTTTGAGAGATTTTCCTTTGTTGCTTTTGCCCAAAACTCCAGAGGGCTTTACACACAGCTATCAAAGCTATGTCGCACTTTTTGCACCTTCTTATGAGGGATTGACTTTAGAGATGATTGATAAATACAACAAAAAAAGAAATCTTTTAATGCAAAAGTTAGAATCTCTAGGAATATCTACAAGACAAGGCACGCACGCAGTTCATACTTTGGGCTATTATCACCATAAATATTCTTTAAAAGAGGAGGATTTTTTAGTCTCTTTAGCCGCTGATAGACTTTCTATCTCCTTACCATTGTATCCGCAAATGCGTGAAACAGAGTTTTCTTATGTGATAGAAGGCATTCAAAAGGTATTTAGCTAATGTGTGGAATCGTGGGCGTTATTGCTTTTAACAAATGCCCTATTGCGACGAATAATCTTGTTAAAATGGTTGATTTATTGCAACACAGAGGGATTGATGATGCGGGTTATTTGTTTTTTCATACTGGATTACACCATAATATAAAAGTTTCTTTTCATCAAGCATTCTGCGATGAAAAGTTTAAATCTCTTTCGCCCTTTTTGCCCTCCATTCAAGACAAAGCTAGTATTCAAGAGATAAATTCGCACGATTGGGATATTTTCTTAGGGCATCGTAGGCTATCTATCATCGACACTACTTCTGCAGGACATCAGCCAATGAGTGATTTATCTAAGAATCTTTGGGTGAGTTATAATGGGGAGATTTATAACTTTAAAGAAATTCGTGCAGAATTAGAGAAGTTAGGCTATCAATTTTATACAAAAAGCGATACAGAAGTTATTCTCTATGCCTATGCAAAATGGGGCATTGAGTGCGTGCATAAGTTTAATGGAATGTTTGCCTTTGCCCTTTATGATAATTTTAAAAAGAAGTTTTTTTTGGTGCGGGATAGGTATGGAATCAAACCTCTTTATTACCAAATAGATAATGAAAAGCTTATTTTTGCGAGTGAGGCTAAGGCGATTTTGGCTTATGAGGGGGGTGGGAAACTTGATTATGAAGCATTATTAGAGTATTTCACCTTCCAAAATATTTTTACTAACAAGACTTTGTTTGAAAATATCTCTTTGCTAGAATCAGGGCATTATTTAGAGATAGATTTAGTGAGTAAGGAATGTATTAAGCGGCAATATTGGGATTTTTGTTTTGAGGATTCTTGGTGTTTGAAAGATGAGAGAGAATATATTGTTGAGCTAGAGCGTTTATTTACTCAAGCAGTTAAAAGGCAGTTACAAGCCGATGTTTTGGTGGGGAGTTATTTAAGCGGGGGCATTGATAGTAGTAGTATTTGTGCGGTTGCTTCGAGATTTTTGCCTTATTTAAATACTTTTTCTGTCGGCTTTGATTTGACTTCTGCTAAGGGCATTGAGCTTGGATTTGATGAGCGAGAGATTAGCGAATATCTTTCGTATTTGTTTAAAACAGAGCATTATGAGATGGTATTAAAAAGTGGAGATATGGAGAGATGTCTAAGGGACTTTAGCTATCATTTAGAAGAGCCAAGAGTAGGGCAGAGTTATCCAAACTTTTATGCCGCGAAGTTAGCAAGTAAATTTGTGAGAGTTGTATTGTCTGGTTGTGGAGGAGATGAACTTTTTGGCGGGTATCCTTGGAGATATTATAGAGGAGGGGATAATCCAGATTTTAAGAGTTATGTGCAGGAGTATTATGTTTTTTGGCAAAGGCTTGTTCCTAATAGTTGGCTCAAAAAACTTTTTGCACCTATTGCCAATAGAGTCGATAGTGTCTGGACAAGAGATATTTTTGAAAATGTCCTAAGGCGAGCAAACACTCATCCAACTTGTGAGGAAGAGTATATTAATAATTCTTTGTATTTTGAGGCAAAAACCTTTTTACACGGGCTTTTAGTGGTCGAAGATAAACTTTCTATGGCACATTCTTTAGAGAGTAGAGTGCCGTTTTTGGATAATGATTTAGTGGATTTTGCACAAAAGATTCCACTTTCTTTGAAGCTTTCTTTAAGGGATAATCCACAGAGGGTGGATGAAAATAGTGTGATTCAAAAGAATAATATACGATTTTTGCAAACCAAAAACAATAAAAGGATTTTTAGAAAAATGGTGAGTACATTTATCCCAAAAGAGGTTGTAGAGGGAGCAAAAAAGGGATTTTCTAGCCCAGATAGCAGTTGGTTTAGCGGGGAGAGTATGGCATTTGTCAAGGAAAAGTTATTTTGTAAGGATTCTTTACTCTTTGAATTTTTGGATTATAACACTTGCTATGAGTTGGTAAGTAGCCATTTAAGAGGGGAGCATAATTACCGATTACTAATTTGGTCGTTATTAAACTTCAATGAATGGTGTGAGATTTATTTGCGTAAAGCTTGATATTCGCTTCTCCCTCATCAATCTTAATATTTGTAG
>NZ_FZPJ01000002.1:53474-53648 GCF_900198605.1 Helicobacter mesocricetorum | reverse complement strand
TCTAAGTTTTTATATTCTTTATTAGTAGTAGCAGAAATTATTTTATTGGCTTTGGTTTGGGAATAGATATTGGTATCTTGATTAGTAGTTGTATCTAAATCACTATTTCCCGTTATTACCCAATCCTCTTTAGCACTAATACTATTAGGAATTGTTAATAAGACACCAGCACAA
>NZ_FZPJ01000002.1:0-53284 GCF_900198605.1 Helicobacter mesocricetorum | reverse complement strand
CTCTCCTTTTTGCCCCCCCCGCCCGGGTATAAAGTATGGTATTGGTTATTTAATGGAATATATTTCATAAGCTATGCCTCCCTTAATTTGGATTAATTACTATATAAAGCCTCACTTAAAAGTCTGCTAGACTATCTAAATTCTCCTAAAATAAAAATTAATTATTTTAATTTAACGAATATGCCCCATAAATTCTTCTCTTGTTCTAATATCTTTTTTAAAAAGACCCCTAATAGCACTTGTTACCATTATGCTATTTTGTTTTTCTACTCCACGCATTATCATACACATATGCTGTGCCTCCGCTACTACCATAACTCCTTTAGGTTGTAGCACTTCCATTAATGTATCCGCTATTTGCGTTGTCATCTTTTCTTGGATTTGTAATCGCCTTGAATACACTTCAACTAATCGTGCTAACTTTGAGATTCCTACCACTCTTGAATTGGGAATATAACCAATGGAGATTTTGCCAAAAAATGGTAATAAATGATGCTCACATACCGAATAAAACTCTATTGCTTTTAAAATCACCATTTCATTACAAGCCCCATCACTAAAAACGGTGCCTAAAATCTCTTTAGGATCACTTTTGTATCCACTATATAAATGCTTCCAACTTTCAATAACTCGACTAGGAGTATCTAATAATCCCTCTCTTGCTCTGTCTTCTCCAATATAATCAAAAAACTTTTTAATACTCTCTTCCATATCTTACCTGCCCTATTTTATCTACCTATTCATTAAAGCCTTAATCCGATTTTCAATACTTGGGTGTGTGCTAAATATTTCTTTAGTATCAAAAATATAAAGTGCCGCTCTAGTTGGGTTATTATCACTTGCGCTAAAATCTGATTGCGCATAATGATTGCTAATCTTTTGCAAGGCTTTAATCATAGGCTTACTATCGCCCATTAAATAAGCTGCTCCAGAATCTGCCATATATTCTCTACTTCTGCTTAAAAACATCTGCAAAACTATGGTTAAAAGGGGCAAAATAAATTGTAAAGCTATCAATATAACTCTTGCAATATTTGCTCCTCTCTCTCTTGAGCCACCCAAAAACATATAAACTCCATAATTCACAACTAAAAGCATAATATTGCTTAAAACCCCCACCATTAGTGTAAGCCGAATATCTCCGTGCCGAATATGGCTTAACTCGTGTGCTATCACCGCCTTTAACTCCTCTCTTTGGAGGTTTTTAACAAGTGTGGTGGTGAGTGCTATTAGTGCATTATCTTCCCTCCAACCACTTGCAAAAGCGTTCATAAATGGGGCTTCCATTAAATATAATTTGGGTCTATAATGCAATCTTGCTTCTTGGACTAATTCATCTAAGATTCTGCTTAATTCTCTCTCTTGATTACTTAGCTCATAACCATATTGGATTTCTTTATATTCATTACCACTTAATAAAATCCCTTTGAAATTATTAATAACCACTAAAACAATTCCACTTGCTACGAATAAAAGACAAAGGGTAACCACAGGGAATTGCTGGAAAGTTATTAGGACATAAAAGCCAAATGCAAGTGAGGGGGCATTTATACGAACAATATCTACAAGCAATCCAATAAAGACAAAAATAGCAATATATAGCACAATAACGCATTGGGTTTTAAAATGATTTTCTGCAATTACTCTTTCAAACATACTTCTCCTTCAGACATACTTCCTGCGAATATATTTATTCCAAATATATTTATTCCAAATATTTTTCTTCCCTCGCTTCTACTTGCATAACCTCATTATGAGCGATTTCTCGTAAAAGATTTGTCGCATAAGCACCTTTTGGTAAATAAAAGCTAAACTCCCCTTGTGCTTCTTCTTTGTTATAAACAAATTCTAAATCTTCTACAAAAATCCACGCATATCTTCTTTGTCCAACACTTGTTATTCTTTTGTCTATAAAATTTTTTTCAAAAAAACCAGCTAGATCTTGTGTCGTTTGCATTTTTACCCCCCCTAATAACCCCATAATAGAAATATCTTTGTTTAAAAAACGATACGAATCCTCATAAAGACTCGTATCGTTTGTAGTGAAATTTCTACCAAAAGGATAATGGCACATAATATCTCCGCTAAAGAGCTTAAAAAAATGGGGTTGGTTTTTGATTGTTTTGCAATATTGTTTATCTTTGAAACATTCAGGTATCTCTTGCGTATGGAGATAAGCCACCAACACTTCTTTGAAATCTTCTTCAAGCTTTAATAAATGGGATAAATCAATCCTTAAAGAAAGCCATTGGTTAAAAAGAAAGCTTTGATAAGCTCCTATAAAAAAGTTTTTTAGCTTTTTGTTACGCATTTTTTTCTTTCCCTCCACGATAGACTCCCCTAATAAATAATTATCCAAGTCTCTACCAAATCGTTGATAGCTAAAATAATTGGGGATTCCATAAGTTTTTATTTGTGAAATCACTTCGGAGATTTTCGTGCTATTGAGTGGATTTAGTTTTTTTATGCGAATGAAAAATCTATTCCCTTTAAGGTGTCCGATTTTGATTTTATTTGAGTGTTTAGTTGTTTCTAAAATTTTAATGCGATTATCAAAAAAAGATTCTAGTCTTTTTTCATAAAGGCTAGGTAAGCTAATATGCTGGATTGCCAAGGAATCTTTATCCTTAAGTCCGGCATAGCCTATTTCGCTTTCTTTGATACCCAAATGGGAGGAAAAAACTTTTAACATTTCAAAGGTTGTAATATTTTTTTTGCGCAATTTAAGAATCAAATGCCCACCGCTTCCGCTAAAGGGATAAAGCGGAATCTCTTCTACGACAAAATCTCTTGGGGTTTGTTTAAAATAAAAATCAATAGCAGAGTGGGTATAGGCATAAGAAAAAGAAAGGCTCATTTTCTTATCAAACTTTTACTAAAGATTAATGACAGCCACATCCTCCACCGCCACAACATCCTCCACCGCCATTATGATTAGCGTGCAATCCATAACTTAATTCTTTTTCTGTGGCTTCTCTAGCATCTAATAAGGTTACTGCGAAACTCAAAGTTTTACCCGCTAAAGGATGATTGTAATCAACAATCACTACATCATCATTAAAATCTTTAACAATTACCTGAACTGTTTGTCCATTATCCCCTTGCCCAAAGAGAGTCATTCCCGCTTGTAAATCAATCCCTACAAATTGCTCTCTTGGAACTTCTTGGACATAATCTGAAATGTATTCGCCATAAGCATCAACAGGCGCAATAACAATTTCTTGCTTATCGCCTACGGACATTTTAGCAACCGCATTCTCTAATCCTTTAATCACTTCACCTTTACCCATAATAAATTCTAAAGGTTGTCCTCCTATATTAGAATCTAAAATATTCTCTGTGCCATCTTCTTTGACTTGGTATTCAATACTTACAACTTGGTTATTACTAATCATAAACTTCTCCTATAAATTTGATAGAATCTTTTTGGATTCTTCTGCTTCTTTTGCTTCTGGATAAAGCTGTATTAATGTCTCCAAAAAACGTTTTGCATTTTGTTTTTCTTTAATATTAATAAAAGATTTTGCACTATTTAGCATTAGATTTGGCATATAATCTGCTTTATCATAACGCGTCGCACTTACTTTATAATAATAAATAGCGTCTTGATAGTGTTTTTGAGCAAATGCAATTTCTCCTAATAGGTAATTACCCCTTGCTGGTTTATAATGTCCTTTAACTGCAAATTGCAAGTATTCATTAGCTAATTCATATTTCTTAGCTTTTAAATACTCTTCTCCCTCTTTGAACACTAATGCAAGTTCTTTATTTTTAAGCTCTTCTAAAATTTTTTCTCTTTGGGTATCTTGTGTGTCTTTTTTTTCTTTGGGGGATTCTTTTTTGTCTTTTGCCACTAATTTAGAATCATCTTGCATTTTAGGTGCTTTATCAGCATTTGCATTTTTATTATCATCTTGGCTGTTATCTTGTTTGCTATTTAAAGCTATGGTATTTTCTAAATCTTGCTTAGAATCAACACTTGCGATACTTTCGTTGTTTTTGTTCTGTTTTTTGTCTTGTTTTTCGCTTTGTTTTTCGTTTTGTTTATTGCTTTGTTTATCATTTTGAGGAGTTTGTTTATCTGTCTTTTGTGTGGGATTAAAGTCTTTTGTATTGTTTGAGGCTATTGGGTTCTCTTGCTTAGGGTTTTCCTTATTTTCCTTATTTTCCTTATTTTCGCTTTGTTTTTCACTTTGTTTCTCATTTTGAGAGGCTTGTTTGTTAGGACCGGTGTCTTTTGGATTATTGTTTGAAGCTATTAGGTTCTCTTGCTTAAGATTTTCCTTATTTTCGCCATTTTTGCTTTGTTTGTTGTTTTCTTTATCGTTTTGAGGGGCTTGTTTGTCTGTCTTTTGTGTGGGATTAGAGTCTTTTATATTGTTTGAGGTTATTGAGTTTTCTTGCTTAGATGTTTCTTTTGACATTAAATCGTGCATTTCATTTTTTAAGCCCTGAATCTCTTCTTTAAGGTAAGCATTATTTTTGGCTAATAATTCACTCAAAGCGGTAATACTTTTTTTAAGATTCTCAATATTTTCGTTTTGTAGTGCAAAATTTGTATCAACATGGTTGCGTATATCTGTCATCACTGTGTTATTTTCGCTTTGCATTGTATTGATTTTATTAGCAACATCTTGTATTCTCTGTATTTGCCCATCAAAAACACTTTTTAAGCCTTCTTGTGATTCATCAAGGGAATCTATCTTGGCAGAAAGATTAAAAAGTTTTTCATTTATCAATTTTGTTTCACTCTTTTCACTAGCAGAACCACCAGAGTTAAAAGCTGATGGCTCTTGTGAAAGAGCAATACTAAAAATAATGCCTATAAGAAAAATTTTTCGCAATTTATTAAACCTTATGGCAACATTTTAAAAGTTACTTTTCTATTCTCTGCCCAACACTCTCTAGTTTTTGAAGTGCAAGTCGGCTTACTCTCTCCATAACTTACAAGGATTGTTTTATCTTGACTGACACCTTTGGCTACAAGGGAATCCCTAACCGCTACCGCTCTTTTTAAACCTAAAGCATAGTTATATTCATCAGTTCCCCACTCATCGGTGTTACCTTCAATCCTTACAGATAATGTGCCAACTGCAGGGGATAGCAAAATATCTACATTATTATCCACTACCTTTTGCATATCTGGACGAATAGTAAATTGATCAAAATTAAAAAAAACATTTCCTAAATTACTATCTACATAATTTACCCTCTCTTCTAAGGTTGCGAAACTATCTTTACCCGCTACATAGCCCTTGCCATTATTTACACCTTGCCCATACGAACCACTATTATTTGATGAACTTGATTGCACACTTGCTTTTTGACTACAACCAGCTATTAACAAAACAGCCACTAATGAACTTAAAACTAAAAGTCTTTTCATTATCTTTCTCCCTAATTGTTTTTGATTTAAATCTGCGGATTATAACACATTATTCAATAAAATGCTACAAAACTTCTCTTACCAATCCATAGATTGAATCACACTATCTCGCAAAGGAAACAATAAAGTTTTATTATAATTTAAACGTATAATTCCTAATGCACTTTGATTAGCTTCGTGTTTAATATACATAATGGTTTCTCCATCTCGCGAAAAACGCGGTAGTTGATTCACTCCATTGGCGGTTAAACGTCTGATGAAATCACTTTTAGTAGAAACTAAATAGAGATTAAAGGTATTAGGATTAAAAGCCTCATTACTTTCACGGCTTGAATAAACAATATAATCCCCAAAAGCATTAGCGGCATTATTGTTTCTGCCGTGAAACACCATTTGCTCTATCTTCCCTGCTGTTTCTCCTGCAACTGGCATAGCAAATACATTAGGATACCCTAATCTATCAGAAATAAACATCACTCTTTTTTCTTCTTCGATAAAATTTGCACTTACATCAATACCCCTATAATTTGACAATTTCTTTAATTGTGCTGTTGGAATATCGTATAAAAAAACATCCGCTTGTTCGCTAGGAGCCATTGTTAAAAGTATTTTTTGAGCATCTTTACTCACATCGGAAGCCACCAACATACCCTCACTTGTCAAAATCTTAGTATTTTCTCCGGTTTGCAAGTCGTATTTAAAAAGTGTGGGTCTATCTAAATACTTTGTATAATAAAAAGCACTTTGCTCTTCATTAGCCCATTTTGGGAAGACATTTAAACCCCCTGTGATAACCTTAGTTTTATGTGTCAATGTATAATCTGCTAATAAAATCTCACTTTCTCCGGGCTTTGTATAATGCGCTAATACAACCATTCTCTCTAACCAGCTTACATCGGGAGCTTGGGTGTATTGATTAATATCCACTGCCATTTTATGCACCAAAAAAGGATAAGAATCAGGTTTTTTAGTGCTATATTCTTTATTAAGGGCTACATTTCCAGAATTAATATCATAAAGCTGCAAATTAACTTTTAATCCTCCATCTTTTAATGTTTCTGTATAGATTCTTGCGATTAAGTCAATTTTTTGAGAGCGGTATTCATCAAAATTAAAAACCATTCCATTTGTAATAATTTGTTTCTCTTCTTGAATGGTAAAATGCCCAATGACTTTTAAATCAGCAACAAGCATTTTAAAGATTTTTAAACCATATTCTTTCTGATAATAATCTGTTCCTATAGTCTGCACTAAAATATTAGGAAGTCTTCCAAATTTTTTTACCACTTCTAAAGTTGCATCAACATTAGCATAAATTAATTGGCTGCAAAAAATAAGAACAATGTATAGTCCTCTCATATTTCATACCTCTGTTTTAAAAGTTACAATAATATTTGTTTGATTTCCGCCCTCATATCTTGGAAATTTTTGTGTCAGCATTATATCTAAAAACTCTTGTAAAGCTGTATCAAATTCCAGATCTCCAGAAAACTTTACAATGGAATAAGAAAATTTTCCTACACTATCAATACTAATTTGCACTTCTGCTTCATATTGATTCTTATTCCATATAGGATTCCAATTTTTATACAAAATTTCTTGCACTTTTGCATAAAACTCATCATACTCTCCTTTAGGGGGAGCAAAACTCATTGTTTTTTTGACTTCTAAATTGGCTAGTATTTTTTCTAATTCGCTATTGAGATTATCTTCTTTTTGGATACTCTCACGAGATTGCTTTTTTTTAGCGATTTTATCATCTTGACTTTGGGGTTTTAATACCTCTTTTTTAAGCGGTTGTTTAGTCTCCACTTGTTGGAATAAATCATTAATTCCCAGTCCAACATTAGGAGTTTTAGAAGTATTTTTATCTTCTATGGGAATATCTTTAACTTTAGGTTCGGCTTTCTTAATACTTACTTTTGTTTCTATTTTTGGTTTTTGTTCTTCAAGGAAATCTATATGAAATGCTGTTTCTTTAAAAGCTGTATATTTTGCTATTGGTTTGCTAGAATCATTAAAATGCGTAATAAAAAAAAGAATAAGACAAACATAGCCAACAATAGCTATGCCACCGCTTATAAGAAATAAAGTAAATTTACCCATCAGTTACTAATGAAACCCTATTAAAACCTGTTTGTTTGGCTATTTTTAAAATATAAATAACATCATCATATTTCAAATCTTTGTCCGCCCTAATATATACTTGGGTGTTTTTATCATAGGCATTAGCAAAAATATTGAAACCATCAGGAAAGCTATCAAAAGTAAAAACATCGCTATTAAGGTAAATATTTCTTTTTAAATCAATACGAATTTCAATCTTTGAATCTTCTGCGATTTTTGAAGTCTTAGAGCCTTGAGGTAAAACAATCTCTTCTTGATAAGTAATAACAGGTGCAGTTACCATTAAAATTGTCAAAAGCACGAGCATAATATCCACTAAAGGCGTAATATTAAGCTCTGGATTCTCATCCCAGTTAAACTTTTTCAAAATAACTCCAAAGTTTTATTCTTTTGATGCGATTAAAACATTAATTTGTAATTGCAAATAAGTATTTAGTTCAAAAACCTTTCTTTTTAAAAAAAGGTTAAAAGAATAAGCGGGAATAGCTGTCAAAATACCTGCCGCAGTAGCTACTAATGCTTTTGAAATAATAGGAGCAATCGCATCTAAAGTTGCTTTAGAAGTAGCACCTAATTTTGAAAAAGCTTCTAAGATTTCAATAACCGTCCCAAACAAACCAATAAAAGGAGCAGTAGAAGCAACAATGGCTAAAAATGTCAAACCCAAAGTAGCATCTTTCATAGCTTTATCAAGAGAGTATTGCAAAACAGATTCTGTTATTTTCTTATCAATATTATTTAAATTAGAATAAAGTAAGGAACTTCTTGATAAAGCATTCTTGCCATTTAATAGTCCCTCTAAACATTGCTGTTCATTTGCAAGTGTCAAATATAAAGAAATATAGCGATAAAAAAATATCCAAATTACTAAAATAAAATAAAAAGACAACCAAGTAAGCACCACTATAGTTACAATGCCATACTCTTGCAAAAATGAAAATATCATAATATGCTCTTAGCATTATTTTCAATATGTGAAACAACCATTGAAAGAGCTATTTTATTGTCCGTAGATTCTTCAAGAAGTTTTTTAGCATCAGAGATAGCTCTAGCTATTTCACTTTCGTTGCTTCCATTAATATCTACCGCACCATCTACAAGCACATCAACGCTTTGCTCATCAACTCTTACATAGCCCCAATTAATAGCAACCATCTCTTTTTTGTCATCTAATCTTTGCACCTCTACAACACCCGCCCTTAATGTCGTAACTATGCCAACATGTCCGGGTAGAACACCAAACTCTCCCTCACTTCCGGGAAGGGTAACAGACTTCACATCATTAGAAAAAATCTTCCCCTCTGGAGTAACAATATCTAATTTTAAGGTTTCCATTTAAGGCTCCTTAGGAATTTGCCTTCATTTTCTCTGCTTTTTCAAGAACCTCATTAATATTTCCTACCATATAAAAGGCATTTTCTGGAATATTGTCGTATTTACCCTCTAAAATCCCTCTAAAACCTTCTAAGGTTTCTTGCAAAGTTACATATTTGCCGGGGCTACCCGTAAAGACTTCTGCTACGAAAAAGGGCTGTGAAAGAAATTTTTCTATTTTCCTTGCTCTTTCAACAACCTTTTTATCTTCTTCTGAAAGCTCATCCATACCCAAAATAGCAATAATATCTTGTAAATCTTTATATTTTTGCAAAACCTGTTGCACACTAGTTGCAATCTTATAGTGCTCTTCACCCACTACTTGAGGATCTAAGATTCTTGAAGTTGAATCAAGCGGATCAACAGCTGGATAAATCCCTTTTTCAGCAATCTTTCTATTTAAAACTGTTGTAGCATCAAGATGAGCAAAAACAGAAGCTGGTGCTGGGTCTGTTAAGTCATCAGCTGGAACATAAACCGCTTGAACAGAAGTAATAGAACCTTTTTTAGTAGAGGTAATTCTCTCTTGTAATTTTCCCATTTCACTTGCTAAGGTAGGTTGATAACCAACCGCTGAAGGAATCCTTCCTAATAATGCAGACATTTCAGCACCTGATTGGGCATATCTAAAAATATTATCAATAAACATTAAAACATCTAAACCTTTCTCATCTCGAAAGTATTCCGCCATTGTCAAACCTGTAAATGCGATTCTATTTCTAGCACCTGGTGGTTCATTCATCTGCCCATAACATAGAGCAACTTTATCTAATACTCCAGATTCTTTCATTTCGTGATACAAGTCATTCCCCTCACGAGTCCTCTCACCAACACCAGCAAAAACAGAATAACCACTATGTTTAAATGCAACATTATGAATAAGTTCCATAATAACAACGGTTTTACCAACACCTGCACCACCAAACAATCCAACTTTACCACCTTTTGAATAGGGAGCTAGTAAATCTACTACCTTGATTCCCGTTTCAAACATTTCTGTTTTTGTGCTTTGGTTCTCAAAGCTTGGAGTGCTTCTATGAATAGACCATTTTTCAACTTCCTTTAAATCCTCTCCGCCATCAATAACATCCCCAATTACATTAAAAATCCTACCCAAAACTTGCTCCCCCACAGGAACAGAAATAGGGCTTCCTTTTGCAACTACTCTCTCTCCTCTTGTCAATCCCTCTGTCATATCCATAGCAATTGCACGGATTCTATTATCTCCTATATGCGCTGCTACTTCTAAAATCAATTTATGGTTTTGACCATCTATATCAAAATTAATCTCTAATGCTTCGTTAATTGAGGGAAGATAAGATTCAAAATCTACATCTACAACAGGTCCCATAACTTGAATTATTTTTCCTACCATATTTTCTGACATTTATCACACTCCTTATTTCATCGACTCAACGCCGGTATTAATTTCTACCAACTCTGTTGTAATAGCTTCTTGTCTTGCTTTATTATAAGCAATTGTTAAACTTTTTGCTAATTCGCCCGCATTACTCGTTGCCGCATCCATTGCTTGCATCCTTGCGCTATGTTCAGCTGCTAAAGAATCCACCAATGCAAAATACATACTAAATTCTACATATTTGTTAGCTAATTGATTTAATATTTCATTTTCTTGTTCATTGGGCTCTACTTCTAAAATTGAACTACATACTTGGGGTAATTCGATAGCTTCAATGGGTAATAATTGCGAAACTTTCATTTCTTGAGAAATCATATTTTTAAACCCATTATGAATCAAAATAATTTTTGAAGTTACACCATTTAAATAATCTTCAACAGCTTTATTGATAAACTCAGCTGCTTTAGCATAATCTGGGGAAGCACTTAAGCCAACCACACTATCTAATACTTCAATTTCATTAAATCTATAATATTCAACAGCTTTTTTACCAATCACGCGTAAGCGGACTTTCATGTCTTTAAGCTTATGCTCTGCTATAAGTCGATTAACCTCTTTAATGGTATTAATATTAAACCCTCCACATAACCCTTTATCTGCAGTAACAAGAACAATATCTACAAGATTTAAATTCTTATTTTCAAGAAAGAAATAGGGATTATCAACCGCACTATTGCCATTAGATACTTTAGCTTTAATTTCTGCAAGAACTTCTACAATTTTATTAGCATATACTTTTGAGCGTCTAGCCATCTCATCAGCTTTTTTAAGCTTAGAAGTAGATACAAGCTTCATAGCGCGTGTAGTTTTCTGTGTATTAAGAACACTTGAAATCTGTTTTCTAATATCTTTTAGATTATTTCCCATATAGGCTCCTATACTATGCCATTATGCTGTAAAACTGGCTTTAAATTCTTCTAAAGCTTTACAAAGGGTTTCTTCAATATCCTTATCAAGCATTTTTTTAGAACGTATATCTTCAAAAATTTGTGGATATTTTGCTTCTAAGAATGGATACAAATCTGCTTCAAATTTTGTAATATTTGAAACCGCAACATCATCCATATAACCTCTAGCACCTGCAAAAATAATAACAACTTGTCGTTCAATAGGTAATGGAGAATAAGGAGGTTGCTTCAATACTTCAACCATTCTTTGACCTCTATCAAGTTGTTTTCGGCTTGTTTCATCAAGATCTGAAGCAAATTGTGCAAAAGCTTGAAGCTCTCTAAACTGAGCCAAATCTAATCTCAAAGTCCCAGAAACTTGCTTTGTCGCCTTAATTTGTGCTGCACCCCCAACGCGAGATACCGATAAACCAACATTAATAGCAGGACGAATTCCAGAATTGAAAAGATCTGTTTCAAGAAAAATTTGACCATCGGTAATAGATATAACATTTGTTGGAATGTAAGCAGCGACATCTCCCGCTTGTGTTTCAATGATAGGTAGAGCTGTCAATGATCCAGCACCTAATTCGTCATTAACTTTTGCGGCACGTTCTAATAGTCTTGAATGAAGATAAAAAACATCTCCGGGAAACGCCTCCCTGCCAGGAGGACGTCTAAGAATCAAGGACATTTCACGATAAGCCACAGCGTGCTTACTTAAATCATCATAAACAATTAAAGCGTGCCTACCATTGTCCCTAAAATATTCACCCATAGTTACACCTGCATAGGGAGCTAAATATTGCATAGCAGCAGAATCAGAAGCAGGTGCATTAACAATAATAGTGTATTCCATAGCCCCGTGCTCTTCTAATTTTCTTACAACCTGTGCTACAGTGGATTCTTTTTGCCCAATTGCAACATAAATACAAACAACATCTTGACCTTTTTGGTTAATGATAGTATCAATAGCCACTGTTGTCTTCCCTGTTTGTCTATCACCAATTATTAATTCTCTCTGCCCTCTACCAATAGGAACAAGCGCATCAATAGCTTTTAGACCTGTTTGCAAAGGCTCATGCACGGATTTTCTAGCCATAATACCAGGAGCTTTTTCTTCCATAAAACGATATTCTTTAATTTCAATAGCACCTTTTCCATCTATAGGCTCACCCAAAGCATTTAAAACGCGTCCCATTAATCCATCACCAACAGGAACACGCAAAAGTTTATTAAGCCTTTTTACTGAAGTGCCTTCCTTGATTTCTTTACCAGCTCCTAAGACAACAACACCTACACTTCCTTCTTCTAGGCTTGAAGCTAAACCTTTGTCGCCCGTATCAAATTCAACCATCTCATAAGACATTGCATTTTTAAGTCCATAAACTTTAGCAACTCCATCTGCATAAGCAACTACTTTTCCTACTTCTGCAATATCCAAATTTAATTCAAAATTATCTATCCTTTCTTTGATAATTGAACTAATTTCATCGGCTTGTAATTTCGCTACCACTACTACTCCTTAAATAATAAAATTAAAATGCTCTTAATATATGATTCTTCAAATCATTGATAAATTTATCTTGAGAAAAAGAAATTTCAATCCCCAAATCTTCAACGACCAACTTAATACCAACTTCTTGAACAATTTTTTGCTCTAAAAGTAAATTAACTCCAAGTTTCTTACTAAACTTGCTTTCAAAATCCCTCACTCTAGATTCGCCATAATCTTCATTAACCATAAGAAAAGCAATATATTCCTTTTTTAAAGATGCTACATAAGAAGATGTTTCCTTGTATAATTCTGGAAATAAATCTAATCGATTATGTTCTGCCAAGATTTTAATAAAATTTATTATCTTTACACTAATTTTATTCTCTAAAACATCTTGAATAATAAAATCAACTTTTTTTTCTGTAACAATATAAGGAGATTTAATAATTTCCTGAAACTTAATAATATCGTAAGCATTGGCAAGTTTTGCAAATATATTAATAGCCTCATTCAATTCTTCCTGTGTTGCAACTTTATAAAATGCTTTAACATATCGTTTTGCAATTAATTCTTTCATCTTATACTGCCTTTTTTAAGAGAGATTGAGCTAACACTTCTTTACTTAAAGCAATAGAATCTTTATAAAGCACTTCTTCTAAAACTTCATTGATAACGGATTTTTCAATTCTTCTTCGCTCAAAAGCCATACTTTCATTAAATTGTTTTACCAAACCTTCAAGTTCTATTCTTGTAGTTTCTTCAATTTTTTGTGCGATAACATAAGTTTCTTTATGTGCAGTTTCTATAATCTCACTCGCAACTCTTTTTGCTTCCTCTAAATCCTTAAGAGTCTTTTGCTTCTCCTTCTTAGAGGCTTGAAGTTTTTCTTGAATCTTTGCTAAAGAACTTGCTATCTCTTCTCTCCTATCTGCAAAAATTGCTTTAATTTTATCTGCGGCAAAATAATAAATCAAAGCAAAAAAGATTACAAAATTAATAGTTCTCTCAATAATATCTATTTCTCCTGTCCCACTAGCGGCTAAAAGCATATAAGGAATAACTGCCAATAAAATAAAGATTTTTTTCACTTATTTCTCCTTATAGTTTCTCAAGCTTAGCCTGTAAATTTTGCTTAAAGACTGGTATTTGCAACGATAATGAAGTCCTCAAAAGTTCTTTTTCATTTTGCAAATTTACAACAAAATCATTATATTTTCGCTCTAACTCTTCTCTCTTTTGTGCAATCTTTATCTCTGCATTTTTTTTAGCACTCTCATGGGCTTTATTCTTAATAATAGCGGCTTCTTTTTTAGCATTTTTCAATATCTCTTCTATCTCATCTTGCAATGCTTTAACATCTGTCATATTCTCTTGGATACCCTCACTATCTCTCCTAATAGAATCCTCTCTAGTATCCATAAAATGAAGCAATGGTTTATATAAGATATCATTTAACAAATACACCAAGATAAGAAAAATGCCGAATACTAGTGCCATTACCCACAAATCTGGGATAATAGTCATTTGAACTCCTTTCTTTAATTTAGATATATTTTATTGTATCACGAATCTTTCTAAGTTTTTCTTAAAACCTTTCATTTAGTAAAATATTCTTAAACCTTTTTACCTCCTCATCGTTACTAAATTCTACAATTAATTTATTTTTAATAAAATTCGCTGAAATTTTATTGGAATGTAGAATTACACAAATATTTTCTAACTGCTTCATTAGTGTTTTATTATTTGTATTTGTAGGTTGTAGAGTATTATTTTTTGAAACAGAATTACTTTTATTATCTTTTATATTTTTAACAATTTTCTCTGTTTGATGCACACTTAATTTTTGTCCAACAATAGAATTAGCCACCATTATTTGTTGCTTTGCAGGTAATGTTACAAGAATCTTAGCGTGTCCTTGTGAAATCTTATTTTCTAAAACATACTTTTGAACCTCTTTATCAAGTTCTAAAAGCCTTAAAGTATTGGTAATTTGCGCTCTTGATTTTGAGAGACGTTTAGCGACTTCCTCGTGCGTAATTCCATAATATTCAATTAACTCCTTATAAGAACGGGCTAAATCAATAGGATTTAAATCTTCTCTTTGGATATTTTCAATCAAAGCAAGTTCTCTTAATTTTTCTTCTTGAACTTCAACAATAATTGCTTTAATACTAGTTTTTCCTGCAATTTTACTAGCCCTAAGACGTCTCTCTCCTGCAATTAAATAATAAGAATCAGATTCTTTAATGTTTTCATAAACTAAAACTGGCTGCAATAGCCCATATTGATTAATAGAATCAGCTAACTCCTGCAAACTTTTATTATCAAAATTTTTTCGTGGTTGTAATGGATTAGGTTTAATACTATCAATATCAATTTCAACAACCAAACCCGAGTTATCATTTAAGTCTTTTTGGTAAGCCTCTTCTACCTCACCTAAAATCGCACTTAATCCTCTCCCCAATCCTACAGACTTTTTAGCCATTAAGCCCTCTTTAAAATGGCTTTTGCAAGGTTTTGATAGGCTATATTGCCCTGTGAGCGAATATCGTATAATATTACAGGCTTCCCAAAACTTGGAGATTCCGCTAATTTAATATTTCTAGGAATCACGATTGTATTTTGAGTATCGCTAATCTTAATAAGTTGCTCATCAAAATGTTGCAATAAATCTGCAAAAACCTGCCTTGAAAGATTATTTTGGGAGCTATACATTGTTGGCAATAAGCCTTTAATAGCCAAATTTGGATTAATCTCTTTACGCAAAAGTTTGATAGTATTTAAAAGTTGCGCTAACCCCTCTAAAGCAAAAAATTCACATTGAATAGGAATAATAACAGAATGCGAAGCACTAAGTGCATTAATCGTTAAGGGACCAAGTGCTGGGGGTGAATCAATGATGATATAATCATATACACCAAGAACATCTTCAATTTTCTTTTTTAATATCAACTCTCTACCGCTTCTTTTTTGGTTATAAAATTCCTTTTCAATACCTACTAAACCAATGTTTGATGGCGCAAGGTGCAAAGTAGTAATAGATGTCTTTTGAATAATTTGAGAAAGCTGTTTAGTCCCTATTAAAACATGATAGATATTAAACTCTATACTATTACGATGAAACCCTAAGCTTGTGGTTGCATTAGCCTGTGGATCGGCATCAATAAGCAAAACTTTTTTTTCCTCCACCGCCAATGAAGCTGCTAAATTTACAGCTGTTGTTGTTTTACCAACTCCACCTTTTTGATTAGCAATACAAATAACTTCACACATCCTTCACTCCGCTATCGCAAACTATAAATTCTCTGCCCATCAAGCAATATTGAACCATCTTCAAAAAGACTTGCATTTTTAAGAGATAGAATCTTTCCTTTATGGTGAAAATTAAAATGAAAATTATTTGGGAATTCTAACTTATATTTACTAAAAATTTGCTTCCATTTAAAAACTTCTATTTTTTCTATAAATTTCTCCAAAATCTCTTCTTGAGAAATTGGAATATCCAAAACTCCAAAATCCCTACCCTCTACTTTTAAATTCAAACCAATGCCAACTAAAATCTTATCTTCTATCAAATTACATAAAACACCACCAATTTTTTTATCTTGAATATATAAATCATTAGGCCATTTTAACCATACTTTAGAGTGATACTCTTCTAAAATACTTTTAAAAATATAACCATAGAAAATAGAAGTTGATTCTAAGGGTAAATCTTGTGGTAAAGAATCCTTATAAAGAGCAAAAGAAAAATACATTCCTTCTTTTACTGCTTCCCACGCATTACCCCTGCTTCCTATGCCTTTATTTTGATGATGTGCTACAACCATAATAGGAGGCTTTAATGAATGTTCTCTTAACTTTTCAAGCAAAAAAAGCTGGGTAGATTCTAAACATTCAAAAAATAAAATCTTCATTATTCCAATATATCCCCTTCTTTAAGCCTCCTCCCTTGTAAATACTGATACGCACTCACGATATTCTTAGAGGGTGCTTGTAAAAACTCAATCCACATACTCCCTTGTTTTGTTCCTAGTAAAACTTTTTCTTTGGTGATTTTAAGAATTAAACCTGCTGGATTTTTAGAATCTACCTCCTCTAAAGTTAATCCCCTCATTTTTAAACCATTTTTTAAAAATATTCCTGGCCAACTCTCATAAGCAAGAGATTTTAAAACAATTTCTTGGGCATTATCTAATGCAACTTCCCCAAATTCTTTTTTAATCTTTTTACAAAAGCTACTTTCACACTCTCTTTGTTTCAAAGGCACGATGCAATCTTTTCTTTCTAAAAACTCTAAAATTAGCTCTGCTGCTAATTGCGATAATTGTTCAAACAATTCTACAGCATTTTGTTGTGTATTTTTTATAACCTTTACCCCTAAAACATCCCCACAATCCAAACCTTCTTCCATTTTCATTACACTTACACCAAAATATCTCTCATTTTCTAAAATACTTGCTTGAATAGGACTTGCCCCCCTAAATTTAGGCAAAATTGAACCGTGAAGATTAATACAAGGTGCTATATTTAAAACTTCTTTTGAAAGTATCTTTCCAAAAGCCGCTACAATAATTATATCACAAGGAATACTTTGGAGATATTTTATGGTATCCTCATTAAGGTCTTGAAAGATTGGAATATCTAACTCTTTATTAAGGATTAAGGCTTTAGTAGGAGGCATTTTAAGCTGCATAGAGCGACCGGATT
This sequence comes from Helicobacter mesocricetorum, assembly GCF_900198605.1. GTDB lineage: Bacteria > Campylobacterota > Campylobacteria > Campylobacterales > Helicobacteraceae > Helicobacter_D > Helicobacter_D mesocricetorum. Next base: position 35,882 of record NZ_FZPJ01000002.1, on the reverse strand, counting down.
TTTTATCACTTTGACAAACTAATGCCTGAATATTATGATATTTTAACAAAGATTCTAAAATAACTGCCGCATAAGTTGGTGTCCCCATAAAAATGATATTCATTTGACTATCCTCACGCAGTTTCTGGAATAAAGAGTGTCCCTTGCGTATGTTTTTGCTCCAATAAAAACTCCCTTAAAACTTCAAGTTTTTTTCCACTTGATAAAAACATACTGCGCTTATTTTTTAATAAAAAATCCGCCGCTTTAAGTTTAGTAACAATCCCACCTGTTGCAAAATCATCATTAGGGGTAGGATTGGTTTCCAAATCTTCTTTAGGGATAGAATGGACAATTTTACGCATTTTCGCATTAGGATTAATTTGTGGATTGTCCTCATAATAACCCTCTACATCACTTAAAATTGCCAACATTGAAGCATTAAAATAATGCGTTACTTTAGCAGAAAGCTGATCATTATCTCCAAAACCCAAAAAAGCCAATTCTCCAGTAGCAGTTACATCATTTTCATTAATAATAGGCAAAATCTTATTTTTTAACAATACCTCAATAACATTTCTAGCATTTTGCGTCCGCTTCCTTGAATCAAATTCATAATTAGAAATTAAAAGTTGTGCGCTAGTAATTTGATACTGCCTTAGGGATTCTGCATAAATTTTCATCAATAAAGGCTGACCAATAGCCGCTAATGCCTGTTTGTTCTCCACAATATCTTTATTAAGGTTTAAGGAAGTAAAACCTGATGCAACAGCCCCAGAAGATACCAAAATAATTTCATAATACCCCATTAATTCTGCTATTAGCTGACTTAGAGCGTGTATTTGAGTTAGATTAATCTTTTGATCTTTAACCAAAACAGCACTCCCTACCTTTAAAACAATCCTATTTTTTAACATCAATCCTCCTTTATGTTTTGGTATAAAAAAAACTTTAATATCTCTAAATTTTTTGCACTAATGCTAGAAACCCCAATAGCAAATAAAGGTTCATCACCCTTAATAGTTCTGCCAAAAGAATCTTTTTCTTGCTTAAGCCAACAAAAAGGTTTTTCTTCTTTAAAAAGAAATCCAAAAGTTCTTAAAAACTCCTCCAATATTTCAATATTTTCATTGGCATCTATTTTTGAAAACATAATTCCATAAGGTTTGCTTGATAAATCTTCACTAAAGATTCTTAATTCCTCCCTTAAAATCCTAAATTGTTCCACCAATGAACGATGATTGGCAACATCAAGCACAAAAAGTAAAAATCTCGTTCTTTCAATATGTTGTAAAAACTTAATGCCAAGCCCTTTGCCATCACTAGCACCACTAATAATTCCCGGAATATCCGCCATAACAAAAGATTGGTATTCATCAATACTTACAATCCCCAAAGAAGGGATTAAGGTCGTAAATTCATAATTTGCAATTTCTGGCTTTGCATTAGATAGCACCGATATAAGGGTAGATTTACCAACATTAGGAAAACCAACCAATCCTACATCAGCAATTAGCTTTAATTCTAATCTCACTTTTTTTTCAATGCCTGACAAACCTAGCTGTGCATAAGTAGGACGTTGATTGGTAGAACTTTTAAAATGAACATTACCAAGCCCTCCTTTGCCTCCTTTGAGGAATAAAACCAATTCCCCTTCTTCTACCAAATCAAGCAATAAAATATTATTTTGCACATCAAAAACCTGAGTCCCGGGCGGAACTACGATAATTAAATCATCACCCTTTTTTCCATATCTATTACACCCCATTCCCGGCTTACCATTATGTGCTTTAAAAACCTTATGTCCTCTAAAATGTGAAAGAGTGTTGGTGTTTCTATCAACTTTAAAATAAACATCACCACCCTTTCCTCCATCTCCTCCATCTGGACCGCCATTAATAACAAATTTCTCTTTGCGAAAAGAGACAGCACCGGCTCCGCCTTTTCCAGAAGATACAAGAATCTCAACGCTATCAATAAACATAAAAATCCTAAAAGATTTATTAAGAAGAAACCCCTTAAAGGGGCTTAAAGAAGCTTAAGAAGCAGGATAAATAGAAACTTTTTTACGATTTCTATCTTTTCTTTCAAAAGAAACGATACCATCAATTAAAGCAAAAATGGTATGATCTTTTCCAATTCCAACATTATTACCGGGATGCACTTTTGTCCCTCTTTGGCGAATGATAATATTTCCCGCACGAACAAACTCTCCACCAAACTTTTTAACACCTAGGCGACGTCCAGCTGAATCGCGATTATTCTGAGTACTTCCTTGACCTTTCTTATGTGCCATTACAACTCCTTAATTGTAGCAATCTATGCAGTAATTTTAATAACACGAACGCGTGTAAAATCTCTCCTAAAACCTCTTTTGGTTTTACTATCCTTTCTACGACGTTTCTTAAAAGTGATAACTTTCTTGCCTCTACCCTCATTAATAACTTCAAGCTCTACTTGAGCACCTGCAACATAAGGTGTCCCAATTGTTATGTTATTTTCTTCACAAAGGGCTAAGACTTCTTTCACTTCAACTTTTGACTTTGGCTCAAGGTTTAAGCAATCAAGCAATATAACATCGCCTTCACTTACCTTGTATTGTTTGCCTCCATTCTGAATGATTGCATACATTATACAATTCCTTATGATTTGAAATTTTGAAGTTTCATTATTATTTAAGACAATAAAACCCCAAATTGTAACAGAATCTTTTTTAAATAATATTTAAGCATAGCCTTAACAACACTTAATTCTTGATTTTAAATGTATTTTTATATTTTAAATTTTAAGCTTTTTATTTTAAGGCGATACATTCAATTTCAACCAAAGCATCTTTAGGCAATGTTTTAACCGCAACAGTACTCCTTGCAGGTTTATGTTCGCCAAAAAACTCCTCATAAATTTCATTAACTTTAGCAAAATATTCCATATCACTTAAAAAAATTGTTGTCTTAACAACCTTATTTAAACCACTATTTGCCTCCCTTAAAACCGCTTGTAAATTATTTAAAACCTGCCTAGTTTGTTTCTCAATACCTACTACTAAATCTCCCTTTGGTGTAAGACCAATTTGTCCAGAAGTAAAAACCATTCCATTGACGCAAATTGCTTGTGAATAAGGACCTATGGCTTGTGGGGCATCTTTTGTAGAAACAATTTCTAACATTTTTTCTCCTTTACTTTATTCTTTAAATAGTATAAAATTATAACAATACATAACTAAAAAAGCTCTTCTCAACAAAGGAAAATTATGAAGCTTTTCTTTAAAGTCATTCCAACAAATGCTTTCTTCCTCTTTATGGTTTTTATTCCATTAAATGCAGAAAATTTCTTAGAAATTTCTTCTAACAAACCTACCCAAACCTTAGTCTTAATGCTTTCACAAAATGATCAGAACTTCATAGAAGAGATGCAAAAATACCCTAAAAATACTGCATTTTTTATTGATGGAAGAACAGAAAAAATTATTTCTACAAATAACCCCCCTAAACTCCCAATAATACAAGAAATACCAAAAGCTACTCCAACTACTCCACAAAAAGACAAAGCTTTGCCAAAAGCAAAAAAACTTCAAAAGCTAAACCAAATACCCTACCAAATGCAAGAAGAAAGAATTCAGCTTTTACGATAATTTAAAACCAAGGATTTATAATGATAGAAATCGAATTTTTAGGACCACTAGGAAATAAGGTGTTACAAAGTAATGCAAAAGATTTCTATGATCTCAAACAAGAATTACAGCAGATTCCAGAAATACGCATTTGGCTTGAAGATTGTGCGATTGCGCTTAATAATGAAATAGTTACCTCTTTAGACACTCCTTTAAAATCTGGGGATAGAATCCTACTCTTACCTCCAGTATGCGGTGGATAATGCAAACAAAAATAATAGGATTAGAACTCTTTGATGGGGCTTTAGATACCAAAGTAATTTATGCAAATTGGTATGATTTTGCTAGTAGCAATAATCTTGGAGCCAATAGTATCTTTACAGGAATTGTCCGTGCAGAAAATGGATATGAAGGTTTAAGTTTTGATATTTATGAACCCCTTTTAGAAGAATGGTTTTTGCGTTGGAGTGAAAATGCCTCCCAAAAAGGAGTCTTTTTAAAAATGGCACATTCTAAGGGAGATGTTTTAAATCATCAAAGCTCTTATATGGCGGGAGTTTTTAGCCAAAAACGGCGTGCTTGTTTGGATATTTTCGAAAGCTTTATTGAAGACTTTAAGCACAAAGCCCCTATTTGGAAATATGACATTAAAAACAACCAAAGATTTTATGCTAAAGAAAGAAGTCATAAACTTCCATTTAGCGGAATACTATCGTGAGAATCCTTGTTTTTAGCGGAAATTCCAATAGTGGCAAAACCACGCTTATTGAAAAACTCTCCCTTTTCTTACAACCCAATAAAAAGGTTAGCATCATTAAACACGACCCAAAGGATAAAGCCATCTTTGATACAGCAGGAAAGGATTCTGATAGATTCTATAAAAGTGGAGCAAATATAGCAATTTTAAGCCCCACACAGACAACTTTGCGTTTTCATACTCCTTTAAATATCACAGAAATTATTAAATACTTTCAAGGCTCTGATTATCTCTTCATCGAAGGACTTAAAGAGCTTCCATTCCCAAAAATAACAATCGCTAGAGAAAGTTTAGATGAACGTTTCTTTGCTTTTAGCAGTGCTTTAGCTATTGATGAGAGCATTAAAGATTATTCAAAAATCCCTAAAAATATCGATATTTTAAACTTAAACAATATACAAGAAATACTCCATTGGATTAATACAAACATAAAGGATACATAATGAAAGAAGCAAAAATTGGGATTCTAACACTATCTGATAGAGCAAGTGCTGGAATCTATGAAGATATTTCAGGAAATGCCATTATTGCAACCTTGCAAGAATACCTCCTTTCTCCTTGGAAAAGCATCTATAAAGTCATAGCCGATGAACAAAAAGAAATTGAAAAATATCTCATAGAGTTTGCAGATAAAGAAGAATGCGATTTAATCATTACCACAGGTGGAACAGGACCAGCAAAGAGAGATGTAACGCCAGAGGCTACAGAAGCCGTATGCCAAAAAATCCTTCCGGGTTTTGGTGAGCTTATGCGACAAACTAGCTTACAATATGTCCCAACTGCAATCCTCTCAAGACAAACTGCAGGAATTAGAAACAAAACTCTCATTCTTAACCTACCAGGTAAGCCAAAATCTATTAGAGAGTGCTTAGACGCTGTATTTCCTGCTATTCCTTATTGTTTGGACTTAATAGGAGGAAGTTATTTGCAAACTAACGAATCCGTCATCAAAGCTTTTCGCCCTAAAAGCTAAAAATTATTTCATAAATAAAATTAAGAGGAAACCATCCTCCCCTCACAAATCCCTACAAATTTAGCCAACACCGGCATTGAATCAATACAACAAAAACCAAAGGGTTAGTTATACATCAACACTCAATATTACACTCACATTAATTTATCTTAAAATAAGATTAAAGATTCTATAAGCCGCCCCTTCAATGCCTAATGCGATATTATCACCAAGTAATTTTTGTAGGTATAATTCAAATTTATCCTTTTGCAACCAATGAGGCTCTTCAATCCCTGCAAGCGTATAAAGTTTATTTTGTGCCTCATAAATACTTCCTATCTCATCAATTAATCCAAGCTTTAAAGCATTAGCAGCACTTAAGATTCTACCTTGCGCAAAATACTCTTGATTATTTATATCTAACCCTCTAGCTTGCACCACATCATTGACAAACATTTTGTATTGTTCTTGAATTAATCCCTCCAACATCTCTTCTTCTAAAGAATTCCAAGGACGCATAAAAGTCCCCGCTTCTTTATAATCTCCTGCTTTTAAACTTTGAGATTTAATGCCTAATTTTTGAGCTAACTCACTAATATCCACACCATTTAAAATTACTCCAATAGAACCCAACAAAGCACCTTTGTTAGCAATAATAAAATTTGCCCACATTCCCGCTAAATAGCTACCACTTGCCATAGAATCTTGCGCATAAGCAACAATGGGCTTAATTTTACTTACCCTTTTAATCGCCTCTGAAATCTCTACACTAGGAGCTACTCCACCACCAGGAGAATTAATAACAAGCAAAATACCTTTAATATTTGGATTTTGTTCTAATTGATAAAACTCTTCTAAAAAACTCTCACTTTGCATAATAGGACCCACTAAATCAATCCTTGCTACATTAGCCTCATCATTCTCCTCTCCACCACCGGAAAAAAAGATTAAAAAAACAATCAATAAAAATACCAAAGCCTTAAAATACTTCATAATAAAGTCAAAAGGTGCTAATAAAATCTTCAAAAAACTCAAACGCTTTCCTTATGCAAAAAAAATAAGACTAAAATTATAACCAAAATTCTTAGCAATCCTTACCTTACTTCCATAATCTTACCCTAATAATTCTTAGCCTTAATCCCCACAAAACCACACAATCCTATGCGTATTTACACGCCTTAAGACTTAACATTCTATAAGCTTTTTTATGTTTAGATTCATAATATACTTTTGACATTAAGGTTAATTTTAATGAATAATCCTCTACACTTTATTCGTAATTTTTCGATTATTGCCCATATTGATCACGGAAAATCCACCTTAGCAGATTGCCTCATACAAGCTTGTGGGGCAATTACAGAACGTGAAATGAGTTCCCAAATAATGGATACTATGGATATTGAAAAAGAAAGAGGAATCACCATAAAAGCACAAAGCGTGAGATTAAATTACAACTATGAAGGACAATCTTATATCTTAAACCTTATTGATACCCCCGGACATGTAGATTTTAGCTATGAAGTTTCGCGCTCCCTTGCTTCCTGTGAAGGGGCTTTATTAGTCGTTGATGCTAGTCAAGGTGTAGAAGCCCAAACCATTGCTAATGTCTATATCGCATTAGATAATAATCTTGAAATTATCCCTGTGTTAAACAAAATTGACCTTCCAGCAGCAACACCAGAACGTGTAAAATCAGAAATTGAACAAACCATTGGTTTAGATTGTTCTAACGCTTTAGAGGTTAGTGCTAAAGCAAATATTGGTATTAAAGATTTATTGGATTCCATTATTAGGCTTATTCCACCGCCTCAAGGGAAAATTGATGCACCCACTAAAGCTCTCATTTATGATTCGTGGTTTGATAATTACTTAGGGGCTTTAGCCCTTATACGCGTAATAGATGGTAGCATTAAAAAGGGGCAAAATATTTATATTATGGGAAGCAAAAAGAATCATCAAGTCTTAGATTTACTCTATCCCCATCCCATAAAAGGACAAAAAACAAAAGAAATAAAAACCGGAGAAATTGGCATTGTAGTTTTGGGATTAAAAAATGTAACAGACATTGCCGTTGGAGATACCATTACAGACTTTAACAACAAAACCCAAGAAGCCATCGCAGGTTTTGAACCTGCAAAGCCCTTTGTTTTTGCAGGAATTTATCCTATTGATACCAATAAATTTGAAGATTTACGTGATGCTTTAGATAAACTCAAACTTAATGATTCAAGTTTGACTTATGAGCCTGAAACTTCTGTGGCATTAGGATTTGGATTCCGCATAGGATTCTTAGGACTTTTACATATGGAAGTTATTAAAGAAAGGCTAGAGAGAGAATTTGGGTTAGATTTAATTGCTACTGCACCCACTGTCGTCTATGAAATTACCCAAACTGATGGAACTATTCTTCAAATCCAAAATCCCAGCCAATTACCTCCCGAACAAAAAATTGCTAAAATCAAAGAACCTTATGTAAAATCTACTATCATAGTCCCTAGCGAATTTTTAGGCAATATCATTACCCTACTCAACAAAAGAAGGGGTATCCAAAAAAAAATGGAATACCTACAAGAAACAAGGGTATTATTAGAATATTGGATTCCAACCAATGAAATCGTTATGGATTTTTATGATAAACTAAAATCCTGCACCAAAGGTTATGCAAGTTTTGATTATGAGCCTATTCACTATCAAGAAGGAGACTTAGTTAAGCTTGATATTAGGGTGGCTAATGAAGTTATTGATGCCTTAAGCATTATTGTCCCTAAAAGCAAAGCTTACGAAAAAGGCAAAGAGCTAATAGAAGCAATGAAAGAAATTATCCCTAGACAGCTTTTTGAAGTAGCCATTCAAGCAAGTATAGGCAATAAAATCATCGCAAGAGAAACCATTAAATCTGTGGGCAAAAATGTAACAGCAAAATGTTATGGAGGAGATATTACAAGAAAGAGAAAATTATTAGAGAAACAAAAAGAGGGCAAAAAAAGGATGAAAGCCATTGGAAAGGTATCTCTTCCACAAGAAGCTTTTTTGGCAGTGCTTAAAATTGATTAAAGAAAGCAAACTTCAATCGTTAAATTCTCATACATTCTTGCACTCTTTCATAAAAATAACAACTCCTCTTTAACCACCAATGCCACTGCACTTAATTCCTAAAATCTATCCTTTTATTGGGCTTAATCTTTTAAAAACCTTTTATAATCTAAATGCACTAACTCCAACCCCTCATTATATACATCACCACTTCATACAATGCTCTAAACTAAATCATAACTTTTTCTTAGCTTATGATAATTATCTAATAATGCCACCACTACCTTTTGGATTGTCTTACCCTTTAACCCTAGATTGTATATTCTTATCTTAAGCCTTACTCTTTAATCTCATAAGTCCCTAACACTTTCTATAAAACTAATTACTTCTTTATCTAAACTTCCTTACAAACAGCTCTGCACAAAATCTCTTGCCTCTACCAAAGATTCTTCAATTTTTTCTAAATCTTTTCCTCCAGCAGTAGCAAAATCATCTCTACCTCCACCATTGCCACCCATTCTATTAGCAACCTTTTTAACCCACTCTCCAGCTTTAATAGGGGCATTTTTAACACCAGCAGCGATTTTACCTTGCTTATTAATAAGCAAAATCGCAACTTTATCGTATTTATTTTTTGCTTCATCAATGGTGGCTTTAATATCCTCTAAATCCACCCTAGCAATAATAAGCGAAACCCCTTTTAGATTCTCTACATTAAAAGATTGTAAGCTTTTAGGCTTTTGCTGAATGTTTTTTAAAGCTTTTATCTGCTCTTTTAGTTTTTCAATCCCTACTAATAAATCTTGTGTTTTTAACGCTTCTTTTGCTTGGAATACTTGCTCTAATGCGCCTTTAGCATAATTATAAGCAGCTCTTCCACATACTGCTTCAATTCGTCTAACTCCACTACTTACTCCACTCTCTTTTACGATATAAAAACTCCCTATATTTGCAGTATTTTCTACATGAATCCCCCCACAAAGCTCAATAGAATCCCCAAAAGTAATCACCCTCACTCTCTCCCCATATTTCTCACCAAATAAAGCCATAGCTCCCTTACTTTTAGCCTCATTAAGACTCAATTCTTCCATAACCTGTGGATTAGATTCTAAAATTTTTTGATTAACGATAAATTCAATCTGTTCTAATTCTTCAGAGCTTAAAGCCTTAGGGTGAGAAAAATCAAAACGCAAACGATTGGGTTCTACCAAACTCCCAGCTTGTGCGATATGAGTCCCTAAAACATCTCTTAAAGCCTTATGCAACAAATGGGTTGCGCTATGATGCTTCATAATCTCCAATCTTGAATCATCAACTTTTATAATAACTTTATCTCCCACACTTAAAAACTCTAAAACCTCAATTTGTGAGATATTTAAGCCAAAATATTTTTTCGTATCCAACACCTTTGCTAAAAGTTCATTATTGAGATTTAAAATCTCTCCCTTATCTCCAATAGGTCCTCCACTTTCTGGATAAAGCGGGGTTTTATCAAACATTATATAGCCTCTATTTTTTAAACTCTCAACCTGCTTAAAATCCTCATTAAGCAAAGCAAGAATCTTCGCTTCAGACTTTGAAGTTTCATAGCCTATAAAAGTATTTTCTCCAAAGTCTTCCAAAAGACTTTTAAAATCTCCCTCTTTTAAACTATCTCCACTCCCCTTCCAATGAGCTTTTGCTTGTTCTTTTTGTTTTTGCATACAAACTTCAAAGCTATCCATATCTACACTCAACCCCTCTTCTCTTAGCATATCCTGTGTTAAATCCAAAGGAAATCCATAGGTATCATAAAGCCTAAAAGCTACTTCCCCGCTAAAGAGCTGATGAGTTTTTTCATTTTTGATTTTCTTTAATTCTTTACCAAAAAGACTCATACCATTTTCAAGCGTTTCAAAAAATCTCTCTTCCTCCGCTTTACATTGGGATTTTAACACCTCTTGTTTCTCTTGTAAATAAGTATAATGCTCCCCCATATACTCACAAACCACTCCTAAGACTTTATATAAAAAAGCTTCCTTAATCCCCAATAAATACCCGTGCCTAACTGCCCTACGCAAGATTCTACGCAAAACATAGCCTCTACCCTCTTTGTCAAAATTTACTCCTTGTGCTAAAAGAAAAGCTATTGCTCTTGAATGATCCGCAATTACCCTAAAACTTGCTCCACTCTCATAAACATATTTCCTCTTGGCTATCTCTTCTACTTTGGCAATTAAAGGCATAAAAATCGAAGAATCAAAATTACTCCTTTTGCCCTCTAAAAGTACCATAACGCGTTCTAAACCCATTCCTGTATCGATACTTGGCTTAGGAAGAGGTTTTAAATTCCCCTCTTTATCCCTCTCATATTGCATAAAAACAAGATTCCAAATCTCTAAAAACCTATCCCCATCTCCCCCAAAATAATCCTCCTCTCCTTTAAAATACTCCTCCCCTTGATCGACAAAAATTTCACTACAAGGTCCGCAAGGTCCGGTATCTCCCATTTGCCAAAAATTATCTTTATCCCCCATTCTCTTAATACGATTAGGGTTAATATGCGCACACCATAGTTCGTATGCCTCATCATCACTTTCGTGGATAGTTACATATAATACTTCTTTGCTAAACCCTAAAACTTCTGTAACAAACTCCCACGCATAAGCAATCGCTTCTTTCTTAAAATATCCCCCAAAGCTAAAATTTCCAAGCATTTCAAAAAGCGTGTGATGCCTTGAAGTATAGCCCACATTTTCTAAGTCATTATGTTTCCCACCAGCACGGATACACAACTGCGAACTTGTAGCAATATTAGGGGTAGGAATTGGCACTTTTCCTGTAAAAATATCTTTAAATTGCACCATCCCTGCATTAGTAAAAAGCAAACTTGCATCATCAGGCACTAATGGCATAGATTCATAAACTTTATGCCCCTTACTTTTAAAAAACTCTAAATACAAAGATCGAACATCTTTTTTCATACAAAAACCTCTAAATCAAAATAGAGGGATTTTACTTATTTTCTATTAAAAAATGGCTTTATTTATCAAAAACTAGAATTTAAAGGAGATTATAAAAAGTTTTTATGGTGGCCACGACTGGACTTGAACCAGCGACCACTACCATGTCAAGGTAGTGCTCTACCAACTGAGCTACGCGACCTTGCCAAAACACAAAGATACAAAGGCAGGAATTGTATCAATTTCCTCTTTTAGGTTTTCTTAAAAAACTCTGCAAAAGTATCCAAACAACCCCACAATTAATCATCACATCAGCAAAATTAAAAATCGCAAATTCAAAAAGATAATGCCAAAAAATATAATCCACCACCCCTAAATGCAAGAATCTATCAAAAACATTAGAAATCCCTGCACCAAATATCATACCCAAAGGAACACTATATTCCTTAAAAAACTCTTTATTTTTATACAAATAAAAAAAGATTCCTAGAATCAAAAGTATCTGCAAATACTTTAACCACTCTTGCAAAAACGCAAACATAGAAAAAGCAACCCCTTTATTATAAACAAGCACTAAAGATATAATACCCCCCTCATAGCCAAAACCACTTAATACAAAAAACCATTTAATGGATTGATCAAGGATAAAAATAAGAACTAATGCGACTATAAAGAATAAATAGGCTTTTCTCACGAATAAATCTTTCCCCTAAAATATTCTTCACACTCTTGCATAGTGTTTTCCAAAAGTTTTAAATCCTTTCCTTCTAATAAAATCCTAAGTTTATTCTCCGTTCCACTATAACGAATTAAATGTCGAATCTTTTTAGAAGTAATCCTCTCAAGAAAAGCTTCATACCCCTCTAAAGTCTCTAAATTTGGCTTAGAATTAATATTTAAGTTTCTTAAAATTTGAGGATAGAGTTCAAAACAATCCAAAATTTGCGAGGCAGGTTTATCAAACCTCAAAACATATGCCATTGTTTGCAAAGCACTCACTAGTCCATCTCCAGTTTTAGCAAAATCACTAAAAATAATATGCCCACTTTGCTCTGCACCAAAATTTAAATGATGATCCAACATACTCTCAAGCACATATTTATCTCCGACATTAGAGCGTATAAGCTTAATATTATGTTCCTTTAAAAACTCCTCTAGGGCATAATTACTCATAATGGTTGCAACAATGGTATTATGCTTCAAAGTTTGATTTTCTTTAGAAGCAAGGGCTAAAACCCCAATAAGTTTATCTCCATTCACAACATTACCTCTTTCATCCACCACAACAAGCCTATCTGCATCGCCATCTAGCGCAAAACCAATATCAGCCCTAACCCTCCGCACCTCTTCTTGCAAACTCAAAGGCTGGGTAGCTCCGCAGTTCTCATTAATATTAAAACCATTAGGCTCATCATTAATCACAAAAACTTCAGCACCTAATTCATTAAAAATTGTCGGGGCTACCTTATAGGCAGCTCCATTAGCACAATCAATAACAACTCTAACGCCGTGCAAAGACAAATCTTTAGGAAAGGAATTTTTAATATGCACGATATAACGTCCTACCACATCATCAATCCTCTTAGAAGAACCTATCTCTTTACCCCTTTTTTGAGAATCTTCAAGTAAAGCCTCATCCGCATAAATCTTTTCGATAATTTTTTCGTCTTTTTCATCAAGCTTATAACCACTCTTACCAAAAAACTTAATTCCATTATCCGCATAAAGATTATGACTAGCACTTACCATAATGCCACCATCACAACGCATATCTTCCGTTAAATATGCAATAGCAGGTGTTGGCATAGGACCTATTTGTATCACTTCATATCCCACAGAAGTAAGCCCACTAACAAGAGCATTTTCAAGCATATATCCGCTACGTCTAGTATCTTTACCAACTAAAATCTTATTAGTCTTAGAGTGCTCCCGATAATAAATCCCAGCAGCGATACCTAATTTCAATGCACAAAAAACATTTAATTTAGCTCCAGCCATACCTCTTACGCCATCTGTTCCAAAAAGATCCATTGCTACACCTCTTTAAACAATACTTTATTTTATTTGCTTTTAATAAAAACTAAAATAGAATTCTAGCTTAAATTTTTTAATAAAAGGATTAACATCTTATGGCAAATCATAAATCAGCACAAAAACGTATCCGACAAACCAAAAAAAGAACCGAAAGAAACCGATACTATAAAACAAGAATCAAAAATATGACAAGAAATTTGCACGAAGCATTAGATGCAAAAGATATTTCTAAAGCACAAGAAATATTTAAACAAATCAATCAATCATTCCATAGCTACGCCAGTAAAGGAATCTTAACAAAAAATACTGCTGCAAGAAAAGTTAGCCGACTTAATTCTTTAGTAAAAAAATTCGCTCTAGCAAACGCCTAATTTTAGGTAATTGCTAATGTTAGCCACAAAATTAAAGCCTTTTATTGAGCGTTATCAAGAAATTAGCACTCTATTATTACAACCAGAAATTCTCAATAATATCCAAAAAATTACCGAATTAAGCAAAGAACAAAGTAACCTAGAAACATTAGTGCAAAAAGCAAAACAATATTTAAAAAATATTCAAACCATACAAGAAAATAAAATCCTGTTAGAAGACAAAGAATTAAGTGAGTTAGCTAAAGAAGAAATTAAAGAAGCAGAGACACAAAACCAAACCTTAGAGCAAGAAATCAAAATTTTACTCCTCCCTAAAGATCCCAATGATGATAAAAACATTTATCTTGAACTTCGGGCAGGGACAGGAGGCGATGAGGCAGGGATTTTTGTCGGGGATTTATTTAAAACCTATGTGCGTTATGCGGATTTGAAGGGTTGGAAAGTCGAAATTATAAGCTCTAGTGAAAATAATGTTGGAGGCTATAAAGAAATCATTGCCCTCATTAAAGGGCAAGGTGCTTATTCAAAGTTTAAATTCGAAGGTGGGACCCATAGAGTCCAAAGAGTCCCAGAGACAGAATCGCAAGGGAGAATTCATACTTCAGCCATCACAGTAGCCATTATGCCAGAAGTTGATGATGTAGAAGTTACTATCAACCCCAATGATTTAAGGATTGAAGTCTTTAGAGCAGGAGGACACGGCGGACAAAGTGTTAATACCACAGATTCTGCAGTGCGTATAACCCATATCCCAACAGGTATTAGCGTCTCTATGCAAGATGAGAAATCTCAACATAAAAATAAAGACAAAGCATTAAAAATCCTCAAAGCTAGAATCTATGAATCAGAATTACAAACACAAATGGAACAAAATGCAGAAGCAAGGAAACTACAAGTAGGAAGCGGTGATAGAAGTGAGCGAATCCGCACCTATAACTATCCACAAAACCGCTTAAGTGATCACAGGGTAGGATTAACACTTTATAGCCTAGAAGAGATTATGCTAAGTGGAAACCTTGATTTAGTTATTGACCCTATTGTGGCTTATTTCCAAGCACAGGCTTTGCAAGTAAGCGGATTAGCTTAAGTATTATTTTACATTATTATCGCTATAATCCCTATTCGTTTTTAAGGACAGATGGGTGAGTTGGCTTAAACCACATCCCTGCTAAGGATGCGTAGTCGCAAGATTACCGAGAGTTCGAATCTCTCTCTGTCCGCCACTTACAACTTCTATGATACCTTTTATAGAACCAATAAGACCTCAAACTAGATTAGAATATTAGCCATACCCCACAAAAGATATTTATCACCTATTAGTCTTAATCAAAAGCCATTTTACCAATTTAGGTTTGATGATTTAACAAACCCGCTTCATAAAGAAAAAGAGAGCCTTGATAATCAATATTTTTCATTTTATCTCTCTTCGCATAGCTTAAATAGAGATTCTCCTTAGCTCTTGTTACAGCTACATAAAACAATCTTCTTTCTTCCTCTAAACTACCACCTTGCGCCATAAGCTTTTTATTAGGGAATCTACCCTCCATTAAATCAATAACATAGACTTCAGCAAATTCTAATCCTTTACTAGCGTGAATACTTAACAAATTCACTCCCTCCCCCTCACTCATCTCACTAGAGCCAAGCACCATAGCGTTTAAAAATCTTCCTATCTCATTATAATGGCTAGATAAATCCCTTAAGACCGAAATTCTCCTTTCAATCCTAAGTAAAGATTCTTCGTATTTTGCTTGATGGATATTCCCTTCTTTGGTAATAGCTCTTTCTCTAGCAAGTTTTTGTGTAACGATTTTAAAAATAGAAAGTTGTGGAATCTTTGAAAGAAGATAATAAGGTTTGTCATTAACATTAAATACACTAAAAAAACAAAATAAGGCATTTAAAAACTCTGCACCATCCTTATTAATCTTTGAGTATCCTAAAAGAGGATTATTTTCAAAACCTTTCTCCAAGCCATTAAACCTTAGATTTTTATTCATATAAAAATCATCAAATAACCCTAATTGCAGGTTTTGCTCCCTTTTTGCGAAAGGTTCTTGGATGGTTTTATCAGGTTTTAATAACCCATCAATAGGATTCCCATTCCCTAATAATATTAAGGCTTCATAAATATCTTTTGCAGAGGCATTGCCAATACCCTTTACATAACTTAAGATATGGATAAAAGCCATCATATCTTTAGGATTATAGAGCAAAGAAAGAAGATTTAGCACAAAAACAACTTCTTTAGTGTCAAAAAAACTAACGCCTCCTTTGCGTTTAGTAGGAATTCCTATCTCTCTTAAACTCGCTTCTATGCCATCAGCACTTGAGTTGTTTCTAAAAATAATCGCAATATCCCCAAAAGGACGATTAGAAAGCTTGATTTTATTAGCAATTCCTTGATATTGCAAAAACAATTCTTCAAAGATTAATAAACTTGGCATCCCAAAATTTTCCCTCTTCACAACTTCTAAGGTCTTAGGATAGATTCTAGGATTTTTTTCAATTACTCTATTGGCAAGGTTTAAAATCGGGGCGGTAGAACGATAATTTTTAGTTAAGCTAAAGATTCTTCCATTTACATAATGCTCTTTAAAACCCCCAATAATACTAATATCTGCCCCATTAAAAGCATAAATACTTTGGTCATAATCCCCTACACAAAAAATTGATGGGGGATTAAAGGCTTTAAGAATAGAATCTTGCAAAGGATTGGTATCTTGGTATTCATCGACTAGGATTTCTTTATAAGTTAGTTTGTTCTTTCTAATCATTTCCCTATAATAAAGCAACAAATCATTATAATCCACATAATGATATTCTTTTTTTAATTCCCTAAACTCCTCCCATACATCTAAATAAATCTCCACATATTGTAGTTGCTCTTGATTACGTTTTACCATCCATTCTTTAAAATCATTATTAATAGTAGAATTCTGGTAAAGAGAAAAAATATCATAAAGATAATTTGCGCTATAAGGGGCTACATCAGAGGCATTAGTAAATATGCGTTTATCATAGAGACTTTTAAAAAGAACTTTAAGTTCTCTTGGTTGTTTAAGGATAATAGAATGGTGGTTTCTCAAATAACGATAAGCCACAGCGTGAAAAGTTCCCGCCTCAATCCTCTTTACAATGCTATCATCAAACTTCATCAAAAGTCTTGCAAGCATCTCTTGGGCGGCTTTATTGGTAAAAGTTAATAACAAAATCTCACTAGGCTGAACACCTTGTTGCAACAAATAAGAGATTCTACCGACGATTGTCGAAGTCTTGCCTGTTCCAGCAGATGCAATCACTAAATTATATCCACTAGGGGCTAAAGAGGCTTCTTTTTGTTGTAAATTAAGCTTTGATAAAGGCACAATTCCTATTCTTTAATATAATCTTTAATAGACTCAGCAACATCAAAAAAGGGATATTCTTTTTTATTTAAAACCACCTGTGCTAGAGTATTATTATCACAATTTAAAATAATAGGTGCTAAGAAATTCACCCTAATTCCATTCTCCTTCTCCCTAACAAAAACACAAAAAACCTTGACATTAGAGCTTGCTTTGATTTCTAGTAAGGTTTGAATACTCGCAGAAACTTCAAAAGAATATTCGCGTATTTTATAAGGATTTACCAAAAGCAATTCAACTTCCTTTTTATCCATAGACAAAAAAGCTAATGCCCCATCATCTACCTCTGCAAACTCCACTTCATCAACATCTTCAAAGCCTAAAATAGGGGATTTTACAATAAACCTTTGACTCTTCATCATTACTTTTTCCTCAAACTTTAAAATATTCTCTCATTTTACCATTTAATTTTTTGGTAAAATTCAAATTTCAAAAAGATCTAGCAAAAAGCATTCCATTTAAAAGGTTTTCTATGCAAGAAAAAACAAGCTCTACCACTTATAACCCAAAAGAAATTGAAGAATCTTATTACCAAATTTGGGAACAATCAGGATATTTTGAAATTAATGGCAATCAAGCCATACAAAGAGAGGGTAAGACATTTTGCATTATGCTACCACCCCCTAATGTAACAGGCAGTCTTCATATAGGACACGCACTTAATCATACACTCATAGATATTATGGTTCGCTTTAAGAGAATGGATGGGTTTAAAACACTCTGGCAGCCCGGGCTTGACCACGCAGGAATTGCTACACAAAATGTAGTAGAAAAACAACTCTTAGCACAAGGCATTAAAAAAGAAGTTTTGGGAAGAGAAACCTTTGTTAAGAAGGTATGGGAATGGAAAGAGCAAAGCGGAGGATTAATCCTCAAACAAATGCGAAAATTAGGGGTATCTCCCGCTTGGAGTAGAACCCGCTTTACAATGGATGAGGGATTGCAAAAAGCTGTTAGAGAATCTTTTGTAAAACTCTATAACGAGGGTTTAATCATTCAAGGAAAATATCTTGTCAATTGGTGCACACACGATGGGGCCTTATCAGATATTGAAGTAGAATATAAAGAAAATGAAGGGAAGCTCTATTATTTACGATATTTTTTCAAAGATAGCCAAGATTATATTGTAGTAGCCACAACACGACCCGAGACTTATTTTGGAGATACTGCAATAATGGTAAATCCCAAAGATTCTCGCTTTAGAGAGCTTATTGGCAAAAGTGTAATGCTACCTTTAACCAATAAAGAAATTCCTATTATTGGGGATTCTTATGTAGATATGGAATTTGGCACAGGTTGTGTGAAAGTAACTCCAGCTCACGATAATAATGACTATGAAGTTGGTAAAAGGCATAATTTAGAGCAAATTGTAGTGTTTGACAAAAAAGGCATTCTCAATGAATCTGCAGGTGAATTTGCAGGATTAGAGAGATTAGAGGCAAGAGAAATTATTGTAGAAAAACTCCAAAAACTTGGTTTTATTGAAAAAATCGAATCCCATAAAAATCAAGTGGGGCATTGCTATCGTTGCGGGAATGTAGTAGAACCCTATATTTCTAAGCAATGGTTTTTAAAAAAAGAGATTGCCCAAAAAGCCATCGAAAAAATCAATGCCGATGCTAGTAGGTTTTTTCCTCCGCAATGGAAAAATAATTATAATGCTTGGATGAGGGAACTACGAGATTGGTGCATTTCTAGACAACTCTGGTGGGGACATCAAATACCTGTTTTTTATTGCAATACCTGCAAGGCACAATGGGCTGATACTAAAGATTCAAAAAATTGCCCCAAATGCAAAAGCTTAGATATTTATCAAGATCCTGATGTGCTTGATACTTGGTTTAGCTCTGCTTTATGGCCTTTTTCTACATTGGGTTTTGGTAATGAAGAATGGGGCAAAAATAGCCTATGGTTCGAAGAAGATTTAAAAGCCTTTTATCCAAATTCACTTTTAATTACAGGCTTTGATATTCTATTTTTTTGGGTAGCAAGAATGCTAATCTTAGGGGAACACTGTCTATCAAAACTCCCTTTTCCAGATATTTATCTCCACGCTCTTGTCCGTGATGAAAAAGGACAAAAGATGAGTAAAAGCAAAGGAAATGTTATTGATCCACTAGATCTTATTGAAAATTATAGTGCCGATGTTTTGCGTTTCACTCTAGCGATACTCTGTGTGCAAGGAAGAGACATCAAACTCTCTAGCAACCAATTAGAAATTAGCAAAAATTTTACGAATAAACTTTATAATGCAACAAACTTTTTACTGCTTAATGCAAAATCCTTTCCAAATCTTAGAGAAATTGGCACACTCAAAACAGCACTAGGACAATACTTAGGAGAACTCCTAAGCCAAACCATTGAAGAAACAAGGAATCACTTAGAGTCTTATCGTTTCAATGATGGAGCTAATACGCTTTATCGGTTTTTATGGGGTAATTTCTGTGATTGGGGGATTGAGCTTAGCAAGGTTGATAAAGATTCTATTCAAGAAATGGGTGCAATCTTTAAAGAATCCCTTTTATTGCTACATCCTTATATGCCTTTTTTAAGCGAATATCTATGGCATAAACTAGATAATAGCACTTTAGAAAATAATTCTATTATGATAAAGCCCTACCCTACATTCTCCTATAAGAATGCTGATAATTTCAAAATCTTTGAACTCATTATAGAAACAATTACTTCTATTCGCCGAGCTAAAGCAACGATTAACTTCGCTAATCAAAAGATTGAAAAAGCCTATATTCGCTTAAACAATAACATTCCTGATAATTTCTTAATTCTCTTTAAAAGCTATGTCTGCAAACTTGCCAAAGTAGCAGATATTGAAATTACCAATCAAAAGATTCCACATTGTATTGTAGATATTACAGAAAGGTTAGAAAGCTATATTCCTACTAATAGCATTGATCTAGCTCCCATTATTGAAAGATTGCAAAAACAGCAAGAAAAGACACAAAAAGAAATTCACAAATTAGAAGGAATGCTAAATAATCAAAAATTTCTAGCCAATGCACCTAAAAATATCTTATTAGATAATCAAAATTTACTCTTAGAGCAACAAGAAAAATTTAAAAAAATCCAATCAGAGCTAAAAAACCTTTTGGGTTAGCTCTTTTGATAAATATTCTGATAAACCCTCAATAAAGCAATAAACAAAGCAGTAATAGCAGGTCCTAAGACGATCCCCCAAAATCCAAAAGTAGTAATTCCCGCAAAGATAGCAAAAAAGATTAAAATTTCATTGATTTTAACAGGTGTTTTAATCAATACACGGTTGATAAAAGCTATCAAAAAAGGCTTTATGATATTATCTGCTAAAGTTGCTATGATTAAAATGGAATACAAAATAATTACAATAGCATTCGTAATATTCCCCAAATACAACTCATACAAAACTACGGGCAACCACACCAATGTCCCACCAATAACGGGTATTAAGGATGCAAAACCATAAAATACTCCAAACAATAAGGCATTATACCCATAAAAAAACATCAAAAAACCAAAAAGTGCTCCTTGTATTACCATAGAGACAATAGAGGAATAAAATACCACGCTAATTACTCCACTTACTTCATCATACAAAGATTCGACTTGTTTTTTTTCAAGAGGAATGAGGTTTAATAAATACTTCCCTAAAACATTACTATAATAATAAGAGAAAAATAAAAAGAGGATAATAAAAAAAGTATCACTCAAGAAAAATAGACTATTTTTTCCTGCTTGTGCAAAAATAGATAATCCCTTTTTGGCAATCTCTGCCCAATTAATAGTATCTACTTTTAAAATCCATTGATTAAGTTCTTTAAGCACAAAATCTGGTAAATATTCGTAAAGATTATGGCTTAGCACTATCCATTGATCTTTTATATAAGTGATAAAATTTTGCAATTTTAACAAATCCAAATTAGTAGCTAACTCTGCTAAATTTATCATTACATAAATAATGGGCATAAAACAACCAATAAGTAAAGACAAAGTTACAATAAGAGAAGAAAAAATATTGGATTTTAATTTTATAAAAATTGCTCGATAAATCCCTTGTGTAGCCAAAAATAGCAAAAAAGCAATTAAAAGATTCATCAAAAAGGGGGAATAGAGCTTTAGTAACGCCAAAACACTTAAAATAAGAGCAATAAGGAAGAAATAATTTTCTTTATTATTTGTCATTCCTAAAACCCCTTAGAGGGTGGATAAATAAATACACTCTCTCTAAAAATTTCAATAGACTCTTTAGAATCTAAGGTATAAGCTTTAATTTTTATAGGTATATGGGTATCCTTTTGCATATCTTGTGCAAGATTTTCATCGGTATAAAGCACTACAATTTGTTTAAACTTCTCTCCAGCTTTAATCATAAAAGGCTTGGAAGGGCGTTTAATTTTGATAGCGGGATTATCTTCAACTTCAAAATAAAACCGATAAGCTTCCCGTTGAGTGTTTTGAAATAAAAAAATATAAGAATTCTCGACACGATGATTATCTCTAATCGTATAAAGCTCATTGCGGTTAATGTTTAAAAGCATATCCTCCTTAGTAGAACTCATAAATAAAAGCCCAACAAAAGTGATTCCTAAAGCCACTCCATAAGCAATAGTTTTAAAACGGATATAATTCACTTTATTACGCATATCAATAGCTCGTGGGCTAGTCCAAGAAATCAAAGTCTCCTTGCCAAGCTTACCCATAACTTTTGTGCAAGCATCTGAACATTCTAAACAATTAATACATTCTAATTGCATACCTTTACGAATATCAATATGAGTAGGACAAATCCTTACACAAGCCTCACAACCTATACATTCTGCAGATTGCTCTGGTGGCTTTTTCCATAATTTAATACCTTCTGTATTAAAGACCACTCCACCTCTTTTATAATCATACATTGTCATTATCGTATCATTATCATAAAGCACACTTTGCACACGACTATAAGGACAAATATAAATACAAAAATTTTCTTTAATAAAAACAATATCCGCAACTAAAAAAAGTGTGATTCCAAAGAGAAAAATTAATAAATACTTATGTTCTAAAGGCTCTTGGATATAAGCAAAAAAATCTACTGGGGGGACGAAATACCACATAAAATTTGACGCAGCAACTAATGATAGAATAATCCATAAAGCAATAGCAATTCCCTTTTTAAATTGGTTATATCCTAAACTCATATCGGGTTCTATCTGGCGATTTTGCATTTTTTTACGCAAATGCAAAAGTTTTGTTTCAATAAAATCACGATATAAAACCCTAAAAATAGTTTGCGGACAAGCCCAACCACACCATACTCGCCCCGCTAAATTAGTTAAGAAAAAAATCGCTAAAAACATTAAAATCAGCAAAAAAGGCATTAAATAAAATTCTTGCGTATTAAACACAATGCCAAATAAATGTAACTGCTGACGATCAAAAGAAAGTAAAAAAATTTGGTTTCCATTAATTTGTATAAAAGGGATACAAAATATTATGATTGTTGTTACAACATACATTATATAACGTCTCTTAAAGTATTGCGCAATAGCAATGTTAGATTTACTAGCAGACATATCACACTTTCCTAAAATTAAGTTTTTTAATTCTAACATATATTTAATAATTTAGCTTCGTTTTTAGCATTAAAGAATAGCTTATAAATTTTATGCTATACTCCCCTAAAAATTTTAGAAAAGGTGGTGATTTACCAATGCCGGGCATTAAAGTTAGAGAAAATGAATCTTTTGATGACGCTTATAGAAAGTTTAAAAAACAAGCCGATAGGAACTTAGTCGTAACAGAAAGCAGAGCAAGGAGATTCTTCGAACCCAAAACAGAAAAGCGTAAAAAACAAAAAATAAGCGCACGCAAAAAAATGTTAAAACGTCTTTATATGCTAAGACGTTATGAATCAAGACTCTAGTCTTGATTTTACTTCATTAATTTACATCTTCAAAAAATAAAAACCCACAATCATAATATTAGCAACTACTAGCCCACTAAAAAATCCAAGAATATCAAGATAATCTTGCTTTAATAAAATAAAAAACCCAAGCACTAAAAAAGCATAAGCTAATAGCCTAAAAGGCATAAAAAACATTTTAATCCCTACTCTATTAGAGTTTTTATCAAAATTTTTCCAAAAAGCTTTATATTCACTTTTCCCTCTCTCCTGCTTTAAAGAAAAATCACCTTCCTCTCTCCAAATTTCATCCTCTTTTACATCTTTTTCTTGATAAAACATTGCCAAAGATTCTAATTCCTCTTGCGTCGCATTAGCCATTAATTGTGAAATTTTTTTCTTTTGGGTAAAAAATACTGCAAAAACAATGCCACAAAAGGATATAAAGGCAAAAATAAAATTCCAAGCAAATCTCTGCCCCAAAAAAAGATAAATACTTAAAAATAAAATACCTACCAATAAAACACTAATTATCCTCATCTTCTTCCCATTCCTGAGGTTTTTGATAAGCATATTTAGGGTCTTTGCTTAAAGCTTCTAACTCCTTTTTTTGCATTTTATAGGCTTTATAAACATTTAAAATAGCCGCTAAAATACCCCAAACCACACCCAACCAAAACAACCAAGCATACCCAAAAAGCCACTCTAAACCATAACCTACTCCAATCCCTATTAAAACCGCAACTACCATAGAGATTCCAAGCGTAGCATTAGAATAAGCCAAGAGTGCGTCCTTATATTTTGGTGGATTTTCTAATCTTTTTTCCTCATCTTTCATAATTGGTAATCTCCAAAATCACCTCTCTTGCTCGCTCTAACACACTTTTAATTAAGCCCTCATCCATACAAGAGCAAATAAATCCACTTTCAAATTGAGAAGGTGCTAAATAAACCCCTTTTTGCAACATTCCTTGATGAAATTTTGCAAACATTTCTGTATCACTTTTTTGTGCGTCTTTAAAGTCATTCACAGGATTTTCATTAAAAAAAACTCCAAACATACTCCCTCTCACACAAGTTTGCAAGGGAACACCAAACTCTTGGGCAATATTTTTTAGCCCCTCTGTAAGCTGCAAAGCCAAAGATTCTAGCTGTTGATAAATTTTTGGATTTTGTTTTAACTTTTCTAAGGTTGCCAATCCTGCACTCATTGCAACAGGATTACCACTTAATGTTCCTGCTTGATAGACAGCTCCATTAGGTGATAACAAACTCATTATCTCTTCAATACCACCAAAAGCACCCACAGGCATTCCACCCCCAATAACTTTTCCAAAAGTTACCAAATCACCATAAACTTCATAAAAGTTTTGTGATCCATTAAGGGCAGCTCTAAATCCACTCATCACTTCATCCATAATTAAAACAATATTATGTTGGTTACAAAGCTCTCTTAAATCCTTTAAAAATTCTTGTGTAGCAGGCACTAAGCCCATATTTCCAGCTATAGGCTCTATGATGATACAAGCAACACCATTGCCATTTTTTTGACTTTCCTTGATACATAGCTCAACACTTGTTAAATCATTATAATGTGCCACTAAAGTATGCCCAATAAAATCCTTTGGCACACCAAGAGAGCTAGGATTACCAAAAGTTGCTAACCCACTTCCTGCACTAACAAGCAAAGAATCACTATGTCCGTGATAACAACCATCAAACTTAATAATATCATCTTTTTTAGTATATGCCCTAGCAAGCCTAATAGCACTCATTGTTGCTTCTGTCCCACTAGAAACAAAGCGAATTTTGTCAATCCCCTCATAAAGAGAAATTATCTCTTTAGCTAAAGCTGTCTCTAAAATAGTTGGAGCGCCAAAAGAAAGTCCTCTTTTAAGAGTATGTAAAACCGCTTCTTCTATATCTTTATCACTATGACCAAAAATTAATGTACCCCAACTTTGCACAAAATCAATATATTTATTCCCATCTTCATCTATCAAATAAGCCCCTTTTCCTTCTCTTATAAAAGGGGGAGTCCCACCAACACTCTTAAAAGCCCTTACAGGAGAATTGACACCACCTGCAATAACTTGCTTTGCCTCATTAAAATCATTAATGCTATTTAAATTATTCAAAGATTCCATATTTTTCGCCTTATTAAATACCTAATCATACACTAATTTTAAAAATCTTCACAAATAATTTTATTTTTTCACTTTTCAAAGTTTTAAAAGTCTATAATTATTTTTTTATTTCTCTTAAAAAGGCATTTTATGCAAGATTTTAAAATTTTTACAGGAAGCGCACATCCTAGCTTCTCCAAAGATGTTGCAGACAATTTAAATATGAAATTAGCAGAAGCTGAAATTAGTCGCTTTAGTGATGGAGAGATTAGTATAAGGCTCTGTGAAAGCGTTAGAGGAAAAGATGTATTTGTAATCCAACCAACTTGCGCCCCGACAAATGATAATTTAATGGAGCTTTTTATTATTATTGATGCCTTAAAAAGAAGCTCTGTGAATTGTATCAATGTAATTATGCCTTATTTTGGCTATGCAAGACAAGATAGAAAAGCAGCCCCTAGAGTTCCAATCACTGCAAAATTAGTCGCTGATTTACTCCAAAGAGCAGGTATTACAAGACTTGTTACTATGGATTTACACGCCGGTCAGATACAAGGATTCTTCGATATTCCCGTAGATAATCTTTATGGTTCTGTAATCTTCCAAGAATATATCCTTTCTAAAAATCTTCAAAATGCCATTATCGCAAGTCCCGATATAGGAGGAGTTGCAAGGGCTAGATATTTTGCTAAACTCTTAGGATTAGAAATTGTCCTTATTGATAAACGTAGAGAAAAGGCTAATGAGAGTGAAGTAATGAATGTAATTGGGAATGTAAAAGACAAAAATGTTATTTTAATTGATGATATTATTGATACAGCTGGAACAATGGTAAAAGCCGCTTCAGCCTTCAAAGAAAAAGGAGCAACTAGCGTAATTGCGCTAGGAACTCACGCTGTCTTTAGCGGTCAAGCTTATGAAAAAATTGAAAAAAGTCAAATCGATGAAGTAATTGTTACAGATACTATTCCACTTAAAATAGCCTCTCCTAAAATCAAAGTTTTAAGCGTGGCTCCTTTATTTGCAGAAGTTATTAGAAGGATTAATAAAAATGAAAGCGTCAATTCTCTTTTTATTTAAAACACTATCTATCATTATACTTTTAGGATATTTTCTTAATGCAGAAGATTCTAAAAAAATCCAAGCAGTTTTAGAAACCACAGCTGGAAAAATTACCTTAGATTTATTCCCACAAGTTGCACCTAAAGCTGTGGAAAACTTTATAACCCATATCAACAATGGATATTATAATGGGACTATTTTCCATCGCACCATTCGTAAATTTATGATTCAAGGTGGCGATCCAACAGGGACTGGAAGAGGAGGAGAATCCATTTGGGGAGAAGACTTTGAAGATGAGATTGTCCAAGGTTACGCCTTTGATAGAGCAGGAATACTTGCTATGGCAAATGCAGGGGCTAACACCAATGGTAGTCAATTTTTTATTACCACGACAAGAACTCCCCATTTAAATGGGCTACATACTATTTTTGGGGAAATTAGCGAAACCAATAAAGAAGAAAGCTTCAAGACACTAAGAAAAATAGAATACACTCCAACTAATACACAAGATAAACCACTAAAAGAACAAAAAATTATCAAAGCCTATATTGTGCGATAAATAAAAGAAAGTCTAATCCCTCAACTTTCTTTTATAAAGCACCAAAATTCCCATTATCAACAAAAATACTATAATTTCTAAGACCAAAGTTTTATAATCCAATCAACTGCTCTTTAATAAATTCCCTAAAATTACATCTGTTTTTAATAATTTCCCTCGCTCTTCATTACTTAAGGAATCTAAAAATCTCTTATCATTAGACTTTTTAACGCTATTTATCCATACGCCAACCTCATCTGGCTTGATAGATTCTAAACCTATATCTTTTTTTCCATTGGTATCAGTATTGCTTTGATTACTCCCAAGGAGATTTAAAAGAAAATCATCAAAACTAAAACCTCCTGATGAAAAATTAAAATGTTTTATGACAAAAATATCAGTAATCTCTAAGGTTTGCAAATTTTTAGTAGCAAATAACATAATTTCATTATCATTCCTCATTACCTCTTTAAGATTTAAATCCCCATCTAAATTAGCATCTTGAGCAATAGAATGATTAATAAAATCTGCTAGATTATCAATAAAGCCTACTTGTTCTAAAAACTTTTTTTGTTGTTCTTCTCCTGCTGGTATGCTCTGTGCGATAGAATAATATTGCGAATCTATAAGAGAAACAAGGCTTTTTAAATGGATTCCCTCATCCACGCTAATGTTCCCATCTCCATTGCTATCGCCACTTAAATAACCCACCTTATAAGCAGCATCATAATACCAACCTTTCACATAATCACTTGCTTTTTGCAATGAGCCAAATTTCTCATTGAGTCGTTTCATATTTTCTTCATTAAGGGGAATATGAATAGTCTTTCCACTCACTTCATCTACAAAACCCACTGCATTTTGTGGAATCTCCTCACCTTTTGCCTCCAAAGGATTATAAGCCTTTAGGACATCTTGGCTTATATTTTGGGGCTTAAGAGCATTAGTTGTTAGAAAAGATTTTTCAAAAAAAGTC
The DNA here is from genome assembly GCF_900198605.1 of Helicobacter mesocricetorum. Taxonomy (GTDB): domain Bacteria; phylum Campylobacterota; class Campylobacteria; order Campylobacterales; family Helicobacteraceae; genus Helicobacter_D; species Helicobacter_D mesocricetorum. Next base: position 8,214 of record NZ_FZPJ01000002.1, on the reverse strand, counting down.
CCGATAGTCTCATTTTTTTGTTCTTGATTATGTGTAGATTGTTGAATCTGTTTTTTTGCCTCTTGAATTTTCCTTGTTTTGGATTCTTCTAAAATAGCAAATTCATTTTTTAATTTTGCTTCAAGTGCAAAATTTTTAGCATTAGACAAATTATTTTTAGATACTTCTTGATTATCTCCAAAATATCCTGCAATAGATTCTGCAATAGAACTTGCTTCACTCTCTCCTGAAGAATTATGTTCTAAACTTTTCTTTAAGGATTCTACATCAATTTCTTTAGCAATATCCTCTGAAACAACACCATTTTGTTGAAGTTGCTTGATTGCTTCTTGAATTAATTGTTGCTTTTTGAAATAAGCATCTTGCGAGGCAGTTGTGCTTATTCGTCTATTCTCATCATTCCTACTAGCCCAATTTTTTTGGGTATTTTCTGAAAATGTAACTCCGCTAACATAAGAAGCATATCTACCCTTTGAATCCACAAAATACATTGGTTTCTCCTCATACTCTCCATCCCTTGATAATTTTCAACTTCCTTAATCTCATAATCAAGCAAAAAATATTCCCTTTAATAGCCTTATCTACCTTTAATCTTTTTATTTTATAATTTCTCCAATTTTATTATTTTAAAAATTTAGGATTCTTGTGCAAACACTTCACACGCTTTTAACATTAAAAAAACTCTATTTACTCCAAGCACTAGGTATGAAATATTGCAATCCTCAACCCACCATACACCCTAAGAATTCTTTTAAGATTAGCAATCCTACAACACTCCAAAAACTTATACAAGAATGCCAACTCTGCCCACAAAAATCATCTGCACCCCATATAGGGCTTTGCAATTTAGAATCCAAAATTACTTTTTTAAGTTTAACCCCTATTTTAGATACCCAACTACGTTTCGCCTCCAAAAGCTCACAAATGCTAAAAAAAATCATTGAAAATGTTTTATTGCTTTCTATAAAGGAAGTATCAATCCTCTCTCTCTTAAAATGTGAGCTACCTAAAATCTCCCAATACCAATGCTATCAATCTTGCAAAGACTATCTCCTAAAACAACTAGAATTCTCACAAAATAAGCTCATTGTATTGTTAGGGGAAGAAGTTTATCGGTTTTTTTGTGATGATAAAACCCCTTATGAAAACCTACAAGGCAAATCCTTAAAATGGGGAGATTTTCTTTTATTCCCTACTTTTTCATTAATGCAGCTTTTGAGCCAACCACAATTAAAAGTCCAAGCATACCAAGAATTTTTAACGCTTAAAGGATACTTATGAGATTATTGACAATATTACTATTAGCCCTATTGCCAAATCTAATCTTAGCTGCTGGTAAATACCCCTCCCCACTTCCCACACCAGAAACAGAAATTCTCAATATCGACATTCAATCTTGCTCCAAATCTTGCCTCAAAGAATACTTGCAAAATGGAGAGTTTTTTTCTTTCTTAGTAAATATCAATAAAAATAATACTAACGAAGAGCTATTAACTAATGCAAAAATCCTTTTAACACAATTAGATATTACCCATATCCCTTATTTTTTAGAGACCCAAAAATCTGCTTTAATCCAAATCGCTCTGCTCTTTCCTAGAAAAACCATTGGGCGATATTCAATCTCCTCAACAAATGTTATCTTAAGTTACCTCTTTAACCGCAATCAACCCTTTAATTTTGAAATCTTTGATAGCAAAAGCGAATCCTTAGAGGATTTGCAAAACACTATGGATAAAATTACTGCTAAGGGGTATAAACAAATCATAGCCCTACTAACCTATGTAGGAGCTAATAATATCAATCACTTAGAGACAAAAATACCTATTTACATCCCCAGTGTGCATTCCTCCCAAATCGCAGAACCCCTTATGCCAAATATTATCTATGGAGGGATTAGCTACGAACAACAAATAGAAAAACTCTCCGCTTTAAATCCTAACTCCACAAAAGTTGTAAGCTTTTATGATGAAGGTTATATCGGAAACCAAATGAATGAATATGTCCTAAAATACAACTTAGACACCCTTTATTCTAGTGCTTTCAATCCTGAAAGTGCTGCAAAATTCCCCAAAGAAATTAAGACCATCCAATCTCTGCTTAAAAATTCAAAAATTTTTCTCAATACTCCCATTACACATTCAAGTATCATTCTCTCACAAATTACTTATAATGATATACAGATTAACGGCATCTACTCTACGCAAATTAATTATAATCCAAGCTTTCTCTCTATTACTCAAGAAAAAGATAGGAACAATATGTATATTGCAAACTCTATTGCAAAATCTGATTCACTGCTTGTTGAAGAGACAAAATTACTGAATGCAGATTTAGAATATGATTGGATTAATTATTCCACTGCTTATGGAGTTGAATATTTTTACCTACAAAACATTCCTAATGCTAAAGCCTATTTCAAAGAAACCATAAAAAACAATCAAGTAGAATACAAAATTGATATTCTAACTCCTAAAAATAATCGATTTATACCTATCACTAATGAATATTAAAAATATTATCCCTCCCAATATTCAACTTAAAATTATAAAAAATCGGAATTACAAATATTTACGACTGCAGTTTAAAGATTTTTCTACACTCTTACTAACAGCCCCAAAACACATTAACGAACAAGAATGTTTAAATTTTCTACAAAGCCACAAAGACTGGATTATAACCCAAGTAGATTCTCAAAATAAAATAACTTACAATCTCTTAAAAGAAAAAATCTTCCTTTTTGGGGAATGGATTGACTTTAGAGATACTTCTATCCAAAATCTCTGGCAAGACTTTATAACCGCTAAAACTCCCTCTTTAGCCATCAAAACTAATCTACAAACATTTTACCAAAAAGAACTCCACACTTATATCCAATCCTCACTCTCTCATTGGTGTTCCTTAATGAATCTCTATCCTAGTGAAATTACTTATGGAAAAAGCATTAGACAATTAGGTTGCTGTTATAGCAATTCTCACAAAATCCGCTTTAGCTTAAAACTTAGCTTAATCCCAAAAACACTCATTGATTCTGTTATCATACACGAATTAGCGCATATTAAATACCCAAATCACCAAAAAGAATTTTGGAATCTTGTTTTAACTTATGACAAAAACCCCAAAAATATCCATTTATGGCTTAAAGAAAATCACGGCTTTAATCTCTATCTTTATAAAAGAATTTTCAAAAATTAATACATAGAAACTTGAGTATTAAAGAGAATATGATGACTAATGTTTTCTATCAATGAATCGCTTCTTTTATGTTTTGCAAAAGCCAAAAACATTTTTCTTTTCAATTTTAAACCGCGTATGCTAGAAGTATAAAGCATCTTATCACTTAATTCATTGCGAATATGCAAATAAGGTAAAAAACCAATATATGCTTCCCTACTCCCTACTTTGGAAGTTAAAAAATTTTTCATCTCATAAAGACTATCAAACTCTAATGAAATATTTAATTTATAGCCTTTAAGAGCCAACTTATCTAAATATTTTTTTACAATCTTTGCAGTGTGCGTCTTATTTTTTAAACCAATCCATTGATACAAACACAAATCTTCTTTTTTAAGGATACTTAGCAAAGGCTTGTTACAAACTAAAACCAACTCATCCTCAAGCCATTCCCTATAAACAATACCCTTTTTAAAAACACGGGATTCTACAATAGCTAATTCACATTTTTTATCCTGCAAATCACTAATAGCCTCCGTAGAAGTCGCTACATAATATTCAATATTAGGATAGATATTGTCTTTTATTTCCATAAAACATTGAGGCAAAAGAAAATTTCCAACCGTGTAAGAACAAGCAATTTTTATCGTCTCACAACGTTTAATCACCATTACCATATCTCTTTGGTAATCTTGCAAAGTCTTATTAAGCTTTAATAAAACGCAAAAAAGGCTTTCACCATCTTTTGTAAGTAAGACGCCACGTTTCTTACGATAAATCATCTTTGTATTAAAATAAGATTCGATAATCTTAATATGCCGAGTAACCGCTGGTTGTGAGATCCCTATTTTCATAGAAGCTTTTGAGACGCTTTTTTCTTGAGCTACAATCATAAAAGTTTGTAATTTCTCAAAATCTCTTAACATCAAAATACCCCCCCCCCCGAACTCAAAAAATTTATTTATAGCTAAGATATTTTGTAGTTTAGCATAAAAGTATTATTATTAGAATATAAACACTTTATTGTTATAATTTATTTAGATTTATTTGTAACTTTTTCCATTTTAAGGCTACCTATGCAAAAAAAACTTTTACAGCAACTCAATCCCTCCCAACAAAAAGCTGTTAAGACAACAGAAGGTGCATTGCTTATCTTAGCTGGAGCTGGAAGCGGAAAAACAAAGACTATCACAACAAGACTTGCATATTTAATTGATGAAATTGGGATTCCACCTAGCAATACACTTACTCTAACTTTCACCAATAAAGCTGCCTCTGAAATGCAAAAAAGAGCTTTAGATATGATAGAAAATACCACTTCACACCCACCATTACTTTGCACTTTTCATAAATTTGGATTATTGTTTTTAAAATTCCATATTCACTACCTAGAGCGCAAAAATAACTTCACACTCACAGATAAGGAAGACACAAAAAAAATCCTCAAAACATTCAATAATGACCTCTTCCCTATGCCTTTATTACTAAGTGAAATCTCTTGCTATAAAAACTCTCAAATTAGCCCACAAGAAGCCATAGAAAATGCTTATAATCCCACTTATAAACAAATTGCAAAAATCTATTTAGATTACCAAAACTTTCTTTTGCAAAATAATAGGATTGATTTTGATGATTTACTGCTTTTGCCACTTGAAATTTTCAACAAATTTCCACAAACTGCTAAAGAAATTAGCCAAAAATACCAATATATTATGGTTGATGAATACCAAGATACCAATGAGCTTCAATATCTGCTTTTAAAACATCTCTGCTCCACACACCAAAATATTTGCGTCGTTGGAGATGACGATCAAAGCATTTATAGTTGGCGTGGTGCTAATATCCAAAACATTTTGAACTTTACACAGCATTTCGCTAATGCCCAAATGATTAAATTAGAAGAAAATTATCGCTCTAGTAAAAAAATCTTAGAAGCTGCTAATAACCTTATTTCTAAGAACAAAGAGCGTTTAGGAAAGAATCTTAAAAGCACTTTAGAAGAAGGAAAAGCCGTTGAAATTCTGCACGCTTATGATGAACTAGAAGAAGTAAAAAATCTCTGCAAAATTATTAAAGAGCTTTTAGCCAAAGGAGTAGAAGCTCAAAATATTGCCATGCTTTTTAGGCTTAATGCCCTCTCCCGCTCTTTAGAAGAAGGGTTTAATCGCGAAAAAATCCCTTATACACTAGTTGGCACGATTCGGTTTTATGAGCGAAGTGAGATTAAAGATATTCTAAGCTATTTTCAAGTTCTTATTAATATCCACGATGACTTTTCCTTAATGAGAATTATCAATAAACCTAAAAGAGGAATTGGCAAAACCACCATAGACAAACTAAAATCTCTTGCAGAAACTAAAAATTATAGCATTTATCAGCTCTACAAAGAAGATACAGCACTTGAAACACTCTTAAGCAAAAAAACCCTAACAAGCCTAAAAGACTTCTTTGATACTTTAGAATTCTTACAAAATTGCCTTAAAGATTCACCCCAAGATTTTCTTGATGTTTTTGAAACCAAAATAGGATTTTGCGAATCTTTTAATAAAAGCAATGAAGAAGTCGATAGAATAAGCAATATTCAAGAATTTTATGGAATTTATAGGGAATACCATAAACATAATCCCCTAATGGAATTGGAAGATTTTTTAAATGAACTTGCCTTAAAAAGCGATCAAGAAGATGTAGAAATGCGGCAACAATCCAAAGGCGTCAAAGGAATAAATTGTATGAGTGTGCATTCTAGCAAGGGCTTAGAATTCGATTATGTCTTTATCATTGGGCTTGAAGAAGGATTCTTCCCGATGATTAAAGAAGATAGTATTTTAGAAGAAGAGCGAAGATTAGGTTATGTTGCCTTTACAAGGGCAAAAAAGGAACTTTATTTAAGCTATGTGGATTCAAGATTTTATAAAGGTAATCGTGCCAATATTTTGCCTTCTCGATTTTTAGAGGAATGTGGAGCCATTCTTCCTAAAGCTCCAAAACACTCCTCAAAATACCTAGAAAATGATAATAACTTCAAAAAAGGCGATTGTATCTTCCATAAAATTTTTGGTGCAGGAAGAATCTTAGAAGTTACCAAAAGCGGTAAAGAAACCAAACTAACAATAAACTTTGGGGGTTCTATACGCAATATCTTAAGTAACTATGTCCAAAAAGCATAACCTAAAAACCCATTCTCAAATCATTTTTCTTTATGAACGCTTTTATAGTATTATTGATATAATCCCAACCCAAAATAAGGACTATTATGGAATTAACACCCCAAGAAAAAGAAAAATTAGAAGAACTTTGCGCAATGTCTTTTGATATGGCAAGAAACAACGACTACACATCCCTAGAAACGCTTTTAAAAAACGGATTAAATCCCAATCTCACAAACCATAAAGGTGATTCTTTATTAATGCTTGCCTGCTATTATAATAGTGTAGAATGCGTTAAATTACTCCTGCAATACAAGGCTGAAGTTGATAAAACTAACGATAAAAACTTAACACCACTCTCTGGAGTATGCTTTAAAGGATATGTAGAAGTTGCAAAATTATTACTTGAAAATGGGGCAAACCCGGATTTAAAAAACCCTATGGGAATGACTCCTTATGATTTTGCTATTTTATTTCGTAGAAAAGAGATTATCAAACTTCTAAAAAAATATTCCAACAAAAAAATAAGTTTTTTCAAAAAAATATGGATAAGCTTTTAAGGCATAAATTACACAATTTTAAAAGATTATCTATTTAAATGAAGTTTCTTGAGAGTCTTAGTTTAATTTGTTTTTTTGGATTAGTTAGCTTCTTAAGTTTCTTAAGATTCCTTAAATTTATTTTTATATTTATTTAAGTAAAATGCCACTCATCAAACAAGAAGACACACTTATTGTTAATTTCTTAAAACAACAAAATACCAAATAAAGGACATTCTAATGAAACCAACTAATCTAGTAATAAATGGGGGGGGGGGGGCAAAATAGATTAAATCCCTCTAGTTTAGAGAATCTCTCTTCTTTAAGAAGCCCTACTCTTTTATCCACTTCTTCTTTCTTTTTAAGTTTAAGTTTAATAAGTTTTTTCAATACTTCTTTAAATGCAGATAATTGGATGCACACTGGAACTATTACTATTAATAATAATGGAACAATAGATAATGTAGCTAGTGCTGGTGTTACAGGTAAGCTTAGTGCCACAGATAATAAAACCTATAATGATTTAATCATTAATGAGGGAGTTACCCTTATTAATACAGGAAATGGAAACACCATAACTTTACAAAAAGGAAGTGTAGGCAGTATCGTTAATAAAGGAATTATTAAAAGAGATACTCATAGTAGTAGCATTGCTATTGAAAATAAGGCTACACTGACTTCTTTTAATAATACAGGAACGATACAAGCTACTGGTCGTGCAATAGGTGTGTATATTAATGATTCTACGATAAATAATATTACTAATACAGGGACTATTAAGAATGAGGGTGACCATATTGGGATTAATATTTCAGCAGGAAGCAAGATTAATAGTTTTAAAAATAAGGGGGTGATTGAAACAGCTGGTAACCAACATGGTATCTATTTAAACAATAGCACCATTGAATCTTTTACCAATAAAGGAACGATAAAAGGGAATCGTTCTGGTATATTGGTAACATACAGCTCACGTATTAAAACCCTTATCAATGAAGGTTCTATAATCTCTACTAGTCCATCAACTGCATATGCAGCTGTCGATTTAGCGCGTAATGCAACCATTGAAAACATCATCAATAGAGGCACTATAATAGGGGAAGCTTATGGTATCGCCTCAGCTTCTGGAAGATTTGAAAAACTAACCATGGAAAATGGAGCAGTAGTGCATGGTGAGAAGTATGCTGGCATTTATGTTCCACCAAGTCATATACTAGGAGAACTTGAAATTACCGGTCAAGGAACGAAAATAAGTGGGGGAGAAAATGGTATTTTCTTAAGCCCAAATGCAAAGACCCAAAAAATCACTATTTCTGATAATGCGATGATAACAGGAGGCTTAAGTGGAATTGAACTTGGAA
>NZ_FZPJ01000022.1 GCF_900198605.1 Helicobacter mesocricetorum | reverse complement strand
AAGAATGAGGATTTTGGAATTTGTATTGATCTTGCTTTACATATGGGGATAATTAAACCTTACTGCTCCTCTCAAGATCTAATAGCCATTCTTTGCGCTCCAAGCCTCCCGCATAGCCTGTGAGTTTTCCATTGCTTCCTATCACTCTATGGCAAGGGATAATAAGTGAGATTGGATTTCGCCCTACTGCGTTGCCCACAGCTTGGGCGGACATTTTGGCAATGCCTCTTTGGTGTGCAAGTTCTTTGGCGATGTCTCCATAAGTGCAAACCTCTCCATAGGGGATCATACAGAGTGTCTGCCAGATGTTTTGCTGAAATGCACTGCCAATAGGTGTTAGTGGAAGTTCTGAAATTTTGGGTTTTTTGCCTCTGAAATACCTTTCTAACCATTTTTTTGTTTTTTTAAAAATTTTAAGCTCATCATTCATTACTCTCTTGCCTTTTAATGTATTGCCAAAGTATTTTTGCCCCTCAAGCCACAAGCCCACAAGATTTTCTTTGTTATCACACGCAAGGGTGATTTTGCCAATTGGAGAATCGCAAATGCTTTGATAATAAATCGTTTTGGGATTCTTGTCTTTATGTAGGGTTTTCATACAGATTTCGTAAGGATTAAAACCCTGTGTTAGGGATTCCTCAAGTGTATCATAGAATGCAATTTTTTCTAATGGTTGCTTTGATGAACAGCTTGGATAACACACAATTCCCGTTGATTTGACCGCATAATAAAATTTCCCATTATAGCTTTTATCCCTCTTGATTGCTTGTAGCTTTTCTTCTTTATCCATTGTAATTCCTTTCTTGCAGGGTTGTTTGTGTGTGTTTGACTTCTAAAGGAGTATCTACTACGCATTCTCCTTAGCCATACTTAAAAGCAAAATTTTATGGTGTATCTTGCGAGGCATATTTTAGTTGTCATTTTTTATTATTTATTTATTTTCTATCAAAATTCTATCAAAAACTAGGGGGAGTTTATAGGGTTTCAAGTAAGCTAGATTCTCAAATATAGAATCTTTTGTATTTGCTTGCAGATAAGTCTTGCTTAGGTAAGGTTTGTAAGTCTTTGCATTACTTTGATTCTAAAAGTTAGATTTATGGGCTTTACATAGCCTTAATGCTTTGGTGGTTTAAAGTATTGTTATATGAAAGGTTAGCTCTAAGCTATTTTTTGGTAAATAGTCTAAATTATATTCTTTTAGGAGAAAGTTAGGGTAATGAAAATTTATGTTGTTGGAATCCATACGGATACAGGGAAGACGCATTTTAGTGCGGCTTTTTGTAAAGTTTTTGGTTATGATTATTTTAAACTTATTCAAGCAGGTGAGCCTAAGGATAGTGATTTTATCCATAAAATCAGCCCAACAACGCATATTTTTAAAGAAGGGGTTTTTCTTAAAACCCCAGCTTCGCCTCATTATGGTAAGAAGCTTGAGGGGCTTGATTATGGGGGTTTGGGCATCAATCTCCCTAAAAGTGAAGAGTTGCTTATAGAAACAGCTGGTGGGCTTTTTACCCCACTTGATGAGAATGTAACAATGTTAGATTATATCAGCACTTTTAAATATCCTTGTGTGTTGGTAGGGAAGTATTATTTGGGAGCAATTAATCATACTTTGCTCTCTTTAGAGGCATTAAGACAAAGGCAAATTCTTACCAAAGCCTTAGTGATGATGGGTAAAAGAGATGAAGATTTTGATAGGTTTATCAGTTCTTATACGAAAGTAAAGATTGTCCATTTGGATTTTTATGAAGATTTTAACATAGAGCCTAGTGTCTTTAAAAAAGCATTTAATTTTATTTTAGAGCCATAGTTTAGATAGATTATAGCAAAATTTATAGGGTAAATTAAAAAGTATTTGGGTATCTAAAAGCTTGTTTAATCCATAGATTACGGATTGATAATTCTAAAGCTTACGACTTCTTTAATCTCATAACTTGAGCTTACAAGCATATAAAAGCTTATGTTTTTATAAGATAGCTTTAAGCGGTAAAATGCACCTAAAAACTCTTTTTTTAGGAGTTTTGCCTGAAATCCTTCTCCTAATTCTAATTCGCTATAAGCAAACATATAATTTTTTTTAGCAATCCAAGCAAAGAAATTATCCTCTAAATCAAGCGTTTCTTCTATAATATTAAGATTAGGTAGAATTTTGGCTGTATTTTTGCTTTTAGGGCGAAAAAAGAGTTCCCTTGGGCTATTAAAATCAATAATCTTTCCTCCATCTAAAAGAGCGATTTTGTCGGATATATCATAAGCATCTTCTATATCGTGTGTTACCATAATTGCTGAAATTCCTTGACTTTTAATGAGTTTTTTTAGCTGTATCCTTAGATCATTTTTTAAATTTTGGTCTAAGTTTGAGAAGGGTTCATCAAGTAAAAGTAAATCACAACCTCTAGCTATCGCCCTTGCAAAAGCTACTCTTTGAGCTTGTCCTCCTGAAATTTCATCGATCTTTTTATCCTTTAAATCAAAAATTTCAAAGGCATTTAGGAGTTCATCTAGTTTTTTAGACTGCTCTTTTTTGGGTAAATCATAAAGGGCAAAAAGTATATTATTCGCTACATTTAGATGTGGGAATAAAGCATAGTTTTGGAACATCATAGCTATTTTAGCTTTGCATTCATAATATTCATAAGAACAAGCTTTTTCAAGTTGCGCAATAATTCTAAGTAAAGTGCTTTTACCTCCACCACTACTTCCTAAAATGCTTAAAATCTCACCTTTTTTAAGCTCTAAATCAATGCCTTTTAAAACAGGAAGTGTGGAAAAATTTTTGACTAAATTTTTAATTTTTAACATTTCATTCCTTATTGAATTTTTGAATCCAAAGTATTACCAATAAAGATAAAATCACAATACAAAGTGAGGGTAGGGCTGCATCATAAATTCTCTCATCACTTGCATACCAAAAAGCTTTCACTCCTAGGGTTTCAAAGCCAAAAGGAGATAGCATTCTGCTTAGGGGAAGTTCTTTTATGGTGTCAATAAAGACTATTATAAATGAAAGCCATAAAAAATGCTTTAAGAGTGGAGTATGGATTTTAAAAAATAGAATTTTATAACTAGGATTAATAAATAAAGAGGCTTCATCGCTTTGGGTATGGACTTTGTTATATCCTCCCTCTAAGGAGTAAATAGCTGTTGCTAAGAAGCGAACCATATAAGCAAAGATAAGCACAAGCAAGGAGTTTCCAAGCAAGGTAAAGCCAAAAATATCACTTAGTATTATAAAGATTATCATTACGCCAATACCAATAGCAGCTCCGGGAATTGCATAGCCTAAGGAGCTTAGCTTTATAATACAAATAACAAATAAATGACTTTTTGAAACTCTTGCGACAAAACTCAGAAAATACGCTAAGAAAGTTACAATGAGGGCTGTGATTCCTGCTAGGAGCAGAGTTTTAAATGCCATTATGTAAAATTCACTTTCAAAAAGTTTAGTATCTTGTAGCCCCCAATATAGTAGCCAGATAAAGGGTAAAATAAAGCCAATTAGTGCAATGATAAAACAATACAAAGAGGCAAGAAAGGCTTTATATTTGTTAAGCTTTCTTTTTTGGATAAAGATTTTTAGATTCTGATTAAAGCTGTATTTGCGCTTAGTTTTATTTTGGTATTCTAAATACATTACCAAAAAAACGAAAATCATCAAAAAGCCGGATAAAACAGCGGAAGAATAAGAATCATTTAAGTCATACCAAAGTTTAAAAATCCCTGCTGAAAAGGTATCAACTCCATAATAAGCACTTGCACCATAATCGCTTAAAGTCTCCATAAAAACAAGCATTAAGCCTGACATTATTGCTGGTTTTGCACTGAAGATTGCGACTTTAAAAAAAATTTTAAATTCCGAATAGCCTGTAGTTTTTGCTACTTCTATGAGTTCCTTAGCCTCACTTTGAAAAGATGTTTTTGCAAACATAAAAACATAGGGGAATAAGGAAATGCTTAAGACAAAAATTACTCCGTAAATGTTGAAGAAATTTATCCTAAAATTAAAAAACTCATAAAAAATCCCTTGATAGTCCATAATTCCAACATAGATAAACGCTAAAATATAAGCAGGAATGGCTAGAGGCAACATAAGGAGTTTTTCTAAGAGATTGGACAAATAAAACTCAAAATTTGCCACTAAGTAAGCGCAACTTACGCCTATGATGAAACTAAGGCTTAAAACCCCAAATAAAACTAAAAAAGTATCTTTAATGAATTTTATAAAAAGATAGGAAAAGAAATGATCAAGATTTTCTTTTATTGCTAAAATTTTAATAGAATCTTGAGTGCTAAAGTTTTGAAAAATCACATATAAAAGCTCGGTAAAAATACTCAAAAGGGGAAGAGATAAAAAAAGGGCGAGTAAAATCGCCCCTATTTTTAAGAGGTTTAAAGAGTGGGGCATTATCTAAAACCTACTTCATCATAAATTTTTACGGCTTTTTTAACATTTTTAGCAATATCACTAACAGGAAGTTTATCTTCTTTAAAAGTTCCAAAATCCTTGACGGTTTGACTGACTTCTACATCATTGCGAACGGGAAATTCGTAATTGATATTTGTAAGAATTTGTTGGATTTCTGGAGTAAGCATAAATTCCATAAATGCTTTAGCTTCTTTTTGATTCTTGCTTGATTTAGTCATAGCAATACCGCTTACATTAATATGAGTTCCTCTGTTGTCTTGGTTTGGGAAGATTATGCCTAAAGCATTACCAACCTCTCTATCTTTTTCATTTTTGGAATTTTTCAAAAGTCCTATATAGTAAGTATTCATTATGGCAAATTCAGCTTCTCCTGCAAAAACTTGTCGTGCTTGATCTCTATCTCCACCCTTTGGAGGAGTTGCAAGGTTATTAAGCACACCTTTTGCCCATTCTTTAGCTTTTTTCTCTCCATCATTTGCTATGATAGAAGCAAGTAGGGTTTTACTATAAGGAGCAGTTGCGCTTCGCATAACAATTTTTCCTTTAAATTCTTCTTTGATTAAATCTTCATAGTTTTTAAGTTTAGTTATATCTGTGTTGGCATTTTTGTTATAAGCAATAATCCTTGCTCTCTTAGTGATGGCAAACCATTGGTTATCTTTGTCTCTAAGATGGGAAGGGATTGTTTCTTCTAAGAATTTAGATTTTACCGGAGCTAGAAGGTTTGAAGTCTTTGCTTCATTAAGATTAGATACATCTGCGGTAATGAAAATGTCAGCAGGGGAGTTTTTTCCCTCAAGTTGCATTCTTTTAATGAGTTCGGAAGCTTTTGCTTGTGTATGTTTAACCTTGATACCTGTTTTTTCTTCAAATTTTTTGATGATTTGAAAATCTGCATCATAGTGTCTAGCTGAATAGATGTTTAATTCAGCCGCTATTAAAGAAGCACCTACAAAAAGTGCAAGAAATAGGATTCTTTTCATTTAATCTCCTTTAGATTTTTAAGTCCGTAATCATAATTTAAGTTAGCTGAATAAATGATTAAAATTATCAAAATTAATTTTATGAGTTATTAGACCTTGCACTTAATTTAACAATTATTTATTAATAAATATTCTTTTGGATGAGGTTAGTATAGGGGATTTATGCTTAAAAGTTTCAGTATTATTAGAGGTTATATGGGTTGATGAAAAGGATAATAATTCAAGTAATAGCTATTAAGTGTAAAATTTATTTTAGGGACTTAAATTTAAAAACTTTCTAAAATTCTTATTGATGAGATTCTTGGCAATTATCTTTCTTAAAAGTCAAGTTGTTTGGGATTTTAGAGGATAGTGGGTATTTAGAAGATTATAAAAGCAGGAGTAAATCCTGCTAAGTCTAAGGTTATTTTGCATTTGCACTAAGAGTGATTTCAACAATTGACCAGCTAATTCCAGCGTGTCCAGGAGCAGCTTTGGCTAAATCTTTTAATGCTTGTTCGGAGTTTTTAAATGCGAATAAGTCTAGCACGCCTTTAGCTTCAAATTTTCCATCTTTGATAGTATAGTGAAGACCTACGGTTTCATATTGACCACCAATGCTTACTTTGGCAGTTAATGAACCTTGATTTTCTCCTTCAATAACATTAGTGATTTTTACATCAACATTTTTACCATTGTTAAGGGTTTTAAAGAAAACATTGACAATGTTATTTGTGATAAGTTCTACTCCCATATCAATATTTTTTGGAGAAAATGTCGCAGTAGCACCATTTAATAAGCCTTTGATACTGCTTTCATCTTTACCAAAAGTATATTTAGGGTTTTTCACAGTTCCTGAAGTTCCAACCATATTAGCAGTTTTATAACCTTCAAAATTGATAGTTAAAGTATTCTTATCAATACTAGCTGCATTTAAATAACTAAATAAAGATGCAGATAGCACTGCGCTTACGAGAAATTTTTTCATAAATTTTCCTTCAAATAAATTTTAGACGGGTATTGTATCTAATTTTATTAGAATAAAACAACTTAAACATTATTTTTAATGAATATATTGGTTAAAAAGCGAATTTTATACTTTATTAAATTAAGCTTTAATAGTGTAGGTTTTGCGTATAGCTAGCAATAGCAGTATCTCTATTAGTGTTCAAATTGTCTTGATTTTTATTAAATTTTTCTTCTTTTTCTCTTTTTTCCTGTGTGAGTTCTATTTTGGCTTCAATTTCCATTTGTGCAGCACTTGCGGCAACTTTGTAATCTTGAGGACTAGGATCCGATGGAGCCATAGCTGCTGCGATAATTTTTCTAGCATTAGCGATAGTTTCTTGGGGGGTATCACCTTTTTCCATTGAGATAGGCACTTCTCCAGCAGTGGCATACATCTTGCCATCAGGTCCTCTTGTGTAGCTAAAAGATGCTCCACCCGTTACCACTCCAGCACCTGCTGCGATATGAGCAGCCTCGTGTGCCTTTACATCCCTATCAATTTGTTCTAACTCACGCACTTGTTGGATTTGCGATTCATCAAGTTTTTCACCATTGGTAGATTCTAAGTTTTCTTGATTAGAAGTAAAATCTTTTGCAAGGTTTTGTGTGGAATCCTCCAAAGGTGCCTTTTGTGTATTGGAATCTTGCTGCAAGGCTGTGATTTGGCTTTGTAATGGTGTAAGGTAAGGATTGCTATAAATGTTACTAATTTGCATTCTATTCTCTTAGATTACTTTTGGATTACCTTTGGTAGTTTTGGATAAATCTTACAAGTTCTTGAATATTTTCTCTTGGTAAATCGGGCAACACTCCGTGTCCTAAGTTAAAAATATGCCCTTTATTGCCCATTGTGTCTAATATTTCTTTAGCACCTTTTAGCATAGAATCTCTATTATAAATCCTGCAAGGCTCTAAATTCCCCTGCAAAACATATTTATCTCCTAAAATATCTTTTGCCCTCTGCATAGGAGTGTTCCAATCCACCCCAAAGACATCGAAGTCTCCATCGATTTTTTCTAAGATACCACACCCACCTTTAGGAAACAAAATAATAGGGATATGGGGGTATTTTTTCCTAATAAAACTTGCTATTTCTTTGCAATAAGCAAATCCAAACTCCAAATAAGCCTCATCCTCTAAAGCCCCCGCCCAAGAATCAAAGACCATAACTGCATTAACCCCCGCTTTAATTTGCATTTCTAAGTAGTTTTGGAGATTATGTGTGATTTTTTGCAGTAATTGGTGTAAAAACTTAGGGTTGGTATAAAGGATTTTTTTGGATTTATGATAAGTTTTACTGCCTTCTCCCTCAATCATATAAGTTGCCAAAGTCCAAGGTGCGCCACAAAAACCAATCAAAGCCTTATCTTTAGCCAAAGATTCACGCGTTAGGGCAATCGTCTCATAGACATAGTTTAAGTGTAAATAAGAATCTTCACTTAAAGCGGATAAATCTTTTTCATTTTGAATAGGTTTAGCGAACTTTGGACCCTCTCCTGCTAAGAAATCAAGCTCCATTCCCATCTCCATAGGGACAACCAAAATATCACTAAACAAAATCGCTGCATCAACCCCTAAAATATCAATAGGTTGGAGCGTAACCTCACTAGCTAACTTTGGATTTTTACAAAGTGAGAGAAAGCTCCCAGCCTTTGCCCTTATTTCTTTGTATTCTTTTAAGTATCTGCCTGCTTGTCGCATAAACCATACCGGGGTATAAGGAGTTTTTTTTCTGAAGCATGCGTCAATGAAAATCATTTTTGTTCCTTAATGTTTAGAATCTTTGTGCAAAAAATACAATCCTATGGATAAAGCAAAGATAGAAATTGCAAAAAATAGCATATCTTGCGGGGTTTTCATTCCCATATTTAAGGCTTTGGAAAAGAACGCTACGATGAGTGCCATAACGATAACTTTTGCGAGTTTGTCTTTGAGCTGATCTAGGGTATGAATCTCTAGGACTTTTGAGCTGTTTTCGTCTCTAATTTCGATTTTTGAGATAAATAACTCATATAAACCAAAGGCAAAGATTAGCAAAACCACTGCGATAAGATAGAGATCAATAGCCATAATAATGGTGTGGAGCAAGATATTATGAATATCAAGATTTTGAGTTAATGCCCCAGTATAGTATAAATAAGTATCTTTTGCGGCTTTTATGATGTCAATACTTGCCACGATAAAAAGCAATATAGAGCCAAGTAATGATAGTATGACTGCTAAAACTACAAAGAGCCTAGCATTCCACATAAGTTTTTCAAAGCATTTGTGTAAAAACTGCAAGAATTATCCTTAAAGCTAATCTAATCGCCGAAATTATAGCACGATTGCTTTTAAAAGTTCGTAAGTGCGTAGGTTGTTTTATAAGATTGAGAAAATCTATAAAGTGAAGTATCCCAAAAGCCAGAATCTAGTGTGAGGTAGAATTTCTAAAAGATTATAAATCAAGGGATTCTCCATTTTCTTCATTCAATCGATATGACAATGGTATTTACCTCCCTATTGAGGCTACACCCTCCCCATTTTTTGCTCTGTTGAGCGAAGTGAAATATCTTAAGAGTGGCAATTAGAGGATTTTTAAGATTCTTTTTAGGTATTCTTTAATTATTCTATTCACTTCACTCAGGATGACAAATGAGGAATGAGATTCTTAGCTCTCAAATCTCTAAGATATGACAAGCAAGGTTTATTCCATCTCCTTGTGATAGGGTGTCTAGGATTGAACCTTAACTACTCTGCAAAGGTTTGTAGATTATTAAAAGCTTAATGCTTTTAAAAGGTGTAAAAATTACAAAACTTTAATTAAATTTAATTTTTTAAGCAAAAAAACGATATATTCCTGACATTTCACATTGCAAAAAATGTAAAAATAAACTTTATAAACAATACAAAGAACAACCAGAATTTATTTGGATTCTTTTATTGGACATTAACCCAAAAGAATACCTTGTTTAATTCAAATCTCTTTTTAGGAATGGAGTATTACAATGGATAATGAAACAAACACAAAATTAGATATAGGCGTTTCTATTCCTAAAATGGATAGTCGCTTTATGGATTCTATTATGTCTTCTGGTATTGCTGATAGTGGTATAGAATCAACAGGTGATGTTTTTTTTGAAGATAATTTAAAAAAAAGCAATGACGCAATGACGGAAAAAGAGTTTGAATTATTTTTAGACGAGGTGGGTATTGGAGCAAAAAACTTCAGAGAGTGGTAAAGATGAGGATTTATATAATTTCTTTTGGCTATATAAAGTTTTCTTAGAAATAGATTCTTTTGCCTCTATAACCTATGGTAGAAACCGTTCGCTTATACAAAGCTTCTATAATTTTTATTTCACAAAAGCAAATAAGGACGATAAAGATAAATATGAAGAGGCTAAGAATAAATTAAAGGCACAATGTAAAGAATATTTCTCAAAAAACGGATACTTGAAAATTTATAAATTCGATCCTAAGACAAATTCCCGATATCCTCACATTGTTACAAATCCTAATATTAGTGAAGCATTCAAAGAATTTGCTGAAGCAACGGCACAATATGTCAAGTGGAGAGAATGCCTTAGTCCAAAACAAATTAAACGAATTTATATTGCCAACCTTAAAGATAGACAAAAATATTACGCCTCTAATGATGATTCTTTTAAAGTTTTTAATAAGGAAATTATAAAAAAATTGATGTAAGCAAATTGGATAACAATAAAATACTTAAACAATCTCTTATAGAATTTCATAATGCTATTTCTCATTTGAGTGCAGTTTATTGGGGATATGGCGATGCAGAGAAAAATAAAGATAGGGCGATTAATCATTTCAAGAGAGGTGCATTAGATTCTTATAAATCTATCATTAAGGATTTCTTTATTATTAAATCTTGCAAAAGCTACCTTCAAAACCAAGAATATGAAAATATCATAAATGACTTAAAAGAAACTCGTAAAGAGGAATACGAAAATATAAGTAAGGATAATCGGATTAGTCAAAAATATCACGAACTCACAACCAAAATCATTCATTTTACTAATTTAAAAAAATAAAAAACTAAAAATAATTTATTTTTAACCAATCCCGCCAATCTTACATTCCTACTTCAACACATTTTTTAAATAGCAAAAAAATATAGGAACAAAGGCTTTTAGGTGGAATAAATTGAGCTTTTGTAGCATTATGGGGTATTCTAAAGCCCCTTGCTATTGTGCGATTCAAGAAAAATGGGCGATAGGGTAATCTTTAAGGGTAATCTTTAGAGATTTAAACAAAGATATTTTAACTCCAAATATTCTTCTATCCCATATTTTGAGCCTTCTCTGCCAAGACCACTTTGCTTTATCCCTCCAAAGGGTGCGACTTCATTAGAGATTAATCCCGTGTTAATCCCTATCATTCCATATTCTAAAGATTCTGCGACACGCCATTGACGCTTATAATCTTGTGTGAAAAAATAGGCGGCTAATCCAAACTCTGTATCATTGGCAAAGAAAAGCGCCTCCTCTTCGCTTTCAAATCGAAAAAGTGGCGCAAGAGGTCCAAAAGTCTCTTCTTTGGCAACTTTCATTTGTTGGGTTACATCTTTTAATAAAGTAGGTTGAAAAAAGTTTCCTCCCAAATGATGCCGCTTACCGCCTATGACAAGCTTTGCGCCACGATTTAGTGCATCGCTAATATGTTCCTCAACCTTCAAAAGAGCTTTTTCATCAATCAAAGGACCTTGATTTACTCCACTTTCTAAACCATCCCCTATTTTAAGGGTTTGTATTTTTTCTATTAGAGCTTCACATATTTTGTCATAAATTCCACTTTGGACATAGATTCTATTGGCGCATACACAAGTTTGTCCGCTATTTCTAAACTTAGAATCCATAATCCCATTAACAGCTTCTTCTAAGTTCGCATCATCAAAAACAATAAAAGGTGCATTGCCTCCTAATTCTAGGCTCAGCTTTTTAATAGTTGGGGCGCATTTTTGGTAAAGCAATCTTCCAACTTCTGTGGAGCCTGTAAAGCTAAGTTTTTTGATGTCATTACTTTGGCATAACACATCACTAATCTCTGTGCTATCCCCATTGACGACTATAAAGCAGTTTTCTAAGATTCCCGCTTCTTTTGCTAAGATTTCTAAAGCATAGGCACTAAGGGGTGTTTGGGAGGCAGACTTTACGATAATGGCACAGCCACTAGCAAGGGCGGGGGCTATTTTTCGAGTAATCATTGAAGAAGGGAAGTTCCAAGGAGTGATAGCCGCACACACTCCAATGGGCTGTTTGAGTGTTAGGAGTTTTTGAGTTTTTGCTTTAGGGCTTAAAATATCCCCATCAACCCTTCTAGCCTCAGTAGCAAACCATTTTACAAAAGAAGCCGCATAGGTAATTTCTGACTTTGCTTGTTCTAGGGGTTTGCCTTGCTCTTTGGTCATAATTTCTGCTAAAAAATCCCTATTTTCTAAGATAAGTGAATAAAATTTATAAATCCTATCACAACGATCCTCTGGTAGCATAGTCGCCCATTGTTTTTGTGCTATTTTGGCTTTTTGGATGAGGTTTTGTAGCTCTTGCTGGTGTGTGTTTTTGATATAGGCTAAAGCCTCTTGAGTGGAGGGGTTAATCACTTCAAAGCTGTCGTTTTGTCTCTCTTTAAAAATATGGGGATGATTCAATAAATCCATAAAAACTCCTTTCAAAAATATTATTCTTTTTCTTTTAAGTTTTGGATTAAAATCAAAGAAAATTAATGAAATTTTTTTAAAATACTAAAAATATTTTCATAAGGTGAAAATGATGAAGAAAATAATTTTTATTTGTTGCTTGGGGCTTTTCTTTTATGCTTGTTCTAGCACAGATTATACGAATCGAACCCGACTTATGTTGCTTGATGAAAAGGAAGAGAAAGCCTTAGGTGAGCAAAGTGCCAAAGAAATTTTAAAGCAATCTAAACTTAGCACTAATAAATCTCAAACAGAAATGGTTGAGCGCGTAGGATGGAGAATAGCCAATGTTTCTAAAAGAGAAGATTTTAATTGGGAGTTTTATTTGATTGAAGAAGAGCAAAAAAATGCCTTTTGTTTGCCCGGAGGGAAAGTGTTTGTTTATACAGGGTTGATGAATATTATCGAAAATGATGATGAATTAGCTGTGGTTATGTCTCACGAGGTAGCTCACGCGCTTTTGCGCCATGGTGGAGAGAGAATGAGTATGCAAACACTCACGCAACTTGGTGGAAATATTTTGGGCGTTATTACAGGTACCCAGATTCCCGGATATAGTTCGCTTATTAATCGGGCTTATAATTTAGGTAGTAGTGTGGGAGTGATTTTACCCTTTAGTCGTGCGCACGAATTAGAAGCTGATAAATTAGGCATTTTGCTTGTGCAAAAGGCAGGATATAATCCCCAAGCGGCACTTAGCTTTTGGAAAAAAATGTCTGAAGATGGCAACAAGGGATCGGATTTTTTTTCTACACACCCCAGTGATTCTAAGAGGATTGAAGCTATACAAAATATCTTAAAAGAAAGCCATTAATGGAATATCTTTGTTGATGTTATTTTTTAATAAAGCTTAAAGATCTTATTAGGATGTAGGAAGCATATTGATTTAAAGAGCTTAAAATAAAAACCTTAATTTAGATATTTGTAGCAATTATTATGGGAATTGCGTTAATGCCCTAAATTTTAGAAAAATATTTCAAACCATAAAGACAAGAGAAATTAATAGATGATTGGTGTGCTGTGATAATAAGATTAGGGGTTTAGCTATCCCCTTAAAGGGGGAGAGAGTTAAGCTAGAAAGGTAGCAACCCCAAAGCCTAATACAACAGAGAATAAAATTGCTAAAACACCCGGAACTAAAAAAGCGTGATTAAAGATATATTTACCAAGTCTTGTAGAGCCTGTATCATCCATTTGCACAGCACCAAGTAAGGTGGGGTAGGTTGGTAAAACAAAGAGAGCAGAAACTGCCGCAAAAGAAGCAACAAGTATGTAAGAATCACCGGGATTGGTGGCACTTATGCCAAGAGCGGCAATAACAGCAGGTGTAATAGCCTTTGCAGTAGCTGCTTGTGAATAAAGCAACATCGCAGCAAAGAAAAAAACAACAGCCAATAAGCTAGGGATTCTTCCAACCCAAGTAGAAGCTAAATCTTTGATTGTCTCAATATGCCCTTCTACAAAGGTATTTCCAAGCCAAGCTACACCTAAAACACAGACACAAGCCACCATACCAGATTTAAACACGCTTGTATCAGCAATTTTGCCCGGCTCTATTTTGCAAAAAATAACAATCAAAGTTGCAACAGAAAGCATAAAACTCATAATTGCAGCATCTCTAGGGACAATTACAGGGTCGATATAGCTTTTTACAATACTAGCTAAAATAGCAAGGTCTGAATTGTCTGTAATAAGGGAATTTACATAATTAAGCATAGGCAAACGCACGACATCAGAGATTGTTGTTGCATAAAAGACTACCGCTAAAACACCGATTAAGAAAATAAAAACGGATAATTTAGCACCTTTTTTAAGCTCTGTATTTTGTGTGCTTGATGGAGCTTTTACTAAGCCCTTAGAAAGCCTTTCTTGATAAATAGGATCTTTACTTAAATCCAAATTTGAAAATATCGTAAGGATAAAAGCTGTAAGCATACAAGCAATAAAAGTTGTAGGAATCCAAATACCAAGCAAAACAGGATAGCTCCAACCTAGTGGTTCTAAAACACCACTCATATAAACAACAGCTGCACTTACAGGAGAGGCAGTAATAGCAATTTGACTAGAAACAACAGCAATGGAAAGAGGTGCGCTAGGCTTAATGTTTTGTTCTTTTGCCACTTCTACAATCACAGGAATCATAGAAAATGCTGTATGCCCGGTTCCGGCTAAAATCGTTAAAAAATAAGTAACCATTGGGGCAAGATAGTTGATATACTTAGGATTAGAGCGCAAAATTTTCTCTGCAATTTGCACAAGATAATCCAATCCTCCGGCTAATTGCATAGCAGAAATCGCCCCAATCACAGACATAATAATTAAAATAACATCCCAAGGAATGTTACCGGGCTTCATCCCTAAGGCGAGTCCTAAAATAACAACTCCAATCCCACCAGCATAACCAATACCAATCCCACCTAAGCGAATACCAATAAAAATAGCCCCCAATAAAACAATTATTTGAAGAATTAAAATAATATCCATAAAAGAATCCTCTACTCTTTTTGTTTAGTTTTCATTTGGGGATTTAGCATATTTTTGGGGTCTAAGATTTTATCAATCTCTTCTTTGGGTAAATATCCCCTCTCTAGGCAAATATCTCCGACAGATTTTCCTGTTTGTAAAGCTTCTTTGGCAATGCTTGCAGATTTTTCATAGCCTAAGATAGGGTTAAAGGCTGTTACGATTCCTATGGAGTTTAAAACAGATTTTTTGCAAGCTTCTGCATTTGCATTTAAGCCCTTAACGGCTTTTAATGCTAAGGTTTTCATAGCATTTTCTAAAAGTATTAAGGAATTAAATAAAGCATAAGCAATGCCCGGCTCCACAGCATTTAATTCAAACTCTCCTCGCTCAGAGCAAAGCATAATTGTTGTATCATTTCCAATCACTTCATAACAAGCCTCTTGAACCACCTCACAAATGACAGGATTAACTTTTCCGGGCATAATCGAACTTCCAGGTTGCATTTTGGGAAGATTAATCTCTCCTAAGCCACATCTGGGACCAGAATTCATAAGTCTTAAATCATTGGCAATTTTGTTTAATCGCACCGCCGCAGTTTTTAACACTCCACTTACAAAAACGAAATCTGCCGTATCTTGTGTCGCAGCAATTAAGTTTTCTGCAGGTTTGAAATTACCTCCAGTGATTTCATTGAGCTTTTTTTCAACGATATTTTTATAATCAGGGTGGCAGTTGATTCCTGTTCCAATCGCTGTTGCTCCCATATTTAAAACACTCATTACTTCTTTTGCGTATTCTACCCTTTCTAAATCACTTTTTATATAACTAGCAAAGGCATTAAAAGTATTTCCTAAAGTGGTAGGAACAGCGTCTTCAAGCTCTGTTCTACCCATCTTAATTACATCTTTAAACTCTTTTGCTTTGTTTTCAAGTTCTGTTTTTAACTCCTCCATAGCCTTACTTAAGTCTTTAAGCTTACTCCAAGTTGCTACCTTTATAGAGCTAGGATAGGTATCATTAGTGGATTGTCCTAAGTTTGTATGATCGTTTGGGTGTAAGAATTGATATTCTCCCTTTTTGTGTCCCATACTCTCTAGGGCAATGTTTGTTAAAACCTCATTGACATTCATATTTGTGCTTGTCCCAGCTCCGCCTTGAATCATATCTACTACAAACTGATCCAAAAATTCACCTGCAATAAGTTTATCTGCCGCTTTTGCTAACGCATCAGCTTTAGTGGCATCTAAAACACCTACTTCTTTATTGGCTGAAATGGCAGCTTTTTTGATTTGTGCAAAAGCTTTGATAAAAAATGGATAGTCTTTTAATCTTCTACCGCTCATTTGAAAATTATCAAGTGCTCTAAAGGTTTGCACTCCATAATATACATCATCAGAAATTTCTAACTCCCCGATAAAATCGTGTTCTTTTCTCGTTCCCATTTTCAATGAACCTTTCTTTATAGGTAAATTTAAATCTTAAACCTTGAGGGCTTATGATTTATTGGTGCGAATACTACTCTTAAAAGCATTATCAAAGCATTATCTCCAAAAATTATATTACAAAATTTATATTCCTATAAGCTTTTTTTCAAGATACCTCTTTTTCGTTCATTGAAAATAATCCCACATACCACAATACTAGCGCATAATATTCCTAAAGGGTGGGCTATCATTATCCCTTCAAATTCGTAGAATTTAGGTAGGATTAATACAAAGCATAAACTAAATAAAAGTGTATAGGATAATGTGATAACAAAGGAAATAAAAGTCTTTTGAATAGATTGGAAAAAGGTGGCACTAACAAGATTTATTCCTAAGAGTATGAAGCTCATAAAATAGACATTCATTGCTTCTTTTATCTCTAGTGGCAAGAGAGAATCCCTTAAAGCAATATCATCTTGTAAAAACCATGGGATAATAAAAGAGCCAAGACCATAAAATGCGATGTATAAAAGAATTCCCACTAAAAGGCTAAATTTTAAACTAAAGTAAAAAATTTCTCTAACACGCGCTAGTAGATTGGCTCCATAATTGAAGCTTGAGATAGGTTGAACCCCTTGAGCAACAGATAATAAAATCGTAAAAGGGATAATGCTCATATACATTACCACACTATAAATAGCAATACCCCTATCACCCGTGATATTCATAATAGTATGATTAAAAATAAGCATCATAATGCTCATACTAACTTCTGAACTGCTTTGAGGGATACCATTTTTAGTTGCCATCAAAAGTGCGTAAATATCAAAAGCCTTGATTAAAAATAAGTCTCCTTTTTTTCGTAAGAAATGTTGCAATAAAATACAAGCTCCAATACTATGCCCTAAAATAGTGGCTAAAGCAGCTCCACCAATGCCAAAATCAAAAACAAAGAGGAAGAGATAGTTTAAAAGTATATTCATACAAGAACCAGCAATCATTGCTATCATCGCTAAAATAGGCTGTTTATCATTGATAGCAAAAATATCTAATGTAGGGTGTAAAACAATAACAAAAGCACCTAGATAAATGATTTCTGTATATTCTCTAACTAAAGGAAGCAAATTAGCACTAGCTCCTAAATATAAAGCTACAAGATCACTAAAATAATAAAGTGTAATTCCTCCTATAACCGAAGTAAAGAAGGCAAAATAAAAAACAGAGCTAAAAATAATCCTTGCCCTAAAGGCTTTACCCTTGCCTAAAAAATAAGAACTCATTGCTGCTCCACCTACACTAAAGAGCAATTCAAAAGCAATTAATACAGGAAAAATAGGCCACGCAATCCCAATGGCTGCTAGTGCATTCTCTCCTAATTTTTTACCCACAAAGATTCCATCAATGGTAGAATAGGTAGATAAAGCAAGCATGGCTACTAGAGAGGGAAGAAAATAGGAAAAAAATAGTTTGGGTATTGGTGTTGCTTTTAAATCTAGTTTTTTCATAAGATTCCTTTGTCCCTACAAAGTTTTTGCAAATTCTAAGGAGGAGTGAATGTTTGTATCAGGAGAGAGTAGGATTTTGGCTTTTTCTCCTAAAGATTTTTTTGCATATTTTAAGGTTGTTTCTCCAATGCAAAGGGCGGTATAGTCTTCTTGCCATTGAAAGTTTGACAAAAAAGCTCGTAGGGATGAGGGTGCGCTCAAGAATAAAATAGCGTTTTTTTTGGGTTTTAGTTTTTCTTTTTGTGTTGGGTTGAGTTTAATAGGCAAAGTTTCATAAAGGATAGATTCTAAAGGATAGATTTGTGCAACACTAAGAATCTCTACTAAAGAAGAAGCAATTTTTTTAGCCCTTATAAAAAGAGGTTTTTTACCTTTTAGTTGATTTTGTAATTCTGCGCCAAAAGAATCTCCATAAGATTGCGTCCCTACAAATTTTGCTTGTATTCCAAGATGCTCTAAAGCTTGATTACTACCTTTTCCTATCACATAGCAAGGAATTTTATGCCACTTATCTCCAGCATTTTCTTCAAGGGCAAAAATAGCATTTTTAGAGGTAAAAATGAGGCAATTACATTGTTGTAACTTTAATAAGAGTTGTTTATCTTGAAGTGTTTTAATTTCTAACAATTCTAAAAGATTTATGGAGTTATCTAAATGCGTTGAGGTATTTTTTTTTGTGATATAATAGATTTTTTTCATTGGCTTTATTTTATCAAATTTTACCCTCTTAAGGCAAGATTACAATGTATGTTAAGAATAAAAGTTTAGCTACTCCTTTTAAGTTTTTATCCAACCAAACCCCTAAAGATTTTTTGGGAGATTTTATCGTTATTGATTTGCGCTCTCGTGGCTATTTTTTGATTAGCCATATTCAAAATGCCCTTAATCTCTCCTCCCTTAAACGCATTACATTTATCGCACAAGAAAACAAAGACAAGAAGATTTTGCTTTATTGCCATAGCGGGGCTACTGCAGCAGAGTTTGGGACAGAATTAGTTAAGGAAGGATTAGAGAATATTTATTATTTTGATGATAATTATTTTAGTATCCCTAAAGAATATTTACAAAGCACTTCTTAAGTTTAAAAAATTTAGAAAAATTCGATATACTTTTGACTTTTAAGATAATTTTAAATAGCGCAAGGTTTATAAATGGAATCCATTTTAAGAGTAGAGGAAGCTATCAAAGCTATTAAAAAAGGCGAGATGATTATCATTATGGATGATGAAGATAGGGAGAATGAAGGGGATTTGGTTTTAAGCGGAATCTTTAGCACACCAGAGAAGATTAATTTTATGGCGCAAGAAGCCAGAGGATTAATTTGTGTTTCTATTACTAAAGAAATCGCCAATGTGCTAGATTTACCCCCTATGGTAAATCATAATAATTCTAATTATGAAACTGCCTTTACGATTTCTATTGATGCCAAAGAGGCAAAAACAGGAATTTCTGCTTATGAAAGAGATTTAACCATTAATCTTATGTGTAAGCCTAATGCAAAACCAGAAGATTTTGTGCGTCCGGGGCATATTTTTCCTCTTATTGCCAAAGAGGGTGGAGTGTTAGAGAGGACAGGACATACCGAAGCTAGTGTGGATATTTGTAAATTAGCAGGATTAAAGCCTATTAGTGTGATTTGCGAGATTATGCGAGAAGATGGTTTAATGGCAAGAAGGGGAGATAAGTTTTTAAGCGAATTTGCTAAAAAGCATAACCTTAAGATTCTTTATGTTTCAGATTTGATTGAATATCGTTTGCGTTTTGAGCAGCTTATAGGAGTGATTTCTGAAGTAGAAGTTGAATTTTTGGGACATAAGGTCAAAAAGATACAAATAAAAGATCATTTAAATAGAATCCATATTATTTTTGCTTTTAAAGAAGCAAAAATACCTTTTGTGAAATTCCACATTATCAAGCAGGATTTAGATCTTTTAGAAGATAAAGTAAGCTATTGTGGGCTTTTAAACGCTGTTGAAAAACTCCAAGAGGTGGGAGGATATTTGGTCTTTTTACAAACAAAAGATCATAAGGACATTAAAGACTTAGGTATTGGAGCGCAGATTTTAAAATCCTTAGGAGTAGAAGACTTTAAATTGCTTAGCACTTCTTATGGGAACGAATATACGAATTTAAGCGGTTTTGGTCTTAAAATCCTAGAGCAAATCAAAGTTTAAAGCATAGATTGAAAAGTTTGATAATGTTTCCAAGAATCCACAATATCTGGTCGGTGTTTTTTAATATCTTGTAGCTCATAATCTAAAAATTCTTTTAATTCTGTTTTTAAAAGTGGATTGGTAGCAACTACTTCTAAAATATCTTGTTCTTTAAGCTTTGCTTGATTATGTCTAAAAACAGCCTCTTGTAGTTCTAAGAGAATATGATTAATGTATTTAATAGTGTGAGAAAAAACCTCTAAATGGGTTTTGAGTATTTCTAGCTCTTTAGGATAGATAAGCAAGAGGATATTTAGGTTTGGGGGTAGAGAGAAAAATTCATTAATGGATTTTTGGTGTTGGAAGTGAATGGTTTGTCGGTAGGTGGTTAATATAATCTCTATATGGTGGTGGTTTATGGGAATGGTGATAATAATGGGTAAAAATAAAAAGGGTAAAACATCATACGCTTTTTCTTCATAAAATGCTTTATCTTCTTCTTTGGGTGGTAGAAAGCCAAAGGAGTGAGATAGGGTTTGCATTGTCTTAAAAGCCCTCTGTTGTGATAGCTCCTTAATGTCTATATAATGAATCTTATTTTGCCCCCCCCCCCCCTTGTAAAGAGTTTTGTAATACTATAAAGTTTAAAATGCGCCATTATAATAAAGAAATGAGTAAGATAGATTTTAGGGTTTTTTAAGGCGATTTTTTCAATCTGCAAATCTTTTAATGTTAGGGCTTTAAAGGTTTGTTGGTTAAAAAAGAATTGAAAATCATCAAAAAGCTTAAAATGCGCTTTTGTGTTATAGTCTTTATCGGAGTTTGTGTGATTAAAGGCGGTTAAAAATAAAGAGAAAGGATCCCTGCAAAGCACTAGCAAGGGAGTTTCTTTGTGGATTCTAGCAAGAAGTTTTTGAGTATTTAATGTATCAAGATGATGAGTGGGTGTGAAATTTAGGGCTTTATAGGGATTGGTGCTTAAAGAATGAAAAAAGTATTTCGTATAATAGATTTCTCTATTTCTAGCAAGATTGCCTACTTTGCCAAAATCCTCATTCAAAGATACCCCGCATTTTGATAAAAAGCTTTTACCTGCCATACTCCCACAAGCGTAATTGGTAATTAATAAGAAATGATATTTTTTGGGTAAAGGGAGTTTCCAAATTATGGGAGAAAGAAAATAATAAAATTTCTCTTTGATTTTATTAATCCTTTTGTTTATTATATATTGCATACAAGCTTTAAAGCCTTCTTTTTCATAAATTTTTCTAGTGAGTGATTTTTTCATTTTGTCTCCTAATTTGAAACTCCATCTAATACAGGAACAAATGAGCAGATTTCTAACTCTTCTTTGTTGCTTAAAGTGCCATTGTGTTTGCAAAAACGCGTAATGATTTGCTGATTTCCTTGTTGCAAGGGGGCGACTAAAATGCCTCCTTCTTGAAGCTGGTCAATAATAGCAGGGGGGATTTCTTTAGCTGCAGCGGAAAAAAGGATTCTATCATAGGGTGCATAGGTATTCCAACCTTGTTGTCCATCATCTAGTTTGGTGTTGATATTATTTAAGTTGCAATGCCTAATCCTAGCTCTTGCTTCATTTAAGAGTCTCTCTATTCGTTCGATGCTAAAAACCCTTCGTATAAGACAGCTAAGAATCGCTGCTTGATAACCGCTTCCACAGCCAATCTCTAAAACACTATCTGCACCCTCACATTGTAAGTATTCTGTCATTTTTGCTACGGTTAGGGGAGAGCTAATCCATTGATTGGCTCCCATAGGAAGTGCATCAAGGGTATAAGCAAGGTAAGTAAATCCATTAGGGGTAAAAATTTCTCTATCAATGCTTAAAAGTGCCTTTTGCACTTTTGGGCTAATAGGGAATTCTTTAGTAATTTCACGCACCATATTAGCAAGTTTAAGACTTTGCATTATAAGCCTATATTGATGAATTTACGAATTTTTGTAATATCATCAAAGTTTGCTTTGTAGTCTATCATTTCTTTTAAGTCATCATTAATAACATACCCAAAGGGTGTAACTATGCAGCTTCCTTTTGCCATAGAATCATTTGCACTATTACTTGCCATTACGAAGCTTTGTGTAGTGATAGCAAGTGCTTTTGTGAGTGTTTGAAAATGATCTTTTCTTTCTTTTGCCCATTGGGCTGGGACAAATATCAAATCACATCCTTTTAGCCGTTGCCATATTTCTATAAAACGCAATTCAAAGCAATTAATAGCCCCACATTTAATCCCATCAAGACTAAAGGGTGTAATTTCTTCTAAATCACCTGCTTGAAAATGCAAATGTTCATCGCCTAAGGGAAAAAGCTTATGTTTATTTTGTATATGGAGCAAATCTCCTTTGTGGAAGACTTTTAGAGTATTAAAAAAGCCTTTATGGTATTGTTCAATCATTGATAAAACAATAGTCCTATCAAAGGATAGTTTTAAGAGAACTTCTGTGGCTACTTTGGAAAACTCACAGGCTTCCTCCATTCTTTGGTAGCAAAAGTTTGTTAAACAAACTTCAGGAGCTAAAATAATAGATTGCGCCTCGCAATTTATAACAAGGCTTTTTAGGGATGCAAGATTGTCTTCAAAGTTTTGTCTGGTTTTAAATTGTAGAGTATAAAGTCTCCTAGAAGTCATCAAAGTTAATACTCCCTTTAGCGTAATTTGTAACATTTCCCTCGAAGAAATTTGTCTTTTGCTCATTAAAAGAGCTAAAAGATTCTACCCATTTAATAGGATGTTTAGCATTATAAATAGTGGGGAATCCTATGCGTGCTAGTCGAATATCTGCAAGATAGCGAACATATTCGTGGATAATTTCGCTAGTAAGTCCTAAGATTTGCCCCTGTGTAATATAATCTCCCCAAGAAGATTCTACTTTAACTGCTTCTTTAAACATTTCAATAACTTCTTCTTCTAAGTCTTTGGTGAAAATATGTGCCATTTCTTTTTTAAGAGATTTTATCATATTTTGGAATAATAATAAATGGGTAACTTCATCTCTTTGAATGAAGCGAATCATTTGTGCGCTTCCTAGCATTTTACCACTTCTTGCAAGCGTATAAAAAAAAGCAAAACCAGAGTAAAAATAAATCCCCTCTAAGATTTGGTTGGCAAACATTGCAAGAACTAAAGTCCTCTCCGTTGGATCTTTAGCAAGCTGCTCATAAACATTGGCGATATAATCATTTTTGCTTCTTAGCTGTCCATCAGTGCGCCACATTTCATAAATTTCATCTGTATTTGCAGAGATAGATTCTACCATCACAGCATAACTTTGGGAATGGAGAGCCTCTTCAAAAGCTTGACGAACCAAAATTAAATTAATCTCTGGGCTTGTAATGTAGGGATTGACATTATCAATAAGGTTATTAGTTTGGAGTGAATCCATAAAAATAAGTTGTGCTAAAGCTCTGTCATAACCTATTTTTTCTTCGTGGGTTAGTCCTTCAGAATAATCGCGTTTATCTTGAGTCATATTGACTTCTTCTGGAAACCACGAATTAGCAAGCATTACTTTCCAAAGATTATAAGCCCATTGGTATTTAATTTTATTGAGTTCAAAAATACTTGTGGGATTACCCCCAAAAATTTTGCGTTCATTTACGCTTTCTTTGGAGTTTGGATTGTAGATTTTTTTTCGATTCATCATAAGAATGCCTTTGATTTTTAAGTTGGAATAATATAGACTCTTTTTTATCTATTGAGGATGTAAATGGATGTGGAATAATAAAAAAATATTTCATAAAAAATACTTAATATCAAAGTCGTCAAAATGGTTAAAATAGCAAAACTTCATATTGATGGTATGCATTGTAGTGCTTGTTCTGCAAGTATTCAAAATAATCTTGAAAAAAACCTTAGTATTAAAAATATCAAGATTAATCCCATTAGCGGTAAAGCAAAAATTTCTTATGAAGAATCCCAAATCTCGGAGCAGAAAATTATAGAGCTTATTACCTCTTATGGTTTCCCTGCTTCTAAGGATAATAGCAAAGAAAGGGAGATGGCTTATCTTCAAGGATTAAAAACGCGTTTATTAGTTGCTATCCCCTCCTTTCTTGTTATTTTTGTTTTACATATGGGAGGATTCCATAGCTTTTGGAGTTCTGCAATAGAGCTTCTTTTGGCAAGTGTTGCCCAAATTTATTGTGCTATGCCTTTTTACAAAGGTTCGATGAGTTTTTTTAAAACAAAAGTTGCGGATATGAATGTGTTAATAGCCTTAGGTAGCAGTGTTGCCTATTTATATTCCGTTTATTTATTGTTTAGCGGGGCTAAAGGGTATTATTTTGAGGGTTCAGCTTCTGTTATTTGTTTTGTGCTTTTGGGCGAATACTTAAAATCTAAGGCAAAAAAGAGTGCTAGTGAGGAATTAGAGGTTTTAGCCAAGATTTTGCCTCCTAAAGCAAGACTTCTAAAAGATGACAAAAAAGAATGGGTTGCGATTAATACTATCAAAAAGGGTGATAAATGCTTAATCGTTAGTGGAGAGAAAATACCTCTTGATGGTAGGATTATACAAGGGGAGGCAGAGGTAAGTAGCGCACATATTAACGGCGAGGAGTTGCCTAGTGTTTTAAAGGAGGGTGATGAAGTCATAGGTGGAAGTGTGGTTATAAATGGGGAAATTATTGTGGAATCTTCAAAAGATTCTAGTGATTTTTTTGTTTATGAAATGCTGGATTTATTAGAGTTATCCCAAACCCAAAAACCTCCCATTGGAGCTTTAGCAGATAAGATCGCTTCTGTTTTTGTGCCTTGCGTAGTTTTGCTTGCATTTGTGGCTTTTTTATTTTGGCTCAAAGAAGATTTGGCTTTTGCTTTGTCTATTGCAGCTTCTATTTTAGTTGTATCTTGTCCTTGCGCTTTAGGTCTTGCTGTGCCTTTAGCCATTGTTTGTGCAAGTATGCGAGCAAAGAGAAATGAAATTTTGATTAAATCTCCTGATATTTACGAAAAAGCCAAACAAATTAAGTTTATGGTTTTTGACAAAACAGGGACTTTGACAAAAGGAGAGATTGCCGTAGAAAATGCGGATATTTTTGGTGATAGGGAGAAGGTTTTATCCCTCTGTTATGCGATGCAAGAAGATAATCCCCATCCCATAGGAAAAGCTATTTTAGAATACACTAAAGAATCTTGCATTCCTTTAGCCTTGCAAAAGAAAGAATACCTTATTGCAAAGGGGGTTAAAGCGGTTTTTAATCAAGAAGAATATTATTTGGGTTCATTGGACTGGATACAAGAAATTCTTGGCAAAAAGAATTTGGTAAAAAAAGAAGAAGGAGTAGTTGCTCTTTGTAGTAAAAGAGAGCTTTTAGCGGTTTTTTATCTAAAGGATACCCTAAGGCAGGATGCAAAGGTGGTTATGGATTCTATTAAGAATCTAGGTATTGTGCCTGTAATTTTAAGTGGGGATAATTTGGCAAGTGTAGAAAAAATAGCGCAAGAATTGGATGTTAAGGAGTATTTTGCGCAAACAACGCCTTTGCAAAAAAGCCAAAAGATTGGAGAGCTTAAAAAAATAGGCGGGGTATGTTTTGTAGGTGATGGTATTAATGATGCTCTAGCTTTAGAGGAGTCAAGCTTTGGTATCTCTTTTGCAAGTGCAACAGAGTTAGCAAAAGAAGTCGGCGATGTTTTGTTATTAAAAGATGATTTAAAGGGTATTGTTGAGGTTTTTCAGATTTCTTTTGCGACTTTGAAAAATATTAAAGAGAATCTCTTTTTTGCCTATGTGTATAATTTGGTTTTAATCCCTATTGCAGCTGGCGTACTTTATCCTTTTGTTGGTATTGTTTTGCAGCCCTCACTTGCTGGGGCTGCTATGGCATTTAGTTCTGTTAGTGTTGTCCTTAATGCTCTTAGAATCTCAAGGTTGAAGTTATAATGAATATTTTTACAAAGGTATTATTAAGTCTTTTAGTAAGTATTGAAGTTTGCTTTGGAGTAGGGTATTTTATCTTAGAAGAAGAATATCTTTTTAAAGATACGAAAGTCTATGCAAAGAATATTTTTAAGGGAGTATCAGAAGATTTTTTACTCCTTGAAATTCCTAAAAATGCAAATTCTTTTCAGGTAAAGAGTTCGCAATTAATAGAAAAGTTTGAGAGTGTTGGAATCCATATCGGGGCTAAATCCCCTATTATAACCTTTAAAAAAGAGGTTGGAGGAAATACAGATGGGATTAAAGCCCATATTGCAGGATTGTTTTTTCAAGAATACCAAAAAAATAATATCAAGATTCATTCTATTAAGCTAGAGCAAATCACTCTTACGAATTTTGAGGAAGAGAATATTAAAGCCATTGATTTTTCTACGAAATTATTAAAACGAAAAGAAGGGACTTTTAATATCCTTCTTAGAGAAGGGGAGAGGGATAAAAAGGTTTTTTTTAAATACTCACTTGATGCAACCTTAGAGGGTATCGTGCTTGTTAAGCCTCTTAGTGGTGGTGAGAGCATTAATTACCAAAATGCAAAGATTGTTGAAATTAGCTTTGATAAAATTAATAGTGCCTTAATGCAAAAAAATCAATTAGGTCAAGTTGCTGTGCGCTCTTATACTCCAAGGGATGTATTAATTACAGAGGATAGGTTGGTAAAGCCAAGAGTTGTAAAAAAGGGGGATAAGATACTTGTAGGCATAAAGGAAGGGGGAGTTGTTTTGGAGTTTATCTTAGAATCCCAAAAAAATGGTGGCATTGGCGATGTGATAAAAGCCAAAGACTTAGAGAGCAAAAAGATTTATGAAGTTAAAATACAAAGCAAGGGAAGAGGGGAATTATTATGAAGCGCATTATTGTAGCAATTAGTGGTGCTAGTGCGGTGGATTTGGGGTTTAGATTTTTACAAATCCTACCTTTAGGGATAGAAAAATATTGCGTAATCTCTAAAGGAGCTAAAGAGGTTTTTAAAAAAGAAAACCAAGCAATCCCGCAAGAAGTCCCCAATACTATTTATTTAGAAGATTTAGATTTAGGGGCTTGTATTGCAAGTGGTTCTTTTGTTTGTGAAAGTATGGTGGTTATTCCTTGTTCGCAGAATACTTTGGCAAAAATAGCCTGTGGGATTTCTGATACCTTAATTACTAGGGCAGCAAGTGTGATGATTAAAGAGGGGCGCAACCTT
Organism: Helicobacter mesocricetorum; assembly: GCF_900198605.1. GTDB lineage: Bacteria > Campylobacterota > Campylobacteria > Campylobacterales > Helicobacteraceae > Helicobacter_D > Helicobacter_D mesocricetorum. Next base: position 3,116 of record NZ_FZPJ01000022.1, on the reverse strand, counting down.
CTTTTAGCACCAAGGGAGATGCCTTTTAGTTCCATTGTTTTAGAAAATATGTTGAAGCTCTCAAAAATTGGCGTGATTATAGCTCCACCCATTTTTGGTTATTATGCCGGGAGGAGTTTGGAGGAGATAGAAAATCTTGTTTTAGGTAAATGGTGTGATTTATTGGGTATTGCTTATTCCTATAAGCGTTGGGGGGAGGAGTTAGAATAGACTTTGAAAGAGTAAAGATAAAAAATATCCCCCAAGTATCAAAAAAGCAAAGAGTATAGCACCTAATACAAAAGCATTTTTGCTAGTTTCAATGAGTTTTTTAAAATGTATTTGCAAGCCTAAAGCTGCCATTGCTGCGACAATGCAAAGCACACTTGAGAATTGCAAAGAGTTTATAAGGGATTGAATGGTAATAGTGCCTAAGATATGGGTTGCTTTATAAGGATGTAGAAATGTGTGGAGAATGATAGTGCCTATGAATAGGAATGCAAAATAAGGGATTTGTATAGTTTTTGTCGTTGATTGCGTATGTTTTGTCGCATAATAAGCCATAAAAAATAAAAATGGCACAAGCATAATGACGCGAATCATTTTAATGATAATAGCGGTATTAGCAGCCTCTTGTGAGAATCCTCCCATATCTTTAGCTATCTCTGTAGCCCCTACTACATTGGCAACTTCGTGTAAAGTAGCCCCTATAAAAAACCCCATAGAGTTTTCATTAAGGTTAGGGATAAGGTCAGAATAAAAGGCTATGGGATAAAGGAACATACCCATAAGTCCAAAAATAACGATGCAGCTAATAGCTATTATTCCTTTAAAAGAATCAGATTTCAAGGTTTGTTCTAAAGCCAAAATCGCAGCTGCACCGCATATTGCGCTACCTGCGCCAATGAGCATAGAAATTTCTTTATCAAGCTTTAAAGCCTTAGTGCCAATCAATAAAGCAATCAAGAAAATACTGATAACTATCACAAAAGCAGCGATTAATCCTAGCAAACCAACATTCCTAAGCTCATTAAAGGTAATAAAAAACCCATAAAGGATAATCCCTAATTTAAGGAGTTTTTTGGCACTAAAATGCACACCATCTGCAAAAATTTGTTGGTATTTGAAAAATAAAGAGGATAAGCAAACCCCTATCAAAATAGCAATGGCTGTGGGTGCTAGATGTGTTGTGTTATGAATAGCAGGAATGCTTGATAGATAAGTCGATAAAGCAACGATTACACCAATTAATAAGAGACCTTGTATATTATGAGTGAAAAAAGCTTTAAGAGAATCCATAATGACGCTTTATAAATTTTTAGTGGCATCATACTCTTTTTTTATTAATAATAAAAATATATTAATGTTATTAAAATCATAAAGAATATGGATTTATTTAAGAGAAGTCCTGTATAATTTCGGCTTAAAAAGAAGAGTTTATTAATGAGAATAAAAGATTTAGAGATTTTTTTAGACCTATTAAAAACTAAAAGCCCTACCTTGACTGCAGAGAATTTTAAAACTACTCAACCCAATGTTTCTATCATTATTAAAAATATCGAAAATATGATTGGAAGCTCTTTATTTGAGCGTTTAGGCAAACGTTTGCTTCCTACTTCCAAAGCCTTGTTTTTAGGTGGATTATGGCTTGAAGTGGTAGAGGGCTATTATAAAAGTTTAGAACTCATTGGAGAAGAGGGAGTGTTTTTAGGTGAGATAAGCATTGTTTCAACGCATACTATTGGGGAGTATTTTTTGCCAAGGATTTTATATGAATTTGCTAAAAAATATCCTAAAGTTAAGGTTGTGTCGCACATCCATAATACAGCAGAATGTTTAAATCTCTTAAAAAAGGGAGAAGTTGGGTTAGCATTAATAGAGGGCGAAATTACCAAAGAATACGCTAAAAGCGAGGGATTAATTGCAGAAGTATTAGCCAAAGATGAGTTAGTTGTAGCGAGTAATGATTTTATTTTAGCCTCTAGGGCAAGGTATATTGATGAGCTATTAGACAAAAAATGGATTCTTAGAGAATATGGTTCTGGATTGCGGGATAAGTTTTTGAATGCTTTAGGAGATATTGGTAAAGAAATTCCTATTTTTTTAGAATTGGATAGAACAAGTGCTATTAAGGATTTAGTAATTACTAAAGGTGCAATTTCTGTGTTTTCTAAAATTGCTATTGCAAGGGAGGTGCAAGAGAAAGTTTTATTTCCTGTGGAGATTATTAATGTTAATTTGGAGAGGAATTTATATAGCCTAAAACGTTCTACTCAACCTTTTAGCGGAGTTTTGTTGAAATTTGAGGAATGTTTAATGGAAGCCTTTGCAAACATAGAAAATTCCTAAAATGCTTGAGACTCTCTTTAATGATTTACACTCTAAAGCAATGGTTCCACTAAAGGTTATCCTAGCAAAAGTAATAGTCCCTTACAAAAGCAATTCTCTTTAGCTTTTTAATCCTAATCCAAACTCTCTTAAAGATTCTCATTTTCTTTAATGCTTGAAACTTAAAGCATCCACTAATCTAAAGAGTCTAACCTAACCAACCCAACTAATCTAAAACCCTCTCCTTTAAAGATTTCAAAAACAAGAAAAGGAGACCTAGATTTACAAGTAAATCTTTCCTTATTGCTTTTTCAATCTTTAAAGGAGAAGCTAAACAAACTAAACCAAGAGTCTAAAGAAACTAAATAAAGAATACAAAAAGAATAAGAAAAAGAAATAAACAATAAAGAATAAATAGAATCCAAAAAGTAAAGAGATTCTTACCCCCACAAAAGAAGTATCATCTCCTTTATTATTTAAACTATCCTACCACAAATAATTAAATCAAGAATCTAACTAATCCAATCAACCTAAACTAACTAAACTAAGTATCCACCTAACCTAAAGACTCTAAACAAACCAACCAACCCCCTTAACCTTAAAACCTTACAAACAAGAGTAGGAAACTTAAGCTTTGATATAGAATTAATCATTGCTATATAATAACTCTAATAGATAATAAACAAAGCTGTCCTAATTGCTTGTAAGGTTTTAAACTTAAGAGAGTAAAAGAAGTAAGAGAGTGTAAAGGTTAGGGTTTAAGGGAATAAAAAAAGAATAAAGAAATAAATCAATAATCAATAAAAGAA
>NZ_FZPJ01000061.1 GCF_900198605.1 Helicobacter mesocricetorum | reverse complement strand
AGGGTTTAATCTTTTCTTTTTTTTAAACTATTCTTTTGTTTCTTTGTTTGTTAAGATTCTTAGATTGATTGAATTTAATTGGTTTAATTAGAATCTTAGATTAATGAAGTGGTAGTGGGGATAATTCCCTTAAACCCTAACCTTTACACTCTCTTACTTCTTTTACTCCCTTAAGTTTAAAACCTTACAAGCAATTAGGACAGCTTTGTTTATCAAAGCTTAAGTTTCCTACTCTTGTTTGTAAGGTTTTAAGCTTAAGGGGGTTGGTTGTTGTTTGGTTTAGAGTCTTTAGGTTGGTTAGATTCTTAGATTCTTAAAAAAGAGCGTTTAGGTAAGAACTCTAATCATCAAATCATTCCTTAAAACTCATAAATGCTTCATCTGCTTAAAAATAAAATCTGCGATAAAAGCACTAGAGTTTCCTAAATTAAAGACTTCCTTTTCCCGATAATCCCAAATAGCTTTGGCTCTTTGTTTTTTATCTTCATTTCTTATTTTTTCGATACTTTCAAGGCATTCTTTGATATTTCTAGCACAAAAATGCAATGAGGGATTATAAAAACTAATCCCTTTATAGGTATTCTGACTTTCAGAACCAATTAAAATAGCAGGTTTCAAAGTCGTTAGAGGAAAGGTATAAACCAAACTCGAATAATCCCCTATAAGACAAAGACACTCCGCCATTTTCTCTGCACTTAAGCGATTAGAGGTATCATAGAACACCCCCCCCCCTCTAGGGAGATTAAGAATCTCTTGATAATCTTCTTTTTTAGAACCTGGATGTGGGCGTAAAATAACTTTTTGCTTAGAATTTAAACTTTTTAAAAGTTCTTTTATAAAAACAAGATTCCTCGTATCATTAATAGCGATTAAAATAGTGTTGGCATTAGCAATAAGAGGGACTTTAGAATACTCTAAAATATAGCTATCAAGACTAGGATAACCCGCACATACAAGCTCTTCCTTATAACCATATTCCAAAAACTTTTCTTCAAAAATCTTATAATTTGAAGCAGAAGTTACCATTCTAAACCCATTAATCCCCATTTTTTTCTTAAACCAAAAATCATCAAGCGGACGATTGCGTTGGTAGAGAGCAGCGATAGGATCGATATAAGCGTGAGAGACATAAATGTATTTTTGCCCCCAATTAGGAGAGGTAAGTGGCATACGACAGGTTACATAAAGTTGAAAAATATTAAAAAATATCCCCATATAACTAGATTGTAGAGGAAAACAAATCGAATGAGGTCTTTTAGAGAGAGGCAAACTCTCATAAGATTCTTCGTCATAATACACATAACAAACCCTTAAGTTTCGCTTCTCTAAAAACTCCCCAATCTCCCCTAAATGCTTACCTGCACTAAAAGGCGTAACTTGTATCCCAATAATTGGAGTTTGCAAATTAAAATACTCCAAAAAATAATCATTCGCCCTAAAAGTTAGTTGCTTAAAAGCCTTTACAAAAGCACTTTCTTCTCCTAAAGAAATCCAAAAATGCAAACAAAAATAACTCGCATAACTTAGAAAAAGAAAATGCTCATTGACAACATTTTCTTTCACCCATTCAAAATCAAAGTTTTCAATAGCTTTTAAAAAGATTTGCTCTAAAGCCTCTATTCCATTCTTAGGTAAAAAATCTTTAGCATTTTCTAATAATCTATGATAAAAATCTTTATCTTGATGAATAATCCATAATTCCCCCCTCTTAATATCATTTTCTAAAGAGGCAATAGAGGTAGCCTCTAAGGAATCATCGACAACAAAAATTTCTCTTTGTTCCATATAATTTTGTTTTTGCAGCTCTTTTATCATTAAAAAAGCTGCTTGCGTATCCTCTCCATTAGGATAAAGATAAAGATTTTTAGACTTTTTTTGCACTCCAGCACCTTGTTGTATATTTAATATCAAATTCCTTAGGCAATTTCTCACGCATTTTTTGGGTAATGCTTTGAAATAATTCTTGCCCCTCTTGAGTTTCTAAGTCCCAATAAGGATTTTTTACACTTTGCCAAGCATTGATATAGTTCTCTAAACTCTGATGAAAATAAAAATCCTCTTCTATATAAATAATATTATCAAAAAGCTCTTTATATCCCTCTATAAAGCTTCTTTGCTCTTCTCGCCTTACACCCCTTGTGTAATTTGGCACAAACTCCAAAATTACATTTTCTGCCACCTCTTGAATCTTATCTTGTAAATCCCTATGATTCCACATACAAGAAAAATAACTTTGGGGTTTCAATAACCGATGAGCCTCTTTTAAAGCCTCTAGTCTGTCCATTACATTAAAGCTACTCCCAAAAGTAACCCAATCAAAATCACCGCTAGAGAGTGTAGAATCAATCCCCGTAGCCCTAACCCATTCAATGTTACTTCCTTTTGTTCGTTCAATCCCAATTTCGCGCATCGCATCATTAGGCTCTACCGCAACTACTTCACAACCTCTCTCTAATAACATAATACTTAAATTCCCTGTCCCAGCTCCAATATCAGCAACCCTTAAAGGGGTATTTTTGCCCCCCCCCCCGCCAACTTAACAAGCATTGTAATAGTATTTGGCGCATAATTAGGTCTAAATTCATAAAATTTTGCGTGTTTGGTATAATCCCACACCTGTTCAACAATTTTTTTCATAGATTCTCCTTAAGATATAGATTAAATTTAGATTTTGAATTTCAAGTTTTTAACGATACTGCTACCTCCTTTATAAAATCAACTTTAAAAAGATTGCGCAAAAGATATTTTGCTAAATACTCACTAGCTTTGCCAAAGTGGTAGAGATTGTCTTCTCTGTATCTAGCAATGCTCTTTGCCCATTGTTGGTGTTCTTTTTGGAATGTTTTTACTATCTGGATAAATTCTTCTGGGGTTAAGGATTCCAAGCACTTTCCAAGCTCCTCATCTAAAACCTTTTCTTTAGCAAACAAAACAAGCGCAGGAGAGAGGCTCAAAAAAGGAAAAGAATACCGAGAAGTGGTCTTCCCACATACCAACAAAAAAGAGTCCAAATAACTTTGTGGGCGAATTTGCCAAGAATCATCAATAAAAAAATTTTTAGAAGATTCTAGAGTTTTAAGCTTTTCTTCCACATAAGCACTCTTCCAAATATTTTCACAAAAGCTTCTTGAACGCAAAATCACATTAACTTCAGGAAGAGAAGTTTGCATAGTGCGCATATAAGGTATCATTAACTCTAGCTCTTCTATATCATAGGGAGCAAATAAAACAGCTTTTTTATCTCCATATTCCTTCCCCATCACACTAATCATTCTATCAAACCCCAAATATCCACAAGGTATGAATTTGCCCCCCCCCCCGCTAAAGGCATAAACTTAGGAGAAGCAACACAAAGATAATCAAATTTTCCCTCTTCTTCCTTTAACGATGAAGAAGAAAAATCCGCTAAAGAATGCCCTACGATAATAGTAGAAATTTTTGGGTTTTTAGGAGTCCAAGAGACTTTACAAAGCACATCCACACAATCCACTAAATCCAGATAAAAACAAGGGAGAAAAATCGCTAAAGAATCTAAAGATTCTTGAAAGATTTTTTCTTGAATCCTCTGATAAGCTTCAAAAGTCCCGCAGAAATAGACAATTTTAACACTGCCTTTAGAAAGCTCTGTAATTTTATCGTCTAAAAACCCCAAATGCTTATCTTCTGCCATACCCCCAAGCTCAATCCCTAAAATCTGCCTCCAACCTTTAAGGCTAATTTGGGCTTTAAGCTTCTTAACACTCTCTTTAGCATAAGAAAGCATAGAATCTTCACGATAAGGAATAGAAAGTTTAGTAAGTTTATGTTGGAGTTTGAGAATAGTTTGATGATTTAAACCCGAGCGTTTATCCCAAGCAAGTTCCACATTTGCGCCTTGAGATAGGATAGCTTGAGCATAATCTTCAATCCCGCAGTCTTTTATATTATCATCAATAAAAATCGGTGCCCGCCCTGTAACATACTCTATCATACCGCCGAGTATTTTTCCTGTAACACCTGCGGGATAGACATAAACTAAGGGTTTCATAATTTTCCTTTATCAAACCCTACTTTTTAGGGTTTTAAACTTTTCTTACACTCCAAGCCCTAATTTTATAAGGGATTTGGATAATAGACAAAGAAGCAATTTTAGCACTAATCATCGCTAAAATCTCTTGCCACCGACGCTCACCTGCTTGAGCTTGTATATCATTCACAGAATGCCAAGCACCTAAATAACGATCCTTATCCATAGTTTCAAAATAATCGCATTCCATAAAAAAACAATCTTTAAAATCTCCCGTAGAGACAAGGATTTCCTCCCATTTTTTTACATTTTGGCTCCCGCTACTAACACGATTAAGCTCTGGGACAATGCGTTTAATTTCATTTTCGATTTCAAAAAAGATAGAACCTTCTTGTATATTTCTAGGATTCCAAATAGCTGTAAAATATTTGCCCCCCCCCCCGCTAGTGTTTTTAAGTATTCTTGCAAATTCAGGCAAAGATTTTTTAGGATCTGTCCAATGAAAAGAACTTGCCATAATTACCCAATCGGCATAATTTGAATCCACACCCGTCTCCTCTCCGCTTCCCTTTTGCCATTTCACATTCATACCCTCTGTAACCCTAACTCCCTCTTCTCGCATATTATCATTAGGTTCAACAGCCAAAACATTACAACCTAAATTAGCTAACACTTGGGTAAGCTTCCCTGTCCCTGCTCCAACTTCTACAATATTTAAATCTTTGGTAGGCTTTTTCTCGTCATTAATACAAGCTATGAGCTTTTCTAAAAGCATTTCACTATAAGCTGGACGATTATGATAGTGCTTTGCAACCTCTGTAAAATCACCTTGCTTCATCACATTTCCCTTTTAATAAAATCGTGAAATTATACCAACCACCCCTTAAATTTACCCATAACCTTACAAACAAGAGCAGGAAACTTAAGCTTTGATGCAGAATTAATCATTGTTATGTAATAACTAATAGATAATAAACAAAAAAGAGAATAATAATAAAAAGCCACAAGAGATATTATATTTATAACCACAGGTTAAATTCATCTTAGCCCCCTTAAGAGGGGACAAAGCTTAATAAGCCTTGACAGCAATTATACAAAGCAGTATAATCGCAACCAAGATGAATTTGATAGCTTTCATCTTAGCTCCTTTTTAGGGGCATAGATTTTGCCATAGGGTGTCAGCCTGTGGCAATCACCCCATAACATTATACTTTAACTTCTACAAAAAACTTGCACAAACTACATTTAATTGTTTAACTAAAAAATCCAATTAGTTAAGAATCTGAGCAATACAAAGATACTTAGAAACCAACCAAGCTTAAGACTCCAAACCCTCTCCTTTAAA
>NZ_FZPJ01000039.1 GCF_900198605.1 Helicobacter mesocricetorum | reverse complement strand
GAAACTAGCACTTGGAAAAAATTATGGAATAATGATCAACAAGAGTTTAATGCCTGGAAAAAAGAACACGAACACAGACAAGCTACCAAGGAAATAAAAGATGCTGTAATCCATTTACAAAATATCCACGAACACACTTCCATAAGTGCATTTATGAAAAGGCTTATAAGTGGAGAGATAGATGAGAAAACTAAAGACGCTTATTTCACAGATTTAAAAAATATCGCTACTTTTTATGGATTTGATAAAGCAGGACACGACCAAAATGGGGACATTTTCTTTATGGATAAAGAGGGCAAACTTTATAAGGTAGAGCATAACTTTTTAGGCTCTATTCTGCCAACACTGCTAGCCAATAAGTTTTCTATTACTGGAGGGATTAGTGGAAGTATCACAGGGGCAAGATTAGCCCCTAAAGGTTTAGCAACATTAGGGGGTGCAGTAGTAGGAGGGGCAATAGGAAGCTACGCAGGGGCTGGAGTAGATGCCATTCTTTCTAATCAGCTTTTAAACAGAGAGCAAAACTTTAAAGAGATTCATAGGCATATGCTAGAGGAGGGGGCATTATCTGCAGTTGGTGATGGAGTAATCTTAGGATTAGTTAAGAGTTCTAATGGGATTTTAAAGCTTACTACAAAGAGTTTGGAGGCGGTAGGAAAAGTAGCTAAAAATACCCCTATCATAGGAAATATAAAAAACATGGCTGAATCCCAAAATCTACGAGCCGCTCAAGATTTAGCCCTAAGGTCTTTTTCTAAAGAGGAAAGAGAGGAATTGTTAGCATTTGCTAAAAATATAGGGGGTGCTCCACAATCTTTACATTCTAAAGACCTAAACAAAGGTTTGGAATATTTAAAAGAAAAATTTGGAGAGGATTCTAGAATCTACAACACAGCCCAAAGCCTTAACGATATTTTTACTCCTAAAATGCCCTTGAGGGCTAAACAACAAGAATTATTAGCCGTTATTAGAAATAGTGAGGATAATGATGTATTAGACATATTAAAAGAGGTTGCTAAGATTAATCCTCAAGCGAATAAAAACTTAAGAAATATGCTAGGTTTAACCACTGCGAATTTAAAGAGCGAATTACAAAAATTTGATATTAACCCCCAAGATATTAAGATTATCTTTGATGATTATACCAAAGGCACAAAAGCAGCTTATGAGGAAGCTAATGAGAAAATCTTAAGCAAAATCTATGATGATAATTATAAGGTGGTCTTAGATTCTAAAGAATTTGATAAATTCTATGAAGAGCAGCTAAAATATTATGAAATTCCAAGTGCGTATAAAAATACTTTACTCTCTATTAAGCATAAGGTCTATAATCCACAAGGTGTAACTTATAAGGATTTAGAAGCAACAAGGAAAAGCCTTAATAATCTTTATTCAGAGGATAAGACTTTAGATAGCTATCTTAAAAACTTCATTAGTAGCCATTTAAGAGAGGATATTAATAAAGGGATTAATAATATTTTCTCCCAGAATAAAGAAGCTTACGAGCAGGCAAAAACACTCTATGAAACAAAATTGGCAGATTATGCGAATTTAAAAGAAATACAAAATTCTAGCATTTATGAAAAAATCCAAAATGTAGATAATTCTTTAGAGGATATTGCTAAGGCTATCTTAAAAAATGCCAAAGGAGCGGGTAAGATTGCAGGGGCAGAAAATCCACCACAAGCTTCCAAAGCAGGAACGAATAATAAAACCCTGCTTAATAACTTCGATGAGCTAACCAAAGGATTAACAGAGCAAAATAGACAATCTTTAGAACTTAACCTCTTAGATAAAATCTTTGCGTTTTCTTTAGTTAAAAATGGTGAAACAAAGGTCTTAGATTCTACATCATTTTTAAAGGCTTTAGAGGAAAATAAACAAATATTTAAAAGCAAGGGATCTAAAGAATATATACAAGCAATACAAGACTTCCATAAACTCTTTAAAAGGGATGCGGATATTTTAAACTCTCTGCCTAATCCTAACCCTAAAGAAAACACTAGCAATATAGCTACGACTTTTGATGGTCCAATCAAGCATGTGCTTGTCGATGGAGTTTTTGGAAGAATATATCGGAATTTCACACACGATGGCATTTTATTTGGGGCTTTTTTTCCAACTATAGGTTTAGGAATCCAAAAGGCAGCATTAAAATACCATTTAAGCAAAGCCTTAAAAGAATCTAGCTCTTTAGAGAATTTTAACTTTAATATCACCCAAAGAGCTAATAGGGGAGGATTTAACAGCCCTACTAAAGAGCTAGTAGAAAGAATAGTAGAACAGGTTAGTGAAGCAAAAGAGGAGGCTTTAAGGGCGATAAAAGAGGGGACAAAAGCCCAAGAGATTCCTCAAGATTTAAAAGAACAATGGCTTAAGGAGTTTAATTTAGAGAGCTTAGAGCAGGATTTTATCCCTAACTTTATTCCAGAAGTTAAAGAAGCCCTAAATAAGGAAAATATATCAGAAATAAAGGTTACAAAGGGAAGCCTTATTAAACTTCTAAAAGAAAATAGGCTTAAATATATGGATAGAATTAAACCAACACTACAAAATCCAGATAGAATTATTATACAAGATGAAAATACGATTATTTTTGCAAAGGATTTTAACGATAAAAAATACTTTACAAGTGTAGCAAGGGATGAAAATGGGGAATGGATTGTAAGAAGCAATGCACCCAAAAGCGAGAGTGGATTAAATAATAAAATCTCAAAAGGGGGTAGAGAAATTTATCAAGCGAGTAGTCAGATTAACGCTATTACTCCTTACGATGATATAGCCAATTCTAATATCAAACTTGATACACACATTATACCACAATCCCCTACAAACCAAAGTATTTTAGATAAAGCCCTAAAAGAAAAGCAAGATGGTATCGCTAAAGAGCAGAGATTGCAACAGGAATCCCAACAAAAACAAGCCAAAAGAGCCTCCCTTCTTAACCAAAAAAGGCAATCCATACAACAAGCAAAAGACTCTAATGTTGGTAAATCTGTTAATGAAGTAGAATTACTTTTAAGCGATAGTATTCCTTATACCCCTCTTAGGCAAACAAGTATTAACCTAGAGAATAAAACCTATAATGCCAAATATGTAATTATTAAAAAGCAAGATTTAAAACCTAATTTTAGCAACACAGGCACACAAGGCAGACTCATTAAACAAACAAGGGTTATAGAGGATATACAAAATAACCTAAATCCTAATAAACTATTCTTTAGTGAGGGTGGATTTGATGGATTACCAATTATATTAGCAGATGGTAGTGTAAGTGTAGGGAATCATAGAGCAGAAGCTCTAAAAAGACTAAGTAAGGAATCCTTACATACTTATAAAGAGGAAGCCAAGAAAGCCTTTAATGTAGATTTGAGAGAGGATGAAGTCATTGTTAGAATGCTAGATTTTGATATTCCTAAACAAGAAGTCTTAAACCTCTCCTTTGCTTCTAATGTAGGACGAGAACAAAATATAGCAGAAAAAGCCCTTAGCACCTTAGGGAAATACCAAGAGGGTATTTCTAAACTCCCTAATAGACTAACAGCCTCTAGTGTAGAGGAGATGCAAAGCATTGTTTCTAAAACCTTAGATACTACCAATAATGGCTTAAATACCTTTGATACGAATTTAGCCCTTTTTACTCATTTAGCCAAAACTAGAAACAAAAGTATCTTAGAAAGCCTAGAGAGCTTAAAGGGAAGTGCAGAGGAAAAACAAGCGACTTTAAGAATGTTTGTAGAAAATGCAGGGAGCTTTTATAACATAAGCCAACAAACCTTAATGCCAAAACTTGATTTAAGGGATTATCTAGCTCAAGCTTTGTATTTTACAATCAAAGCTTCCCCTTCAAGAAGGGATAATTTTAGAGAAGTTATTACAGAAATACAAGATTTATTGAAAACCACCGATACACAGGGCAAAAATGCTTTCATAGAACAAAACCCTGATTATTATGAGGATTTAATAGGTAAGATAATGGGATACTCTCTAGCAAGGTTTAAAGAGCTAGAAAATCCACCTAAAAATCTCTTTGAATTCTTAAGCAACTTAGAGACAGCATTAAGGCAGGAATTAGAGCCTACACTCTTTAGTAATGGTAGAGCAATAAGCACAGCTGATATTTATGATTTTTTAAGTATGAATATTAAAAGTGGGATACCCAGCGAAGAAGCTTCTGAACTCTTAGAGCTACTCCCTAAACTTAAAGAAAAACAAGAGGGGTTTAAAAACTCACAAACACTTCCACCTAATCCTAAGATTGTAGAGGATACACAAGAAACATTACCTAGTATTCATAGCCCACAATCCACAACCTATTCACAATCTCTTGAGTTAATAGCAGGCTTTAAAAACCAATTAGTGCAAGGACTGGATGCATTTTTTGAAAATACAAACATTTCAAAAGCCAGTTATGAAAAATACAGGCTTTTAGGAGTGGATAAGTTTTTTTCTGATTTTGATATTGCAAGTATTCATAATCTAGGTTTAAATAAAGATTATTCACAAATTTATACAGGCACTTTACAAAATGGAAAGCATTTTGAGTTAGAAGTTCAAAAAATATCTCCTAGTAATAATAGCGGACTTAATTTTCACCAAAAAGTCATCTTTAAAATCGCTAAAGGTAGCGGTGAAGTAGAAAAAAAGCTTGAATGGATAAGGCATTATTATAAAACCTCACAAAAAGACGAAACCCTTTTTGAAAATGGCATAAGTATAGAGCTAAACAATGGCGAAAAAAACAAACTCTTAAACTATAAGCAAAATGCAAAAAGTGCCAAGCTAGAAATACAAACACAACCCCTGCAAGAAACCCTAGAGCAAAAGCACAATTTACTTCCTGATGATGATTTTAAAAGCTTTTTAGACCTTAAAGCAATAGGTGATAATCCAAGATATAGAGAATACAAGGGAGAAAATATTTATAATCCACAAAGAGGGATTTATAGCACTTTAGGATTTGATTTTAATAGCACAAAAGAAGCAAAAGCTTTCATTGATGAAGCACAAAGTGAGCTTACACTAAAAGAAATAGAGTTATTAAAAGATAGTTTCAAAGAGATAGAAATAAAAACCAATTATGCAGATTATGATGGACGAATTAGAAACAATTATCCCCCTTATATAAAACTCAATGATGAAAAAGCAAATGTAATTTTACAATACAAGATTAAATCCTTAGGGTTTGATGAAAGTAATCATTTTTTAAATCTGTTTGAAAAATACGCAAAAAACCAAAATGAGTTTTTAAAAGCAAATGGTGAGCCTTTTGGGATAAACTTTAAACTTCCAGAATCTAAAGATAAAGGCAAATTAGCACTTAAAGTTTTAAGTGATGCAAAAATGGGACAGGTAAAAGGAGTATTTTTTAGAGAGGATTTAAAAGAGCTTAGTGGGAATGGGGAGATTGATTTAGTTTGGGGAGAAGTTACAAACCCACAAACCCATAAAGGCTATGGATTAGCTCATATTATTGATAAGCATCCAGACTTTGATATAAATCTTATTCCAGAGATTATAGAGAGGGGGAAGCTAATTAATCAAAATAATATGCGATACCGCTTAGAATTTGAAAGCTATGTTATAGGTTTAAGTAGTGAATTTAAAGGAGAGAAACAAAACTTTATCATAACTGCTTTTGAAAGAAACAAGGATTTAGACACACTTTCACCGAAGCCTAAGATTACAGATAAATCGGACAATATATTACCTAACCTTGATACACAGATTATACCACAAACCCCAGAGGAGTTTTATGATTTGGGATTACAAATTAGCCTAGCAAAGAGCGAGCTAAGAAGCCAAGAGAAAGATTTAGACTACTATAAAGGGCTTAATCAAGAGTTTTTAGAAGAATGGGGAGAGGATGTTAATAAAGCCTATCTAAGGCATAAAGAGTTAGCTAAGAGCAATGGCAGAGATCCCCAAAGTTTCCAAGAGTTTAAAAAAGAGTATTTAGAGCAGCTAGAAAACTCCAACACACAAATCTCCAAAGCCCAAGCTAAAGTAACAGAGCTAAAAGACTTTTTAGTAAAAGCCCAGCAAGGCTTTGATAACTTTAGCATAGAGGGGTATAAACGACGCAAAAACAATTTTTTCCCTATTGATTACAAAGATGCTAAAGAATTTGTCGCTAAATATGAAAGCTTAGGGCAAAAAGGCAAAGAAACCCTATTTAATACCATAAGGGATTTTACCAAAGGACAACTCCAAACTATTTTGCAGTCTAAAAATAGAGGATTTAATCCCATAGAGACTCAAAGACTAGAGCAAGTGCTACTAGAGCTAAGGGAATTTTACGAATCTTTGCCCGAAAGTTCCCAAAACCTAGAGGGCTTTTATAAAAAGTTTGCGCTTAAAAAACAATTTAACCCCCTCCCAGAGCTAACACAATATAATCCACCAAGTGAAATAAATCCTCCTAAAAAAGCCACAAGCCGTGATAAGAAGGAGTATTTACAAGCCCTAGCAGATCATTTAAAAGTATCTCCACAAGAGGCAAAAGACCTGCAAGAGAAATACTTAAAAGTGCTTAAAGACCAAGACGATTTAGGGTATTATACTGCCTTAGAACAACATAATTTAGACGATGATGTATTTGAAGGCATAAAAGAGTTTAAAGAAAAAAACGCACTTAAAAACGACCTAGATTCTAAAAAGGCTTTACAAGTCAAGATCAGTAATTTTTTAGACCCAAAAGGCGACATTACTAAAGAGTTTTTAAAACAAACAATGGAGGGCTTAGAGAGCAAAAATATAGAGGATTTATACAAGAGCCGCAGGAAGCTCATTAACACAAGAGATTTAATCAACTCTGCTTATGAGTTTAATGGCGATAACTCTATTTACCAAAGAGGCGTTAGAGCTTTGCAAGATTTAGTAGAGCAAGTAGAGGATAGGATTAGCTACAAGTTTGATACACTGCCTGATTTTATCTCCAAACCAAACCCAAGCAATCCTAGAAGTAGGACCCAGCAGTTTTTAGCTTATATCAATGATGCCAAAGAAGCAATCGAATATAGCTTTTTATCCAACACCCCCATAGAGCAAACCATAAAAGCCCTACAAACAGGAGAAGAGGATGTCTTAAAAAAGCGATTTTTAGCAAGATTAAAAAAGGAGTTTGGGGGTGTTGTAGAGCCACAAATCACCAAAGAGATTTCACCATTTAAACACGATTTTAGCACCACAAGCACGAACGAGGCAAAAACGATAATAAAAAATCATTTAAAGCCTATTTTAAACACGACTTTAACAAGCGCAGATGGTAATAATGCAACATTATCGCTTAAAAGCCTTAATAAAATGGTAAGCGATAGTGCGGTTAATAAATCTATACAAAATGGATTTAATAGAGATACGCATTTAAACGCAGTGGCAAACATTGAAAACCTTTTTAAAAATGCGAAATTACAAACAAGCTACAATGGCGAAAAAGTGGGCGATAATACAATTATTCATCGCTTTAATAGCGAGTATGGAAACGCAAATGCGCTTATTACGACAAAAGAGAGTTTAGATAAGGATTTAAATAAAGTTTATTCTTTAGAATTAGAATTAACCCCCCGCTATCATTCTAATCCGCCGACTAAAAGAGAACTAGCAGAGGCAGTCAATACTCACAATAAAATAACTAGCGGCGAGGCTATAAAGCCTAGTAAGCCTATTGTAGAGACTGATAATGAAATTATACCACAATCCACATTCACTGCGTTAGAGGATAGAATTAAAGAGTTTGCCAAAAGTCTTAATGCCTCCACAAATCCTCAAAACATAGCAGTTAATAATATACAAAGCTTCGCACATTGGCTTAGTGGATGGAGTGAAAACCCCATAAACCCAGAAGATATTTTAAAAAATCCCAAAGACTTTATAAACCATTACAATAATACAGATTTTAGAATCCTCTTAAACGATATAGAGCTTTTAAAATATGGCATAGATTTAAAACTTCCTAATGACTTAAAAGCATTAATTCATACATTAAAAAGCCAAGCACAAATAGACTCTGAATATGCAAAAAAAGAACTTAACCAAAGCCCAGAAGCACTCCAAAACGCAGAAAAACATTATAAAGAGGCAAGAGCAAGGATAGAACAGCATTATAATCTCTCTCCTTTGAAAGGCTTTGGCACAAATTACGCCGAATATTATCACGATGGAAGCGGGGCTATAAAGAAAATCTTAGCCGAAGCTAAAGGTTATGAGGCTAGAAAAGAGCTAGGAGAGCTTACGCAATCGGAATCTAAAGAGGGGCAGTTTAAAGGGCAAGTTGTAGGGGCGTTTTATCGACAGGATTTAGAGGATTTAAGCGGTAATGGAGATATTACTTTGGTTTGGGGGGATGAGAAAGCAGGATTGGCACATATTTTAGCAAGACGCAAAGAGGATTTTATTAATCAGGGTGTTAATGCCAAAGAAGCACAGCAAAAAGCCCTAGAGTTTATAAGAGATTTGCCTACCTTAATACAACAAGGAAACTTAAGAAAAGAACAAACAAGAGCCTTTATAGAGCTAGGCGACCATTTAAGCGTGATTGCTTTAAATTACAAAGGAGAGGCGAATAATTGGGTTTTAACTGCATATAAAAAAAGAAAACGCCCTTAATCCAGCGTATTCGCACCAAATTAAGCATAATACTAATACTTCAAGCGAGACTCGTATTAGTGGCGATAACGCCATTATACCACAAAAGAACATCACAGAAGCACAGCTAGAGAATGAAATAGACAAAGCAGTGCAAAGGGTAGATGAGATAAGTGGCTTTTTAAGCACTGCCCTTAATTAACTATCTAAAAGAGCTTAACACCAAATTCAAAACAAAAGCTTTAACCAAACAGCAAAAAGCCGAGTTAGTTAGCCTATAATATTTTGCAGAATTATGATACACCCCATATAGGTAGAGGATATAATGGATACTCCATAAGCAATAATACCATAGCCGCTTATGCAAATGGGATAAAACCCATTAGCAAATGGGAACGCTCAAGATGCTAAGGAGTTTGGAGAAATAATAGGCGTTAAAGTGAAACTCAAAGACTTAAAAGAATTCCTTTTAGCCTATGGAGAAAAAGCACACCACCACACTAGCAGCTATTATAATGAAACAACATTTTATTCACTAGCAGAAGCCATGCAATATAAAAGCAGTTTCTAAAATACTTCCCCTATGCAATCTTAGAATAGATTTAAAGCTTAAAACACCCATTTTTAACCCTTTATTTGAAAGTTAAAAAATTTTAGCATTCCATAAAATTTAGATTTGTTTAGTGGCATAGGCGGATTTGCATTGGGATTGCAAAAGGCAGATAAGGATTTTTATCAAACTATTAGCTTTTGTGAAATTAATGCGTATTATGCTGAAGTCTTAGAGAAAAACTTTAGTGGTATCCCTATTGAGATATTAAAACACTTAATACCAAAGGTATGGCGGTAGAATTATTCACTGCTGGGTTTCCTTGTCAAGATTT
>NZ_FZPJ01000033.1 GCF_900198605.1 Helicobacter mesocricetorum | reverse complement strand
ATATTACCATTACCTTTGTTTTCAATAACCAAAGGTGTATCACCAGAAGCAGAAATACTTGCACTAATATTTCCTTGATTGCTTATCCCTGTTTTAGCTTCTATCTTTCCTGCTATATTAATGTCTCCTGTGATATGATTATTAGAAGCTACATTAATAGCAGCTCCATTTTCACTTTTAATAGTTGCACCTTTTTGGATGTCGATACCTTTGACTTCTGTTGTATGACGATTTTTAATTTCTATGCTGATAGCATCAAGTTTGCTATCTATAACACTATCTTTTTCTAAGATGATTTTACCAAGTGTAGTTTTAGAACCTGTATTAGGATCGGTATTGGTGATACGAATCCCATATTTTTCTGCTTGAATAGTTCCTTTATTAACAATAGTTTCTACATTATTGCCTACTTCATAGAAGATACCATGAGTTTGAGATTTAATAAGACCTTCATTAATAACTAGTTTGGCACTAGAAGGTGCGCTACCATAATTCATAAAGCCTAAGCCTCCTTGGTAGGAAACACTTCTATTGACTAGAGTTCTTGTTGCTTCTATAGTGCCTTTATTGATAATCGTATCAATTTTTCCTGGATGGACACTTAAGCCTATCTCTTTACCTTTTATCGTTCCTTCATTGATGAGAGTTTTCACATAAGAATTTCCTCTTACTTGGATTGCATAATTGCCATCTATGGTGCCAGTATTAGTAAAGTTATTTATTGTAGTCTTACCACTCAAGAGAACCCCATTATCAGCTTTTATCGTTTTACTATTGCTAAAGTTTTCTATGGTAGAAGCTTCTATATTTATACCTACTTGTTTCCCTTCTATCAATCCCTCATTCTTAAAACTCCCTATGGTAGAACCACTTAGAATATTAACTGTCTTTCTATAATTTCTATAAATATTCCCACTCCCCTCACCCTTAATAGTCCCTGTATTACTAAAAGTCTGAATAGTAGTTTTATTCATATAAACTGCATCTCTAGCATTATTCTCTTTAGCAATAATAGTTCCTGTATTATTAAAGTTAGTAATGGTGCTAGTAGGTTGAAAAGCAACACCATAGTTTTTAGTTTCTATTAATCCACTATTCTTAAAGTTCTCAATAGTAGATTTAATATAGAAGTTCCATTTACCACTATTAGTATTCTTAATCGTTCCACTATTATCAAAGGTTTGAATAGAGCCTGTATTAATATTAATATTGTGAGTTTTACTTCCTTGTATTAAACCTTTATTAGTGATAGTTCCTATTTGGGCATTTTTACTTATATTAATAGCATAGTTGTTATTGCTACCACCATTATTGGTAATAGTTCCACTAATCTCTAAGTTTT
>NZ_FZPJ01000065.1 GCF_900198605.1 Helicobacter mesocricetorum | reverse complement strand
TAGGTTTTATTATTCTTTAGTTAGTCTTTTTATTCTTTATTCTCTTTACTTCTTTACTCCCTTAAGTTTAAAACCTTACAAGCAATTAGGACAGCTTTGTTTATCAAAGCTAGGTCTCCTACTCTTGTTTGTAAGGTTTTAAGATTAAGGGGGTTGGTTGGTTTTTTTATTTTTTAGGTTTAATAATTTAGATTCCATTGACTATTTAAATTTCTGTTATTTACTAATGGAGTTTATTTAAAAATAAAATTACGAATCTTTGTGACGTATTCCCCACTCACAGAGTGCATCTAAGATAGGGATAAGTGTTTTTCCTTTTAGGGTAAGAAAATATTCTACTTTTGGAGGAATAATTGCATACTCTTTACGCTCTACTAAACCATCTTTTTCTAGCTCTCGTAAAGTATTGGTAAGAGTTTTGAAAGAGATATTGCCCATATATCTTTTGATTTGATTATAACGCAATAGTTCAAAGTGAGATAGAGCATATAAGATTCCTATTTTATATTTTCCTGCTATCATAGAAAGTGCATAGGCAAAAGGTGAGTTAGCTAGATTCTCCGCTTTAATGCAGGATAATTCTTTGGTCATTATTTTCCTAAATGAGGATGTTTATACTTTCTTTTTGGTAAGTATCTTACTTTTATTTCCGTATTGTATCTTTGAAAAGTTTAATTTATAATTTTGCTTTATTAAAAATAAAGAAAAAATAATGAACTTTGAAAAACTTATCCAAGAGCGATTCGCTTGCAAGGCATTTACCGATGAAATTATAAAAAAAGAGGATTTGGATTTCATTCTTGAATCTGGACGATTAAGCCCTAGCAGTTGCGGTTTTGAACCGTGGAGATTTGTTGTAGTTAGCAAAAAAGACAATGAAAATTTAAGCAAGATTTGCTTTAATCAAGAAAATGTTGCAACTGCTAGCCATAACATCATCATCCTAGCAAGAATGGATTTACAGGCTAAAGATGAATACATCAAAAAACAAATAGCTAGATTCTGCCCTCCTGATGATGCAAAGTTTGAAGAGATTCTTAATGCTTATACTTATGAAACAAATACGCTCAATCCAGAACAGCTTTATGCTTATGCCAAAGCTAATTGTTATTTAGCATTGATGCAAATGTCTTTAGCGGCTATGAGCAGGGGGATTGATACTTGTATGATAGGTGGCTTTGAAAAGGATAAAGTGGATTCTTTTTTAGAGCTTTCTTATCCCTTTGAAACAGCAGTTATTTTGAGCTTAGGCTTCAGGAAGGAAGCACCAAAATATAGCAAGAAGCGATTAAGTATAGAAGAAGTAGTTTGCTATTATTAATACGGATTTAAAAACGATTATTCTCCTAAGGGAGGATTATCTGGGTTGTCAGGATCATATATTTTATGCGTTTTACTAGGCACGATAATGCCCTTAAACTCTGCTGGATCAACATCTTTACCATCATTGCTAAGCTTTAAAAGCTCTTTTTTAAACTCATAAATGCTATTTGGCTCATAAAAATTCCCCTCTGTTGCTTCCGCTAACATTTTTAAGAAAGAAACATTTTTATCCAGTGAGAAAATATGAATCTTTACCCAATTCTCCTTAGATCCTTGAGAGTTATAGACAATATTGCGATTGAGATTTTTAGTAAGTGCTAACATTTTATCAGCGTTATACATATCACTTTGATTTCCATTAGTGATAAGATAAATCTCTTTTTTTAAGCCATTATCCTTAGTAAAATGGCTCATTCCCTCAATGAGTGCGTAATTAATCATTTCAGTGGGATATTTTTGAGTCTGTAAAGATTCTGCATTTTTTATGAAATCTTGTTCATTTATGGAATCACCAAAATCTTTAATATTATAGGCACTAAAGCCTATGAGTGCGATTTTTGCATAAACCCTCTTTTCGTCTTTAAAAATATGTTTTGCAATAAAAGGAGCAATTTCTTTAAAAGCAAGCACATAATCCTTCATCGAATCTGCTATATTAATCACAATAGCGATTTCTTTACTAGGTATTTCACGGAGCTTGAGATTAAATTTCTCCTCACCTTTTTGGTAATTGCTTAAAATAAATTCTTGCTTATCGCAAATACTCTGCACTTTTAAATTATCATCTTTAAAAAAATACATAAATTCTTTATTAGGGCTAGTATATGTATTGCTCTTATAGTCATAAATCCCACCCTCTAAAATCCTTCCTGCAAAGCGAATATAATGTATCCCATTAGGGATTTTTTGAGAATTTATGCTTTCCCCATCTTTAACCCAAAAAACACTCGGATCAAAATGCGATATATCGCGTATGCTATTGCATTTGAATCCATAGATTAAATTAGGAAGCGTAGTTTCAATAAGGTTTTCATCGACTTCTGGGATATTTGATAATGTCTTAGCACAGGCTAGAGAGAGCGTTAAAATCAAGCCAAATATTATTTTAAGGGGCAAATTTAAAATAAGTGTTTTTTGAGATTCCATAAGTACATTCCTTGTTTAAGTTTTAATTAAATTTTACCAATAATTACATTGCAAAACAATAAAAACACTTCACATTCGCTCAATCTAACAAGTAGTAGAGATGTTTCAAGCATTGCCCTTAGCGCGACAAAAGTATGATTTATCCTTAAGCCAAAGGGCAAAGCTCTATTATTTCCTCCTTTTGCAAACTAAAACTAACCCCTTGAGTTTCTCAAAAGCCTCCTAATTGCCACACAAAGTATCAAGCAAAAAGCACCCAAAATTGAAATGGATACGCAAAAAGATTTAAGATAAATTGAGAGCGCAAGCGATATATCGCCCTCAAATTTGACAATATTGGCACTTGCGATAATGCTAATATACTCTGCATCTAGTCCCGTTGTTGTTGCGGATATGGTAATAAAAATGAGCATTAATGCGCCATATAGTGCCACACCAACAGCCTCGCTTCCCAATCGACAAGAATTAAGTACACCAGCTGCAAGTCCAGCCCTATTTGAATCTATGCTGCTTAATGCAAGATTATCAATTGCGCCAGCATGTAAGCCCATTCCGATTCCAACAATAAACAAAAGTAATAATGTGAGAATTATCTGCAAATCATTATGGACAAAATATAAAACCAGAGCAAGGAGTATCAAGCCAACGCTCATCAAAAACGACATTAAAAGAGCGAGTTTTTTAGAATCCCACCCCGCATTGAGCATTTTTGACGCAAGTAGGGGGCAAAAAAGCATAGGCGTAGTCAAAGCAAGCATAAACAAACCAGAAGCAGAAGCACTAAGAGAAAAAACTACTTGCAAAAAACTAGGGAAATAGGTCAGCAAAACAACAAAGCTAAAACCCGCAATCACGGTAACAAGCGTAAATCCAAAGAAAGCTTTATTCTTTAAAACTTCTAAATCTAGTAAAGGATTTTTTCCTTTTGAATGATGAGATTTTTGCTGCCACACAAACAGAGATAAAGATGCAACAAAAATAACAATGGACATGATAAATTCGGTATTTAAATGTGCCATATTGCTAATAAATGACATGAAAGAAAAAAGCAATACAACAAATAAAGATGCGCCCACAAAATCAAAAGATGTTTTTTGATGTATCTTGTCTTTAGGTATTGATGATGCTAGAAGCAATACAAAAATAAGAACAAGAAAATGAAAAGCAAAAATGGCACGATAAGAAACAGGCATATTTATAACAGAAACCGTAGCAAATATATCAATAAGCAATCCTGAAATCGTTGGACCAAATGTGATGCCAAGCCCTGCTGTTGTCCCAAAAAAAGCAAAGGCTTTTGCTCTTTGTTTTTCCTCAAAATTTTGGATGAGCAAACTTGCACCACTTGCAAATACGCTTGCCCCGCCAATTCCTGCTATTGCTCTTGCAATATCCAATGTGAACAAATCTTGTGCAACAACAGAAAGCAAAGAACCCAACACGTAGACAAAAACGCCGGACAAAAGACATTTTCGAGCACCAAACCTATCTGCTAAGCTTCCCCATATAAGCGTAAAGCTTGCAAAAAATAGATTGAACGCATTCACAACCCATTGCAAAGCAATAGGATCATTGCCCAATTCTTGAGCGACAAATGGCAATGCGATAGCTGTACCAGAAATAGAGCTTGGAACGACAAAAACTGCAAGTAGCACCGTGAATAGTAAGAGGTTTTTATTGGATTTCATAATTTTCCTTCTGGTCGAAATTAATAACGGGAATATTTTTAGGGCGATGCAAGATAACACCATTATCCCACCCTATTTCAATATCAGAATCAATAGTTAGATTGGGAAACTCTAAAAGAATCTCTTGCAATATAGTTTGGATTTCTATTTCAGCCAAATTCCTACCCATACAACGATGTGCACCATACCCAAATTGCAAATGTGCCTTATTTTTTCTAAATGGATTAATGTGCAGAGGATTGATAAAAACAGAAGAATCTCTATTGGCTAAAAAGACATCTGGATACACAACAGAACCCTTAGGGATTACCCCCTGCACAAGCCACATCTCCCTTGTAGTAATTCGTGGGAATGTGGAACCTGTACCCAAATTTGTCAACCGAAAAATTTCATTTATCATATCATAGATTAAATCCCTGTCTTCTTGTAATAATTTCCACAAAATAGGAAAATATAGCAAAGCATACACAACTTTAGAAAGTCCCGTTAAGACATTTTGATATCCACCTAATACCGAACCTAAAAGCAAACCACAAATTTCTTTATCTGAAAGTGGTGGATTAGCCTTGCCTCTATTTTGAACCCATGAATCAATAATGCCATTTTTTTGGGTTGATTGTGTGCCGTCTATCATATTCATAATATATCGATAAAGCTGAGTAAAATTCTCTACGAGTTTGTTCGTGTTATTTTTATCAGCAAGTTGCACTGTCTTACTTAATGGTTTTAAGATTTGTTTATACATATCCAAATCTATACCCAACAAATGTGCATTAATTTCAATAACAATAGAATCTAAAACAGGGAATAAATCAAAATGTTTCAAATCTTTTAATTGCCCTAAATGCTTTTGTGTAATCTTTACCATATCACCTTGAATATTATTTATACTCGCAGCACCATAAGATTTCATAGCAAAATCTTTCATCCTTTTGTGTGCATCACCATCAAGATTCAATAAAAGTTCATCGGGCGTGAGTGTGGGCAAAATACTTGCACCACCTATTTGGTTTGTTGGTTTTCTCAAACATTGAGAACTTGTTAAGACTTCTCTTACATCTTTGTAATTAGTAATATGGTATGCCTGATGTCCGCTTAAAATTTCAATCATTCCTAAGCTATTAGGAGTTGATTCGGAAATAACTTTATAGTCAGGAACAAAATCATAATCTGGAATATCCTTAATACTTGGAAAATTGACTATAAAGTATTCTTGAATATCCCTTAAAACCTGTGCATTAGATTGAAACAAAACAACATTCCAGCCTTTCTCTTTGGCAGATAAACAATTTTCCCAAATATCATCAATTAATAGATTCTCAGCGCCTATGCTGCCCGATATTTTCTCTGCTATAGCAAAAAACTCCTTATCAGGTTTGCGACAAAAAAACTTGCAAGAATCAACAATAAAATCGGTATATTCATCTAATTTTATCATTTTTTTCCATTCCTGCTCCCACTCAACCACATTATTAGTCAATATACCTAACCGATAGCCTTGCTTTTTAAGGCTTTTAAAAAACCATATCATTATAGCATTTGCTTCAATTCCCATAAACCATTGTTTGCCAAAATTTTCTAGCTCCGCTTTTGTGGTGTCTAAATTGGGGTATAGTTTTTGCAATGACTTGCGCAATAAGGCTCCCCATTCCGACTCCATTAAAACTGCATTTTCAATGGGGGCAAGCATTGGCATATTCATTGCATTTGCTACGTCAAGCATAGCTTCCTTTAGTTGGTTTGGAGAAATACCCGTCTTAATATGATATATATTAAATATCTCTCCAATTGGAGGAGACAAAACACCGCCAAAATCAAACCAAATAGTCTTAATCATTGCCAATCCTTAAAATAGCAAATTTTAACTTTGATACAACACAGACTTTATCATTAGAAATGACTTGTATATCAATCATAAAATCATCATTTTGCATATACACATCATTTCTTTCAGAACAACATTGGGTTACATTAAAAAATTCACAAAAAGATTTAAACTCTACAATAATTTCTTTAAGCGATAAGCATTCAACAGAGACATTATATTGGAATGCTGCAAACAGGGCATGTTGGCGCAAGCTTTCAAATATGAGGCTAGCAGGTATATGGTCTAGGGGATGGTCAAAAAAAGCGGGGTGCTGCATATTTGGCATAAGAGTTGAGCAAAACATCTTGTCATTACATATAAGATTGCCAATGGCAATATTACTATCCAATTTCTTGGCTACCATTTCCTTTGGTGCAGGCTGTATATTGTTAATACTATATTCTACATTTTGAGCAGAACGTCGTAATTTTTCCCATATTTTGGGTTGAAAAAAAGAAATATCCATCGTCTTTGTTGCATAGAGTTGTGAATTAATATACATGCTCATATCCAATACAATCCCGACAAGAATACCTTTCTTTATCTTAGATTGAACTATTTTAGCCACAATAACCACCCGATAATTATCGGTTACGTTCTTACTATCTAAGTAATTATTAAGAATATTGAAATGGGCACTGTCAAAAATGAATTTAAAATCTATAGGAATAGAACAAAAAGAATGGGAAATATAAATAGAACATTGTCTAAAAACCTCTAAGACAAGGGAAACATCAATCTGTCGTATAGAATCATTGTAATACAAATGACTTCTAGGCAAAAAAGCTGAAATCAAAAAGGTATCATCAGTGTATTTATGAGAATCTGTCAAAAATACCTCACTCAAAAATGCTTTATGAACAAATCTCTTAGAAACAACATTATCAAAACAAGGCTGCCAACGCTTTAAAATTTTATCATTGAAGTTATCTTGATACATTTTATCCCCCCATTAAAACTGCATTTCTTTTCTTT
>NZ_FZPJ01000009.1 GCF_900198605.1 Helicobacter mesocricetorum | reverse complement strand
TAGGTTTTATTATTCTTTAGTTAGTCTTTTTATTCTTTATTCTCTTTACTTCTTTTACTCCCTTAAGTTTAAAACCTTACAAGCAATTAGGACAGCTTTGTTTATTATCTATTAGAGTTATTATATAGCAATGATTAATTCTATATCAAAGCTTAAGTTTCCTACTCTTGTTTGTAAGGTTTTAAGGTTAAGGGGGTTGGTTGGTTGCATTAAGGATAAGAATCTCTAAAATAATACTATTAAGGAACACTCTTAGGAGCGATATTTTTCTATCTCTTTTACAATTTCATTTTCTACTTCTAAAAGCTCTTCATAACTCTTTTTATTCTTTTCTAGTAGCTCATCAAAATGAAATCCCAACATCACAATACGATAAAGTTTAGGTTTATATTTACGCCAATTATAAAGAGTGCTTACATCAACATCTAAATATCCTGCCATATCTCTTTTAGTTTTCTTAAGCACATTACTCCTTAAAAATCTAAAATGTGCTTATTCTACAAATTTTTAGTCGTATAAAAAACAATTTAATATTTCAATTATTTATATAATAAAAATAGAATATTTCAATATTTTAAAAGATATTTTTGATACAATTTAAGTAAATTTTATTTTTAGTGGAGACACAATAATGAAATATACAAT
Organism: Helicobacter mesocricetorum; assembly: GCF_900198605.1. Lineage (GTDB taxonomy): Bacteria > Campylobacterota > Campylobacteria > Campylobacterales > Helicobacteraceae > Helicobacter_D > Helicobacter_D mesocricetorum. The sequence continues at coordinate 98,910 of NZ_FZPJ01000009.1, read as the reverse complement.
ACTTTATAGCGGTGCAATTTTAATCGCTATCACTTTCTCTCAAGGTTGCAGTTCTAAAGAGGAAAGATTACTACAGATGGAACAAAATAAAGAAGAAAGGCTATTAAAAATGAAACAAGAACACGAATTACGAATGGAAAAACTTCGAATGAAAAACAACCAATCTTCAGGAGAGAAAGTATTGGATGGTCTATTGGATACTATTCCCAATATTCTTAAATAAAATCTACAAACTTATCACCAAACCTTAATAAAAGATTGGTGATGTAATATTTGTAGATTCTATTTGAAATATTTAGTAGATTCCCAAATATCCTATATCTTTACTAAAATTTGTAAAATAACCAAATTAGTTTTTAATAAGCACTTACATACCCACTTTTTCCCCCACTTTTCTCTACAAGATAAATTTCGCTTAAAACCATACTTTTATCAATTGCCTTTACCATATCATAAATGGTTAATAATCCAATATTTACTCCCATTAATGCTTCCATTTCTACGCCTGTTTGCCCACTAGTTTTAGCACTCACCTCTACTATAAAGGTATTTTCATTACTATTCTCTTGAATATTGCATTTTACCGAAGTCAAATAAAGAGGATGACACATAGGAATAAGCTCACTAGTTCTCTTAACACCCATAATAGCAGCAATTATAGCAGTTTGTAAAACAGGACCTTTTTTCACTTTATTTTCAATCACTGCCTTAAATGCCTCTGCAGACATTGTGATTTTGCCTCTTGCTACCGCCTCTCTAAGTGTAATATCTTTATGAGAGACATCAACCATATTAGGATTGCCGTTTTTGTCCAAATGTGTTAATTGCATATTTTCCCCATTAGCCAATAAATTATACCTTGATATTATAACGCAACTCTTTATATATCGCTGCTTAGATACACAGCCCATAGAAAAATCTTAGCTAAATAAAAAATCTTTAAAATAGAGATTGCTATAATTTAAAAAGTTATTATTTTCTTAAAAAGTTCTTAAAATGAATCCTTATATTAGTAATTATCGCAATAGTCAAAAAATCCAAGAATCTTTTCACGCTATCAAGCTTTTAGGCAAAAAACTAAATAAGTCTATTAAAATTATGGAAGTTTGTGGTGGGCATACCCATACCATTATGAAATACGCCCTCCCCCAACTCCTCCCCAATAACATTGAATTTGTGCATGGTCCAGGCTGTCCAGTTTGCATTATGTCAAAAGGCAGGATTGATTGTGCTTATAAAATTGCCTCTTGCAAAGATGTGATTTTAGTAACTTTGGGAGATATGATAAAGGTTCCAGGTAGCTTTGGAAGCTTACAAGAAGCTAGAGCTAAAGGGCTTGATATTGTTTTTGTTTATTCTCCTTTAGAAGTGCTTAAAATTGCACAAAACAATCCTAATAAGAAAATCGTTTATTTTGCTATCGGTTTTGAAACTACCACACCAATGACAGCAGCATTATTACAAAGTGTAATAAAACAAGGATTGAAAAATGTTTTTTTTCATATCAATCATGTCTTAGTCCCTCCTCCACTAGAAACTATTTTGAGTGCTAAAGATTCCCAAATTGATGCACTTTTAGCTCCATCTCATGTAAGTGTTATTACGGGTTCAAAAATCTATGAACCTCTTGTGCAAAAATACCAAATACCCATCGTTGTATGTGGATTTGAACCCGTAGATGTCGGGGAAAGCCTCATTTCTATTTTAAACCAAATCATTACCAAAACCGCTAAAACAGAAACACAATACGCAAGAAGTGTAACTTATGAGGGAAATCTAAAAGCTCAAGAGCTTGTCTCGCAGTATTTTACCTTAGAAGATAATTTTCATTGGCGTGGGCTTGGGGAAATACCGCATTCCTCCTTGAAATTAAAAGAAGAATTCCGCTCTTATGATGCCAATATTATTTTTCAAGACTACTTAGGAGGTATCCCAAAGGATGAGCATAAAGGCTGTATTTGCGGGGAAATCTTAAAAGGTGTTAAAAAACCTTATGATTGTAAGCTTTTTGGAAAAGCCTGTAATCCTCAAAACCCTTTAGGAAGCTGTATGGTAAGTAGCGAGGGAGCCTGTGCGGCGTATTTTAAATATGAAGGTTTAAAGCTCTAAATCAGATATTTTAATAATCTTTTAGACTTTATCTAAAATAAATGTGCTAGAATTCGGAGTCTATTTTATTTTAAGGTAACATTTTGAAATTCTCTATGCTTTATAGCAAAATTCACCGCGCTTGTGTCAGTGATGCTAATTTAAATTATAATGGTTCAATCACTATTGATATTGAACTTATGAAAGCAGCAGAACTTTATGAGGGACAAAAGGTTGATATTGTAAATATCAACAATGGGGAGCGATTTGCTACTTATATCATTAAAGGAAAAAGTGGCGATGTTTGCCTTAATGGTGCAGCTGCTAGAAAAGTGCAAATCGGGGATAAGATTATCATAATGGCTTATGCGCAATTTTCTAAAAAAGAATTAAAAAAGTATCAACCCAAAGTTGTCCTTGTCGATGAAAAAAATAAAATTATCCAAATCAAAAAGGAGTTAAGATAATGTTTGACCCACAAGAATTAGCTAAAACATTAGGAAACTTACAAGAAAAACTCAATGACGCACAAGAAAAAAATAAAAATCTCACTTTTAACGCTAAAAGCGGTGGTGGATTGATTAATGTAACAGCTAATGGAGATGGGGAAATTATTGATATTACTATTGATGATTCTTTATTAGAAGATAAAGAATCTTTACAAATTCTCCTAATGAGTGCCATCAATGATGTTTTTCAAAGTGTGGAAACTAACCGAAAAAGTATGGCTATGGGTATGCTTGGAAATCTAGGGAATTTTCCTTTTAAGGGATTATAATGAAATCTTTAATTTATCCTCTTGCATCGCTTTGCCTTATGTGTTCGCAACTTTTTGCTTATGATTTTCAAGCCTGTCAAGATAAATCAAAACTCTCTTTAGAAAAAATCGGGAATGATTATGCTGTCGCAATCGAATCGCTTGATAATAAAAAGGCTAAGCTATTCCTCTACTCACCTAAAACCTCCCCCAAAGGCTATAATATTTTAAAACACGATCCTTTTGTAGGAATGTATCTTTTAGAATCTAAAAATAACCTCACACCTATTAGCTTACGCGATATTACTTCCAAAGAATTAGGAGAAGAAATTGCTAGTATCACTCCTCAAGCCAATGTAAGTGGAAAAATCCAAACACTTATGCAAAGTCCTATTGACTTTGCTACCCTCAACACTCCAACCTTTAGCAATAGCTTAATTAGCACAATTTGCGATCATATCTATGGCATAGGAATTGGGGAAAACAAATTTATAGAAAAAAAATATTTAGAAAGATTTTTAAAAAACGATTCTATTTATTATGGAGATATTGGGATACGAGTATTCCAAAACAACAATGACAGAGTAGAAGTGGATGTTATTGATCCCTTTTTTAAAGATAATCCTTTTAAATATGGGGATATTATTATGATGATAAATGGACAAGCTATTCCTAATGTTAGTGATTTTCATCGTGTAGTATTTGATTTAGAGCAAGATTCTATAATACCTGTAAGGATTGAACGCAATCAGGCTGTTATCAATGTAGAAGCCAAAGTTGATAAAAGACGCGGAGGATTACTTCTGCCAGAAGATTTTTTAGGACGCATTGGGATTGAAATTTCTGATAATTTCACAATTACCTCTATTGCACCAACTGCCTCTAATGGATTTGAGCAATTAAAGGTCGGAGATAAGATTTTAACCGTCAATAAAAAGAATGTCCCACAAGGCTATAATGCCATTATTAAGCTATTGGGAGAATTTCCCGACCAACAACAAAAATGGCTAGTTGTGCGCAATGACTTTTACTTCTTTGTAGAAGTCAATAAAAAAGATAATGATTCCACCAATGAAATTGAAGAAATTAGAGAATATTTTTAAGAGTTTTGAATCTTATATTCTAAAAAATCCTCCAAAAGTTCCTAGTTTTCACCCTTATTATGAAAAAGCTCTGTGGGAAATGCTCCAAAGTGGGGGTAAGAGATTTCGCCCTAAACTCCTTTTAAGCGTCGTATATACCTATTGCCCCAAACAGATTGAAAACGCCTTCGCCCCTGCTCTTGGCTTAGAAGTATTACACACTTATTCACTGATTCACGATGACTTACCTGCTATGGATAATGCAAGCTTAAGAAGAGGCACACCCACATTACATACCAAATATGACGAAGTTGGAGCTATTTTAGCAGGGGATGGATTAAACACTTATAGTTTTTATCTAATTGCAACCTCCAAACTCAAAGCAAAAGTTAAAATAAAACTCATTCAATCATTAAGTTATAATGGAGGTATTTTTGGGATGGTATTAGGACAGGCTTTAGATTGCTATTTTGAAAACCAAACACTCTCTTTAGAAAAGCTCAAAACCATACATCTTAATAAAACAGCAAAACTTATCGCAGCTGCTTTAGAAATGGGTGGTATTATCTCCCAATGTGATAAAAAAACTTTAAAAAACCTTTACAAGCTAGGCTTAAATCTAGGATTGTTTTTTCAAATACGGGATGATATTATTGATATTACCCAAAGCACCAAAGAAGCTGGAAAAACCACACAACAAGATTCCCATAAAAATAGCTATGTCAATCTATTGGGGTTAGAAAAATCTAAACAAGAAGCCCTAAAACTCCAAACGCAGATTCAAGAACAATTAAACTCCTTAACACCCAAAATAAAAGAAACTCTACAATTACTACTAAAAGACTATTTTAAGGTATAAAATGAAAAGAATCCTAATTACTAATGACGATGGTTTTGACTCTGTGGGTCTTCAGGCATTAAAAGAAGCTTTAAGCCCCTTAGGACAAATTACAATAGTTGCTCCAGCCACAGAAAAATCTGCTTGTGGGCATGGAATGACTCTTACTAAACCTTTACGTTTTATCAAAATTGATGATGACTTTTATAAACTTGATGATGGGGGTCCAACAGATTGTATCTATCTCGCACTTCACGCACTTTATGATGAAAATTATAAACCCGATTTGATTGTGAGTGGAATTAATCTTGGCTCTAATATGGGAGAAGATGTAAGTTATTCTGGGACAGCTAGTGGAGCTATGGAGGGCGTATTACACGATATTCCTTCCATTGCTATTTCACAAGTTTTACAAAATGAAAATATCTTTGACTTTGATTTTACTCTTGCTAAAGAGACTATTACCTCCCTTGCTAAAAAAATACTCCATCAAGGTTTTCCTCTGCAAACTAGAGAATTTCTTAATGTGAATATCCCCCCCATTCCAAAAGAACTCTGCAAGGGAATAAAAATCACAGAACTTGGGATTCGTATGTATGGCAATGATGCCCATTTACACCGCAATCCTCGTGGAGAAGAATATTATTGGCTAGGATTACACCCTCTATCGTGGAGAGAAAGAGAAAGCAAAAATTCAGACTTTAGTGCCATTAAAGAAGGTTTTGTCTCCATTACTCCTATCACACTTGACTTTACAGCTAGAAACCGCTTAGAAAGCCTACAAAATTGGATACAGCAATGATAGAAAAACGTTTTAGCAGGACATTATTGCTCTTTAAAGAAGAAGGATTTGCCAAACTCCAAAATGCAAAGATTCTAATTCTTGGCGTAGGCGGTGTTGGTAGCTTTGCACTAGATTGTTTATACCGCACAGGCATAGGGAATCTGTGTATTATAGATTATGATTACTTTGATGAAACAAACCAAAATAGGCAAATTGGTGCTTTTGAAGGTGTTGGAGAAAAAAAAGTCAAAGTTTTAAGCAAAAAATATCCGGGTATTGAAGCCATAGATACTCAAATCTCCTATGACTTTATCCAAAATTTTAATTTTAATGCCTTTGATATTGTTATTGATGCTATTGATGATATTCCCTCTAAAGTCCTCCTTGCCCTCAAAATTGCACCCCAAAAAAACTCTCACCCTATTTTGTTGTCCTCCACAGGAAGTGCGAAAAAGCTTGATCCATCTAAAATCCAATGCGCAAGTATCTGGAAAAGTTATGGAGATAAATTTGCTAGGAAATTCCGAGAAAATTTAAAAAAAGAGAAATTTCGTGGAGACTTTAAAGTTATCTTTAGCCCTGAAGAACCAAAATGCAAAGAATTAGGTAGCTTTAGTGGCGTAACAGCAAGCTTTGGTTTAAGACTAGCTAGTGAGAGTATTGCAATAATCTTAAAAAGGAAAATACAATGAGAATCTATACAAAGCCCTATGAAGAAGACGATAATGAAGAATTTGAAGAAGAATATGAGGATTATGATTCCAAATACGAAGATAATGATAAATTTCTTTATGATGAGGATGATTATGATAGCGGAGAGAGTGATTATGAAGGAGAAGATTAATCAATGCAGCCTATAAAAGTTGCACTTATACAGCAAGCATTTCAAGGAAGTAAAGCCGCAACTATGCAAAGAAGCGCAAAAATGATAAAGGAAGCAGCACAAAAAAGTGCGCAGCTTGTAGTGCTACAAGAATTACACACCACAGAATATTTTTGCCAAAGTGAAAATACAGATTTTTTTGATTATGCCCTAAGCTTCAAAGAAGATTGCGAATATTTTAGTCAAATTGCTAAAAACAACAAAATAGTTCTAGTTACCTCTCTCTTTGAAGCACGAGCAAGTGGTCTTTATCATAATACAGCCGTTGTTTTTGAAAAAAATGGAGAAATTGCGGGTAAATATCGCAAGATGCATATTCCTGATGATCCGGGCTTTTATGAGAAATTCTATTTTACACAAGGAGATTTGGGCTTCACACCCATAACAACAAGTCTAGGTAAGCTTGGAATCCTCATTTGTTGGGATCAATGGTATCCAGAAGCTGCAAGAATTATGGCTTTAAAAGGTGCTGAAATTTTAATCTATCCTACAGCCATTGGCTGGTTTGATGAAGATAATCAAGAAGAAAAGGAGAGGCAAAGGGAAGCTTGGATTGCCATACAAAGGGGACATTCTATCGCTAATGCACTTCCTGTTGTGGCAACCAATCGCGTGGGTTTTGAAAAAGATAAGAGTGGAGTTTTAAATGGGATTCGCTTTTGGGGTTCTAGCTTTGCCTTTGGAGCGCAAGGGGAGCTTTTGGCATTAGGAAGCACAACAGAAGAAGAGATTTTATATTTTCAATGGGATAAAAATCAAAGCGAAAAAATTCGTAGAATCTGGCCATTTTTGCGTGATAGGCGCATTGATTCTTATCAAAGCCTTTTGAAATGTTTTGATGATTAGCGACAAAGAAAAGTGGGATTATCGCCACGCCAATAATCCAGCCCCAACTAACCCGCTTGAACTTTTAGTGCAGAATATTATCTTTGCCAAAAAGGGTAAAGCCTTAGATATTGCCTGTGGAATGGGAAGAAATAGCCTTTTTATGCGTGATAATGGTTTTGTTGTTGATAGCGTTGATATTTCTCCCTTTGCAATCTCACATTTGCAAAACCTGCCTAATATCAACCCTATATGTGCTAACTTAGATACCTTCATAATCCCAAAAGAAAACTATGATTTAATTTGCAATAGCTTCTTTTTAGAGCGGAGATTATTTCCTTTTATCATAGAAGGATTAAAAAAGGGAGGAATTTTAATCTTTGAAACTTTTGTAAAAAACGATGATGAATCTTGCAATGCTCCTATTTCTAACCCTTCACATTTGTTACGAAAAAACGAACTTTTAAAAGCATTCTTGGATTTAGAAATACTTTTCTATGAAGAAAAACTTACCCAAGTATCTAATAATTACTCTCCCGCCTTTGCCATCACCGCAAGACTTGTAGCCCGTGCTTAAAAAATACTTTCATTTTTATTCCAAACAAAGAAGTAAAAAAATATTACATATTGCCATTCCCTCTGGCTTAAATTCCCTCTTAGATATTATCAATATCTCCATAGATCTTTTTTTAATTGGTGTTTTTGGAGCAAATGCTATTGTAGCTGTTGGAGTAAGCCTAAATTATATTATGCTTACCTTTGCCTTTACAACGATTGTTTTTGTGGGCAATAGCGCATTAGCTTCACGATTTTTAGGAGCTAATGATAAAGAGGCTGCTAATGAAGTCGTTGTAAGCCTGACTTTTGCTGCTTTTTGCCTCTCTATTCCTTTAACCACCATAGCTTTTTTATGTTTTAATCCTTTTTTTGAATGGATTAATATCTCCAAAGAAGCACAAGAAATTGCATACTCTTACCTATCCATAGCACTTTTTAGTATTCCGCCTTTATTGATAAAGCAAGTAAGCATTTCCGCTTTTTCAGCTGCAGGAGCAACCAATATTCCTTTTATCATCAAAGTTTTCATTACACTCCTTAATCCCCTTATTAAATATTCCTTTATCTTTGGATTTTTATTAATCCCAGCCCTTGGAGTAAAAGGTGCAGCAATAGCAACTTTAATCATTAATATTTTAGAAACTTTAGCCTTACTTTTTTGTCTCATATTTTATAAAAAAAGCCCATTATCCCTTAGAGGAAAAATCAATTTGGATTATATTAAAAGGGCTTTAATAATTGGAATCCCATCAGGTTGCGAAAGACTTTTTACACTTTTTGCCATTATTCTAATGACAAAATTTGTAGCTCTTTATGGAACTTATGATTTAGCAGGCTATCAGATTGCAACAAGAATAGAAGGATTTGCATTTATGCCAGGATTTGGCTTTATGATAGCCTCTATGGTGCTTATGGGACAAAGTCTTGGAGCTAAAAAACCTTTAGAAGCAAAATACAGCACTTTAAATGCTCTCTTCTTAGGAGGGATTTTTATGGGGACTATTGGGGTTATTATGAGTATTTTTGCACCTTTACTTTCAAGTTTTTTTACCAAAGACTTAAAGACCATTGAAGCAAGTGTCCGCTACCTCATACCTATAGGAATCTCACAAATAGCCTTTGCCTATATCTGTATTTTAGATGGAGCCTTACGAGGTGCTGGAATCACTAAAATTACCTTAATAGTTAATGGCTTAATGATTTGGGTAATCCGCGTGATACCTTGTTATTTTATGGCTAAACTTCAATATCCTATCATTTATATTTATATTTGTATTTGTTGTGAGACTTTTTTACGCGCTTTTATCTATTGGAAAATCTTCCAAAGTGGGATTTGGAAGCACCATAAAGTCTAATTTATCAATGCCCTAATTCTATTAATCAAGCCCTAAAATTAAAATCCCTCCTTAAAAAGTTTAGATTTTTATTCTTCAATAAATATCAATCCTATAACTATTAATAATGCCCTCAAGAATAATTAAAATCCAAGAAAATCTCTATTCTATAAGTTTATGTTACTTGAATTGTTAAGTTGCAGTTACCAAATAAGCTAATGAAGAATGTTTATATTTATGTGGCCGGGAGAGAGGGATTCGAACCCCCGGAGGTGTTACCCTCAACGGTTTTCAAGACCGCCGCTTTCGACCACTCAGCCATCTCCCGTAAAATTAATGAAGAATATAATATGGAGGCGACACCCAGATTCGAACTGGGGAATCAAGGCTTTGCAGGCCCATGCCTTACCGCTTGGCTATGTCGCCATTTAAGTGGTGCCCGGAGCCGGACTTGAACCGGCACGAACGCAATGTTCGAGGGATTTTAAGTCCCTTGTGTCTACCATTTCACCACCCGGGCGAAGTATTGTTTTAATATCTTTAAATGGAGCGGGAGACGGGGATCGAACCCGCGGCCCCAACCTTGGCAAGGTTATGCTCTACCACTGAGCTACTCCCGCAAAATTAAGCTAGGAATTATAACAATGCTTTTTTTAAAAATCAAGGGATTAATAATAATTTTGTAAAAAAATGATAGAATCCCCCTCACTTTATAAATGCCAAAAAGAGGAACAAAAACCCATAAAGGAGCAATATGCAAACTGACAAAATTATTCTTCTTGTATTTTATTTAATGCTTTCAACACTTAATAGCTATGCCACACAAAGCAAATCACAACAAGAAACTACCTATACAACTTATTTGCTCAATAAGCATAAACTCTTTGTTGCAAGATCTATGGAAGGTATCCTCTTTGCAGGCATACAAGGAGAAAATTCCCAAAATTGTTTGCTAGATGGAGAAATGCCCCTTAAAAATGGTAATTTAAAATGTGGAATCCATACCTTTAAAGTCCGCAATGGAAAACTAGAAGAAAAGCACCATTTACCCATTCAATCAAGCTTTACACTAAAGGCACAAGAAGTTACTTACGAATACCCCAATCATCAAAGCAATAAAATTTCAACGCTTTTTCAATGCTCAACAAATACTGAAATCCAAAATCTTTTAAAGCTAATGTATCAAAAAAATTTTTCTTGTGAAAATGGGCAAAAAATATTTTATGAAGAAGCAAAAATCTCTATGCAAAAATACATTAAAAATACCAACACTTACCATCAAGAAATTCAAAAATCTTTAAAACATTCCCCATTAGAAAATATTGTTGCAGATACACTTGTTTATTTTGATGATAAAATATTGGTTTTTGAGAGGAATAGTTATTTATACACTGGAGGATCACACGGAATGCCAACCAAACAAGGCATTATACTCTCAAGAAGCAAAGGATTAATCAATGTCTATAAAAATATAGATTTCAATAATCACGCATTAAAAACACTGCTTTGGGAAAAATACGAAGAATACCTCAAACAACTCCCTAAAGAAACTCCTCCACCTACAGAAACTTATGTAGATTTTGAAAACTTTAAAATTTCTGATGCGATATTATTGGATTATGATGGAATACTCTTCCTCTACCAACCTTATGAGATTATGCCTTATTCTTATGGTATTATAAGCTTAAAAATTCCTTTAATAGAACTACAAGAGTTTGAAGATTTTAAAAACTCTGCTTTTCGACATCTACTAACTACAAATATTAAAGGACAAAAATGAAATTACTAACCTTAACATTGAGCATTTTACTTCTTTTTATCGCTTGTGATGATACTAAAATTTCCAATATAAGCCCCACTGATAAAATCAAAGCTACCAATCCCGAAAAGCTTACCCTAGAAGATACGCAAAAAGGGAAGCTTACTATCCAACACATCATAAAAAATAGTGGCAATTTTAAAAATATTGACCCCAAAGAAGAAGAGATTCTAAAAAATTTAATCGTTACTTCAGAGACAAAAAATATTAAAATTTTATTCTTTTTCACAACTTGGTGTGAGCCTTGTGAGGGAATAATACCTCACCTAGAAAACCTACGGCAACAATTTAATGAAGCCATTACCATTTATGGAATCTCTGTTGATGATTTTGTAGAAAATTCTGATAACTTTAAACAAGTCTTAGAAGCGTTTGCACAACAAAATAATATTCAATTCCCTATGATTGTAGATTCCAATAGGTTTAAATTTCTTGAAATGCTTAATGGAATTGAAGGTGTGCCTCTATTAGCCCTCTATGACGAAAATGGCTCTTACATTATCCATTACCTAGGAGCAGCCCCTGAAGAAATGATCGAATTTGATATTTTACAAAGATTAGAAAAAAGGTAAAGGAATGTTTGGAATATTCAAAAAAACTTTAGAAAAAACCACACAAAATATCAAAGAACTCCTACCAAAAGCACAAAAAAAGCTACAAAAGGAAGAATTAGAAGAAATTCTCATTGCAGCAGATATTGATTATGATTTATTAGAAATGATACTCTCTCCTTTAGGAGAAGAAATCAGCAAAAATGAGCTTGAAGTAGCCCTGCTTAGACTTTTTAGGGGAGAGAGTTATTATGATAAAGTGCGGATTAAACCCATTGACGAAAAACCTTGCGTAGAGCTTATTATAGGTGTTAATGGAGCTGGTAAAACAACCACTATTGCTAAACTTGCTAATATCTATAAAAAACAAGGCAGGAGTGTAATTTTAGGTGCTGGAGATACCTTTAGGGCTGCAGCTATTGAACAATTAAGTCTATGGGCAAATAAACTCAATATCCCCATTATTGCCTCAAAAATTGGACACGACCCTTCTGCAGTTGCCTATGATACCATCACTTCAGCCATAGCTAGAAATATAGATAATGTGATTCTTGATACCGCAGGACGATTACACAACCAAACAAATCTACAAAATGAATTACAAAAAATACTCCGAATCTGCCATAAAGCCAAAGCTGATGCCCCCCATAGAAAAATACTCATCCTAGATGGCACACAAGGCACTTCAAGCCTACAACAAGCCAAAGTTTTTAGCCAAAGCTTAGGAGGCATTGATGGGGTTATTGTTACCAAGCTTGATGGAAGTAGCAAAGGAGGAGCAATCTTTAGCATTATCCACACTTTACGCACACCAATCCTTTATATCGGCACCGGCGAAAACCTTGAAGACATTATTGTCTTTGATGAAAATCAATATATTCAAACGATTTTGGATTCTATTTTTAGAGATTAATATGAAATTCAATATAAAAAATCCCCCCCCCCCCGCTATATTATGTAAATGCTGTGCAAATCAAGCGTTATTGTTTGATGTTTGCGATTTTAATAAAAGTCCAATAAAAATAAATTTGTGCGGAATTCCTATTTATTATTACCGCTGTTCCTTCTGCGGCTTTATCTTTACTTGTGCTTTTGATAAGTGGAGCAATAAGGAATTTTCACATTTTATTTATAACCAAGATTATATCTACTTTGACCCAGATTATCTTAAGATTCGCCCACAATCTAATGCATCTTTATTGCGGGATAGCTTGAAAATGAAACAGGATTTAGATGTTTTAGATTATGGTTGTGGCAATGGCAAAATGCTTGAAATTCTCTCTCAAGACGGATATAAAATAGATGGTTATGATGCTTTTAATGATAAATTCAAAATCAAAACTTCGAAAAAATACGATGTGATTGTTGCTTTTGAAGTAGTGGAGCATATTAGTGATGTTTTTGGGACATTCCAAGAAATTTTTGGGATGCTGAAAAAAGAAGGAGTATTTTTATTCTCTACTTTATTGCAACCGCAAAATATCTTAGATATAGGCACACATTGGTGGTATATTGCCCCAAGAAATGGGCATGTTTCTATTTTTACACAACAAAGTTTAAGGAATCTTTGTCAAAGGATACATTGTGATTATGAAGTTTTTTCATTTAACGAAAACTTGCATTTAATGTTTGACAAAAACCATCTGCCCCATTATTTTTTAGGCATTCAATGATTTTGTAAATTTTCTAATAATGCGTTATGATTCTACAAAAAGTAGGAAAATATGGCAAAGAAAAAAATACAAATCTTTGAATGTCAGCATTGTGGGTTACAAAGTCCAAAATGGCTAGGAAAATGTTCAAATTGTGGTTCTTGGGAGAGCTTTTTAGAACTCAAAGAGGAGCATATCCAAAGCCTACAAACATTCAATAATACTTCTAAAGCTATCCCTATTACACAAATACAAGATGAAACATTCACGCGTTTTAGCTCCAAAGAAAATGAACTTGATATTGTTCTTGGAGGTGGAATTGTTATAGGTGGAATGTATCTTGTAGGCGGAAGTCCCGGCGTTGGTAAATCCACTTTGTTATTAAAAATTTCTAGCAATTTAGCCAATGATGGGAAAAATGTCTTATATGTAAGCGGAGAGGAAAGCGCATCCCAAATTCGTATGCGCGCAGAGCGGTTAAACGCTATGAATCCTAATCTTTATTTACTCAATGAAATTAAGTTAGAATCTATACTTGCAACCCTCCAAAACAAAGAGAGGCATTATACTATGCTAGTTATTGATAGTATCCAAACCCTTTATAGTGAAAAAATTACTTCCTCTCCAGGTAGCGTCTCACAAGTGCGTGAAGTTACCTTTGAGCTTATGCGTTTAGCCAAAAACTATGGAATTTGCGTTTTTATTATAGGACATATCACCAAAGAAGGTTCTATTGCAGGTCCTAGAATCTTAGAACATATGGTTGATTGCGTATTGTATTTTGAAGGGGATTCTAATAGAGAGCTTAGAATCTTAAGGGGATTTAAAAATCGTTTTGGGAATACCAGTGAGGTTGGTATTTTTGAAATGAAAAGCAATGGTTTAGTAAGCGCTAAAGAAGCTTCAAAATTTTTCTTCTCCGAAAAAACTTCGAGTCCCGGCAGTGCCTTAAGCGTTGTCTTAGAGGGAAGCAGAGCCTTAGTTTTGGAAGTGCAAGCCTTAGTAAGTGATTGTGCGTATGGTGCGCCCAAACGTTCTTCTACAGGTTTTGAAACTAATCGTCTAAATATGATTTTAGCTCTCCTAGAACGGAAACTAGAAATTCCTCTTAATCGCTATGATGTTTTTATTAATATCACTGGTGGAATTAAGATTGTAGAAACCGCTGCTGATTTAGCCATTGTTGCTGCTATCCTTTCAAGCTTTCGTAATAGGGCACTCTCTTCACAAAGTGTTTTTATCGGTGAAGTAAGCCTAGTAGGAGATATAAGGGAAGTTCCAAATATCGAACAAAGACTAAAAGAATCCCTCTCTCTTGGGATAAATAAAGCTATCTTACCCAAAAAACCCACCCAACACCTCGATATTAAATGTTTTGAAGTGCAAGAAGTTACAAAAATCTTAGACTGGATGGAATAAGACTATTACTTACAAATCTTTGAAATAACCCAATTCTCATTCGATTTTATGCAAGTAGCAAATGCCACTGCTAAATACATTGATTATTCTATAACCTCCTTAAACCAATCACAAACAAGAAAGTTACAACCCCACAAAGACAAATTAAAATAATCCAATTTTCAAAAAGGTTTTTTAAGATAATATAAACATCCTAAAAACCCAATTATTCCTCCAGCATATCCTATAAATTCTAAAGAAATTTTCTCAACGATAACCCCTCCAATAAATGCACCCCCTCCAATACCAATATTATAAATACCAGAGAGCATAGACATTGCCACAGAGGTAGCACTAGGCACAAAAGCTATAAGCTTAGATTGCAAGGCTAAGTTAAAGATACTCAAAGCAAATCCCCAAATTATGCACAATATTATCATTAGCACATTATTAAAAGCACACAATTCTAATAAAAACAAGCTTAGTGTAATGCCAAAAATTCCACAATAAGTAAAACCCTTTGAATACTTATCATAATATTTTGAAAACAAGAAACTCGCTACAAACCCAACGCTTCCAAACAAAACTAACAGCCAAGTTATCTCATCTTTACTAAAATCTGCTATTTGCGCCCAAAAGGGTTCAATATAACTATAAACACTAAAATGTGCGGTAGGTAAAAGAATAGCCAAGATATAAATTGATAATAAATAAGGAGTCTTAAATAATTTAGGGAGAGTTCTAATAGAAACTCCACCAGAGCTTGGGACATTTGGAAATATCCTCCAAATAATAACCAAAACTACAAAAGCTACTATCCCAATACATAAAAAGGTAATTCTCCAACCCATATACAAACCAATCACCCTACCTAAGGGTAATCCCATAACAAAAGCAGTAACAGAACCAGCGACAACAAGACTTAAGGCTAAAGATTGCTTATTTTTTGGAGCCACACGAACTGCCATAGGTGTAGCAATAGACCAAAAAAGTGCGTGAGAACAAGCAACACCCATACGAGAAATAAACAAAAGAATATAACTTTCTGCTAAACTTGAAAGAATATGGCTTACTACAAATAAACTCATAGTGCCTAATAAAAGTTTTTTTAATTCCATTTTAGAAAAAAGTAGCATAAGTGGCAAAGACATCAAAGCAACCCCAAAAGCATAACCACTAATTAAAATCCCTATTTGGGATTGACTAACACCAAAATCCTTTGCAATAGCACTTAATAAACCAATAGGAATGAATTCTGAAGTATTAAAAATAAAAGCCGCAAAAGCAATAGCAATCACACCCAACCATACAAAATTTTGCCTCTCCATCTCTGTCCTTTAGAGCCTGCATTATATCTAAGAAAAATTCATAAAGTTTTTAATATAATAATAAAAATTTATCAAATCAAGGTTTGCTATGCAAAGTAAAAAATCTCGTGTTTTTTCTGGGATTCAGCCCACAGGCAATATTCATCTAGGTAATTATTTGGGAGCTATTAAGAATTGGGTAGATAGTCAAGATGATTATGAAAACATCTTTTGCGTTGTGAATTCACACGCTATTACAATCCCCCAAGACCCAAAAACTCTTAAAGAAAAAACTTTTGAGCTTAGCGCAATGCTTCTTGCTTGTGGGATAGAACCCAAAAAATCTACACTCTTTATCCAATCACAAGTGCAAGAACATACCTCTCTAGCTTGGCTTTTAACTTGCATCACTCCTATGGGGGATTTAAATCGTATGACACAATTTAAAGACAAAAGTCAAAAAAACCCCAAAAGTATTTTATCGGGACTCTTTAACTATCCTAATCTTATGAGTGCGGATATTTTACTTTACCAAAGTGATTTTGTCCCAGTAGGAGAAGATCAAAAACAACATATTGAATTAGCGCGTGATACAGCATTGCGATTTAATCGTGATTTTGGAGAAACTTTTGTGATACCTAAACCACTTATTATGCAAGAAGGAGCAAGGATTATGGGACTAGATGATCCTAGCAAAAAAATGAGTAAAAGTTCTGGTGATAAACCCAATCATTTAATCGCCCTCATTGATACCCCTGAAGAGATTATAAAAAAATTCAAAAAAGCAGCTACAGATTCAGACAACCTCATTACCTTTGATAAAAACCGCTTAGGGATTTATAACCTATTAACTATTTATCAATGCTTTACACAAAAATCACAAGAATCCATAGAGGAAGAATTTAGAGGGCAAGGGTATGGGAAGCTTAAAGATAAAATTGCTGAAGTTGTTATTGAAAGCTTAAGACCAATTAGGGAATCTTATTATCATCTCATCACCCAAAAAGATTATTTAGAAAAAATCTTAGAAGATGGTGCAAATACCGCAAAAGAAATTGCCCAAAAAACTTATCAAACCGCTAAAGAAAGAATGGGGTTAATCTAAGCTCATAGCTTTTGCTCTCCTTTGGATAAACCTCAAGCACTCTCCTAATACAATCACGCTAAAGCCCACCAATAAGATTTACTCCATAATTCTAAAGACAAAGGATTAACCCCAAAAGCCTCTCCCCCAAATTCAACGATAAGAATCTGTAGAATAAAAGTTAAAAGGAATACACTAAGCATTAAGGAATTATTCATAAAATTTACTAAAATGCTTTGATAGCTTAACTCTCTTGCATTAAAAGCACTAAAGAGTTGGAATACAACAAAAAGAGTAAAAAGTGCGCTAGATTTTTCTTCTTCATTAGCTCCTAAAAAGTTTGTAAAATATTGCATAAGGCAAACAAAACTAATAAATACTCCACTAACAATGATTAACACCAACATATCTTTTGTTAAAATATTAGCATTCCGTTTTATGGGTTTTTGCCGCATAAGGTTTTTAGAGATTGGCTCTAGAGCTAAAATAATGGCAGGAGGTCCATCCATAATCAAATTTACCCATAAAAGTTCTAAAGCCGTAAATGGGCTTGAAAACCCCATAATAACAACCCCTAAGACAATAATCACCGATGAGAGATTAACAATAAGCTGGAATTGTATAAACCTCTGAAAATTCTGATAAATCCCCCTACCCCACTCTATTGCTTTCACAATTGTAGTAAAGCTATCATCTAAAAGCACAATATCGCTTGCTTCTTTGGAAACTTCTGTCCCACTAATACCCATAGCAATCCCTACATCTGCATTCTTAAGGGCTGGAGCATCATTAATCCCATCGCCTGTAAGTGCTACAACATTCCCGACAGATTTAAGGATATTTACAATTTGCATTTTAATGCTTGGAGTAGAACGTGCAATAATTTTAATCTTTGGCAAACTCTGCAATAACTGCTCTTTTGTCATTAATTCTATATCCTTTGCTTCAAGTGCCATAGAATCTCCTTCTAATAATCCTAATGTTTTACCAACAGCTTTAGCGGTTTCAAGACTATCTCCTGTAAGCATCTTAACTTCAATTCCAGCCTTTTTACAATCACAAATAGCCTCAAAAACATCTAAACGCAAAGGATCTATAATTGCAACAAACCCACAAAACTCCATTTTGCTTTCTATGCTTTCCCTTGTATGATTATCATTCTTTATAGGAGATAAAACCCTATAAGCAAAAGCTATTACACGATAGGCTTGTTGTTGGTAATAAAGTATTTGTTTTTGTATTTTTTGTAAGTCTTGACATTGCATCAAATCACATTGTGTGAGAATTTTTTCTGGACTACCCTTACTAAATGCTATCTTATCATTCCCCACTTCAATAATTGTTGTCATATTTTTAGTCTCCGAAGAGAATGGATAAGTTTGTATTATCTTGGTTTTTGCACGCATTTGCTTATAATCCACCCCCAACTTATAACCATAAACCAAGAGAGCGCATTCTGTGGGATTGCCTATAAATTTATACTTTCCATCCTCTAAAGTAACCTCTGCGGTAGAGTTTAATACTGCATTGTTGAGTAAAAATATCATAGAATCTTTAAAATGACTATTAGGGATTTCATCAAGGGTTTTACCATCTTTAAAAATTCTATCCCTAATAAAACTCTGTTCCACACACATTTGATTTTGCGTAAGTGTTCCTGTTTTGTCCGAACAAATAATATTAACACAGCCAATACTCTCACAAGCTACCAGCTTTTTAACTAAAGCATTTTGTTTGGACATTTTAATAATATTGAGTGCCAAAGAAATTGCTACAATAGCTGGTAATCCCTCTGGAACACAAGCCACAATCAAGACAATGCTTGAAACAAAAATATCAGCAATCCTTTCAAACCCAACCCCTCCTTGTAAGAAAAAAAATCCTATTTGGATAAAAAATGCTAAAACTGCCGCTAAAACCCCAAAAATGGTGATTTTCTTACCCAAACTCTTAAGCTTTTCTTGCAAAGGTGTGTTAATGCTAGAGATAGTATTTAATGCTAAGGCTATTTTTCCAAACTCTGTTTGATTGCCAACAGCTATACACAATGCCTTTACATTCCCTTGCACAATAAAGCAACCCTTATAAAGCGTCCCCTCATTAAAAGATTCTTTCAATGCGGATTTAGTGGCAGATTTAGCGACTGGGAAGCTCTCCCCTGTAAGACTTGATTCATCACAAAATAAATCTTGACATCGCAAAATCCTGCAATCACTTGGAATTTTATCCCCACTTTCTAAAAAAATAATATCTCCTACAACAATATTCTCCTCTCCAATGAATTGCATTTTTCCATCGCGTATAACCCTCACCTTATTGTCTTTTGAGAATTTATTAAGGCTTTCAAAGGCTTTGTTGCTCCTATTTTCCATAGCTAAGGTAATAAATGCCGACAAAAAAATAGCGATAAAAATTCCTATAGTCTCTAAAAAATTTCCTTCTTGATGAAACAAGAATTCATAGATATTAACCGCTAATGCCAAAAATGCTGCAAAAAGCAATAGCACCATAATAGGTTCTTTGAAAATTTCAAGAAGCTGTTTGAATAATGGGGTTTTTTGAGATTTATCTAAAGAATTTTTACCAAATTTTCTTTCATTTTCTAAAACCTGTTGATGGGTTAATCCAAAACTTATATTAGTATCATATTTTTGTAAAAGAATAGAAAGGTAATCTCGTGATTGCATTAAGCTCCTTTACTATATATGAGCCAAATGCAAAGAGGGAATCATATATAGCGATTTCGTTATATATGAGTCTCATAATTTAAGGTAAAACCAGATAACTATTAATAGATACTAATACTACCAGTATGTTGGCTTACCACAAGAAAGTTTCTTGCTTACTACTCCCTCACAATGAGGCGGGATTATAACACAAACTACTTAAGTGCCTATTAAGAGTGTAAAGAATCTATATAAAACTTCACAGAATTCATACCCTCTTTTTTAGCCCATTCTAAGGCTTTAGAAACAAAAACCCAATGAATGTGATTAAAAAATTTATCTAAATATCCCGGACGTGCGTTTCTATAATCTACATAATAAGCGTGTTCCCAAACATCAACCACCAAAATAGGAATTAATCCTTGAGTTACAGGAGTTTGTGCATTACTTGTTTGAACAATTTCTAATTTCTTAGAATTTGGATTATAAACAACCCAACACCATCCAGAACCAAAAAGTGTTGTAGCAGATTGCAAAAATGCTTCTTTAAATTTATCAAAACTCCCAAAAGATTCATTAATAGCCACTTTTAATTCATCACTTTGTTGGGTTTGATTAGGAGAAATACAGTCCCAATAAAAATCGTGATTATAAATTTGTGCAGCATTATTAAAAATCCCACCTTGTGCCTTTGTTACAATATCAAAAAGCCCTGCGGATTCAAACTCTGTTCCCTTAACAAGATTATTCAAGTTATTAATATAAGTTTGATGATGCTTCCCATAATGGAATTCACAAGTTTCTTTACTAATAAAATTTTCAATTTCACCAAAAGGCAATGTGCGTAATTTAAACATATCTTTCCTTGTTTATATAGAATTTAAGGTATAAACCTTAAAACAAATTTTACAAAATAAAAAACAAAAAAAACTTTAAATGCCCTTTAGATAGAAATATCTAAATGTTTAATAATCCCATCTTCTCCCACTTCTATACTATCTTCTTCTTTTTCTTCATATTCTTTTTTAGCTTGTTTTTTTTCTTCGTCCTCTTCTCTTGCTTGACCTTTTGCATCTTCATCACTTTTTAGAGTTTCTTCGGTAGGACGAACTTCTTCAATCTCATTTTGCTTCTCTTCCATAATCTGAAGATTAACCATTGCCTGAAAATCTCCCTTTACTTGAGCATTAGCATATTGTGTAGAACCAACTTGTGCATTTTGATTAATATAAGTAACATTACCTATAGGATTTACAGCCATCTTTACTCCTTTATAAGGCTAAGCGTTTGCTCTTTTGCATACACTACCCTTGCGCCTTCTAGGATTTTTACAAATTTCCTTTTTGTATAATCAACTTCATAACTCCCGCCATAACTTTTAAGCAATCCCACTAAAATCTGTGCTGCTTTGTAAATTATTATATCAGGAATCTTGTTTCTTCCACAATGAATAATACAATGTGAGCTTGGAATATTCCTAATATGCAACCATAAATCTTCTGCCCTAGCTTCTTTTAAAAGCGCAATATTCTCTCTCTCATTTTTGCCAATAGATACCTTAAAGCCCTCGATAAAAAAGCTTTCAAAAGCTTTATCGTTTTTTTTCTTCTTGCTGTCTTTTTGAAAATTAGAATCCAAAATTTCTAAATCATTTATATTTGTTACATTTTGAACCATCTCTAAGAGATTTTGGTAAAAATCTATTTTTTCTTGCAAATGGTTTTCTTGAAGATAAATATTTTTTGCTTTTTTATGCAGTTTTTTGGAGTTTTCAAAAAATATTTGGGCAGCTTGAGAGAGTGAATGCGCCTTAGGTGGCAATACTATAAGTTTCCCTTCTAATACAATCTCTTTACCTTTAAAATCCAAAAGATGGTAAAGATTATGAATAATTGTTTTTCCAAGCCCTAATTCTTCTTTGGCTTTTTGCTCTAATAATTCTTGATTCTCTAAAGTTTGAAGAATCCCTTGAAGATGTAGAATTTTTTGCTGGATATGGTGGCTAACTTTCAAAATTTTTTGCCCTAAAACCTCTTGCTTTTTACAAAAAAAGAGATTTTTAAAATCCATCAATAAATCTTCTTCTACATTTTCTTCTCTCTTTGTAATAACTTTTTTAGATGGGGGTTGTGGCAATGGCAATAACTTCTTATTAATGCGAACTTCACGAAAAGATTGTGAGGGGGTAATATGACGCAAAGCATCTAAAACCACTTGTTCTTTGTTTAATAAAATAAGATTTGTATTCCTGCCTGTAAATTCTGCTTGTAAAATAACCTCTAAAGCCTTATAACTCTTCTTTGTCTCTAAAAAGAGCTGTAATATCCTATTCTCCCCATCAACTTGTGCCTTTATAATAAAAGCATTTGCGCAATACTTCTCTAAACTCTTATCAAAAGGTGCATTATAACTCTTAGGAGAGAGTAATAAATCCTCAGTAACAAAAATACTACTTTTCCCCCGACTTAAATCAAAATAAAAGGTATTCGCTCCAATTTGCAATTTAAAAAGATTGTCCCCTATGCGTTTAATGAGACGAAGTTTAAGCGGGGAATTATGATTTAAAAAGAAAGCAAATCTCTTTAATAGATTCAAATTCATTCTAAGTCTTTAAGGCATTGTGTTGCAAAATCTATGGCTTCTTTGGTAATGTTTTTTCCGCTTATCATTCTTGCAATTTCTTCAATCCTACCTACCTTGTCTAATTCTATAATTTTCGATGTTTCTGCTTGTTTTTGCACCAAAAAATGTTTAGTTGCCAAACTTGGCATATGGGGCTGATGAGAGATTGCAAAGATTTGAAAATTGCTAGAGAGCTTTTTTAATATCTCACCCACCCCTTGAGATTCTTCTCCACTTAAATTCGCATCAATTTCATCTAAAATAATAATGGCTTGATTTTTAATTTCTGTATTTTGGATAAGCAACAAAGCAAGCCTTAAACGATTAGCTTCCCCGGAGCTTAGGTTATTTAATGCAGTATTAGGCAAAAAAACCATTGAAAGAAAAATATCCCCCAAAGACTCTTGCAAGGAGTTTTGATAAAGAAGTTCTATTTTTACTTGGGGCATCTTTAGGGTTATCAAAATAGCATTTAAATCCTTTGTAAAATCCCCTAAATATTGCTTTCTAGAACATAAAAGCACTTCTGTATGTTTTAATAATGCTTCTTTGGCTACTCTTAGAGATGTTCTAGCCTCTTTTAAATTCTCCTCTATATTTTCATATTTTTTTAATTCTTCTTTTTTATTTTCTAAATATTCTAATGCTTCTTTAACTCCTCCATACCTATGCTTTAAAGAGCTTAATTCTTCCAAGCGGCTTAAGATTGTTTCAATATTGCTCTCTTGCAATTCTGTTAAATATTCATTTTCCCTCTCACAGATTAATTCAAGCTCATTAAAAGATTCTAAAATAGAGCTATTAGTTTCGCCAATAAGATCTAAGAAATTTGAAATTTTATGGCTATGACTTAAAATTTCTAAAACCTCCTGAAGGCTTTGTGCGATTTTTTCTTTTTTGGAAATTGCTTTTTTAAGCTCTAAAAGCTCTTCATATTCCCCCTCTTTAGGAGCTAGAGACTCTAACTTTTGAATCTCAAAGCGCACAAACTCTTTAAGCTCATAAACCTGCAAAGATTCCCGCTCTATTGTTTCTAAAATTTTTTTACTTTTTTGATATTCTATAAGACTTTGGTGATAGCTATCAAGCTTTTGTTGATGAATACCACTTTTAAGCTGACAATAACTATCCAAAACAAATATTAAATTTTCTTGATTTAAATCTTCACCTCTCTTTGTCGCTAAATGCTTTAAAAAAGGAGAAAATAACTCTTGAATCTTTTTTTTAGGAATTTTTTGAGCATTAAGAAAATAACTAACTTTTTCTTTTTTTACAATGCTTAAAACAACCTCTCCCTCATCAATAAAATCTTCAAATGCTTCAGGTATCCCCTCTAGCTCTAAGTAAGCTTCCAATTTACAAGCATTACACTCCCTTAACCCAAAAAGTGCCAAGATGGATTCCATTAACACCGATTTACCAGCTCCACTTGCACCGCTAAAAACATTAAAATAAGGGCTAGGTTCAAAAGACGCTTCTTTAAAGGTTGGGGAGTTAAAAATTGAAATTTTATGGATTAATAATTTTTGCATTATTCCCCCCAATGAAATTTTTGACGAAGAATTTTAAAATAATTCCAATGGGGATTATGGATAAGCTTTACCCCATTTTTTAAAGCCCTAATATGGAGGCATTGATGAGGCTTCAAAAGTTTATTTTCTTGTCCATCAATAACAACATTACATTCTTGATTACTTCCCACTTCTATATCCACTTCAAATTCTCCGGGTAAAACCAAAGGTCTTTGTGTCAAAGAGTGTGCGCAAATAGGAGTAAGCAATAAATTATAAGAGAAAGGATAAACCACCGCACCACCAGCACTAATATTATAAGCAGTAGAACCCGTAGGGGTAGCGATAATTAAACCATCTCCACAATAGGAATTAAAATATTCTTGATCAATAGAAGCCTTTAAATGTATCATAGAGCCATTATTAAGATGCCTTAAAATAATATCATTTAAGGCAAAAAAGCACTCTCCATCAATACTCCCCTCTAGCATCGTATGATTAGCAATACTATAATTTCCACTCTTTAAAAGAGGAAAAAATGTTTCTACTTCCTCTTTTTGCAAATCTGTTAAAAACCCTAAATTCCCCATATTAATACCCAAAATTGGCTTTTGATAGATAAAAGAGCGTCTAGCAACAGAAATTAAAGTGCCATCTCCTCCAATAGAAAGCAGGGCATCACTCCTACGACAAACATCTTCAAACTCCAAACCTTGCATTCCTATCATTTTTGCGCTAAGGGATTCTAAGATTATCTCAAACCCCAAAGAAGTAGCCAATTCCTGAAATTCAAAAAAATATTCTTTTAGAGAATGCGTAAAAGGGCGCAAGAAAACGCCAATAGTATGAATGGATTTCATTATTCCACAAAATAAGCTTTAATGCTATAACCCCTTTGATTAGGTCTTTGAATGCTAGGACCTTCAAAGGCTGTGGCATTAGGTATTTTTGCATAAATTTCCCTAATTGCCTCTCTTGCTCTAAAACTAGCTAAACCCTCTTGTTTTAATTCAGGGGATAATCCACGATAAGGATTAGTATCCACAATACCTTGCACTTCAAAAGCCACTACTTGCTTATCTTTTTCTAATTCTTGGGATACTTTTGTCGCGATAGAAAGTAAGCATCCTTGTGGAATCTTCCACTTGCCCACATCCATAGAAAAACACTCTGCAATAATTTGATTTTTAGGCTTAATAGCATAGCGAATATCCGTTAGAGTATTTCCTCTCTCAAAGGATACATTAATGCTGCCATTCATAGAGTTAGTAAGATTGATTAATTCTTGCTCTTTTTGCATAAGAGCAAATTGTAATCGTTTAATCTCTTCGTCTTTTGTGCCTTCAATAACTTTAACATAAAGCTGCTCCCCTCCTCCTTTTTCTTCTTTAAAGAAATTTTGTATTTTTACAATAGTCTCTTGTCCAAAGGGCTGATTTGACAAATAAAAACCAATAGCAAGTATTAAAGCAATAAGGAAGATTAAAATCCATAAAAACTTCCCAAAATTACTCTTTGGCTCTTCTTCAAACTTTACTTCCATTTCATTATCTGTCATCATACTCTCCTTAATAAGCTACTCTTCTAAAATTGCTCTTGATATTTTCATAGGCTTCCTTGATAATCCTAAACTTTTCTGCATAACCCTCGACAATTTTACCATCTTGTCCATAAACATTATCAGGATGATAAATCTTTGCTAATTCGATATAACGATTCTTGATAATCTCAAAAGTATCATTATAACTACAACCTAGAATTTTATAACTTTTTTTAAGTATTTTCTCCTCTTGTGTTAAATATTCTTCAAAACATTCAAAAGTATTATGAGATTTAAAAGTCTCATAATCAAAATCAAGCACGATATTATGGATAATTTTAACGGATAATATGGTAATAAGTTTCTCCCAAAAATAAGGACTGCTTGAATCTAAAAAAATCTCCTTTTTTGTATAGCTAATTAAAAAATCTTGAAAAAATGAAGTCAAATAACGTCTTGCTAAACGATTAGAGCGATTTAGTTTCAAACAAACTTGAGAATTACTCACATTGCTTTGAAGAATCTGTAAAGAAACAATAATATACTCTAACATCGCCCTATTTTCTACCATTTTAATGCGTATGGGTAGATAACTACTATCTAAGATAGTCTCAAACTTCTCACTTTGCTTCTTGCATTCATCTTGCATAGCAACATGATATGCCCAATTCAAAAAATAATTTTTCTTATAACGTTCTCCATCATCTAAGATTAAAACAGAGCTTGATAAACGATAAGCCTTTGAAAAATGCTTATAAGCAAAATCTACCGCCCGTTTTAAAAATTGTGATTCTTTTTCTATGCTAACTTGAATGTATGGCTCTAAGAGCTCTACTTTCATACCATTATCCTTTAATCCGTCTTTGCATTTTCAAAGCAACTTAAGTTCCATTTTGAAAACTCTGAAATTTTGCCTAAATTTTTTGAAATTGTATGTATTTCTTCTTTAATTTTAAATTTCTCGCTTTCAATATTGGCTATTTTGTCTTCAACAACCTCTTGAAGATTAGCATTAAATTGCGAATAAGTTTTTTTCAAAAGATTCATAGGACCAAAAAGCCTTGCTTGGAATTGTTCAAAACAAAAAGCCGAGTTTAAAACCTCACGAATATTTTCTAAGGTTGGGACAAAAAGTGCAAACTCCATAGGGTTTTCTTGAAATTTTTGCAAAGCATTTTTGATTTTCAAATCCAAAGTATTTAGCACTAAAAAAATGCAATTATTATAATTAACGCTCATAAAATGACTAAGAAAGAATAACTCACTTTGCAAATAAGAAGTTACTTTTAAATCATTGCTAAAAAAGTCTGCTAAAATTTTTTCGTAATGGTTTTGTGAAAACTCTTCCAAATCCTTTAAAGCTTGGTTATTTGGGGCATACTTATAAATTTCTTGTTTTTTTATCTCCTTATTTATCCATATTTGTATTTCTGCCTTAAGCGCATTAGAAAACTCTGTAATAAAGCCTAAAATCATTCCATAGAAATTTCGAATTTGCACACTTAGAGCTTTAAAATCCTTCACTAGCTGGGTGTCAATATTTTGCAAAGAAATTTGTAGTTGTTCTAGGGGTAATATAAAAGCTTCTTTGCTATGTTTATGTATCTTTTGAGTAAATATGCCTTTTTGTTTTATCTCATAAGAGAAATGTGTCTTTTCTAAACTGGTATAAATTTTTTGTGCCAAAGAATCAAGGAGTAAATCTAAACTCCTATAAATATCATTAAATTTCTTTTGCGCCTCTTCTTGATGTTTAGCACATTGTAAAGAAGTATTTTCATAATGATTGTTTAGAATTTTTTGCAACTTTCCATAACAAAGATAAATTTTATGATATTGCAAATGCAACCTTATATGCATTTCTTTAAGCTTCCTTAAAACACCATATTCCTTTGTAATATTGGCTTGTGGCTTAATAATTTCGTTAAAAAAATCAAAAATTAAAGGCATATTAGACTCCTCCATTAAGCTCTCATTTTCTTTTAAAGAAGAAATTTCTTTTTCAATACCTTCCTTTTTTTTCTTATAATAATCTTCAAAAAGATCCAAAGATTCTTGAGTTTTTGGGGAATTGGTAATATGATGACTAATTTTTAAAAAAAAGCTCTCTAAAATTTTCTTTTCAGTGTTCAATCTCGCCTTTAAAGCTTCTTTAGCCGACACAGGAATGATTTTAGCAAAAATCCCTTCAAAAGCATTTTGTGCATAAGCTACGCTTATTTGTATCTCTTCTTCATTTTTCAATCTGTCTTTTTGGTTAAGCACGCAAAGACTTTTTTGTGCATAATGCTTTATCGTCTCTTTTAACAAAAGTTTTTCACTATTTTTTCCTGCATTGTCAATTAAAGTTAGCCAAATAATCCCATCAACATTTTCTAATATCCTCTGCGTTACTAAAGTGTCTTCAGAATTTTGAGAGTTGAAACCCGGAGTATCTAAAAAATTCATACCCTTAAGGAATAAAAGAGGAGCATAAAGGCAAAAATAATCCACATCTTCAGAATTTTGCCTACCTAGAGATTGAAAGAATTCAACATCGTGCAAAAACCTCCTACCATCTTTATATAAAACCTCTAAGATATACTCATCTCCATAGCAGATTTTACAGACTTTAGAAGTAATAGGGGTAACACCTGTTGGCAAAATACTTTGTCCTAAAAGCGCATTTAAAAAAGTGCTTTTGCCACTTGAAAATTGTCCTATAACAGCAATTTGCAAAGGCTCTTTAGGCTGATTTTGCAATTGCTGGATAAACTCTAAAGAATAATCATTAGGATTTAAGTTTTCACAAATCTCAAAAATAAATTTTTGCAAAGGAGTCTTTTTGGCATTTGCCTCTAAAATCTCTTGGCATTGTTGCATATAAACTTCAAGCATAGCCTTTACTCCTTGTTGCATAGATTTGCAACGCCCTAAAAATCTCTAAAGATTCATCAAGAAGTTCCTCTAGGGTATTAAACTCTTTGTGCTTTAATGCCTTCTGTTCTTGGGTAAATTTATTTTCACTTAAAGATTTATTCAAAATTTCATCTTTTGTAGCTATATCTTTACTCATTGCATCAAAAACATCTTTTAAAGTATTATCAAACCTTAAAATAAGTTCGTCTTGAAGACTATAACTTTGCGTTAAAATATCTTCAATAAAGCTTTCAAATCCTACTTTAAATACTGAATGCAACATCTCTAAAAGCAAACTTGGTTGATTCTTATTATATTGGGGGAGTTGGGTGATAATAGGGTTTAAAATTTGCTTTTTTGTCTTTATTAACACACTTTCATTCCAATGAAACTTTATGAGTTGTTGTTCATCTTTTAAAATCTGCATTTTATTTTGAATCTGAAGAATTTTTTTAGCCAAATTTTGCTGGTATTGGCGCAAAATATCCACTAAAAAATCCTTTAATCCTTGGTTTAAAATATTCTCTAGTCTCTCATTGCTTGGAATCTTGTTTTTTTGATAATCATACATTATATCATCAAAGAGTCTTTGGATAAGGATATTTTGCGCTTCCTCTAATTTTTGCGTAAGGAATATTTTTAAGCTCTTTAAATATTCTTGCATTTGCCCTTTGGATTCTTGCAAATTTTGCTCTTTTAGCCTATAAGATTCTAAAGCCTTTCGTTTCTCCTCTTTTGCTTCTAAAAGAACTTTTTGCATTTTATCTTCTGTTGCAAATAGCAATTCTTTTTGCAACGACAAGTAGGTTTTATATTGTTTAACAATCTTTATAAATCCTTGCGTAAGCGCATAAATAATATCCTTAGATTGAAAACTATCTTGCCCTAAAAGAGTTTGATTAAGATAATCTTTAAAAGCTTGAAAATTAGAGGATTCTAAACTATACCCTAATTCACTAGCTTTCTTAGGATCTATTTGGGATAACAAAGCAGGATAGCTAGAGAGATAAATAAAGTCTAAACGTTCCATAAACAAATCAAATCCTTCTTTATCTATAACCTCTAAAAGCTGCTTTTTAACGCTCTCTTGAGTATATTCCAAAGCTGCATATAATTCTTTCTGCTCCAACAAATCAGCGTGCGTTAAAACAATCAAAAGTCTGGAGATATTGGTAGTTTCTAAAGTTTGCAAAATAAAATCCATATCCAATTGTGTAGCACTTTGTGAAGCATTCATAGCGTGAATTAGCAAATCACATTTTTTAATGTAATTCTTAGTAATCTCCTCCCTTTGGACAATAGGATCATCAAGACCAGGAGTATCCACAATTTCTACATTATTTTTTAAAATCTCTAAAGGCGTAAAGAGGGTAATAGTTTTTACTAAATTACATAATTTATCTTTATGGTTAGCGGAGGTAAAAACAGGCAATTCTTCTAAAGAAATCCGCATATTCTTAGAATCTTGTAATATATGTTCTTGTAGGCTTTGTGTAAATTTAGGGATAGCTTTTAACGCATTTAAAATCTCTAAATCAAAAGTTTGTTGGAGAAGTTCCCATTCTCTTTTATTCCAAAAAGTAACTTCTGCATAAGATGTTGCACCATATTTTAAAATCGTTAAACTTGCAGTCTCTGGGATCGTTGAACTCCCTAAAATCTCCTTACCCAATAAAGCATTTAAAAGCGTGCTTTTACCAGAGCTTAAAACTCCACTTACCCCGATAGAAAAATGTCTATTCTTTGCTCTTTGGAGTAAAACTTCAAATTCTTTTTCCATAGTGCTATCACTAGCTACTATCTTTTTAGCTTGATTTTGTAGAATCTCTAAGCTTTCATCAAAGAAATTTTGAAACTCCATAGAAGATTTTACTTTAGGCTCTTTAGCATTGCTTTTATTGTCTAAGATAGCTTGAAGAAAACCTTGCATTTTTAAAAAATGTTTATTTTCAATCAATCCTTTTTGGTTTAGAATATTAAATTTCGCCAAAATAGTTTCTACAAATTCTTTAGAAACACTTTCTTGCTGTAATTGCAAACACAACCCAAACTGCACTTGTAAAATCAATTTATAGCTTATAGTTTCTTTTAAGTATCGTTTATAAATTTGTAATAAAACAGGAACTTCCCAAAAAATAGCAAAATTCTTGGCATCCAAGCTTAAAAGAATGGCTACTCTATCGCTACTACTTTCAAGATTAGAATCAATAATATATAGATTCTTCAAAGGATATACTTCTTTGAAAAACTCCTCTAACTCCTCCATAACACCTCACTTCAAATAGTATTCCACTTAAAAACCAATTCTCCAACCAAGACCATAAATATAACAAAATATCCCTTAGTTCCACGCATTAGCAATAGATATATCTTTAATACAAATTACCAATCAATCTTCAAGCAACATTAATGATCACTTGTATTCATTTTGGATACTTTCTGTTATTTTAATGTTTTATATCTTATCCCTTCCTTTTTATGCTATAAGAATCTTAAGCCACCCACAACCATTAAAAAGAAGATTTTTTAGGAAAACTATATTTTATTGCTTCCTTAATGGCATTGATATAGCTTTTAGTATATGCCTTATTACAATAAGCAATATCAAAAGCAGTCCCGTGATCAACTGATGTGCGAATAAAGGGCAAATTCAATGTGAGATTAATACTATCTTTAAAATAAAGCATTTTAAGCGGAATTAATCCTTGATCGTGATACATAGCTACATAATAATTCCAATGCTTATCAATAAATGCGGTATCTGGCACTAAAGGACCTATGAATCTTTCTTCGCCTATTAGAGCATTCGCTTTTTTAATAGCTTGTCCAATAACCTCCTCTTCATCCCCCAATACACCAAAATCTCCGGCGTGAGGGTTTAACCCCAAAACCCCACAAGGTGGCTTATGGATAAAAGGAGCCAACTGCAATAAAAAATTCAACAAAGATTCAAAAGTTATTTTCCCTGAAACTTCTTTTAAAGGAATATGATCACTAAAAAGAGCCATATATAGCTTCTTACACCCCAAAACCATAATCACTTCTTGCTTGAAAATATCTCTAAGGGCTTCGGTATGTCCTGCATAGGGGATATTAGCTAACTGCCAAGCTTTTTTGTGAATAGGCAAGGTTGTAATAGCTTGCACTTTCTTTTCCCTTACTAATTCTAAAGCCTTTAAAAAACTTGCATAAGAATATTCTCCACTCTCCTTAGTAACACACGCAGGTTGAATATGGGGTATAGGAGAGCAAGGAGTGATACAGCAGAGTTTCTTAGGAATTTTTAGCTTTAAAACCTCTGCGGCTTGTCCTAAGAGTTTCTTATCGACACAATAAATAGGTTTGCAAATTTTTGAAATTTTCTTATGACTTTTTAATAAAATCTCTAAACCCACCCCATTAATATCTCCAACACTAATAGCAATTTTTATCAATAACAACTACCTTTTGTGTTTAAATAGTATAAAACTTTCGTGTTAGGAGATGGGATAAGAATCTTAAAATCTAACTGCTCATCAATATTTAAAGGATTTTTATAAACCTGCAAATGCCTATGGATTGGTTTAACCTCATATCTTAGGCTTTGCAGTTTTTTAACACCCTTAGGGATAAAATTCACTGAAATAACACAACCCCTAAATTTAATGATTCCTTTATTAACAAGACTTCCTTCTATAAAATAAGTATCATCATAGTGCATCTTGTGATTAAATTTAAGAGTAATTTCAGTCTTTCTAATAATATCCTCCATTAAGACTTGATAAATCAACGGAGATAAAAATAACAAAATCAAACCAGCCAAAAATACTACAAAAGCTACCACAGGATAAGAACGCAATGCAATAAACAACAATAATAAAAGCAAAAGCACCAAAAATCCACTGGTTAATAGCAAATAATCCGGTAGAGAAAAATAATCAAAAAAATCAATAAAAGAAGCAATAATGGCTTTGAGCGAAGCAATATCCATAAACTCATTGACTCCTTGATTGCTTCTCTTTTATTCCGCTTAAGCCAAAACGTCTTATAAGCTCTTGTCTAATTAAATCTGGATTCACATCACAATACGCAAGTCCTACTAACGAATGATAAAGCAAATCTGCCGCCTCATAAACAATGTCTTCTTTGTTTTTATCTTTTATAGAAAATCCAAACTCCGCTGCTTCTTCAAGGATTTTTTTTGCGATGGTATTTTCACCCTTTTGATAAAGAGAAGCGGTATAAGAAGTCTTAGAATCCGCATCTTTTCTTTCTAAAAGTATATGATAAAGCCTATCGACAACTCCATAAATAAGATGCGTATTCAGGGTTTCACAAACAGAAGAAGAACCCTTTAAAGGCTTAAAAAAGCAAGTTTTATTGCCCGTATGACAAGCCACACCTACTTGTTCCACTTCTAATAAAACACTATCTTTATCACAATCTAAAAAAATTTGATGAATCTTTTGTATATGTCCGCTTTGTTCGCCTTTCTTCCAAATTCTCTCTTTAGAGCGGGAGTAAAAATGCGCATAACCTGTGCTTAAACTAAGCTCTAATGCTTCTTTGTTCATAAAAGCCAACATTAAAACTTCTTTGCTTGCATAATCTTGTATAATCGCTGGAATTAAGCCATTGAGTTTATCCCAAGCAATTGTTTCTAAATCTTTCACTGCTACTGCCCTATGGAGGTTGCTCTTTGTGTATCTTTAGAATCCAGCCAAATATTAGGAGTAGCACCACCGGGAGTTAAGAAAATCTTTGCATCCTTATTAACTTGCAAGGCTTCATTGAATTTACCTTGCACTTCAATTTGTCGTAATTGCAAAAGAGAGCCATTTAAGCTTTGGCTAATAAGCCTATTTGCCCTTGCTTGTGCATCGGCTTCTATGATTGTAGCATCTGCAACCCCCTTAGCTAAAGCAGCCTTTTTCTCTGCCTCTTGTTTTGCTCTCTCCACTTCATATCTTGCCCTCTCTGCCTCTTGTCTTGCTACTTGCACGCGTTCAATTTGCTCTTTAATGGCAATAGGAAGGACTATTTCTGTTAATTGGATAGAGACTAACTCTACGGGACGATTCTTTAAGCCCTCAATGTTTTCTCTAAATTTTTGGTCAATAAGGGCAGCAATTTCATTACGTTTTGTGGGTAATTCTTCAGCTGGAAAACTCCCTACAACATTACGCACTATCTCACGGATAACAGGGGTAATGATTCTCTCTTCCCAATTCTGCCCCCAAGTTGCTATTGTTTGAGGCACACTTAGAGGATCTAAGCGATATTGGACTGCTAATTCCACTGAAACAGATAAGCCCCGTGAATCCAAAACATTAATAGCTTGATTTTTCAAACTTCCTTCATCTCTACCTCTAAAAATAGAAGCTTCGGCACTTATAAATTCAGCAATTCTAACTTTAGTATTAACAGGAATAATCCTCTGAATTCCCGGGATAAAAAAATGAATACCCGGTTGTAATGGGGTAGGACTAAACTCCCCTGTAGTAATTTTTACCCCTACTTCACCACTATTAATAATCGCAAAAGGTTTAAGTAAGAACAATAAAACAATCAAAATAATTAGCACATAAATTGCTGCCATTTTCTTACCACTTGGCATATTAAAAGATGGCATTTTGGAGTAGTTTTGAAAATTACGATTGCCTCCACCATTATTACCATTCCCTCCATTTTCTTGCTGGGATTTATAATTTTTATTTTTCTGTCTTAAATGCTCATTTAAATCAATTGGCATAAATAACCTCTCTTAATCAACATAAGTTAGCCAATGGCTATATTTTGAATTGCGTCCATAAACAATATCAAAAAAAGATTCTTGAAGGATTTTTGTTATTCTCCCTCTCCCACCATTTCCGATAATGCGACTATCTAATCGCGAAATGGGAGTAATCTCAGCAGCAGTTCCAGTAAAAAATGCCTCATCGGCAATATAAACCTCATCGCGTGTAATATTGCGCTCAATTACCTTAAATCCTAAATCTCTTGCAAGAGTAATAACAGAATTTTGGGTAATAGATTCCAAAGAAGAATCATGAGGAGGGGTAATAATTTCCCCATCTCTTATAATAAAAAAGCATTCCCCACTTCCTTCAGCCACCATTCCACAATCATCTAAAAGCAAAGCTTCCTCATAACCACATTCAATAGCTTCAAACTTTGCCATTTGAGAATTAAGATAATTCCCCACAGCTTTTGCTTTACCAAAATGAGATCTAGCAGAATTTCTTGTATAAGAAGAAGTTTTAATGGCAATACCATTTTGCAAACCTTCATCACCCAAATAAGCTCCCCATTCCCAAGCAGCAATAGCAACTTTAACAGGAGCTTGTTTGTGATAAACACCCATTACACCATAACCTAGATAAATCAAAGGTCTAATATAAGCATTACTTGTAAAATGATTATCCCTTAAAAGTTCAATTTGGGCTTTCTCTAGCACTTCTTGCGTAAAGGGGGTTTGGATTGCAACAATTTTTGCTGAATTTAAAAGTCTTTTAGTATGCTCTTTGAGACGAAAAATTGCCATTCCCTTATCAGTCTTATAAGCTCTAGTTCCTTCAAACACGCCATTGCCATAATGCAAAGTATGAGTTAAGATATGCACTTTTGCTTCAGACCAAGGAACAATCTCTCCATCCATCCAGATTGATTTTGCTTCCTTCATTAATGATTCTCCAGTTTAAGAAATACAAGAAAGTATAGCCAATACTGCCTTAAAACTTCATTTTTAAAGATTGCTTTTAAAAATAAAATCTTGTGGGGGTAAATCCTCAAATTCATACCCCAAAAGAGCAATTTTATACGCATGTAACATTATGCGTCTAAAAGGCTTCCCTCCATAAAAAGTATCCCCAAGAATAGGATGCTTAATGTGGGCTAAATGCACTCTTATTTGATGTGTCCTACCCGTTGTTATTCTAATGCTTATTTTTGTTTTCTTATTCTCAATTTCTAAAGGAGTAACTTTACTATAAGCCCTCAATCCACCTTTTGCAACTATCACTTTAGCAAACCTGCCCTTTTGCACAATCAAAGGAAGTTCAATCTCACATTCTTCTTCAATCACCCCCTCTACAATAGCAATATATTCTTTGAAAACCTGCTGTTGCTTAAAAGCTTCTTTTGCTTTAAAATAAAAACTCGAATCTCTTTTTATCAAAAGCAAAACTCCACTTGTCTCCCTATCAAGACGATGCAATAAACTCCACCCTGAATATCTTCTTACAATTTCTTCTGAAGTCAAAAATGCAGGCTTACAAAGCGCAAGGATATTCTCATCTTCAAAAAGTATCTTAGTGGGTAAAACCTTTTGAATTTGGAATTTTACTTGTGGATTAAGCAAAGAACGTGCAATCCCCAATCGCTTCCCTTGAATACTTACCAATCCTCTATCAATAAGCTCTTTGGCTTCATTATTAGAAATACCCTCTTGTAACGCTAACAGCTTATAGGCTTTTTGAGCGTTGGCTACAATTTTAGACGAAGTTTGCCTAATCTTCTTATGAGTTTTCATTAACACCTCGCAATGCTTGAATGATTTTAGCGATTTTTATTTTCTTAACAATACAAGAAGGATATAAACAATCTACTTGTAAAAGCACATCTCCTAATTGTGAAATATCGCATAAAACATAATTTTGGATACAATTAAATAAGGCTCTTTGGTGAAAAATATAAGGACCGCTAATAAGTTTTATTTTAAAAAAAGCTGGTTCTACAGGATTATGCCCTCCAATGCCTTTTAAAAAACTTCCCCCTAAAATAACTAATTCTGCTAAAGCATAAAGATTATTTAAAACACCCATTTTATCTATTAAAACAAAGGGAGAATGCAAAGACTTTTCTATTCCTACTTCTGAAGCTAAAACCAAATTGGGAAGATTATGAGATTTTAAAATAGCATCTAATGCTTGTTGAATGCCCTTAATCCTCTCTAAATGTCGAGGCACAAAAAGGATTCTAGGGCAACTTTTAAGGTTTTTAGGCAATACCTTTAAAAGAGCCTCTAAAATCAAAACTTCCTCTAATACAGAATCTTTTTGATGCGTACTTGCAATAACCCATATTTTTTGATTTGGGGCTGAATATTGTTGAGTAACTTGTGGCTTAATATAAAGCTTTAAATTACCATATACCTCAACATCTTTAGCACCCAATGCTTCAAAATTTCTCTTATCTTCTTTTTTTTGACAAAAAACTTTATCAATATAATAAAAAAATCGCTTATAAAAAAAAATTCCTTTTTGGTATTTTTTAAAAGAAGAAATTCTTGCATTAATTAAAAAAGTTTTTGCACCCTTTTTTTTAGCGCAAAAAACAGGCATAAACCAAAATTCTGCTTCAAAAAGCACAAGCATTTTAAGAGAAAGATTCCACATCCAAAAAGGGATAAAACTCTCAAAAGGCAAATAATGCACAATGCACTTAGAATAGCTCTCTTTTGCTAAGGCAAATCCTGTTTGTGTTGTAGTGGTTAATAAAATCTTTTCATTATCTTTTAGAGTTTTCTCTAAAGATTCTACAAGAGGTTGCAATGCCTTTATCTCTCCAAAAGAACAAGCGTGAATCCAATAAATATCTGCAGTTTCTTTCAAAAACTCTGGAATAAAAAAACGTCTCTTAAGGGAATGTTTATACTTGGGTTTAAAAGATAATAAAAAAAGAATAGGTAAAGCACAAAAATGTGCTAAAGACACTAAAATATAGTAACAGAAAATAAAAAGATACATTAAACACTAAGCATTTTCTTCTTGGTTATAAAGAATTCTCCCACAATGGGGACAAGTAATAATATCATCGGAGCGAATAACATCGGAATAAACTTTGTCATTAATACGCATAAAACAACCCCCACAAGCTTGTCTGGAAATAGGAACAACACTCGTATTTTTTGCCCATCTTCTAATCTTTTCATAAAAAGAAATAATTTTTTGATCCATTTTGATAACAAGTTTTTCTTTCTGGGAAAAAACCTCCTTTTGCTCTGCTTTTACCTTCTCTACCTCTCCTTGCACCTTAGATTCAATAGCTTGTTGCTCTGCCTTATTGCTTTCAATCTTTTCTTTTAAAACATTAATGGCATCTTTTTTGCTCTCTAAAAGTGTATTTAATCGAGCAATCTCCTCATTGGCAAAAGTTATTTGCTCTTTGGCTAATTCTTCTTCTAAATTTAACGCTTTATGTTCTTTTTCTGTTTTAATAAGCTTAAGTTTTTTTGCAATCTCTTCAAGCTTAGAAGAAAGTTCATGTAAATGATTTTCATTTTTTCCAATGGAGAGGGAAATATCTTTAGCAGCAGCTTGTAAAGCTTCAATTTCGCTATTAATTTGCTCTTCCTGCCCCAAAAGAATATCTAACTCTTTCTTAGCTTCTTGGATTCTTGGCTCAAAAGAATCAATTTCTTTATCAAGATTAGCAATCTTTATCAATTGACTTAAATGTTTATTCATAGCAACTCCAAAATTAAATTTAGACAAAATTAAAGGGATTTTTTGAATTGGTTATTATAGCTTCATAGCCCTTTTTTGTCAAAATTGGGAATAAAATCTCACCAAAATAGGACTCTAATTCATAATGTCCGCAATCTATTAAATGTATCCCTCTCTCTAAGGCTATCATTGCATCGTGATATTTAATATCCCCTGTAATAAAACAATCTATCCCCTTTAAAGAATGGATAAAACTAGCCCCACTTCCTGTTACTAAAGCAATTTTTTGGCAATTTTTATTACAAGATTGCGTAACCTTTAAATGCTTAATTTGCATTTTATCTTTAATACTTTGGCATAATGCCCAAAAATCGCCTTCCCATTCAAAAGACATAATAAATCCCTCTTGAAAATATTCTTTAATCCCCAATATATTCTCAACAATATATTTCCCAAAATGCGTCTTATCAAAGTTTGTATGCATAGCAAGAAGCTGTATATTTTTCTTGAGGGCTAATTTGATTAAAGAAGTAGGATAAGTATCATCGGTAAATTGTTTTAAAGGAGAAAAAATCAAAGGATGATGCGTAATGAGCAAAGAATCTTCTTCTAAAGATTCTAAAACTTCTCTATCAGCTTCTAAGGATAAATAAATCTTGTTAAACCCTTGTTGAACACCTCCAACAATTAAACCAGAATTATCCCAACTCTCCTGATAACTAAAAGGGGTAATACTCTCCAAAAACTCAAGAAGTTCTTGGGTTTTAAATTTGACTTTTTTTTGCATTTTCTAAATGTTCTACTCTTTCTTGTTCTTGCTCTTTATAAAGCATCGCACAAGCTTTAGCTAAATCTCTAATCTTTAAAATATAATTTTGACGCTCTGTAACAGAAATAGCCTTTCTAGCATCAAGAATATTAAATAAATGACTAGCAAACATCGCACAATCATAAGCAGGTAAAGGTAATTTAGCCTCTAAAGCCCTTTTGCCCTCTTCTTGCATTTTAGTAAAAAACTCAAAAAGCATTGTGGTATCTGCTACTTCAAAATGGTATTTTGAAAACTCATATTCTGCTTGTAAATGCACATCTGCATAAGTATAAGATTCATTCCAAGCTATCTCAAAAACATTTTTAACACCTTGCAGATACATAGCAAGTCGCTCACTTCCATAGGTAATCTCTACTGCTACGGGTTCGCAAGGTATCCCTCCTACTTGCTGAAAATAAGTAAATTGCGTAATTTCCATTCCATCAAGCCAAATCTCCCAACCTAATCCCCACGCTCCTAAAGTTGGAGATTCCCAATTATCTTCTACAAAACGAACATCATGGTTTTTTAAATCTAATCCCAAATACTCTAAGCTCCTTAAATAAAGCTCTTGAATGTTTGAAGGATTAGGCTTCATTAATACTTGAAATTGATAATAACTTCCCAAGCGATTAGGATTCTCTCCATATCTTCCATCCGTTGGTCTCCTAGAGGGTGCAACATAAGCCACATTCCAAGGCTTAGAATCTAAACTTCGCAATAAAGTTGCAGGGTGAAAAGTCCCTGCTCCTGCTGGAATATCATAGGGTTGCAAGATTAAGCAACCCTGTTCTTTCCAAAATTGTTGCAGCTTCAATAAAATATCTGAAAAATAGATCATTCTCCATTCCCTTCCAACCACTCTAAAATACTCTCTCTAACATTCTCTTTAGGCATACCTTGTGTATGCACTTCTTTTTTATCAAAAAGCCCTAAAATATTAGGAGATATTGCAAGGGAATATTTACTCGCAATTACCTCTAAAGATTGTTTACCCCCTAAACTCTCTATTCCTAAAGCCTTAGATAAAGTCTTAGCAAATTTTGTCCATTCTGCAGTAGAACAGAGTATGCAAATAGCTTCATTATCGCTTTTTATGATGGCTTCATAAGCTTTTATTCCACAGGCTGTATGGGGATCTATAATAAAACCCGCATTAACATATTCCCTAATTTTTTCCAAGCAATAAGAATCTTCGCAATAAGTTGCTTCAAAATAAGTCTGTAATATCTCTAATTCTTCTTGATTTAAGGCATATTTTTTATGCTTTTGTAAATCTTCCATAAGCTCTTTGGTTCTATCTTTCCCAAAGAGAAAGAAAAGAACGCGTTCTATATTAGAGCTTGTTAAAATATCCATAGCAGGGGAATAAGTTTTTTGCAAAATTCGGTGTGAAATATCATAAACTCCGCTCTTTATAAAATCTGTTAGAATATTATTAGCATTAGAAGCAATCCAAATTTTCTCTATTGGGAATCCCATATTTTTAGCATAAAAAGCCCCTAAGGCATTGCCAAAATTTCCACTTGGAATAATAATATGAGTTTTCTTTTTATGCAAAGCAAAGCTTTGTAAGCTAGCATAAATATGATAAAGAATCTGGAAGGCAATACGTCCAAAATTAACAGAGTTTGCAGCACTTAAGGCTAAGTTATTTTGAGTTAATCTTTGAAGAAACTGCCCATCCTTTAAAAGTTCTTTAAGGAGATTTTGCGCATCATCAAAGTCCCCTTTTATTTCTATTACTTTGATGTTTTTTGCCGCTATGGTTGTCATTTGAAGTCGTTGAATCTCGCTTGTGCCACCCTCTGGATAAAGACAAACTACTTTGATTTTGTCCTTATTAGCAAAACTCTCTAAAGTTGCGGGTCCCGTATCTCCACTTGTGGCGACTAGAATAAGATACTCCTTAGAAGAATCTTTCAAAAAAGCACTAAATATTTCCCCAAAGGGTTGTAATGCCATATCTTTAAAAGCCCTTGTTGGACCGCAATAAAGTTTTTGGATACTTAAATTCTTATTGATTTTATAAAGCGGGGCGGGTGTATTTTTATCATCAAACTTTTTATAAAGTGCTAAGGCATTGTGCAAAAGATTTTTATCTATATCTAAACCTAAACTTTCAAAGATTTTTTTCGCTAAATCCTCATAACTCATCCCTACAAAAGATTGCATCTCATTGTCTGAAAACTTTGGTAAATCCTCTAAAGTCCAAAGCCCTCCATAAGGAGCATTGGGATTTAATACAGAATCTTTAAAACTAACAGAATAATCACCTCCTCTAGTCCCAACAAAATTTCGTAACTGCACACAAATCCTTTTCAAAAAAGTCGTGTATTGTATCTTAGATTCCCATAAATTACCCTAAAAAAGCCATAGAGATTCTATAAGTTGGCTTCCCCAACCTTTTTGGGTGCTCTTTTTAAGTTCTCCTTGCGTATCATACATAATTTTTGCATCAGCGATAAATTGTGATTGAATAGTATTGTTTCTAGCAATGTCCGTAGGACGCACAACTCCACTTAAACGAATTATCTGTTTTTCCCCATTAATTAGCACTTCTCTGCTTCCTTCAATAAAATAATTCCCATTTTGCATAACCTTAATAATCCTTGCAGCAATAGTAGTGGTAAAGGTTTCTTGTCTATTTTGAGTGCCTGTTCCTGCAAAAGTTGAAGTATTATTTCCAAAATTTATCCCAAAGCCTGTGGCATTGTTAATGCTATTAACAAGGTTTCCTATGCTAGAACTTGAACCAGCATAGCTTAAACTAGGTCCGTTTAATGTTGCGCTAGAGGTTTCATTAAGGTTTTTATTAGCTGTTGAGCTTGCTTGAGCTGTTTGATTAATAATTACTGTTACTAAATCATTAAGTTGCATAGCTCTTCTATCAGAAAATAAAGCATTCTCTCCATTCCCAAAGATACTTCCGGGATTCCCAAAATTATCTTCTTCTTCGCGTGGAGGTAGCTCTTCAACATACACAGGAGGTTTAAAGGAAATTTGCGGTTCTGTTGTTGCACAACCACTCAAAATAACCATATAACCTACCCCAAAGAATAACAAACCTTGCATTATTGCCTTTTGAAATTGCATAACATATCCTTAATTTAAGTACTTAAAACAAGCCCTAATTTCAAAAATATCTTAAAGCAAAGCATATTCCACATTTTAATAAATCCTTAACAAAACAAGCATAAATAATAAAAACTATTTATCTAAATTTTAAAGATTTTATAGATACAATCTCGAAACTATTTAATCACTTAAAGTATGCAACAATGGAAATGAAAGATATTTCAAAACTCAACAAAGCCTTCAGAATAAATCGTATAGATATTCGAAACTTTGGTATTCTCACACTCTTTATTCTTTTTATCATCACAATGGTACTCTATTATAGTGATAATATTTCTAATCCTTTGCTTCTAGGTTTTACAGCTATTGTTGGAGGATATATGGCTTTAAATATCGGGGCTAATGATGTGGCAAATAATGTAGGACCTGCCGTAGGCTCAAAATCCCTCACAATGGCAGGTGCTATTATGATTGCCGGAATTTGTGAAATCTCTGGAGCATTAATTGCTGGTGGAGAAGTTGTAAATACCATAAGGACAAATATTATCTCACTTGAAAATATCGGGGATACAAAAGTTTTCATTACTCTAATGTTAGCCGCACTCATCTCTGGTGCTTTGTGGCTACATTTTGCGACAATGATTGGCGCCCCAGTTTCTACCACACATTCTATTGTAGGTGGGGTCTTAGGTGCTGGAATTGCTGCTAGTGGTTTTAGTGTCGTAAATTGGGGGGAATTAAGCAAAATTATTCTAAGTTGGGTAGTCTCTCCAATTGCAGGGGGAATTATTGCGGCTATTTTGTTATTTTTTATTAAAAGCACAATTACCTATAAACAAAATAAAAAAATAGCAGCTCAAAAAGTTGTTCCTTATTTAATCGCCTTTATGGCTTGGGCTTTCAGCCTTTATCTTATCAACAAAGGTCTTAAAAAAGCTATCACTCTTGATTCATTGACTACTCTCATTATAAGCCTTAGTTTAGCCATTATTACCTTTTTTGTCGTTAGCCCAATAATACGCAACACTTTAGAAAAAATGGAAAACAAAAAAGAAGAGATTAGCAAGCTCTTCACTATTCCTCTAATCTTTGCTGCGGCACTTTTAAGCTTTGCACACGGGGCTAATGATGTGGCAAATGCTATTGGACCTTTAGCGGCTATTAATGATACATTAAGGACAAACTTAGAAATACAAGGTAGCATAAAAACTCCTTTTTGGATTATGCTCTTAGGAGGGCTTGGAATCTCCATTGGTTTAGCACTTTTTGGACCCAAACTCATAAGAGCTGTCGGCAATGAAATAACAGATTTAGATCAAATGCGTGCCTTTTGTATCGCAATGAGTGCTGCTTTAACCGTGCTTATTGCATCAGAGATTGGAATGCCTGTTAGCTCCACACATATTGCCATTGGAGCGATTTTTGGAGTAGGATTTTTAAGAGAATATCTTAAGAAACGTTATAAAAAGATGGAATTAAAAATCTTAGCTTCTTATAAAGAGAAAGATATAGAGAAAATCAAAGAGTTTTT
Organism: Helicobacter mesocricetorum; assembly: GCF_900198605.1. Taxonomy (GTDB): domain Bacteria; phylum Campylobacterota; class Campylobacteria; order Campylobacterales; family Helicobacteraceae; genus Helicobacter_D; species Helicobacter_D mesocricetorum. The sequence goes on along the minus strand of NZ_FZPJ01000009.1, from coordinate 55,868 downwards.
AGAAAAATTCAAACAATCCTCTGTTAAGAGAAAAGCCTCTATCCTAAAAAGTATTGACAAAAAGAGAGCAAAACAAAATACACAACTGCCAGAACTTAAGAAAAAAGAATTAAAACAGCTTAAAAAAGCTTATGAAGAAGAATTAGTAAAACGTTCAGCGATTAACAAAATCATCTCTGCTTGGCTTATTACCGTTCCTGTTTCTGCTATTATTGGAGGAATACTTTATTTTCTTCTTAACACTTTGGGATTGTAATTATGGAAAAACCCTTATATTTAATCGGTGATGTTCATGGATGCTTTGATACCCTTATAGCTCTTATTGAACAATTACCCCAAAAATGGGAATCACAGATTATTTTTACAGGGGATTTAATTGATAGAGGCGATAAATCTTGTGAAGTTATTGATTTAGTCATTCAACATAATTTCCAAGCAATACTAGGGAATCACGAAGAATTAATGCTAGAGTATTATCACGCCATCCCCTCAAAGGGATATGAGAAAAATTGGATTAATAATGGTGGCTATGAGACTATGGAGAGCTATCAAAGAAATGGAGGATTTAAAAAAATTCACGAACATTTAGAATGGATTTTAGAGCTTCCTAGATTCCTTGAAATACCCATTCTCGATGAAAAAGGACAAAAACTCTTTATCACACACGGATTTGGATTACCCTATTACAAAGATAGAGAGAAAAAGGCAGATATGATAACTTGGAGTCGTATGAAAATGCACGATTTAGAAAAAGAAAGCAACAAAAAATATGGGGTTTTTAATGTTTTTGGACACGATGTGCAAATCACACCGATGATTACTCATAATTTTGCTGCCATTGATACAGGCTGTGTCTATCACCAACGTTATACAACAGCTTCCCTTACAGCACTAGAGTGGCCTTCTAAAAAAGTTTTTCAGCAAAACTATTGTGGCTAATCCTCACGCCATACATTTAGCGGAGCAAAACTTTGGCTTGTTGGCATTAACTCTAAAGTATTGATATTTATATGCTTAGGCAAAGTAGTAACCCAATAAACAGCTTCCGCAATGTCTTCTGGTTTTAAGGCATTAGAATTTTTATAAAGTGATTCTACTTTTTGAACATCTCCTTTAAAGCGCACTAAAGAAAATTCACTATCACTTGAAAGCCCCGGTTGTATATCAGTTACCCTTACACAAGTCCCAGCTAAATCAGCCCGAAGATTAAGCGCAAATTGTCTCACAAAGGCTTTACTAGCACCATATACATTACCACCCGGATAGGGATATTTCCCCGCAATAGAACCCAAAGTAACAATATGCCCACTTCTCCTCTCTACCATTTGCGGCAAAACCAAATGCGTAACAGAAGTCAAAGCCTTAATATTCACCTCAATCATTTGCACCCAATCCGCAAAATCACATTTATCTGCACCCTCTAGCCCCAAAGCAAGTCCTGCATTATTGACTAATACATCAATATTTTGATAATCTTGGGGCAAAAAAGCAAGATGATGTTCCAAACCTTTCCTATCGCAAACATCACAAGGGATTATAAAGCATTCTTGTATTTCTTCTTGCAGAGATTCCAATCTTTCTTTGCGTCTTGCTAGGGCAATAATTTTATGTCCATCTTGGGCAAATCTTTTTGCAATCGCTCTTCCAAATCCAGCTGATGCCCCTGTTATAAAAACCACCATATCATTCCTTTATTTTACATTGTCGAATAACTTCAAAATGATCTTTGATTTCTTCTTCTTTTTGTATTTCTTCTAAAGGGATTTTTTCCATAGTCATTTTAGCATTCTCGCAATCTTTTAATTGATAATAACCCCAAGCTAGAGAATCAAGATAATAGACATTTTGTGGTTCTTTTTGGAGAGCCTTTGTAACATACTCCATTCCCTCTTTAATGTTTAGATTATGGTCTATCATTAAATATCCCAAATAATTCCAATACAAGGCATCATCAACATTTTGGGTAACGATTTTTAATTCTTTGACAACAGCATCTAGCATTTTTTGATCATTACGATTTTTAGCACTTTCATAAATCATCATAGCCTTAATAGCTAAAAAATTAACATTATGCGTTTGTTGGTAAATCCTCTCTAGCACTTCAATACTCTTTTTATAGTCCTTATTATGCCGATAGATTTCTAAGAGGAGTTCATCAACCAAATGAATCGAAGGATTTCTCTCTAAAAACTTTTGTGCCTGCGTTAGATCATTAAATTGAAAATATATCTCTAAAACATTCTTCGCGTAATTTTGCTCTCCTGTTGTCTTAAATAGTTTCTCATACACGATTGCTGCTTTTTTATAAGCCTTATCTTGCAAATAAATCATTGCAAGCCTTTCACCTATTAAAGGAGAGATTCCATAGTTTTTAATATGCCTTTCATAAATCTCTATGGCTTTTTGCTTATTTTTTAAAAACACGAAATAAATAGAAGCTATTTTATCTAAGATTACCTCATCTTTATCCAAGGCATAGGCTTCTTGCAAATACTTTATAGACTTTTGATACTGCTTTTGTAACAAATACACCGAGGAGATAATCTCTAAATTTTGCGCACTTCTATGGTTTTTTAATAAGGTTGTCGCTTCTTTTTGTGCACCCTTTAAATCCCCCTCCTTACTCAAAATACCGACTAAAGTTTGCCTTATATCCTCATCTTTTGGGTATTTTTGTAGATATTGTAAAGCCTGCTCTTTAGCCAAAGCATCTTCTTGCTCTAAGAGCAAAATCCCAATGACTTCTTTTAAATAGCTTTTATTTCCACTTAATTGGTAAGCTTGTAAAAAAGATTCTTCAGCATCTTTTAAATCTTGATTATCAAGAGCTTCATAGCCCTCAACAATCAAAATATCTTCTGGATTGTCTATCTCTTCAAACCCATCCAATGAAAAGCTACTTACACTTGGCACATTCATAGAACAACCAGCAAACAATAAAACAATACTTAATAACCCGATGCTTACGATTTTATTTTTTAACCACACCAATACATTCCTTTAATAGAACATTAAAATCTTCCCTATAATCTTCCCAAAAGGGAAACTTTATACATTGATTGGGACGTTTTTGATAAATCTTACATTGCTTAGTCTCTTCATCAAAAAATATACAAGCATATCCTATACCATTTTGCATTTTTTTCTCAATCAGGGAATACTTATAACCCACTTTTTTAATAAATTTCAAACAAAAAGATTCAAAATCCATCTGCATAAATTCTGCAATTTGCCTTATCTCATTAAGTGTTACAAAAATATATCCGCTCTCCCCTATACAACACTTTCCTCCGCATTCAAGACATTTTGTCTCATCAAAAGTAAAGTTAAATCCGCTAACTTCTAGCATTTAATACTCCAAGTATCAGCTTTTATATAAATTTCTTGAACCTCTTTTGTAAATCCTTGTTCATCGTGCGTAAAAAGTGGAGGCAAAACCTGCATTTCACTTTTAGAATCCTTCTTTGCGCGACATAATATTAAAGTAGCTTCTCTATTAATTTTAGGATAAACAAAACGGATTGTAAGAGGTCGGATATTATACTGCATTAAGGCATAAAATAATTTATAGCTTGATTTACAATCATAACAAAATATAAACTCTCCTTTAGGCTTTAAAAGAAAATGCACTTTTTTTACCATTAATTCAAAAGGTAAATTCTCCTCATACCTTGCCTCATAGATAGTTTGCTTAGAGCTTTTAATAACTCCACTATGATAAAAGGGAGGGTTGCTTATAATTCTATCAAATCGCAAATCCAAAAAATCGTGCGTTAAAAAATCTCCAAAAATTACATTTGCACAGACTTTATTAACCCTTAGGTTGTTTTTGCAAAATTCCATCATTACCGCATTCTTTTCAATAATATGCAACTTCACATCCCTATCTCTTGCACATAATAAGCTAAGTATTCCACTTCCAGCACCAACTTCTAAAACCTCTTGTTTAGCCTTTATAAATGGAAGCATAAAATCATATAAAAACAAGGTATCACTATTGTAGCAATAGCCATTTTTTGGCTGGTAAATCTGCAAATATTCCTCTCTATTCTCTATTTCATTGTGTTGTTTAAATTTTCCTACCATTATAACGCAATATCGGCACTAAATATTAACAAAAGAATAACTTCTCATTCATTAGAATCTAAACCTTAATTTAAGTTAATACTCCTATTTCTTAGAGCCTCCCTAAACAACCCATTAATGATTGATTGATAGAAATAATTCTATAATTTTCTAAATTTTTGCTACAATAGCGAAATAATTTACTTTCTAGGGTATCTGTAATGACTTTTAATACTGCATTAGATTCTATTTCTACCTATGAAGCAGGAAAACCTATTGAGCTTGTTGTTAGAGAGTTTGGAATCAAAGAAAATGAAATCATTAAACTTGCCTCTAATGAAAATCCTTTAGGTGCTAGCCCTAAAGTCCTCCAAAGTATCGTTAAAAATGTCAGTAATATTTATCTTTACCCTGATGATTCAATGTTTGCACTCAAAGAAAGTTTAAGTCAATATTTCAAGGTTCATACCAATGAAATCATTATTGGTGCAGGAAGTGATCAAATCATTGAATTTTGCATTCACGCAAAAGCCAATAAAAATAGCAAAATCTTAATGGCTAAAACAACCTTTGCGATGTATGAAATTTACTCAAAAGCCATCGGGGCTAGAGTTATTAAAACACAAGGAGAAATCCATAATTTAACAGAGTTTTTAGAATGCTATAATACCCACAATCCCTCCATTATCTTCCTTTGTGTCCCAAATAATCCTTTGGGAGATTGTTTAGATAAATCAGAGATTTATGAGTTTTTAAAGCAAATCAATGAAGATACGCTTGTTATTATTGATGGAGCTTATCAAGAATATGCTAAAGCCAAAGATAGCGCAAAGAGTATTGACCCACAAGAGCTTATAAATTCTTTTCCTAACACTATCTATTTAGGCACTTTTTCTAAAGCCTATGGGCTTGGAGGTATGCGTATAGGATATGGAATTGCTAAAGAATCCATTATAAAAGCACTCTCTAAACTTCGCCCTCCCTTTAATGTAACTACACTCTCGTTGTTAGCAGCACTAGAAGCCTTAAAAGACCAAGAACATATCCAAAAAAGCCTCCAAAACAATTTAGAGCAAATGCCTTATTTTGAATCCTTTGCCAAAGAGCAAGGTTTAGATTATATCCCATCTTATACCAATTTCATTACTTATTTTCTTAAAGAAATTGATTCAACACAAATTGCTAATTTCTTGCTACAAAGGGGAGTAATTATTAGAAATTTATCTTCTTATGGATTAAATGCTATTAGAATCACCATAGGGACAAAAGAACAAAACAAAAAATTCTTCACACTATTTCATCATTTTTTAAACCAAAAATAGGAAATTAAAGATTGGATTTAAAAGCATTATTCGACCAAATTAGAAGCCTCTATAAAAAGCTTAACCAGAAGCAAAAAATTGTTATTTTAGGAACTATTGTTGCTATTGTTGGTTTTATTTCTGCTTTAATTATTTGGAATTCTATGAACAATAAAGCAGGGATTTTATATCCCGGTTATGCTGTTTTATTTGAAGGGGTAAGTTCAGAAGATGGTGCCTTAATCATTCAACAGCTTCAACAAGATAATATCAGCTATAAGATTCCTAAAGATAATACGATTTTAATCCCCCAACAATTTGTTTATGAACAAAGAATGAAACTTGCTAGTAATGGGATTCCAAAAAGTAGCAAAGTAGGCTTTGAAATTTTTGACACAAAGGACTTTGGAGCGACAGATTTTGACCAAAGAATTAAATACTTACGCGCTATTGAAGGGGAATTAGCAAGGACTATTGAAAGTCTCTCTCCTATCCAAAAAGCAACTGTGCATTTAGCACAACCAGAAAAAACGGTTTTTGTTAGTCAGCAAACGCCCTCTACGGCTTCTGTTGTATTAGCATTCAAACCCGCACAAACCCTAACACCTAAACAAATCTCTGGAATTAAAAACATTGTTTCTTCTGCTGTGCCTAATCTACCTGTTGAGAATGTAGAAGTAGTGAATGAAAAAGGAGAACCCCTTAGTGAGCTAGATGAATTAGGTGGAGCTAGAGAGCTTGCAGCAGCACAGCTACGATACAAAACAAACTTTGAACAAACATTAGAAGAAAAAATCATCAACATCTTAGCCCCTATTACAGGTGGAGTTGAAGGAGTAGTTGCCAAAGTAACTGCAGAATTTGACTTTGCCCAAAAAGAAAGCACTCAAGAATATTATGACCCATCTAATGTTATAAGAAGTGAGCAAAATCTTGAAGAAAAAAGAGAAGGCTTTACCCCCAAAGAAATTGGAGGAGTGCCGGGAGTTGTAAGCAATATCGGACCTGTGCAAGGACTAGAAGATGAAAATTCTAAAGAAAAATATGAAAAATCCCAAACCACTACGAATTATGAAGTAAGTAAAACAATCTCTAACATTAAAGGCGAATTTGCAACTATTAGACGACTTTCAGCCGCAGTTGTTGTGGATGGCAAATACCAAAAAGAACTTGATGAACAAGGTGTAGAAAAGCTACAATATATTGCTTTAAATGAACAAGAAATGGAACAAATCTCTAATCTAGTGCGTCAAGCTATCGGATACAACCAACAAAGAGGCGATGAAGTTTCTGTAAGTAATTTTCAGCTCAATGGGCAAGTCTCTGGATTTAAAGCTAGAACCCCACTAGAACGTTTCTTACACACTGCCCAATCACTCTTAGAACCCTTTATGCCACTACTTAAATATGTAATTGTTGGTATTATTCTTTTCTTGTTTTACAAAAAGATTATTGTGCCCTTTAGCGAGAGAATGCTTGAAGCTAGAGTTGATGAAGAAGAAGAGCTTGACTCTTTACTTAAAGTTGATGAAGATGAAGAGCTTAGCGATGACAAACAAAATGAAATGCGAAAACGTATCGAAGATCAGCTTGGATTTGGAGGCTCTAATGAAGATCAAATTAAATATAATGTGCTTTTAGAAAAAATTAAAGAACTTGCCATAGAGAAGCCAACAGAATTAGCTAATCTTTTTCAAACTTTAGTGCATGATGAATTAGGGCTTGATGGTCCAGTAACTTCACAAAAAGGAGGAAAATCCTAATGTCTTCTATCACACTTAGCCCTAGACAGCAAGCACAATATGATGAACTTTCTATGTCAGAGAAAATTGCTATCTTACTCGTGCAATTAGGCGATGAAATTACAGGTGAAATTTTCTCCCATTTAGATTTAGATTCCATTACAGAAGTTTCTAAATACATTGCCCAAAATGCTGGTATTGATAAAGCTATTGCTGGAGCAATTTTAGAAGAGTTTTATGCAATCTTTCAATCCAATCAATACATTTCCACAGGTGGTTTTGAATACGCTAAAGAGTTGTTATATCGGACATTAGGACCAGATGCCGCTAAGAAGGTTTTAGATAAACTTGCAAAGTCTATGCAATCCTCACAAAATTTCTCCTATCTCTCAAGAGTGCGCCCTCAACAATTATCTGACTTTATTATTCACGAACACCCTCAAACTATCGCCCTCATTCTTGCTCATATGGATCCAAGCAATGCTGCTGAAACATTAAATTTTTTCTCTGATGATTTAAGAGCAGAAATCGCTATTCGTATGGCAAATTTAGGAGATATTTCGCCCAATGTGGTTAAAAGAGTATCCACAGTGCTAGAAAACAAACTAGAATCACTTACAAGCTATAAAGTCGAGGTAGGCGGAACTCGAGCAGTAGCTGAAGTGTTTAACCGCTTAGGACAAAAATCCGCTAAATCCACCATTGCTTATATCGAACAAATTGATGATCAATTAGCGGCAGCTATTAAAGAAATGATGTTTACTTTTGAAGACATTGAAAAGCTAGATGGCAACGCTATTAGAGAAATTTTAAAAGTTGCTGATAAAAAAGATTTAATTTTAGCCCTTAAAGCATCTCCAGAAGAATTAAAACAAAAGTTTATGGGGAATATGTCCCAAAGAGCAGGAGAGCAATTCTTAGAAGAAATGCAATACTTAGGTGCTGTTAAAGTTAAAGATGTAGAAGCTGCACAAAGACGCATTGTAGAGAGTGTTCAAGCACTTTCAGAACAAGGCGTAATTCAAATCGGAGAACAAGAGGATACCATTGAATAATCTTAATGAACACGAAAATATCATCACAGAAGAGCATAAATCAAGGCACGATATTAAAAAATATAGTTTTAGGAATATGGAAATAAAAAAAGCTCCTACAACTAAAGAAGAGCAAAATACCAATGATGCGCCACAAGAACAAACTTTGCCACCCATAGATCAAACCAATAACCAATCCACAGATGTGAATGCCAATATTCCCTCTTTGAAGCTTTTTGAAACGGAAGTTGTGGATAAAATCTTACAAAAAAGTGATGTTTTAGCGCAATCCCTCCAAAAACTTCAAGAACAATTTGACAAGCAAGAAAAGGAATTTGACCAAAGGGTTAATACCGCAAAATTAGAATCCAAAGAATTAGGCTATAAAGAAGGATATGAGGCAGCCAAAGCAGAGTTAGAAACCCAAATTAATAGCCAAAAAGAACTTTATAGTCTAAGCATTCAACGCATTGACGAAAATATCGCACAATCTAAAAATCATATTTTAAACTTAGAAAAAGAATTAAGTGCTATTGCCTTAGATATTGCCAAAGAAGTTATCACAACAGAAGTAACTAAAAATAGCTCAAAAATTGCTGCATCTTTAGCAAGAGCACTCCTTGAAAATGTCGCTAAAAATACAGAAGTTATTTTAAAAGTCTTTCCCGGAGATTTAGAGGATTTAAAAGAATCCCTTAAAGACCTAACCAATATTCAGCTACAAGCCGACCAAGCCATTGCAAAAGGTGGAGTAGTAATTCTAAGCAAAGAGGGAAATATTGATGGGGATATTCACTTACGTTTTGCAACACTAAAAAAATCAATCCTTAATAACAAAGAGTAATGATAATGCTAGAGAAAAGATTCTTAGAGGTTTTACAAAAAAATAAATACCAAGATGAGGATTATGCCACCCTTAATGATCTAGCAACACAAATTCGTAAAAGAATCTTAGAAGTAGTCTCCAAAAATGGTGGGCATTTAAGCCCCACCTTAGGAGCCGTAGAGTTAATTATTGGAATGCATTGCGTATTTGATAGCTCAAAAGATCCTTTTATCTTTGATGTTAGCCATCAAGCCTACGCCCATAAGCTCCTAACAGATCGTTGGGATAGCTTTGATAGCTTACGACAAACAGATGGGATTAGCGGTTTTACCAAACCTCAAGAGAGTCCATACGACTATTTCATCGCAGGACATAGCTCCACCTCTCTTTCTTTAGGAGTTGGAGTGGCAAAAGCCATTGCTTTAAACAAAGATTCAAAAATCCCGGTAGTGCTTATTGGGGATGGTGCGATGAGTGCTGGATTAGCCTATGAAGCACTTAATGAATTAGGGGATAGAAAATACCCCCTTGTTATTATCCTTAATGATAATGAAATGAGTATTGCTCAACCCATTGGTGCTATTAGCAAATACCTCTCTCAAATTATTGCTGGAAAATTTGTCCAAAATATCAAAAACAAGATAGGTGGCATTATCAACAAAATGCCAAATGCTAGTTACCTTGCCAAACGTTTTGAAGAATCTCTAAAACTCATAACACCCGGAATGTTATTTGAAGAATTAGGATTAGAATATATCGGACCCATTGATGGGCATAATTTAAAAGAAATTATCAACACCTTAAAAATTGCTAAAGATATGCAAAAGCCTATCGTTATTCACGCACAAACACTCAAAGGAAAGGGCTATTCGATAGCTGAGGGCTGTTTAGAGCAATGGCACGGCGTTAGTCCTTTTAATCTACAAAATGGACTTGCATTAAGTAATTCACAAAGCCTAAGCCCGACACAAGTTTTTGCTAACACACTCTTAGAACTTGCCAAAGAAGATTCAAAAATCGTAGGAATTACCGCTGCAATGCCAAGTGGAACAGGGCTTGATTTGTTAATAAAAAATTTTCCAGAGCGGTTTTGGGATGTAGCCATTGCGGAAGCTCACGCAACCACACAAGCAAGTACCTTAGCCAAAGAAGGGTTTAAACCCTTTGTAGCCATTTATTCCACCTTTTTACAACGCGCCTTTGACCAGCTCATCCACGATGTAGCCATTATGAAAACACCGGTAAAATTTGCGATAGATAGAGCAGGTATTGTTGGAGAAGATGGAGAAACCCATCAGGGTTCTTTTGATATCTCCTATCTTAACCTCATCCCTAATTTTACAATTTTTGCTCCAAGAGATAATGCGACCTTGAAAGAAGCACTTTACTTTGCTAAAGATTTTGATTTAGGACCTTGCGCATTCCGCTATCCTAGAAAGGGATTTAAATTAGAATCTGGAATTATTCCTCCAACACCCTTTAAGTTAGGAAAATTAGAAATCTTGCAAACAGGCTCTAGCGATGCTTTATTAATAGGTTATGGAAATGGAGTAGGAAAAGCCTTAAATTGCGCAAAAATACTCAAAGAAAAACACGTAAAAGATTATGCAGTAGTTGATTTGCGTTTTGTAAAACCCCTAGATGAAGATTCCTTGCTTAGTTTAGCTAAAACCTACAAACAATGGTTTATCTTCAGCGATAGTGCAAAAATTGGTGGAGTTGCCGATATTCTTAGTAGCTTTTTGCAAAGACATTATTTACAAGTCTTGGTAGTTTCTTTTGAATATGAAGATTCTTTTATCCCGCACGGAAAAGTGGAGGAAGTTGAATCTAAACTCCGCTTAGATGAAACAAGTATTGTCGCAAAAATCCTTCAAGAGAGACTAAAATGAAAAAATTATTCCTTATACTCATCTTTATATGTAATTGTTATGCTTTGGATTTAGAAAGTTTTGAAGAAGAATACCAACAACAACCCATTAACGACCCTTTAGAAAAATATAACCGCTTTATCAACCAAATGAATTGGGGCTTTTATGATTATATTTTCTCCCCCATACTCGAAGGCTATAATTGCATTATGCCACTTGGCTTTCGGATAGGGATTGAAAACTTTTTTGAAAATCTCCGCTCTCCTCTGCGATTTTTAGGACACATCTTAGTCTTGCAAACTCAAGATGCGGTGAATGAATTTGGCAGATTTAGCTTAAATAGCACTATGGGAATATTGGGTATTTTTGATATTGCTTCTACCAATAAACTTTATTCCAAAGATATTGATTTTGGCATTGTATTTGGTAAATGGGGAATGAATGAAGGTTTTTCTCTCGTATTACCCCTACTTGGTCAAAGCAATCTACGCGATACTTTGGGATTACCTTTAAATTCTCTTATTAGTCCTACTACCTATATTGATCCCTCATCCTATGCAGTTGGGGTTTATATAGGACAAAATATTAGTTATGCTGCCAAACACAAAGATGCTCTTGATAGCATAAGAAAAGATAGCCTTGATAATTATATTTTAATGCGTCAATCTTACCAAGCCTATCGGGACAAACTAATTAAGGAGTAACAAATGATGAGATTCTTTATAAGCCTCTGTTTGTTTTTAAATATAGTTTCTGCTTTGGAATTAAACACTATCCATTCAATTATGCAACAAAATATTCACAAATCCTTACATATTTTGCAGACTTCTAAAGAGAATACTGAAGTCATTGCACAAAAGATTTTTTCAATGTTTGATAATATTTTTGATTGGGAACTTATGGCAAAACTCGCCCTCTCTCAATCTTATAATTCTCTCTTGCCCGAAGACCAAAAGCTCTTCACCCAAGTCTTTGAAAATAATATCAAACAAAGCTTCACCGATAAATTGCGCCTTTATAAAAATCAAGCCCTTGAAATCTTAGAGGGAAAACTTGTGCAACCCAATCGCTACCATTTAACGACTTCTCTTATTATAGATGGAAAAATTAATTACATTATTTTTAAATTCTATCCCAATGAAAAACAAGATTGGAAAATCTATGATGTTGATGTCTTAGGTATTAGCATTATACAAACCTACCGCTCACAATTAGCAGATATTTTAAAACAATACGATTTTGCAACACTTATCCAAAAACTACAAAGCGAAATTACCCTTGATACCAAATAACTTTTGGCTAATTTTCTTTAAATCTATCACCAATGCACCAAAGACTATATTAGCCTTATGTGTAATGTTTTTTATCTTTTGTGTGTATTTTGCTTCTAAACTTCCTATTAATGCGGATTCTGATAGCCTGATTTTAGAGAATGACAAAGATTTTAAAACCTATCAAGCCATTGCTAAAAACTATGCAACACAAGATTTTTTAATGTTAGCTTTCAATCCAAAAAGCGGAGATATTTTCTCTGAAGATTCCTTGCAGACACTCCAGCAAATCACACAAGAGCTAAGCACCATAGCCGAAGTGGATTCCACACTTAATATTTTAAATGCCCCCCTATTAAAAAGTAGTCCTAAGCTAGATTTACAAGAAGCCTTAGAGATAAACCCTACCTTATTATCACCATTGGTTGATAAAAACTTAGCCAAGGAAGAATTTTTAAATCATCCCTTTTATAGCAAAAATATCCTCTCAAAAGACCTAAAAACCACAGGAATCATCGTTTATTTAAAAAAAGATGCGAAACTTGAAGAATTAGAAAACCTCAAAGAAGATGCTACAACACCCTCTAAAAATCTCCAAGCACTGATTAAAGAATACAAACAACAATCCCAAATACAAAACACACACACTATTAATGCCATTAAAGCACTCAAAAACAAATATGAGGGATTGTATATTGGTGGGATTCCGCTTATTGCTAATGATATGATAGCCTATGTTAAATCTGACCTTATCACTTATGGAAGCACCCTTACTATTATTTTAGCACTTATGTTGTGGATGTTTTTTAGACAATTACATTTTGTGTTTCTCACACTTGGTATTTGTTTTTTTACGCTTGTCGTAAGTAGCGGAATCTTTAGCTTTTTTGGTTATGAAATCACAGTTATTTCTTCTAATTACATTTCTTTGCTTTTAATCATCAATGTTTCTTTGATTGTCCATCTCATTGTAAGCTACCTAGAGTTTTACCAAAAATTCCCAAATGCTTCGGCAAAGAATCTCCTCTATGCAGTAATGCTTGCGAAAAAGTCTCCAAGTTTTTATGCTATCTTAACCACTATGATTGGCTTTTTAAGCCTAATATTTTCTAATATCTTGCCCATCATTCATTTGGGGATTATTATGAGCATTGGTGTAAGCTCTGCCTTAATTTTTACCTATATTCTCTTTGGTGCTATTCTTGCATTACTCCCCAAACCCAAAAGCATAAAAAGCCTCCCTAAATGGCACCAAAAACTTCTCCACTCCTGTGCCAACATCGGCTTAAAAGAGACAAAAATTATTTATCCTATTACTCTCTTAATTTTTCTCTTTAGCCTCTATGGAATTACACATTTAAAGGTTGAAAACAGCTTTGTAAATTATTTTAAAGACAAGAGCGAAATCAAGCAAGGCTTACTGCTTATTGATAACCAATTAGGTGGAACAATCCCCTTAGAGATACTAGTTACCTTCCCCCAAAAAGCCTTAAATAATACATTATTTTCAGATTTTGAAGAAGAATTTAATATCTTGCAAAACGAAGATTCTTATTGGTTTGATAGCCAAAAGCTACGAATTGCAAAGATTATCCACACGACTTTAGAAAAGGAAGAATTTGTAGGCTCTATTTTAAGCCTACATACACTCTCACAATTACTGCAATCACTAGGTTTAGAACCCAATGACTTTATGTTTGCATTCCTTTATAAAAACACTTCCCCCGCACTAAAGTCGCAATTATTCGCTCCGTATGCCAATATCGATAAAAACCAAATCCGCTTTGTTTTAAGAATCTTTGATTCTAACCCCCATTTGCAACGCAATGCTTTCCTCCTAAAAACCCAAGAAACACTTAATAATCTATTAAATGGCGAATCCCTAAAAATAGAAATTAATGGTGCAATGGTGCTTTATAATAATCTCCTCCAAACACTCATTAGCTCACAAATCAACACCCTAAGCCTTGTAATTTTAGCTATTTTTGGAGTCTTTATCTTTGTTTTTAAAAGCTTTAAACTCTCTATTATTGCGCTTTTAATCAATCTTATTCCCTTAGGAGTTATCTTTGGGATTTTAGGTGTTGTCAATATCCCCTTAGATTTAATGGCAGTTACTATCGCTGCTATTGCCTTAGGGATTGGGGTTGATGATGCGATTCATTATATCCATCGCTTCAAAGAAGAAATAAAAAGAAATCCACTAAAAACAGCCATTAGGAATTCTCACCAATATATTGGCAGTGCTATGTATTATACGACTTTTATTATTGTGGTAGGTTTTTGTGCGATGATGAGTAGTAATTTTATCCCCACTATTTATTTTGGTTTCTTAACCACTCTAGTAATGCTTTTAATGCTACTCTCTTCGCTTATCTTACTCCCTGCATTACTGAAGAGTTTTTATAAAGACAAGATACCCTCTAATTGCAAACAAAGCCTTTGATGATAGTTATTTTTATAGATACTAAAGCTACAAAGCACTTCTTGATTCTTAAAATCACTCAAATCTTTATTAAACATTACAGCCTCTTTAGAAATTCCATTATTCTCCAAGATTATTGAACTATGATAATCCCCAAATATTCGGACTTCCCTAACCCTTGCTTGTGCTAAAAACTTCGGCAATGTATTACCATAACCATAAGGCTCAAATGCCTCTAAGAGCAAAAATAACTCCTCATCAATCTCCCCAAAAGGTAAATTCCCTAAAACCTCTTTAACCCCCCCTCCCTCTAAAGCTTTTTCTTTAATCCCCTCTTCTTGTTTGTTTTGCATAAGAGCATTTTTAAAATGCTCTAAATTCTCTTCTTTTAAAGCCACTCCAGCCGCTCCGCTATGCCCCCCAAACCCTTCTAAAAACTGCTGATGAGATTCTAAAATCTCCATACAATTCACTCCCCTCATACTTCCTTTTAAGTTCCCCTCTTTGCTCAAAACAATAGCGGGTTTTAAAAACTCCTCATAAAGCATAGCCGCTACAATCCCAATCACCCCTTCACTCCAACTAGCATTATGAACCACAATAAAGGGTAGTGATAAATAATCCTTTTGGGCAAAAAACTGCGCTTTTGCCTCCAAATATATAGTATGTTGCAAGGCTTTCCTCTTAGCATTAAGTGCCAATAATTCCTCTAGCATTACTAAGGCTTTTTTAGAATCTTTTTGGATAAGGAACTGAAAAGATTGCATAGCACTTTGCATTCTTCCTGCTGCATTTAGCAAAGGAGCGATATAATAACCAAGCAATCTAGAATCTATCCTGTGCTTTTTAAAATGCTCCTTTAGCAACACAAAAGCCACCCTCTTACTCTCCTTTAAAACCCTTAAACCCCTTTTTAACAATACCCAATTTATCCCCCTAAGAGGCATTACATCACTAACAATTGCTAAAGCAAGTAAATCCAAAAACTCTGCCATAGAGATTTCTAACTTCATTGCTTCTTTAATACTTGCACATAAATACCAAGCCACACAAGCACCACAGATTTCTTTTTCTATAAACTCTGGTGAAAGTTTGGGATTGCAAATAAGAGCGTCAGGAAGTTCTTTTTGGGGAGTATGATGATCCGTAATGATAAGCTCAATACCCTTTTGCTTACAAAAGTTCGCTGCTTCTATGGCATTAATCCCATTATCCACCGTGATAATCATTTGCACATCTAAGTCTTGGATTAAGGCTTTAGAGATTCCATAACCATACACAAAGCGATTAGGAATAATAATCTCTAAAGGATAAGGAATTTTTTCAAAAAACTCTTTTAAAATCGCACAAGAAACCACCCCATCAACATCATAATCTCCGACAATAGCTATCTTTTTTTGTTCTAAAATCGCTACCTTTATCCTCTGTGCGATAAGTGTTAGATTGGCTAAAGTAGCGGGTCTTGGAATCTCTTTTAAAGTCGTGATATGATCTTTAAAGCGATTTTCTAAGAGGGCTTTAATGGAAGTTTTATCAAGAGTCTTATTTATGAGACTTTGCATAAAGTGCTTGTTTAATGAATTCTAAAATCGCTAAATTAGGGGCTTGAAGCCTAGAAGTAAATTCAGGATGAAATTGCACAGCCACAAACCAAGGATGCTCTTTTAACTCAATAGCTTCAATAAGCCCATTGCATTCTCCGCTAATTATCATTCCATTTTTTTCTAAAACCTCTTGATATTTAGGATTAGCCTCATAACGATGCCTATGACGCTCTTTAATAAGTTTTTGGTCTTTATAAGCTTTTCTAAGTTTGCTATTTTCTTTCAAATAGCATTCATATTCGCCAAGACGCATAGTCCCACCCATAGGGGAAGTGTGTGTTCGGATTTGATGCTCTCCACTTTGATTAATGAAGTTTTCTATGAGATAAATTACCGCTTCTTTAGTATGGGGATCAAACTCCATAGAATTTGCGTCTTTAATCCCTAAAACATTTCGACAAAATTCCAAAATCGCTAATTGCATACCCAAACAAATACCAAAAAACACAATCCCTTGTTCTCTTGCAAATCGGATAGCTTTCATTTTACCCTCAACGCCACGTTCTCCAAAACCACCCGGCACTAAAATACCATTGACATACTTAAGCTTTTGGAGCATTTCGTCATTTTTTTCTAGCTCTTCACTATCAATCCATTGGATATTTACCTGCGTATCAAGATTAGCCCCTGCGTGGATTAAGGCTTCAATAAGGGATTTATAAGATTCTTTTAAATTTAAATATTTCCCTACAAAGGCGATATTAACTTCTTTTTGTGGAGCCAAAATCTGTTTAACTAATAAATCCCACGCTTTCATATCAGGCTTTAATTCAGGCAATTTTAAAAACCTTGCAATAGGCACTAAAACCCCCTCTTTTAAAAAGTTAATCGGCATTTGGTAAATACTTTTAGCATCTTGTGCGCCTATCACACAATCATAATCCACATCACAGCTCATTGCGAGTTTATTTTTAAGCTCTGTTGGGATTTCCTTTTCACTCCTTGTAATAATAATTTGGGGTGTAATACCTATGCGCCTTAGCTCTTGCACACTATGTTGGGTAGGTTTTGTCTTTAGCTCTCCTGCAGCACGAATAAGCGGGATTAATGTTAGATGCACACTAATTACTCTCTCCATTCCATATTCGTGCTTCATCTCACGCATAGATTCCAAAAAAGGCAATCCCTCTATATCACCAACCGTTCCGCCTAATTCCACCACTAAAATATCTTTTCCCTCTCCTGCAAGTTTTATTCTATGTTTAATTTCATCCACAATATGAGGAATAACTTGAATAGTCTTACCCAAATACCCCCCCTTTCTTTCCCTATCAATCACAGAGAGATAAACTTGCCCTGTCGTAAAATTGTTTTTAAAAGAAAAATCCACATTCAAAAAACGTTCATAATGCCCTATATCTAAATCTGTCTCTGCTCCATCATAGGTAACAAACACTTCGCCGTGTTCTAACGGACTCATTGTCCCAGGATCTACATTGATATAAGGATCGATTTTTAAAATACCCACATTTAATCCAGAATGTTTTAACAAAGTAGCAATAGAAGAAGAAGTAATTCCTTTGCCCAAAGAACTCAACACACCACCGGTAACAAAGATATATTTTGTCATCATAAACCTTATTGGAGAATAAAAGCATAATTATAAGCTAAGGTATCTAAAACTATTGTAAAAAGATTCCTTCCCTTTAGCCTCTTAAGCCTTAAAACCCTACAAGCAATTAAAAGAACTTTTTATTATTTATCAAGTTATTACATAATAGGGATTAATTCTATACTAGGCTAGATTTCTATTCTTGTTTGCAAGGTTTTAAGGGTTAAAAATAAGTTTTAAGAATTTAAAGGCTTTAGAAAGATAAGGGGATTTAGGAATTTATTTAATCTTTTGTTTAGTCTTAGGGGGGTATCAACTCTATCTTTAACAAGGAGAAGTTATGCCAGCAAAATTATTTATATCAAGGAATGAAATGTTTTATTCTTAGTCCTTATCCCACTTCATCCTCAAAAGCACTTTAAATTCTTAACTACATACAAATACATTGTAATAATGTAATTTGGAGTAAAGCTTAAGTCTTATTTCAAAGAAACTTTAGCTTCACAATTCTAGCTCAAGTAAGGTAAATAGATTTTAAACAAATTGTTTTAGAATTAATGCTTGAGCAAAAGCACAGGTTTTTCATCAAAAGACTCTTGAAATATTTTTGCAAAATATTCTTAAGTTTTTTAAAAATTGTCCGATATACTCACATAACCAAACAAGGAAGTTGGTTGGCAAGGGCTTTAAGCCTTGCTTCTTATTTCTTTGTGGGTTTAAAATTTTGTCAAGGAAGACAACAAATAAAAAGGAGTTTAAAATGGCTTTTCAAGTTAATACAAATGTTAATGCGTTAAATGCACACGCTCAATCTAGTTTTACACAGACTTCACTTACAAGTTCATTACAAAAGTTAAGTTCAGGTCTTAGAATCAACTCTGCGAAAGATGATGCTTCTGGTATGGCAATCGCCGATAGTTTGCGTTCTCAAGCTAATACTTTAGGACAGGCTATTAGAAATACTAACGATGGTATGGGAATGATTCAAATCGCTGATAAAGCTATGGATGAGCAAATCAAAATCTTAGATACTATCAAAACTAAAGCAACTCAAGCGGCTCAAGATGGTCAAACTACAACTACAAGGACAGCAATTCAAGCTGATATTAACCGATTAATCGAATCTTTAGATAATATTGCTGCAACAACTTCTTATAATGGTTTGAACCTCTTAGCGGGTGGTTTTACTAATAAAGCATTCCAAGTAGGTGCGTATTCTAACCAAACTATCCAAGCAAGCATTGGTGGGACAAGCTCTGATAAAATCGGACACGCAAGGATAGAATCTCTAAAATTTAGCGCACTTAATAATGTTGCGATGAATTTTGTTAGTGCCAAAAATCAACAAGATGTAACCTTAGAAAATGTCGTTATTTCTACTTCTGCTGGGACAGGTTTAGGAGCTTTAGCCCAAGTAATTAACAAAAACTCTGATAACTTAGGCGGTATCCGTGCTCAAGCTACGGTTATTAAAACAGGAGGTCAGCAAATTGGTGCAGGAGATATTGTAAGCTTAACCATTAATGGTGTAAAAATCGGGGATGTTACCAATGTCCAACAAGCCGATAGAGATAATCGTCTTGTCCAAGCTATCAATGCTTATAAAGAAGAAACTGGTGTTCAAGCCTCTGTTAGCGAAGATGGACGATTAATACTTACTTCAACTGATGGTAGAGCTATCCAAGTATCAGGAGGTAATATGTCCGCAGGCGGTGCTTCTATCACCACAGGAACTAATGCCACTAGCACATTTGTTGGAACCCTTACACTTACAAGATTAGGTTCTAATGATATTAAATACAATGGCATTAGTGCAGTTGCAAGAACTTCTGCAACCGCTCAAGCAACAACAACTTTGAGAAATGTCAAAGGAACTTTTGATGCAAATGTTCGCTCTGCAACAGGTGCAAATGCAGCAAACTCTGCAACAGCTGGTCAAACTTTAGGAGCAGGGGTAACATCACTAAAAGGTGCAATGCTTGTTATGGATATCGCAGAATCTGCTATTAAACAACTTGACTCTATCCGTGCAGATTTAGGTTCTGTCCAACAACAAATGCAATCAACAGTGAATAACATTACTGTAACTCAAGTGAATGTAAGCTCTGCAGAATCAGCAATTAGACAAGTAGATTTCGCCGCTGAATCTTCTAATTACTCTAACTTGAACATCCTTGCTCAAGCAGGTAATTATGCTCTAAGCCAATCTAACTCTGTCCAACAAAACATCTTAAGACTACTCCAATAGTCTTAAGAACTTCAAATCCCCTTTGGGGATTTTTATAAAATCTTTTTAAACAACATAAATACTAAGACTCTTTAACTCAAGATTATCTATCTAGCTTTTATTCTGCTTTTTTAAATGTAAAAAATCTTAAAAAAATCATTTTATGGGGTAATTTTAGAATTTTTATAGATAGTTTTTGCTACCTTTATAAATATATTTTATTTAATGGAGGCAAACTATGAGTTTAAAGAAAAATATCGTCTTTTTTGAAGCAAGAGGAGGAAGTGATAAAGGAGCTGATGGACATAGAAAAGATACTATGCCTATGGTAAATGCACTAAAAGCTAAAGGCTGGAATGCAGAAGTTGTGTTTTTTACGGATGAGATTTTACGCAATGAGAGTGAGAGAAATAAGATTTATGAATATGTAAAAAATAGCGCAGATGGCTATGTCTCAAGAGTAAATCCGGGAAATTTAAAGGAAGAGAAACTTTATTTTGATGTTTTGCGTAAGCTTTGTGCTGATGGATTAGTTGGTATGCCCCACCCTGATGCGATGATTGGCTATGGTGCTAAAGATGCTTTAACCAAACTAGCCGATACTCCTTTAGTGCCTAGTGATACCTATGCGTATTATGATAAAGAGGAGGCAAAGAGGATTGGAGTTGCTTGGGCAGATAAGCACGATTTCAAAAAAACTTTCCCCCAAACACTTGCCAAAGGAGAAAGGGTGCTAAAACAAAATCGTGGCTCTACGGGTGAAGGGATCTGGCGTGTGCGATTAGAATCTAATGCGGATTATAATAAAGTTAGCTCTCTCCCCCTTGATACCAAAATTATCTGCACAGAGGCTAAAGATAATCACACCGAAGAAAGAAAACTAGGTGAATTTATGGATTTTTGTGAGCATTATCTCGTAGGGGATAATGGTATGCTTGTGGATATGACTTTCTTACCCCGCATTAAAGAAGGAGAGATTAGAATCTTAATGCTTTATAAAACTCCTGTTTATGTCGTGCATAAAAAACCTGCTGAAGGAGGAGATGCTTTTAGTGCAACACTCTTTAGTGGAGCTAAATACCGCTATGATGAACCCAAAGATTGGCAAAGTCTTATTGATTGGTTTTTAAACCAACTTCCAGAGATTCGCTCTAAACTTGGAAATTATGATTTACCTTTAATTTGGACAGCGGACTTTATCCTTGATACCGATGATAAGGGTAATGATAAATATGTCTTAGGAGAAATCAACTGCTCTTGCGTAGGATTTACAAGCCCTGAAGAGTTTATGGAAAAAATCGCTGTAATGGTAGGTGATAATATCATCAATATCGTAAGTGAGAAAAAAGCATAAATCTCTACCCCCTTTTTAAGGGGATATAATCTCTTACATTTCTTAACCACTAATCCCTTTTTAAACTTAAAAACCTTACAATTCCTCCCCTAAAGCAAAAGGTTAATTATGAAAACTTTGACAAAAATCTTTCTCTTTTATTATTTGGGATTTAAAAATATGAAATTAGGTCGTAGTTTATGGCTTGTGATTATTGTTAAACTTTTTATCATTTTTGGAATCTTAAAAGTCTTTATCTATGATAATAGTCTGCATAAACTCTATTCTACTCAAGAGGAAAAAATTCAATTTATCACCAATAATTTTAAAAGCTATTAAGGAAACATTATGGAACAAGAGGTATTGCAACATTCTTTAAATGTGGATTGGAGTCGCGCACAATTTGCCCTTACTGCTCTTTATCATTTCTTATTTGTGCCTTTAACACTAGGACTTTCTTTCATCCTAGCGATTATGGAGAGCATTTATATAAAAACACAAAGCGAACAATGGAAGAAAATCACGCAATTTTGGCTTTCAATCTTTGCTATCAACTTCGCTATTGGTGTGGCAACAGGCATTATTATGGAGTTTGAGTTTGGGACAAATTGGGCGAATTATTCTTGGTTTGTAGGGGATATATTTGGTGCGCCCTTAGCAATTGAGGGCATTATGGCATTTTTCTTAGAAGCAACCTTTTTTGCGGTAATGCTTTTTGGTTGGAATAAAGTCTCCCCTAAATTTCATCTTCTTTCTACTTGGCTTGTAGCCATTGGGAGTAACCTTAGCGCATTTTGGATTCTTGTAGCCAATGGCTGGATGCAATACCCCATTGGGACAACCTTCAATTTAGAACAAGCAAGGAATGAAATGACTAGCTTCTTAGAAGTGGCTTTAAGCCCTGTGGGGATTAGTAAATTCTTGCATACTGTTGCTAGTGGTTATGTAATCTCCTCGCTTGTAGTAGTTGGAATCTCTGCCTGGTTTCTCTTGAAAAAAAGACATCTTCTTGAGGCTAAAAAATCTCTTGTAGTTGGTGCTAGTTTTGGGCTTATTACCTCCATATTTTTATTTATTAGTGGAGATGAAAGTGCTTACCAAGTTACACAAAAACAGCCTATGAAGCTTGCTGCAATGGAGGGGATTTATAATGGTGAATATAGGGCAGGATTAGTAGCCTTTGGTATTTTAAACCCTAAAAAACAAATTGGTGATTTAGAATCCACCTTTTTATTTGACATTACTATCCCTTATGCCCTCTCACTTTTAGGGCATCGCTCTTCTGATGGCTTTATTGCTGGTATTAATGATTTAGTTTATGGCAATAAAGAGCGCAATCTTATGAGTATAGAAGAAAAAATAGCTAAAGGAAGAATTGCCTTAGATGCTTTTCACACCTATAAACAACAAAGAGAAGCCGGGGTTAGCATAGAGGATTTGCAATCTTATAGCCAAATCGTGCAAGAAAATATGCCCTACTTTGGCTATGGATTCCTAAAAGATCCTAAAGAAGCTGTGCCACCTATTATGCTAACTTTTTATACTTTTCATATAATGGTTGCCTTAGGGAGTTGGTTTTTTATCCTCTTCATTCTCGTTCTTTATTTAGCAATGGCAAATGATATTACTAAGTTTAATAAAATCTTGTGGCTTTGTGTTTGCACTATCCCTCTAGGCTATATCGCAGCAGAATGTGGTTGGATTGTGGCAGAAGTTGGGAGACAACCTTGGGCTATTCAAGATTTGATGCCTGTGGGAATTGCAGCGACACATTTAAGCAATGTGAATATACAAATTTCATTTTTTATTTTCTTGGTTTTATTTACCACATTGCTTATTGCAGAGATTGGAATTATTCTTAAACAAATCAAAAAAGGCTTTGGCGCACATTAAGGAGAGTAGATGTTTTTTGGGTTAGATTTAATGCAATTACAAATATATTGGTGGCTCATATTTAGCTTACTTGCTGGGCTTTTAAGCTTTATGTTTTTTGTTCAAGGTGGGCAAGGAATGCTCTTTGAGCTTGCAAAAAACGAAGAAGAAAAAGCCCTTATTATTAACTCCTTAGGGAGAAAATGGGAGCTTGGATTTACGACTTTAGTGCTTTTTGGTGGAGTGGCTTTTGCGGCTTTCCCTCTTTTTTATAGTGTCAGCTTTGGCGGGGCTTATTGGGTTTGGCTTTTAATCCTATTTTGCTTTATACTCCAAGCAGTTAGCTACGAATACCGCAAAAAGAATGGGAATCTCTTAGGCTCTAAAACCTATGAAATATTTTTATTCATCAATGGTATCTTAGGTGTTTTTCTCATTGGTGTTGCGCTAAGCACCTTTTTTAGCGGGGCAAATTTCCAACTTAATTCTCATCGTTTTGTGCTTTGGATTGGTTCTGCTAGGGGATTAGAAGCTTTACTTAATCCTTACAATCTCTTATTGGGTCTTGCATTAGTATTCTTAAGTAGAATCCTAGCTTGTGGATATTTTTTAAACCACATTAATGAAGCCTTCATTCAACAAAGGATTCCAAAAAAGTTTCTCTCCAATGCCCTTTTATTCTTGCTTTTTTTCTTAAGCTTCCTTTTTTGGATTTTTACCAAAGAAGGGTTTTTGATTAATCCAACCGCTACTATCTCCTTACAGAAATACCTTTATTTTACAAACTTTATCCAAACGCCTTTATTAATGGGAATCTTCGCGCTAGGTGTTTTACTTGTTTTAATAGGGATATTTTTAGGATACAAAGGACATAAAAAAACAATCTTTCCCTTAGGGCTTGGTAGCATATTGAGTGTTTTTGCCCTTATGGCAAGTTTGGGAGTTGGTAATAGTGCGTTTTATCCTAGCTTAGTTGATTTACAAAACTCCTTAACGATTTATAATGCAAGCTCTAGCTATTATACACTTAGTGTAATGGGATATGTAAGCCTACTCATTCCCTTTGTGCTAGGGTATATTATCTATGTATGGTATCTAATGGATAAGGCAAAGCTCACCAAAGAAGAATTACAAGAACAAGCGCATAGAGCTATTAAGGAGAAAAAATGACGACTTTTTTATTATTTTTGTGGCCCATAGTGATTTATGTAAGTTATCGGTTTGTGCTTTTAAATATCCAACATCTCCAAAAAGATGAAGATACAAAATAGCTTTGATTTACTTTGTTTTTTAAAACAAAAAGGTTATCTTAAAAATCCTTCTTGTGCATTATGGTGGCCCAATTCTGGAGAATTTGAAGTTTTAGTAGGGGCGATTTTAGTCCAAAATACTAAATGGGAACAAGCCTTTAAAATTCTGCAAAGACTTAAAACTCATCATCTCCTTAGTTTAGAATCACTTGCTAACACTCCCTTATACTCCCTGCAATCCCTTATGCAAGATTTAGGATTATTCCGACAAAAATCAAAATATATTGTGTTATTAAGTCAAAATATCTTAAAGGATTTTGGAGATTTTGCCACCTTTAAAGCAGAAGTTCCAAGAGAATGGCTATTATCCCAAAAGGGTATTGGCAATGAAACTTGCGATAGCATTCTTTGTTATGGGCTTTTAAGAGAAGAAATGGTGGTAGATGCCTATACCTTTAGATTACTTCAAAGCTTGGGCTATACTTTAGAGAGCTATGAAGAGATTAAACAATGGTTAATAGATGGGATAGTCGAAAATTATGACAAGGTTTGCCAACTCTACAAAGAAGAAATTTTACTCTCTAAACTTTACGCGAGATTCCACGGAAAAATAGTAGAATATTCTAAAGAAAATCCTATAAAAAGAGGCAAAAATGCAACCAAATTTTGAACCCCTAGAAGTATTTTTAGAAATTTGCAAAATCCCTCATCCTAGCAGAGATTGCAAAAACCTAAAAGAATGGATTAAACAAGAAGCTAGTCAGTTTGGAGTAAATATTTATGAAGATGAAATAGGGAATATTTTATGTTCTAAAGGGACTCCAAAGGTATGCTTACAAGGGCATTATGATATGGTTTATGTCGGAGAATCTAAAGATTTTTCTATCCAACCACAATTCTTTACAATCAACAATCAAGAATGGCTTAAGGCACAATCTTCTAGTCTTGGAGCGGATAATGGGGCGGCTTTAGCCTGTATGCTCTTAGCCCTTAAATATTTTAATAACCTAGAATGCCTCTTTACCATTGATGAGGAAATAGGAATGATTGGGGCAAAAAATATTACCCTAAAGCCACAATCCCCTTTTATGATTAATTGCGATAGCGAAGATATTAACGAAGTTGTTTTTAGCTGTGCTGGAGGATATGATTTAAAGGCTACAAAAACCTTTAAAAAGATTCCCATTCCACAAGACTTCAAATGCTATGCAATACATACACAAAATCTCCTAGGTGGGCATAGTGGGATTGAAATTCACAAAAATATCCCAAATGCCATCTTAGAACTTGCAAAGATTACAGAAGCCACAGAAGGGATTGTTTTAGCATTCTTTGGAGGAGAAAAGCGCAATTCCATCCCTGTTAATGCGACTTTAAAAATCGCTTGTCCTCCACACCACACAGCATTCATAGAAACTTTACCCAAAGAATCCTTTAGCATTCACAAACTACAATCCTCAAAATATGAAGGTTATGATTGCAAGGACTTGATAAAGGCTCTTTTAAAAGTAGGAAATGGGGTTTTAAAGTCTTCTAATAACATTCCTATCCTCTCAAGCAACATCGGGATTTTAGAACAACATCAAGACAATTTTACATTCTTTTTAATGGGTAGAGGGAATGAAGAATCCCTTATGCGGGAAAATATCCAAAAACAACAAAGTTTGCTAGAAAACTTAGAATTTGCGGTTAATCTCTTAGACTACTACTCTCCTTGGGAGAAAGAAGAGGGAGAATTACTCTTTAAAGTATGGAATATCTACCAAAAATACAACCCAGATTCTCATTTAAAGAGTATTCACGCAGGACTTGAATGTGGAATCTTAAAACAAAAATACCCGCATATCCATTTTATCTCTATAGGTCCTACGATATTACATCCACATTCTTTAAACGAAAAACTTGATATATCAAGTTTTAAAAACTTTTGGGATCTTTTAAAGAAAATATTAAAAGCATTGACCTAATATTGATAAGATTTTTGTTAAAATACAAAAAAATTTAGGACTTATCTTATGCGAATAAAAACTATATTTTCAATAAAACCTTTTAAGCAAATTTTACTCACTAGCATATTCCTTATGAACTCTTCTTATGCTGCTCCTTCTTT
The DNA here is from genome assembly GCF_900198605.1 of Helicobacter mesocricetorum. GTDB lineage: Bacteria > Campylobacterota > Campylobacteria > Campylobacterales > Helicobacteraceae > Helicobacter_D > Helicobacter_D mesocricetorum. The sequence goes on along the minus strand of NZ_FZPJ01000009.1, from coordinate 29,385 downwards.
GGTAAATGGAATTGCTTTTTTTGTCAATGGTGATCCTATAACATTATTAGAACTTTATTCGACTATGCAAAGTGCTAGAATCAGCCAAGATGAAGCGATTGATTTGCTAATTAACAAGCAACTACACGAACAAGAAATTAAAAAACGCAATATCTTTGTGAGTGATTTAGATATTAGCAATGAAATTGAACGCATTGCGAGACAAAACAAAACTAGCATTGAAAATATCCGTTCTTATATGCGGGAGAATGGAAAGGATTGGAATGCTTATCAGCAAGAAATCAAAGACAATCTTATCAAAACAAAACTCTACCAAAGCATTACTCAAGATAGTTTGAAATTAACAGATGAAAAGGATTTGCAAGAATACTACAACACGCATCAAGAAGAATTTTCTATGCCTCAAAGTATTGAAGTGATGAAATTTTATAGTGAAGATTCACAACAACTAGAACAAGCTATGAGAGACCAGAGCCAGACCTACCCTGATGTCTTTATAGAAAATGAAATACTGCAAACTATAGATCTTAGCCCACAGGTTATAACAGACTTCACACAGACTAAAATCAATGCTTTTACACCAATTTATCCCATTGATGGACAATTTGTTAGTTTCTTAATCCTCAAAAAAAATAATCCAACGATTCTACCTTATGAACTCGTTAAAAATAAAATTTTGCAAAAAACAATGAATAGAAAAGAAGACTATATTATTTATGAGCATTTCGAAAAATTGCGCTCTAATGCCAAAATCAACATCATTCGCCTTGATTAAAGGAGACTTTTCTTAATGAAAAAAATATCTTTTATTTTATCTCTTAGTGTCTTTTTATGCTTTAGTGCTTGTGCTACTAAAAATACCCATTATGAGAATGGAAGTATCCAAAAACTACTAACCTCCAAAAAGCAATGGAAGATTGAGAACTATACAAGCAACCAATTAACAACTATTCTCTCCTATGAAAAAGATCAAGAATTTATTATTGGATTTAAAGAAAGGGAAGTGTTTGGCAAATTTGGATGTAATAACTTCTTTGGTTCTTACAGCATAGAAGGAAACGAAATAACAATCAACAATGCTGGAGTAACAAGAAAAATGTGTGAAAATGATATTATGCAAATAGAATCAGAAATGATAAATGGCTTTTTAAACAAGACCAATGAGATAACATTTAAGGGCAAAAAGATTAATTTCTCTAATGCTTCTTTTTCTTTGGAAATACAATAAATTTAAAGAGTTTTTTAACTAAACTATAATAGGCTTGTAAGAAAATTTCAAGGGTTATTTATGTGGCTAACGAAAACTTATAATGAGAAATTCCAACAAGAATACAAAATAGAGAGCAAACTCTTAGAAGCCAAAGGTAGCAAACATAATATTGAAATCTTTAATGCACAAGCCTTTGGAGGAATTGCTTTAATTGATAACACCATAATGTTTAAAAATTTTATCACTTTTCAAAGTGAATTTTTAGCACATACTGCAGCTTGCTCACACAAAGAACCCAAAAAAGTCTTAATAGCAGAAAGCTTTAACTTAGAAATTGCCTATGAGTTTTTACGTTATTTAGAAATAAAAGTTGATTTTTTACAATTTGATTTGAAAGTTCTACAATCCCTCATTAGCTTCCTCCCGCATTATCAAGAAGTGATTCATAATCCGCATTTTACTCACATCCCTCAATTAGAAGATGATTTTATCCAACAAAACCAAGAACGCAATCATCCTTATGATATTATCCTCTGCTTAGGGACTAAAAAGAGCTATGAGTCCTATTATAATCTGCTAAGTGAAGATGGGATTATGATTATAAAATGTCCCCATTTACTGCTAGATACTCAAGAAGCTATCAAAACTTTAGAAAGTTTGGATGATACCTTTAGAATCAAAATGCCTTTTTATACTCCTTTATTTTTTGATATGAATGATTGCTATATCTTTGCTTCTAAAAAATATCATCCCATAGCCGATATTATGCTCCAAAGAGCTGATATGCTAGAAGATTTAGAGTATTATCACGCAAATTTACATTTAAGTGCTTTTACTCTGCCTAAAGCCCTCAAAAAATCTTTACTAGGCATTGCTAAAAATTGAACTTTCAATATGCTATTGCTTTAACAGGAGGGATTGGTAGCGGGAAAAGCACTACGGCTTCACTACTAAAGCTCTATGGATATGCCATCATTGATGCCGATGTAATTGCGCATAAAGTTTTAGAGCAGAATACACAAGAAATACTAAAGATTTTTGGCAATATTATTTTAACAGACAGCAAAATTGATAGAAAAAAACTTGGCAATATCGTTTTTAAAAACAAAGATTCAAGAAAAAAGCTAGAAAATCTCCTACACCCAAAAATTAAAGAAAATATCTTAGAAGAATCCCATCTCTTAGACCAAAAAAAGTTTCCTTATTTTATAGATATTCCCCTATTCTTTGAAACAAGCCATTATGAAATAACAGAAACTCTATTAATCTTTACAGAACAACCCATACAAATAGAGCGAATTAAAAAACGAAACCAACTTAGTGATGAGGCTATATTAGAACGTATTAATACGCAAATGCCACTTCATCAAAAAAAGGCTCTTGCAAAATATGTAATTTATAATAATGGGGATTTAGAAAATCTCCAAAAAGAAATCGAAAGGTATTTGCAAAACTACTTACCAACTATTAAATTTTAGTAGAAAATTAAGCTTTTTTTGCTAGAATTAGCCTCTTTAAAGGGGTGTTAGCTCAGCTGGGAGAGCGCAACGCTGGCAGCGTTGAGGTCAGGAGTTCGATCCTCCTACACTCCACCATATGCGTCCGTAGCTCAGCTGGATAGAGCAACAGGTTGCGGTCCTGTAGGTCGGGGATTCGAATTCCTCCGGGCGTACCATAGTAGCGACAAAAGGCTTATATGCAAGGCTTTATACTACATACTCAAAGAGTTCGCGACGAAGATTTACTAATAAAAGTTCTAACCACAAATCACCTCTACACTCTCTATCGTTTTTATGGTTTAAGACACAGCGTTATCCATCTTGGCAATAAAATTGATTTCACTATCCAACAAGATATAAGAGAAATAGGCAAATTGAGAGAACCTATACACTTAAGCTTTGCTTGGGAGAGAGAATCCTCTATACGTTATTATTGGCAACAATATTTAAAATTACTTAATCAGCATTTAAAAGATATCATTATATTAGACTCTTTTTATTTTAATCATTTAGAAGAAGGCACGAAACGATTAGAAAAAGAAGATCCCAAACGGGCTATCCTCAGTCTTTACGCAAAGCTTTTAGCTTTTGAAGGACGCAACAATACATTACAATCCTGTCTCATCTGTCAAAAACCCCTTAAAGAAGAAATTATTCTTAGTCGCAGTATGGTTTGTGGTCATAAAACTTGTATGCAAGGGGAAACCTTTAAGCAACAATCTCTCTTGCATTGGTTTAACAATCAAGGAGAATTTTTAGAAGAGTTAGAAATAGAAAAACTTTGGAATCTGTTAATGCTTGGGCTATAATTTTTAAATACTTTTATCTTTATCTAAATCCTTGCAATCCTCTATGCCTCAAAGTCTGCAAATTGAATTTCTATACCCTTAAAATAAAATATTCAATCTCCATATATTCTTAAAAACTTCTCTACTCTTTTAACACTTAAAAATATTTTTACAAAATTTCAGATTATCTTTATAATGAAAAATCAGCAAATAAGACTGTATCTATCAAATTGGTATGAATAAATCTAACCCTTTATTTGTTTATACCTCTTTGATAGTTTCCACCTATTTTAATAGCAAAAACCCCGTTTATATCTAAGTTTTATAATTAGAAAAATTTTTGAGAAATTACCATATTATAAATTATTAACCCCTATTCTTTCTTTTCTCCCTAAACTCTCTTTTTAACCTACGCACTTTTTGGAAGAATGCAAGGTAAGCAAATATTTGCCCCCCCCCCGCACAGAATTAGCAGTGATGAGTGCTTCTCCTAACTTATAAGAAAGAGTTGTTTTTATTTTTAAAGATTCTTTATAATCAGAATAAGATTCTAAAGGAGGAAGTTTTAATTTAGGATTCTTTTTTATTTTTTCTTGGTATTGTTTTTGTTCTTTATAATGTTTATCTTTAATACAAGATAACACATAAGGCATTCTTATAGTTCCCCATAGACTTTTAGAGTTTAGAATCATTGCCTCTCCTAGTTTATAAGCTAGATGAGATTTAAGGCGGGAGGAGGCAGTGCCATAGTTTAAGTGAAATTGTAAAGTTTGGGTTTGAGTTTTTAATGTTTTAATACTTTGAAATATTCCATTATTACACTCTTGTATTTCTTTAAAAGTCAAATTTTTACCCCTTAAAAACTCATTAAGCGCCTTAGTCTCTTTTATATTATTGGGTAAATAAATTTTATTCCTATTATACTGCAGGGGTTCTTTTGGGTTGGCAAACATTGCATAGGGATAATTTTTGATTTTGTATCTTTTGTTTAAAATACTATAAATGCTTTGATCATGGCGATTTTCTTTAAACTCTGGAAGATTTGGGATCTTGGATGGGCTATCATCTACTAGATGAAAATGTGTTTTAAAGACCTCTAACCACTCTTTGATAATTTGGATAGTTTTTGGAGTTTTTTTCAAAAATACAATTCCTGCAGCACATTGACCACTATTTAAAAATTCCTCATTATCCAACAAATTAAAATGTTTAAGTAAATCTGCTTTATTCCACACCTTTTCAAGATGCCCCATAACCAAGCCTAACATTTCATTATTATCCAAATCTTTTAACATATCCAACAAAGAATCTCTATTTTTTGCTTCAAATTCACACCCAATATCGCAATAAATCAGCAAATCCCCCTCTTTGATTTGCTCTAATGCCATTAAAATAACTTTGGGTTTCCAACACCAATACCCAAAACCTCTTGTAGATAACCTCTCTCCTTTTGCATTAATAGTATAAATCCTCTCCTTAAAATCCTCCATAAACTCAAGAGGTAAGCTCGCCTCTGTATAGATGAAGATATTATCAAATACCCCTAAAGATTCTGCTTGTTGTTTAAACCTACAAATAGAAATTCCAAGCCTTGTATCTCCAAAGCTAACTAAATAAATCTTTTGCATTTTTCCTCCATTTAATAAATCTCCAAACCCAAAAACTTAGCACAATGCATATTTGCTTAATAAGATTCTACATTTTGGCAAATTTCTGAATGCACTAAAGCTAAAATACTTTTTGCAAAATCTTCCCCACTATTAAGGCATTTTGCTACGCGATAATCTGCAATCCCTATTATTTCAGCTTCTTTTTTATATTGGATAGAAAGCTCAAAATCTGTTTCAGAATTATCAATACTAAAGGCGATAGCACAAATAAGGAGTTTTTCATTTTTATAATTTTTAAGAATATCTTGTAAATTAGGCTCTAGCCATTTTATTGGACCTAGCTTAGATTGGTAAGCTATTTTAATACTCTTAAAATGCAACTTCATCGCTTCTAGCATAGGCTTTAGGGTTTCTACATTAGCGATAATCTCTTTTTGATAGGGATCGCCTTTGTCAATATTCCTTTGAGGTAGGGAATGTGCCGAAAATATCAGATGAAACTCTTTAGCATCATCACTTCCTAAGGCTTCTTTAATACGATTAATCACTGCTTGATTATACATTTCATCAAAATAATAATGTCTCACAAAATATAATTTTGGATAATAATCAAACTCTTTCAAAGCTTTTATAAAATCATCATAAGAGCTTTGCGTTGTGGTGTAGCTAAAATGAGGATACATACTAAAGAGTATGATTTCTTTGATATTCTTTGCCTTTAGCTCCTCAACAACACTTTTAGCAAAAGGTGGAGTGTAACGCATAGCATAGGTATAAAAGTAACTAGAATCTAATTTTTCTAAAGCTTGACAAAGAGCAAAGGTATGCTCTACAAGAGGGGATTTACCGCCAATCTCTTGGTAATTACTCTGTGCTTCCTGAAGTCTTTTATGAGTAATAAAATTTGCCAAAATACTGCGAAAAAAATTACTTTTAATAGACAAAATATAGGGATCATTAAACATATTTTGCAAAAATGTCTTGACTTCTAGGAGATTATTAGGACCACCCATATTTAGAAGAACGACTGCTTTTTTATACTGCATTAATTGCCTTTCTTAATATTAATCATTCCACAAAAATTATTGTCTTTATAAACTTCAAGGCGAAAAACCATTTTGTCCTTATCTAAGGAGTAATTTCCATCTATCCAATCCATTTTAATCTGCATATTATCCTCACTTATTACTCCCTTTTTTGCATAACCAATCACATTTACTCTCACTCCCTCTCTACCTTCTACCAAAAACTGCTCTTTAGCTTCTACTATTGTCCCAAACCTCACCGCTTCGAATGCTCGTTTGTCTAAAGAGATATTCATATCTTGAATATCACATTCCATAGAAAAATAATCGGGCTTTAATAAAGCAATTCTTTTATGTCCAATGAAGACTTCATAACCATTTTTTCCTTGATGAATCCTACCCAATGGATGCGTGAAGATAAAGCGATTTTCTTCCTTTTTTAAAGGCACGAAATTCAGAATACTCTGGATATTTTCAAGCTCTAAAGCCATATTATCGTTAATGCTTAATTTCCCATATTCTTTAACTTTTTTATCAACTTCCTTCAAATTCATTTCAAAACTTCGCTCATATTCAATTCCCATAATATCCATTAAAGCCTCAATAGAACTTAATTGGTAAAAAGTCTTTAAATCTAATTCTTTAATATTCTTACTTGTTTCAATAGCAATTGCGGGTTTTAAATTCGTAATAGCAAAAAAAGTTAAAGAATTTTGCTGCTCTTCATCATTAAAACGCGTTTGCGTATTACGAACTCCAAAAGTGTGAAAATCATAATGCAAACTTTGATTAAGTTTTGTTTCAATTTGCTGTGTAATATTGTCCAAATCGCCAAAAGGCACATCATCTAAAGTTTTTTGGTCAATAACATAAGTCTGCCCCCAAGCTTTAGGATTAAAAATAGAATTCTCCCATTCCTGCCGATAAAATCCGCGCCCATCGTGAAGATTAACAATAAAATCAACCTTAGAATCTTTAATAATCTCCTTAATTCTTGTAACATTATCAAAATCTGGATCTTTTTGGCTAATATGTGCAAATTTACGATTCATATCCTTATAAATCCCTCGTTTAAATGTCATTATGCTATCAGGGTTAAGATTAGGCACAATAAGGACATTACCCTTTTTAATCGTATAATATTGGGCTAAAATTGCTGGAGCAAAATATCCTCCGGGTTCATCCCCGTGAATCCCACCAATTACAAGTAAAGTATGACCTTCTTGCTCTCCATTTAAAGCATAAAATGCAAAAGGAGAGTTTTTTGCCAATAACATCACCCCTAAAGCTATTATCCATAAAAAAATTTTAGTTATTCTCATTATTCATCCTTTAAAATCCATTCTGCCATCTCTAAGACACGATTAGAATAACCCCACTCATTGTCATACCAAGCCATAATCTTTGCCATATTCCCCTCTAATACAAAGGTTAAATCACTAGCAACAATACTACTTAAAGGATTATTGATAAAATCTTGAGAAACGCCATATTTTTTATCAACACCTAAAATACCTTTTAAAAAAGAACAAGAAGATTCTTCAAAAAGACAATTAATAGCTTCTTTGGTGGCATCTTTTTTCAAATTAATATTTAGATCTATCATAGAAACATCAGGAATTGGAACTCTTACACTATGCCCGTGGAGTTTGCCTTTCATTTGTGGTAAAACCAAATGTAATGCCTTAGCAGCCCCTGTGGTTGTAGGTATCATATTAACAGCTGCCGCCCTAGATCGCCTTAGATCATTTTTCTTATGAGCGCAATCTATAAGGTTTTGATCATTAGTATAGCTATGGATAGTCGTTAAAATTCCTTTTTCTACACCAAACTCTCTATCAAGAAGCATTATTATAGGCGCTAAAGCATTAGTGGTGCAACTAGCATTAGAGATGATAGACTGCCCTTTATAAAGATGATGATTAACACCCAAAACAAAGGTAGGAGTGTCATCTTTAGCAGGGGCAGAAAAAATAACTTTTTTGGCTCCCTTTTGTAAATAACACTCCACAAAATGCCTCTCCAAAAACAACCCACTACATTCAATAACAACATCTGCGCCATTAATATTAATTTCAGATGGGGTATTCTTTGCACTAAAGGGAATCTTATAACCATTGAATTCAAAAACATTATCGCCTATTTTTTGTGTTTTTATGCTTTGGTTATGGATAGAATCGTGTTCTAAAAGATAGCTTAATACTTCAGAGTTTGCCAAATCATTAACGCCAACTATTTCAAATCTATCAGGCATATTAGATAAAACAACACGAGCAATACAACGTCCAATCCTACCAAATCCATTGATAAAGATTTTTATCTTCCTCATTTGATTTTTCCCTTAATAGTTTCTACAAAATCCAAATCTACGCCGATATTCTAACACAGAAAACCTTACATCTTGTATGCCTTGTGGAATTTTTGTAAAAAATAGGCTATAATACTAGCCTTATTAAACTCCATATTCTAAGGATGAATAATGTCTTTATATAATAGAAGATCCATTAAGAGCAACTATAATTCGCAATATGTGGAAAATAATCTTGCGCAAAATGATGTTGCTCTAATCAGCTTTGTTAAACAAACTTACCAGCTTTTTGCTGCTTCTCTTTTAGCTGCAACAGTTGGTGCTTATGTTGGGATTAGCAGTCTTGGTGGTGTTGTATCTCAATATTATATCGGTTTTGTTATTTTAGAATTTGCATTGCTTTTTGGACTATTTTTCACTAAGGCAAAACCCGGTATTAATCTTGCTATGCTCTTTGGCTTTACTTTTGTTACAGGCTTAACATTAACCCCTATTTTAAGCAGAATTTTGGGAATGCCAGGCGGTGCATCTATTGTCGCTCAAGCCTTTTTATTAACCACAGCAATTTTTGGTGTGATGAGTATTTTTGCGCTTCGCACCACCAAAGATTTAGCTAATATGGGGAAAATGCTCTTTATTGCACTTATTGTTGTTGTAATTGGTTCTTTAATCAACCTATTTTTAGGTAGTCCTATTTTACAAGTTATAATAGCAGGGGTTGGAGCAATCCTTTTTAGCTTATTTATTGCCTATGATACACAAAACATTCTAAGAGGTCTTTATGATAGCCCCGTAATGGCTGCAGTTAGTCTGTATTTAGATTTTTTAAATCTTTTTATTTCTTTATTGCAAATTCTTGGAATCTTCAACTCAAAAGAATAAGGTGTTGAATCTAGAAGATTCAACACTTCGTATTCTTGATGCCAATCTCAATCGCTTACGAGAAGGAATTCGTGTTATAGAAGATATACTTCGTTATGCTTTCAATAATAAAAATCTTGCTTTAAAACTCAAAAATTTGCGTCATCAATGTAAAGTCTCCTCACAAGTAAATCTCCTTCTCTTTAGGGATTCGCAAAATGATATTTTAAAGCTTACCACGCAAGAGGAAATGCAACGCACAGATTTACAAAATATTATGATTGCAAATTTCAAACGCACTCAAGAATCTTCACGAGTATTAGAGGAAATATTAAAACTCTATAACCCAGAAGAAAGTCAAAAATTCAAAAATATCCGCTATGACCTCTATACCCTAGAAAAAGAAATTTTAACGACAGCCATCCCTCAAGCTAAATAAAAATCATTCCTTGCTTTAACCCTAACATTTATTTTGATTCAGAATATTGAAAGCTAAAAACGACAAACAAATTTAACTATTACGATAATTTTTCATTCTTTATTATTTTTTCCCAAAAGCAGCCAAACTTCCACTTAAGGCTATTAAAAACATTCCAATAATTACAAGAAGATTGGGTATTTTATCCCCCAATAAAATACCAGCAAAAGTTGCCATAAAAATTGTCATATAAGACATAGCACCAATAATTGGGGGATTTCCCATACTATAAGCTTTGGTAAGATAAATTTGTGCATAAGTTGCAACAATACCTAAGCCTACAATAAGAATCCACTCCCAAAGACTAGGCATTACAAACCTTTCAAAAAGAGCAATAGGATACATCTCATAAGGCACTAATTGCGTTAAAAGCGGGAGTATAGAACCACTAAGCATTAAAGAGGCGATGATTACCCTTGTATCATAGTTTGCAGAGAGTTTAGCGATAGATAAATAAGCTAAAGCAGCCCCTAAACCACTATAAATACCAAGAGTAAATCCAGAAAAGCTCAAAGAAATGCTTGTGGGATTACTAATTAATAAAATCCCCAAAAAACCTACAAAAATCGCTATCCATACTTTCAAAGAAACCTTTTGATGTGCAAAAATCACTCCCAAAAGTGCCAAAAAAATCGGTGAAGTTGCAGAAAAGGTAAAGGCAGTCCCTAAGGGCATCACAGACATATTATAAAAATACGCCATCATTGCAGTGCCTCCAGCAAACCCGCGAAAAAATAATACAAAGGGCTTCCCACCTTGTTGTGTTTTAGGAGGATTAAGCCATAAGGCTACAACAATCCAAACAAAGCCAAAAAAATTCCTTGCAAACACCATTTCCATAGCGGGTAAATTAGGCGTTAAAACCTTTACAAACATTCCCGTAGCCGTAAATAAAAGCCCAGCAAAAAGTATAGACAAAATCGCTTGTTTCTCTTGCGTCATCGTTCATTTCTTTCTTTTTTAAAATAATAAGATTTTTATGCTTCAATCTACAAAAATTTGACAAAATTCCTCACTTCTTAGTAGAATCCCCTTTTTATAAAGGCTTATTAATGGATACAATTTGTGGCTCTATTGCTATCATAGGGCGTCCCAATGCAGGCAAAAGCTCTCTTTTTAATCGCTTATGCCAATCAAGAATTGCCATCACTTCCAAAACAGCAGGCACAACAAGGGACATTAAAAAAGCAAAAATCACCCTTGAAGAAAGGGATTTTTTACTCCTTGATACAGGAGGATTAGATAAAAAAAATGATTTTTTTGAATGTATCTCCTCTAATTCACTTAAAGCCGCAGAAGAATCCGATTTAATTTTATATCTCCTTGATGGCAAAGAACCCCCCAATGATGAGGACAAAAAGATTTTTTATCACTTGGAGAAAAAAAACCCGCATATTTTTTTAGTTATTAATAAAATCGATAACGAAAGGGAGGAGCAACAAGCGTGGAGTTTTACAGAATTTGGGAGTAAAAATTATTTTTTCATCTCTACTACACATAATCGAGGAATTTTGAGATTAGAAAACGCTATTTTAAAGCATTTCAAGCAACAACCAATTATGCAATTATTAAAAAATGATAATGAAGAATCCTTAGAGGACTTTTTAGAGCATTCCTCTACGCAAGAAAAAATCCATATAGGTATCATCGGGCGCGTAAATGTGGGTAAAAGCTCTCTTTTAAATGCTTTATTAAGGCAAGAACGTTCTTTAGTCTCTAATATTGCTGGGACGACTATGGATCCTGTCGATGAGATTAGCACTATTGGTGAAACCCAAGTATGCTTTGTCGATACGGCTGGAATCAGACGCAAAGGGCAGATTGGCAAGGGAGAGTTAGGAGATTTAGAAAAATTCGCCCTGCTTCGCACTAAGGAGATTCTAAGCAAAACAGATATTGCACTCTTAGTTTTAGACGCTTCTAAACCCTTTGTAGAGCTTGATGAAAAAATAGCGGGATTGATTGATAAATACAAACTAGCCACTATTGTAGTCTTTAACAAATGGGATATTGCCTATAAAGATTTTAAAGCTATTATGCAAGATTTCAAACTACGTTTTAGATTTTTAGAATACGCCCCAACCCTCACCATATCAGCCAAAAATGGGCGACATATCCAAAAACTAGAAGAAGAGATTTTAAAAGTTTATAAAAATTTTAGCTTTAGAATCCCTACATCTAAACTCAATGATATTCTCCAACAAGCAACCATAAAACACCCTATTCCTAGCGATAAAGGAAAAATTGTCAAAATCTATTATGCTACGCAATTTGACAACAAACCCCCACAAATCGCACTCATTATGAATAGACCCAAAAGCCTACATTTTAGCTACAAACGATATTTGGTAAATTTCTTACGCGAACATTTTGATTTTAGCGGGACTAAGATTATTTTCATCGCAAGAGGCAAAAACGACTTCCAAGAAAGCGACCAATAACCCTTACATCGCCATTGCAAGATAATCAAAAAACCCAACCTCTACCTCAAAGCTTCTAGCTAACTGCTTCTTAGTTAAAAGCCTATTATCCCCCAAGAGATATTCTTGATTTTTGTGCATAATAAGAACTTTATCCGCTAACATTTGGGCATTTTGCGGATAGTGCGTATTAATAATTATCCCCTTACCCCTATGCTTTAAAAGCTTTAAAATCTCTAAAATTTTATGCTGATTGTGAAAATCTAAATGAGATTCTGGCTCATCTAAAACTACCACCAAAGGATCATTTACTAAAGCTCTAGCAAAAATAACCATCTGCAATTCACCTCCACTTAAGGCATCGCAAGTTTTATCCTTTAAATGTATTATCCCAACTTCTTGTAATATTTTTTCCACCCTCAAACAATGCTCTTTTTTAGGGTTAAAATCTATCTTAGCATTGCAACCTAACAACACCATATCAAACACAGATAAACCGATATTAAAATTCTTGGCTTGAGGAATAAAGCCAATTTTTGAAAATAATTCCTTAGAATCCATACTTAAAATGGCTTTATCTTGCAAATAACTTCCCCCCTCTTTCCATTTCAAAAACCCCATACAACACTGAATCAAAGTTGTTTTTCCAACCCCATTACACCCAAGTATTGCCAATATCTCACCACCATTAACTTCAAAATCTATTTTTTCAAAAATCACTTTTTTATTACGATAAAAGGCTCCATTTTCTACACGAAACAAACTCATAATTTCATCACTCCTTTAAAACGATAAAGTATCACAATAAAAAACAAAGCCCCAATAACGGCACCTAAGATAGAGATAGGAATCTCTTCAGAGCTTAGGGATCTGCTTAAAGTATCAATAACCAACATAAAAATTGCACCAAGCACTAAACTAAGGGACATAACCGAACTCATATTACTACCCCCAATCATTCTTGCAATATGGGGAATGATTAAACCAACCCAGCCAATAATCCCACAAATACTCACCACACACGATACCATTAGCGTAGAGGCGAAGATTAAGCCTATTCTTAAACTTCTAATATTCAATCCTAAGCTTTTTGCTTCATTGTCATCAAGCATTAAAAGATTATGCTTCCAACGATACACAAAAATAATAATCCCGCCAAAAAGCATTCCCAAACAACAAAAGATTAACTGATGAAAATCACTGACATTTAAAGAGCCAAGCAACCAATAAGTCATTGCCGGTAAGGCATCTTGAGGGTCTGCAATATACTTTAAAAGCGAGATAAAACTCTGAAAAAGAGCAGAAATAATGATACCGCCTAAGATAATCATAATTCTATTATTAGAATCCCTCACAATAAGCAACACTAAAATTAGAGTCAAAATCCCAAAAGCAAAGGCAAAGAGGGTTAAAAAATAAATATTCAACCCCAAAAGGATTGCCAAAGCAGCTCCAAACCCAGCCCCACTTGCCACGCCTAAAATATCTGGAGAAGCTAGAGGATTCCTAAAAATGCTTTGAAAAGAAGCTCCACAAATCCCCAAAGATGCCCCCACAAAAATAGCTAAGATAATGCGTGGCAAACGCACTTCAAGGATAATATAACGCAACCTCTCATCAAGAGTCGTAGCCCAAGGAGAGAATAAAACTTCTAAAATCTGTCGATACTCTAAGGGATAGCGTCCAACACCTAGAACAAAAAAACTAAGCAATGCCAAAACGCATAAAAGCAATAGATATTTCATTAGTATTTATACGCAAACTTCATAAATGCGTTGATTCCGGGTTCTAAGAGGGGATTGGTTAAAGCCCTATTATAATTTATGTTTTCTTGGGTGGCAGGATTCCTTCCTTTGGTATTAAAGAGATTCTCCACACCAACAATCATCTCCATATCTTTAAAGTCTTTCTTAAAATACCCTAAATTCATCACTGCTTTAATATCACTCATCGTATAAGTTTTACTCTCCCTCTCTTGGGTATTATTAATTCTCTTTTTACCTAGATAAAGCCTTTGAATCCAGCTCAAACTCCCCCAGAGAAAATCATATCCTAAACTTAAACTTCCACTAAAAGGAGCAATATAAGCTAAAGGCTTATTAGCGGTTTTGTCTTGTCCATAAGTATAAGCTCCTACTAATTGGAGATTCCACTTCTCCAAAAAGCGATGCACACTTTCTAGCTCAATCCCTTGAACATAAGCTTTTCCTATATTTTGGTATTGTTGGGTAGTTGCATTAAGGCTTTGTAAGGCTATCATATCCGTATAATTCGTGCGATAAAAATTCAAAGAGCTATAATGGTTTTTATCGGCAAATTTAGCACCTATCTCATAGGTTTGTCCGGTTTCTGGCTTTAAATCCAAATTTGCAAGGGTTTGAATGGAAGCCCCATAGTCAGGAAACATTCCCGTAGTGCCTTGAGATTTGAAATCTTGAGAGATATTTGCGTTTAGGGAAAATTTATCATTGATAAAATAAGTAGCCCCTAGATTTCCTGTTAAAGCCCCTGTGGTCATCGTCGAATGAGAATCTAAAAATCTAGTCGTCTCAAGAGTAGTATCCATCCTCTCTGTTGTCGATTTCTTTTTACCTATTTTCATCTTATAATAATCATACCGCAAAGAACCAGAGAGAATCCAAGCCTCATTTAAGTAATAATCATCTTTGATATAAGGGGCAATGGAGACTTGATAAGTATCCCTTGAATTAAGTATCACTCTAGGATTGGGTCTTATCACCTCATCCCTTAGCTGTGTGGGAGAAATAGAACTCCAAACATCAATCCCATAGCTCAAAGAATGGGATTTGTAGGTTTTATCCAAGTTTAATCTCCCTCCCACATAGTTATTATTATAAACCTTTCTATGCCGATACTGCCCATTAGGAAGCTGATTATAAATATCTGTATCCCACCTCCTCCAGTAAGCATACCAATCCATCTTATCGGCAAAACCTGCTAACTCATAGGCTTCCACCCCCATTTTTAAGTAGATTTCTCTTAAGGGATCTTCAGACATTGTAAAGCCATAAGAACTCCCCGGACGACTAAATAACCCATTAGCTTCGTGGTTACTAACACTATAATATTTCCCCGATAAATAATAGCGAATGGCATTTTTGGTATAGCCTATATTAAAATCTGTGCCATAGGAATGATACTTAGATTCCTTAGCAATTCCTGCTGGGGTTCTAAAATCTGACGCCTTCCTCCCTGTTAAGCCCACCAAAACATCCCAGCCATCACCGCCGCCTAAGACTTCCGCTCTCCCTCCAAAGGCATTATTGACACTAGCTACCTCTACTCCTCGGATTTTTGCATCCATTTTAAAAGGAGCAGAAACATCCCCCATCCATCGCCTAGTCTTAAAGTTTATCACCCCATTCATCGCATTAGAGCCATACATAGAAGAAGCAGCCCCGCGAATAATCTCAATACTTTGAATCGCCAAAGGATCAATCATATCAAACTCTAGCTCTGTCCTACCATTCACTCTAACACCATCTATGGCGACAATAGATCGCCCATTACGCGTGTTTTGCCCCCTAATGCTTATATTCCCTCCTAATCCTGAAGTCCTTGCATAAGTTATGCCCGCAATCCTCTCTAAAATACTTTGAATCCCTCCACTTCCACTGCTAGATTCTAAAAGCTGTTTTTCTCCAATAAGACTCACATTTTTAGTAGGCATTTGTGATTGATACTCTAACAACTCCCAAGCAACCTCTTGGAAACTCTCCCCAGAAATACTAGCTTTATCCAAAATAACTTTATCATTAGCAACCAAAGCACTGATACCCAATAATAACACGATATATTTTTTCATTTTAACTCCTTAATAATGGATTCCTGTTTTGACATTAGGATTTAAAATTAAATCCAACTCTTTTTCCTCTAAGGCAATCTCATAAAACTCATAAAAATAGTCTTTAAAGATTTTTCTCATATCCAAATCCTTAAAAACCTCTGGATGGTTATGCTTGGCTAAAAACAACAATACAGGTCCTAACTCAAGACTTGGCGCAAAGGGACGATAAGTCGCTAGGGGGAGCTTATAAACCCTATTTTGCCTAACAGCCTCTAAACTCTTATATTCTTTCTTTTTCATAAACTCTTGAGGGGATAAGGGGGTAAAGTTAGAAATATAAATCACATCAGGATTAAGGTTATAAATCTCTTCTACGCCAATACTCTTTAAATCCCGATAACCCAAAGGATTCTCGCCTCCGCTAAAGCCAATAAGATAATCAGAAAAATATCCTGTTGAGATATTATCTTTTTCAAATCGGTGGATGATTAACACTTTAGGTTTTTTGAGATTCTTTGTTTTTTTCTCGATAAATTCCTCTATTTGGGTAATAGAATGCAAAAGCTTTTGATTTTTTTCATAAATAGAAAAATAGGGTTGCAACTCCACTAGCCAATGCTCTAAAGTCTTTTTAGAATTATGATTTTCTATATTGGTGCTAAGTTCTATGACTTTTACCCCAGCATTCTTTAACCCGCCACAAATTTTAAGATTTGCAAAGCCACAAATATAAATATCCACATCCATAGCCAACAACTCTTCTAAATTTTCATTATTGCCAATTCTTGCCTCTTTATACTGCGGAAAATACTTTTCATTAATAGAGTTTTGCATAACATTATAAGAGGTTTTTGGGATATAAACTAGCTTCGCATCACTCCAAAATGCTAATAATGAGGGAAGTGGCCAAAGCCCTATAACTGCCACTTTATGAGATTGTGTGGCAAGAGTAAAGCTTAAAAATACTCCACAAAGCAATACAATAATCTTTAACATCTTATTCCTTTTACTAAATAATCCCAGCCCTAAAATCAGGCTTTAAAATTAACTCTACTTGCTTTTGGGTAAGAGGGATTCCATAAAATTTCAAAAAATGCTTTTTAAAAGTATCCTCTAAGGATATATCTCCAAATAAAGATGGATAGGTTTTCTTTGCCATAAAAAGCAAGGTAGGCGCAATATCAAGACTTGGCGCATAAGGGCGATAAGTCGCTAAGGGGAGCTTATGCACTCTTTTTTCCTTCACTGCTTTTAATCTCTGCCATTCTTTGGACTGCAATAAATCTTTTTCTTGCGTATCTGTAAAATTAGTGATAAAAATCACATCCGGGTCGAGTTTATAAATCATCTCAAGATTCACAAGACCATCATTAGAGGATTTAAAAACATTTTCCCCTCCACTTTTTTCGATTAAATAATCCCTCCCTCCTAGAGTAATCTGATTATGATTTAGGGATTTTAAAATCATTACTTTTGCTTGAGAATCTTGTGCTTGAGAATCTTGAGTGCGATTTGCGATAAACTCCTCTACTTGCGTAATATCCTCTAAAATCTCCTTTTGCTTTAAAGCAATGTCAAAATACTTCCCCACACCCTCTAGCCACACTTGCAGGGCTTTTTTGAGATTATAATTCTCCACATTGACGGGGAAGCTTATCACCTCTTTATTTGCCTTTTGAAGCTGGGTATAGAGCTTCATATCTGCTATATGGCACATATACACATCCGCATCCAACCCCAACAGCTCCTCAATGTTTTCATTACTCCCATAAGGAATCTCCAAAAACTCCGGCTTTAGCTCCGCAACAACTGAATACTTTGCCGCATTGACAGAGGCTTTTGGCATATAAACAATTTTTGCATCTGTTAAGAAACTCAAAATCACCGGCATAGGCCACAATCCGCCAAAAACCGCTACTTTCACTTCAGCAAACAAAGGTAATGCCAAAAGTATAGAAAACGCTAGAATCTTTTTCATTTTGTCCCCAAAATATCCGATTCTATCCACTGCATATATTTATCCAAAAAGGGAATGGTAACAGGCATAAACCCCTGCCCTATGTGAAAATCAGGATCAAGGGAAGTTAAATAAAGATTCCCTTTAAAATGATGACTCTTGCAAATAATCGCCTCCCCAATTTCATTGACTAAGATTTTTTCATATTTTTCATTTTCTTTAAACACTCCGTGATAATGCCATTTGCACTCATCAACCCTTAAAAACTTCCAAATACTATCCTCCTCCCTTAAGGCACACATTGGCAAATCTGCCCCCTTATGCACCCACCACCAAAAATTCACTTCAGAGCTTTGATAATGCAAATGAGGCAAAAACTCCACTTCAGCCCCACCTAATAAAACAATATGCCCTCCATTATCGATATATTCCAAGAATTTGTTAGCATTTTGCATTAAAAACTTAGGGTTTAACCTAGAGCTTATCACTACGCAATCAAAACTACTTAAATCCTCTTTGTAGAGATCTGGCAAATAAATCTTATGATTAAAAATAGTATTGAATCTCCCCTCACAAGCTTGAAACAAATAGTGATGATAAAAACTCCCACCTACAATAATCGCCTTTTTCAAAACCTCTCCTTTACAATCTTTGCAAGATAGATTAAAAGATTTAGCCCAAGCCTTTTAGCTGTGCTTTGCTCAAAAAGCCCATAGCCAAACAAATCCGCCCCCGCAGTGCTAAGAATCATTCCATTTGTAGAATCTCTATCAATATACCCCACGCAACAATCAGCATTATCCTTTAAAAAAATCTCTGCATTTTTAGGGGGATTAAAATATCCGCGAGAAAAAAACCCACAAACCCCTCTCCTATAAGTAATATCATAATCTTTCACACCTCTAGTGATAGGATGTTTGCAAGTTAAAATCCTTCTACTTTTAAGAGGAATCTCACTAACGATATACAAAGAGTTTCCGGGTAGCCACTCTTTATAATTTTGCGTAAAACTAAGCAAAATCCCACCCTTATCTAAAAATTTCGCAATCACCTCTTTATGATGATAGAGCAAAACCTGATCGATTCCACTTGGAATAAGAATTATTTTAAACCCCTCCTTCAAAGAATCTCCCAAAAAAGCAGATTCTAATCCCTCATACGCATCCACATTAATAAAAACATTTTGATACATACTATCTTTTAGCCCAAAATCCATAGAAGAATCTTGCTGTGTATCCAAAACACAAATCCCCCCGTAATATTTGATAAAATCAATGCTAGAGCTGATATTGCTATAATCAATCATCTGTAACCAACTTAATACTAAAATTATATATAATAACTATTATTATAATTATATTTAAACAATTTTAAAAAAATCTGAAAGATATTCTAATGACAGCACAAAAACATATACTAATTATCAAAAAGATTAATATAAGGTGAATTTAATCTATGAAAAACATATTTTGTATTTGCTATAAACGCAAATCCTCATCCAAGATTTCTATCTCTTTTATTAAGATATACCTAATCCAGAAAATAAAATTTAATGAGAATCTTTAAAAACTACCATAAATAGATATTTTAGATAAACTTAAGTTTCATCAATATTCTTTAAATAATATACTATCTTAGTATTATTAAACTTCAAAATAAGAGAAGTGAAATAACTATCCACCCCCTACCCCCAAATCATTCCACCTGCTTAATCATTATGAGTAACATATAAATAGCTTTTCTTATAATACCTTAAGATATTAAGTTTTTTTTAAATTTTTTTTCTTAGAATGAACCCTATGTAAAGATAATTTGTATTCATCAAAAGAGGTCTATCTTGATTGAGCTTAAAAATGTAAATAAATTTTATGGTAAGCACCAAGTGTTAAAAAATATTAATTTAGCAGTCAATGAAGGTGAAAAACTCGTTATCATAGGTCCAAGTGGAAGCGGTAAAAGCACAACGATTCGTTGTATGAATGGCTTAGAAGAAGTAAGTTCGGGAAGCGTTATTGTTAATGGAATCGAGCTTACCCATAAAACAAAGCTTACTATTTGTCGTAAGTATTGCGCAATGGTTTTTCAGCATTTCAACCTTTATCCGCATATGAGCGTATTACGAAACCTCACTCTTGCTCCTATGAAAATCCAAAAAAAGAGCAAAAAAGAAGCAGAAGAGATTGCCTATAAATACCTTAAGGTAGTGGGACTACAAGAAAAGGCAAATGTATATCCAGCCACACTTAGTGGGGGGCAACAACAAAGAGTAGCAATCGCAAGAAGTCTTTGCACCCAAAAGAAAATCATCCTCTTTGATGAGCCAACTTCTGCACTAGACCCAGAAACAGTGCAAGAAGTATTAGATGTAATGAGAGAAATTTCTCACGAAAAAGGCACGACAATGGTTATAGTAACTCACGAAATGGGTTTTGCTAAAGAAGTCGCTGATAGGGTTATATTTATGGAAAATGGAGCAATTATAGAATCTGATACTCCTAAAAGCTTTTTTGAGAATCCCAAAAATGAGCGAACACAGCTCTTTTTAAGCAAGATTCTTACACATTAACTTAATTTATTCAAGGAGTTTATATGAAAAAGTTATATAAAAACATACTAGTAGGACTTAGCATAGGTTTTATCCCTCTACTCATTGCGTGTAGTAACAATAGCAATGAACAAACAAGCACACTTGATACTATCAAAAAGCGTGGAGAACTTGTAGTAGGCGTCAAAAAAGATGCACCAAACTTTGGCTTACTTAATCCAAAGACTAACGAAATTGAAGGCTTTGAAATTGATATGGCAAAAATGCTTGCCAAAGAAATTCTAGGGGATGAAAATAAAATAAAGCTAGAACCCGTAACTGCAAAAACACGAGGACCACTACTTGATAATGGCACATTAGATGCGGTAATTGCAACTTTTACTATCACAGAAGAAAGAAAGAAAACCTATAATTTCACCGATTCTTATTATAGTGATCCTATTGGCTTTTTAGTGTTAAGAGAAAATAATTTCACCAATTTTAAAAGCCTAGATGGCAAAACAATTGGCGTAGCACAGGCAGCAACCACCAAAAAAGCTGTTTTGGAAGCCGCAGAAGAAGCAAGTATTAAAGTTAAAGTGCAAGAACTACCAGATTATCCATCTTTAAAAGCCGCATTAGATTCTAAGCGGATTGACGCATTCTCTGTGGATAAATCCATCTTACGCGGATATTTAGATGATAATAATATTATTTTAGAAGATAGTCTCAACCCTCAAGAATACGGAATTGTAACGCGCAAAAGTGATACGCAATGGAGTAAATATGTCAATGACTTTGTTCGCAATAACAATGTTGCTATCAATGAACTTGCGAAAAAATGGAATTTAAAATAATACTTTAATCTTTGGAGATACAATGAGTGATTCACCTTTTGCATTATGGAGATGGGTTGATACTCTCTCCCATATTAATGTATTTTTTGAAGGCTTTGGCTATACACTTTTAATCTCTATCTTAGCATTAAGCATTGCAATTATTATGGGGGTATTTCACGCCCTGATGGCAACAGGTAAATTTGCAATATTACGATGGTGGGCTAGAGTGTATGTAGAATTCTTTCAAAATACACCCTTACTTATTAATTTATTCTTTTTGTATTATGTTCTGCCCAAAGTCCCCTATATTGGTATCACACTTGATGTTTTTACTATCGGTGTAGTTGGGATTGGTGTTTATACAGGAGCATATATGAGTGAGGTAATGCGAAGTGGAATCCAATCTATCCCAAAAGGACAATTTGAAGCTGCTACTTCGCAGGGTTTTAATTATATGCAAAAAATGTTTTATATTATTTTGCCACAGACTATCAAAATAATTCTACCTCCAGCGACTAATCAAGCAGTCAATCTCATCAAAAACACCTCTGTATTGGCTATTATAGCAGGTGCAGAAATTATGTATAATGCGGATTCTTATGCACAATCAAGCCTTAATTATGCACCTGCGTATGTAATTGCTGGAGCCTTTTATTTCATAACTTGTTATGCTTTAGCCATTTTTACGCGCTTCTATGAAGAAAAGATCAAAAAAGACATATTTAACAAGGTTGGCGGAAATGAATATCATTGATTTTTATGCGCTACTAGGCGGATTAAAACTCACCATCATTATGGCATTTTTTGCCGCAGGTGGAGCAATTATTTTTGGTTCTATCCTTGCAGTAATGAGAAACTATGGCACTTATGGTGCTGGTAAATTTTGGGGATATTTAGCTGGAATCTATATAGAGGTTTTTAGAAATACTCCTCTGTTATTATGGATGTATGCAGCCTGTTTTGTTCTACCTATTATGCTTGGGATACCTGCAAATTACGCAGTGCTTGGAACTATTGGCTTATTTCTTTATACTTCTTCTGTAATGGCAGAAATTATTCGCGGAGGACTAAATTCTATCCCCAAAGGACAATTCGAAGCTGCTGCCTCACAAGGCTTTAACTTCCCCTTTACATTATGGTATATAATCTTTCCACAATGCTACCGCAAAGTAACTCCCACCATCTTATCACAATGTGTTACGACTATCAAAGATACTTCTTTTCTTGCTGCATTAAATGTTGTAGAACTAACTAATGTTTCAAAAGATATTTTAGCGCGCTCTACAAGTTTTCAAGAAATCGTTACGGTATTTGCCACCGTAGCGGGATTATATTTTATCGTTTGCTTTATCCTCTCTTTAATCGTCCGAACTTATGCAAAGCACACAAACATTCAAGCACATTAATAAACAAAATTGACCTCCTTTATTACTTTAAGGGAGTTTTGGAGGCTCTAAATCTCTCTTTCTTGCCGCAACAATTATCAAAAGAATCGTCGCCACGACAAAATAGTATAAAAATACAGGAATTGGCAGAGGATCTCCAGCAGCATAAGAATGAAGTCCAGAGAGATAAAAATTCACGCCAAAATAAGTCATTAAAATAGAATAAAACGCCACAACGCTTAAAACTGCGAAAATATAAGGATTATCTCCTTTAGGTAAAAATCTTATATGCAAAACCACAGCATAGATAGCAATAGATATTAAAGCCCAAGTCTCCTTTGCATCCCATCCCCAATATCTCCCCCAAGATTCATTAGCCCATACTCCACCTAAAAAATTCCCAATAGCAAGCATTGCCAAACCTAAAATCATCGACATTTCATTAATGGTATGCAAAGTCAAAATTGTCTGATCAATTTGCAAATATTTCTTTGAACGAAACACAAAGAGCAATAAAGTAATAGCACCTAGCATAAAACAAAGTCCTAAAAATCCATAACTTGCGGTGATAATAGAGACATGAATATTTAGCCAATACGATTTCAAAACAGGGATTAAATTCCCAATTTGTGGATCCATAAGACCCAAATGAGCAACAAAAAGGGAGATTCCAGCTAGAAAACTTGCCGTGGCAAGGGCTAAGAAACTCCTAGAAAAAAACACTACTCCAGCAATTCCAGCTGCCCACGCAATATAAATCATAGATTCATAAGCATTACTCCAAGGTGCGTGTCCTCCTACATACCAGCGCACACCCAATCCAAATGTATGTAAAAGCACCAAAATCACAATCACCCAATAAATAACTTTAGTGGGCAAGATATTAATATTTTTATTTCGTAAAATCTGCACTAAGACAAGGACAAATAACAACACTCCCGCCAAAATATAAAAAAAAGTCAAATTATCAAAAATATTATAATGGTTTAAAAAAATCTCTAAAGTAATCTTAGAATGCGGAGGCAATAACCCCTCACCAAATTTTTGCTGAATCTTTTGCAATGCCACAAGGGCTAAACTAGCGTTTTCCCAATTATCTTCCACCAAACCTTGATGAAAACTTGCAAAATACGCTTGAAAAAGCTTACGCAACTGCTCTGTATCCTTTTGACTAAAATCAATCATTGCCTCCGTTGGTGCATACCAAGTCGTGCTTTCTTCTCTAAAATCAGGAATAACGCGCAAACTTTGAGCAGTATAAATTAAATAAGCCACATTAATGCGTTCATCAACACTTAACACATCCTTATCAAACTTATCACGCATAGAAGGCTTTTTTCTATTAGCTTCCTCTAAATAATTAACTAATTTATATTCACCATCAAGAAATACATCATCAAAAGCAATATATCTATCTTTAGAATCCACACCTATAATTTCTTTAAGTTTTGGGGTAGAAATAGCAATCATTTTGATTTTTTTAAACTCATTAGGATACATCATCATCCCTAAAAATAACTGCATATTATTAAGACCTAAAAACTCATCTTTCTTAGTCATTTTATGAATATATTCCATAGCCATTGTATCCACAGGTTTTATCCTACCACCAAAGTCTTGCACAAGAAGTCTTCCAAACTCTTTAGAATGTGGCAAAGATTTACTCTTAAGACTTTCTAGTAAATCTAAAATATTCTCATTACTAAGTAGCTCATTATCAAACCTTTGAGAATCCTCTTGAATATTCTGTGCATAAGCAGGATAACTCATAAAAAAGGCACTTATGAGGGTAAAGGCGATAGCTAGATTCTGCATCTTGAGATATTGACCCAGCTTATAAAATCTCCCATTTTTTGCAAAAAATGACCACAAAAGCCCTAAAGTTAGCATAGCATAACCAATATAAGTTGGGATTTTGCCGGGATCTCTATTTACAGATAATATTGTCCCTAATTCATCTTGATCATAAGAAGATTGAAAAAACCTAAAACCACCATAATCCAAAACATTATTCATAAAGATTCTATGCGATTCTTTAAGATTATTTTCCTCATCAATTAAAACAATTTCTGAAGCATAAGAAGAAGGACTCATAGATCCCGGATACCTATCAAGCTCAAAGTCTTTTAATTCTAGGGTAAAAGGAAGTGTGATAGCCCTACTACCCCACTCTAAACCAAATTTTGCATCACCTAAGCTAAAGAGGACAGGAGCTTGTCCCATTATATTTTTTTCTACATTAATAATTTCCCTAGCCCCCCCATAGCTAACTTCTACCTTTAAACCATCAATACCCATTTTATCTTCTGCAGGGAGATACTCTAGCAATCTTACACGCAATTCATTATTTAAAAAAAGCATTTTTTCATCGAATTTTTTTTGCACCAAAGAAGTAATAGTTGTAGGAAAAAATGCACGATACGCCTTATCATCTATCTTTGCTAAAATAGTCAAAAATTCCTCTTGGGATTGCAGGACATTGCTCCTATCTCCCTCTCTTATATGCATAACACCTTCAAAGCCATAATATCTAGTGATAGCTGCTCCTATAAAAATCACAACCAAAGAAGAATGAAAAAGCACACTTGCGTATTTTTTTCTCTGCCAAGCACGGGATCGTATTAAAACACCAATAAGATTTAGCACCAAAAGTAAATGCAATAAGTCAAACCATTGTGTATTATAAATCAAAGCCTTAGCAGCTGGAGTCCCATAATCATTTTCTATAAAAGTTGCTACACCACAGGCTGTGGCATACATAAGCAACAATGTAATCATAACCCAAAAATTACAAAAGCTTTTAATGATTCCATTAACAAAAATTCGCAGTTCCATTAATTCCTTTCTTTTTAAAATAAACAAATTCTATAACAAAAACTGCTAACCATTAGTTAATTAAATCTTCTTTTGTTCAAACAAATCGCGTAATCTCATTGCTATGGTTTTTTCATCCAACTTAGCAATATCTGGATTTTTTAAAAACTCTAAGGTAGTCATAAATCGCTCCTTTTGCATATATCCCGGATAGACTAGCAAAGTATCCCCATTAGCATTAAGAAAGACCAATGTAGGAGTTGAGCGAACACCATATATTTGCCCCAACTTAGCCGTCGATAATTCCTTATTTAGAAAATCAACATTATGTTTTTTAGAATAACTAAGATTAATATAATAAGGAGAAAAGCTCGTTTGCAGGGTTTCTTTAATTTGCAAATCTTGCTTAATAAGCGTTTTTAATCTCTCACAATACAAACAACCATTAGCACCAAAAACTAAAAAATAAGGCTTATCCTGTGTAGTAATATTTTGCGTCTCCAAAAATACATCCGCTACTTCCGCATAGGAATTTTTATCAATACTATTCATCTCCTCTAAATGCTTTTTTGGAGTATTTGTCCCTTCAGAGATAACACTAGAATCTGCCTTTTCACAGCCAAGCAACAAAGTAATGACTGCAAAACTCATTAGATTAGTAATCAATATACGCATTCTTAAACCTTTAATAAAATATTTTGGCATTTTATACTTTTATTCTTTTATTAAATTTACATAAGCCCTATTTTCCACAAATTAAGCCTTAGACTTCTTGTAATATTTATAGACTAAAGGCACAACAACAATCAAAACAGCCATAACCAATAAAACCTGTGCAATATAGCCCCGCCATAAAATTGAAAAATCTCCACCACTAATAGACAAGGCTCTCCTTAAATTCACTTCTAAAAGCTCCCCCAAGACAAAACCTAAGATTAAAGGTGCCATAGGAAAAGCAAGTTTTCTCAAAAAATAACCCGCTATACCAATAATAATGATTAAAAAAATATCAAAATTTGTGCTATTAATCGAATAAATCCCAATAACAGAAATCACGGCAATAATAGGTGCTAAAATCCAAGTAGGAACATTTAAGATTCTTACAAAAACCCCAATTAAAGGAATATTTAAAATGAGCAATAAAATATTTGCAATCAGCAAAGAAGCAATAATCCCCCAAACAATATCAGGCTGCTCATTAAACATACTAGGACCGGGATTAATATTATAAAGACTTAAAGCCCCTATCATTACTGCAGTCGTCCCAGAGCCGGGAAGCCCTAAAGTTAGCATAGGAATAAAAGAACCACAAGCTGAAGCATTATTCGCAGCCTCTGGTGCTGCAATACCCTTTAAATCCCCCTCTCCAAACTTTCCCTCTTTACCCGCTAACTTTTTTTCATTCATATAAGAAATCGCACTTGCTATGGTAGCACCAGCCCCGGGCAACACACCTACAAAAAATCCTGTAACCCCAGACCTTATAATCACCCAAAAACAATAAAAAAACTCCTTTAAGCTAATCAAAAGCCTTCCTGTTTTTTTGATAACAACCCCACCGGTATGAGTATTTTCTAAAATCAACAAAATCTCGCTAATAGAAAATAAACCAATAACAAGGATAATAAAAGGAATCCCATCAAATAAATGAGGATTCTCAAAGGTAAAGCGATAAACACCCGAATTCCCATCTATGCCTATTGTTGTCAAAAACAACCCAATAAGAGCAGCCATAAATGAACGAATAGGTTTTTGCGCCATCATAGAACCTAAAGTCGCCAAAGCAAACACTATCAAAGCAAAATATTCAGTAGGTCCAAAGCTTAAAGACCATTTAGCCAACAAAGGAGCAAATAAAACAATCCCAACAATAGCTATAAAAGAACCAATAAAAGAGCTTATAGCCGAAATACAAAGAGCCTTCCCAGCCTCTCCTGATTTGGCAAGCGGATACCCATCCAAAGTCGTCATAATAGCTGCCGCATCTCCGGGTATCCCAAGTAAAATCGAAGAAATCCTACCACCATATTCACACCCAAGATAAACAGTGGCTAACAAAATCAACGCTGAAGCAGGTTCAAGCCCTATGGAGTAAGCCAAAGGAAGCAAAATAGCGACACCATTAATAGGTCCCAACCCGGGCAACATCCCTACTATCGTCCCTATCAAACAACCAATCATCGCAATAATCAAATTCTCCAAGCTAAGGGCTACACTAAAGCCCTGTAAGAGATAATTCCATATATCCATTCTATCCTTTCACTTTTACAATCTTAACCCTACACCAAGATTAATGTTATGCAAATATCTCACCTTGTGGCAAAGTAATTTGCATAAGAGTATCAAAAAGACAAAATAATGCCAAACTACACAATACCGCAAAAACAAGAGCAGGAAAAACTCTAGCCCCAAAAATAAGAGCAACAAAAAATATAAAAATCGCACTTGCAAACAAAAATCCCAAATACTCAAAAGCCCAAGCATAGCAAAAGAAATTTAAGAGCAAAAAAGCTAAAGATTGCAATAGCTTGAGACTAGGCCATTGGATTTTTGTTTGTTCTGAAAAAAACAAAAGTAAAACATTACAAAGAGCTATTAAAGCAAGTGTTGCTAAGGGAAAAGGACGCGGTCCTAGAGGTTCATAGCTAAACTCACTTTTTATACCAAGCCCATAATGCATTAAAACAAGGCTTAAAAATATAAAAAGTAGAGCAAAAATGCGGATGCTTAACATATTAACTTATTTATTGAATAAGCTGGAATTCTTTAGCCAATTGACGCATTTGATAAGTTTGCTTTTTGACAAATTCTTCTAATTCCTTACCGCTTTTATTAAACTCAAATAAAGCCCTCTGCTCCCTTTGTTGCTGAAAAGATGGAGTCTCCCAAAGCCTTTCAAAAGCACTAAGCCACCACTCATAATCTTTTTGTGCAACCTTAGGAGCCATATAATATCCACGAATGGCTGGCCACACAACATCATATCCTAATTCCTTGGCAGTAGGAATCTGCGCTATTTTGTCATTAAGCTTCAAACGCTCTTCTGAAAAGATAGCTAAAATCCTTATACTCCCTGATTCTAATTGAGGCACTAGCTCACCAAGCCCTTGCACAGCAGCATCAATATGCCCACCAAGCAAAGAAATCATCGTATCGCCTCCACCTTCAAAAGCGACATAACGAGTATTTTTAATATTCACATTAGCAGACTTCGCAAGCAAGGCAGTAACCATCCAATCTTGTCCGCCAACACTCCCTGCAGCACCAAAACTAAGTGCTTGAGGATTAGCCCTTAAATCATCAAGGAGTTGCTTTAAGCTTTGGTATTTGGAATCCGCTTTAACATAAATCGCCGAATAATCTACTCCCGCTGTTGCAAGCCATTTCACATCATTTTCATTATATTTACCATGCTTTCCTGTGGCGATATTAAGCAATGTTCCACTCGAAAAAGCCACAATAATATTAGAATCTTTAGCTTTAGAATTAATCATCGCATTATAAGCGACAACGCCAACTCCCCCGGGCATATAAGTTACACGCATAGTCTTTTTCAAGATTCCGCTATCTGCTAGACTTATTTGTGCTAATTTACAAGTCAAATCAAACCCTCCTCCGGGTTTAGCAGGAGCTATACACTCCGGCTGTCTAGGTTCTGCGAACAAAACTCCAACAAAAGCCAAAAAAGATACAAAAACTTTAAATTTCATCAATTTCTCCTTAAAGTAATATGCTTAAAACTGATAATGAGTAATCCTAACGAACTTTGTATATAATTTGAATATAAAATTTAGAAGAAATTTTAATTCCTCTTTGATAGATAAAAAATATGTAACTTTTTATAATCTTAAACCACACT
>NZ_FZPJ01000004.1 GCF_900198605.1 Helicobacter mesocricetorum | reverse complement strand
AACAATCTCTGACAACTAAGCAGGAAAAGAAAGATTTACTAAATAAACAAATATTTAGTAGTTTCTCTTGAAAGGAGGTGATCCAACCGCAGGTTCACCTACGGTTACCTTGTTACGACTTCACCCCAGTCGCTGCATCCGCCGTGGGCGGTAGCCTATTTGGCATTCCGACTTAAGGCGAATACAACTCCCATGGTGTGACGGGCGGTGAGTACAAGACCCGGGAACGTATTCACCGCAACATTGCTGATTTGCGATTACTAGCGATTCCAGCTTTATGTAGTCGAGTTGCAGACTACAATCCGAACTGAGAGAAGTTTTTGAGATTTGCTCCATTTCACAATATTGCATCTTTTTGTACTTCCCATTGTAGCACGTGTGTAGCCCTAGGCGTAAGGGCCATGATGACTTGACGTCATCCTCACCTTCCTCCTCCTTGCGAAGGCAGTCTCCTTAGAGTGCTCAGCTAAACTGTTAGCAACTAAGGACGAGGGTTGCGCTCGTTGCGGGACTTAACCCAACATCTCACGACACGAGCTGACGACAGCCGTGCAGCACCTGTTTTCAAGTTCTAGCAAGCTAGCACTCCGCTATCTCTAGCAGATTCTATCAATGTCAAGCCTAGGTAAGGTTCTTCGCGTATCTTCGAATTAAACCACATGCTCCACCGCTTGTGCGGGTCCCCGTCTATTCCTTTGAGTTTTAATCTTGCGACCGTACTCCCCAGGCGGAATGCTTAATGCGTTAGCTGCATTACTGCAAAGACAAGCTTCACAACAACTAGCATTCATCGTTTAGGGCGTGGACTACCAGGGTATCTAATCCTGTTTGCTCCCCACGCTTTCGCGCATCAGCGTCAGTAATGTTCTAGTAGGTCGCCTTCGCAATGAGTATTCCTCTTGATCTCTACGGATTTTACCCCTACACCAAGAATTCCACCTACCTCTCCCATACTCTAGAATAACAGTTTCAAATGCAGTTCTATGGTTAAGCCATAGGATTTCACATCTGACTTGCTATTCCGCCTACGCGCTCTTTACGCCCAGTGATTCCGAGTAACGCTTGCACCCTCCGTATTACCGCGGCTGCTGGCACGGAGTTAGCCGGTGCTTATTCGTTAGATACCGTCATTATCTTCTCTAACAAAAGGAGTTTACAATCCGAAAACCTTCATCCTCCACGCGGCGTTGCTGCTTCAGGGTTTCCCCCATTGAGCAATATTCCCTACTGCTGCCTCCCGTAGGAGTCTGGACCGTGTCTCAGTTCCAGTGTGTCCGTTCACCCTCTCAGGCCGGATACCCGTCATAGCCTTGGTGAGCCATTACCTCACCAACAAGCTGATAGGACATAGGCTGATCTCATAGCGAAAAACTTTCCCTCATAAGGAGTATCCAGTATTAATCATCGTTTCCAATGGCTATCCTAGACTATGAGGCACATAACCTATGTATTACTCACCCGTGCGCCACTAATCCACTTCTAGCAAGCTAGAAGCTTCATCGTTCGACTTGCATGTATTAGGCACGCCGCCAGCGTTCACTCTGAGCCAGGATCAAACTCTCCAAAAGTATTGGGGAGTTTGAGCCAAAAATAAAATAGATGGCAAAAACTCTCCAAAAGTAAAAGAGAGTTTGTATCTCCAAATTAATGGGATAGAAACTCTCCAAAAGTAATATTGGGGAGTTTGACAAACTAAATGAATAGTAAGCAAACTCTCCAATGAGGTTAAGCTAAAGATTAATTAGCATAAACCCTAAATGATTTAGAAGTCTTTGTTTAATATTACTAAAGAAACATTCTAAAAGAATTTAAGCATATTGCTTTTAAGAGGATTCTATCTTAGATGTATGTAAGATAAATATTCTCTAAAGTTAGAGTTTATAGGATTTAAAGATTAAATCTATAAAGCCCTTTTGGATTAGTTTGTCCTAAAATCTCAAAATCTCTGTTTAGACTTTTGTTTTATGGTTAGGTTTTAGTTTAGATTCTTTATTTAAAGACTTTAGCCTTTAAAAGATTTATCATCAAATAATCCCTAAAGTGTTTTTAGTTTTAAAAGAGAATCTTATTGGTTATAAAACTTTAAACCTTAAAGATAAAACATCAAAGTAATAAATGAGTTTTAGTATTTTAGAAAATTAAATAAGAAAGTTCTTTCTTTTAATTTCCTGCTTAGTTGTCAAAGATCATTTAACTTTAATGTGGTAATACATTAAAAGATTAAAGAACATTTTTACATTATTGTTAGATTATTGAAATTTCTTTATGCTAAATCTTAGAGATACTCTAAATGCTAGAGAGAACACTAAAGTTTAATAATAGAGTATTGTTTTAAAAAGATAGGTGAATGCTTTGCTTTATATTAGTAGCAAAGAATATCTTAATAAATTATTCTTAGTATTCTTTTAGTGAATAAGTGAATGATTAAATATTTGAGTTTAACTCATTAATTAGTTTCACTTCCTTAAAAGCTTTAAGAACTTTCTCTCTATTAATACCTATAAAATTAATAGCTGAATTTTCAAAGAACCCTTTTAAAATGCAAAAAAGGAAGTGAAATTATAGTAAATTTATATTAAATAGAGCTTAGGGGGAAGTTTAGAGGATTTAGCTTTGGGGGGATTTAGATTTAGAGAATTTATTTTGATTTAAGGGTTGGGGTAACTTTAGCACCACTTCAACACCACTCTACTTTTTTGCCACACATTACTCTTTTCTGCACTTTGCTTAAAATCTACAAAGAAATATTGAAGCTCTATGGATTTAAATAATATATTTTTACAAATACATAGTGTATTTATAAAATTTTAAAGATTTAAAAGTTAAGATTACCACTTTAGATTAAATTTCAAGGAAAATTTATGAGCCATTATGTGATACCCGATTCTGTTTTAAAAAACGATTTTGATTTTTTGGTAAAGAGTTGGCAAGATTTTAAAAACAAAAAGCTTGATGAGGCGACTTTCAAGACTATCCGCGTATCTTATGGAATCTATGAACAAAGGGAGAAAAACACCTATATGGTGCGGATTAAAACCCATAGCGGGCAAATCACACCCAAACAATTACTTGGAATCTCAAAATTAGCGGACAAATATGCTAATAAAAGCTTACATATCACGACACGAGGCGGGATTCAGCTTCATTATGTGGCTTTTGAAAATCTCTGTGTAGTTACACAAGAGCTACATAAACTAGGGCTTAGTGGGCGCGGTAGCGGGGGGAATTGTGTGCGCGGAATAGTAGGGGACGCACTCTCTGGAATCGCCAAAGATGATGTCTTTGATGTGCAACCCTATGCTAATGCCTTGACAAGCAAGATGTTAGAATTAAAAGATTCCTTTACTCTGCCTAGAAAATTTAAAATCTCTTTTTCAAGCTCTAGGGCAGATAGAGCCACTGCAACGATTACTGATGTGGGATTTATCGCTACCAAAAAGGGCAACAAAAAAGGCTTTATCGTCTATATTGCTGGGGGAATGGGTTCTAAAAGTCGCTTGGGGCATAAAATCCTAGATTTTTTACCGGCTAAAGAATGCTTTTTATTCGCCCAAGCTGTCAAACAAGTCTTTGATAAACACGGAAATAGAGAAAATAAACATTCTGCTAGATTGCGATTTTTAGCCGATAAAATAGGCATTGAGGAGCTAGTAAGCTTAATAGAGCAAGAAATACACCATCTCAAAGAAACTTCTAAAGATTGGGAGATTAAAATCTCAAAATCCTCCATTAAACTCCCAAGATTAGAGCAACAAGCATTGCCAAAAATAACAAAAGAGGAAAAACTCTGGTGGAATCGCTTCGTAGGAGAGCAAAAACAAGATGGCTACTTTTATGTTAAAGTCCCACTCACTCTAGGGGATATCCCCTATAAAAGCGCAGAAAAATTAGCTAACGCACTAAAGGGCGCAAATCCGCACTGCATATCCTTTGGTCAAAATCAAAATCTCTATTTAAGAAACCTAAGCGCAGAGATTCTCTTAAAGCTCTACCCTATCATTACAGAGTTTTCGCCCCAAAGTAAGCTAGCAAGCCTCTTTGGCGATATGGTCGCTTGCACAGGTGCTGCAACCTGTCAGCTTGGAATAGCCCGACCACGAGGAGCCATACAGGAGATAGAAAGATATTTGCTAGAAAAAAACATTGATTTAGACAAATTACAAGGCTTTAGGATTCAGCTCTCTGGCTGTCCAAACTCTTGCGGTAATCATTTCACCGCAAATTTAGGCTTTTTTGGAAAAATACAAAGACAAAATGGAATCCCCTATCCTGCTTATAATGTCGTAGCAGGTGGAATTATAAAAGAGGGAAAAACAAGATTTGCAAAGAAAATCACACAAATTGCAGCCTTTTATTTGCCAGAATTTGTCTATAAAGTCTTAGTAGAGTTTCTGAAAGTTCAAAAGCGGTTTAAAACCTTTGAATCTTGGGTAGATAGTAAAGGAGAGGACGAGATTATAAAAATCGCACAATCTTTTGAAAAAATCCCAGATTTTGCAGAAAATCCAAGACCTTATTATGATTGGGGGAGTGAGGAGTTATTTTCTGATTCTTTAAAGAAAAATGGAATCGGCGAGGAAAATTAATGCAAGATTCTTTCACACTCCCTCTTGCCCTAACGCCCAAAAAAACACTACTCATTGGCGCAGGGAATGTTGCTAGACAAAAACACATAGTTTTAATGGAGGCAAAGTGGGAAGTAACCATCATCGCAAAAGAGATTAAAAGCCCATATTTTGAGGACTTTTTGATAGAGGCAAATGAAATTAGCAATTCTATTTTGCGAGATTTTGAGATTGTTATTGACGCAAGTGGCGATGAGAAACTTGGCGCATATTTATGGGAGAGACGCAAAGAATTTGGCTATCTTTTAAATGTCGTGGATAATCCTAAGTTTTGCGATTTTTATTTTGGGGCTATTGCCCGCTATGAGGACTTAAGTATCCTTGTTAGCACCAATGGTTTTAGCCCAATCCTCGCCCAAAGTATCCGAGATAAAATCGCTACAATCTTGCCAAAATCCTTCAAGCCGCTCCTAGAAAAACTTAAACAAATGCGCCAAAACCCAAAAATTCACCCCATCAATAAAGAGCAAGTAAGGAAAGAATGCCAAGTATCTCTTGGGAAAGTTTTTATCATTGGCTGTGGTCCAAATAGTATCCAAAGCCTAACCCTAAAAGCATTAGAGACTTTTTATCTACTAGATATTGCTCTTTTGGATAATCTAATTGGCAAAGAGATTTATAATCTTTTAGGCGAGATTGGGGTTACTTGCATTTGCGTAGGGAAGCAAAAGGGCAAACCTAGTTTTTCGCAAGAGGACATCAACGCATTAATGCTAAAATACGCAAAAGAGGGGAAAAATGTCGGGAGATTAAAGGGGGGAGATCCTGTTATCTTTGGTAGAGTTTTTGAGGAGGGGAGCTTTTTAAAATCTTGCGGCATTGAAGTAGAGTGCATTAGCGGACTTAGCTCTAGCCTAAGTGGCGCACTAACAAGTGGAATAACCCCAACCTTGCGAGGAGTGAGTTCTGGAGTGCTGATTGTCTCTGCGCATTTAAAAGAAAATATTTTTCATACAGAGTGGCTTTATTATCTTAAAAACTCTCCTTATACTTTGATTGTAATGATGGCTTATAGCTTTGCTGCTAAAATCACTCAAAGCGCAAAAGAGCTAGAAATCCCGCTCTCAACCCCTGCGGCATTCATTTCTAAAGTGGATTGCAAAGAGCAAAAAACCATCATTGGCACATTAGACCAATTAGAACAAATGGCTACAATGTGCGACAAACCTGCAATTTTAATCCTTGGCAAAGCAGTGGAAAAATGCCTATGTATGCCCTTTTTGGGGCAAAGAATCATTTTATAAACCTACTTTAATAAATCATCAAAGCAATAATTATAAAAAATAAAAAGGATAATTATGGAAAAAATACATTGGTTACAAAAAGAAGATAGTTGGGCTAATATCATTGGTCTATTTTTGGTTTTACTCATTAGCTTTCTTTGGTTTGTTGATGGGTTTTCTATCGCTAAAGTCTTTAATGTAAAATTTAGCTCTTGGAGTGGAGGGGAGATAGTCAATGCTTTTAAAAATCTCTCCTTTTTAAACTTCCTTGCTTTATTTTGCTTTTTTGGGGTTTGGTTTGGCATTGTTTCGAGGTTTTTAAATAAGAATCTTTTGAACTTTGTTTTGGGTTTTTGCGTTTTATTTGCCCTTAGCATTCTTGTATTTTTGATTAGCACTCACACTAATGCCAAAGAATTTCAATTAGAATCCCCGCTAGTTGCACTGCTTATTGGGCTATTTCTAGGGAATTTTGTAAAACTCCCGCAATGGCTTAAAGATTCTTTACTCACAGAATTTTATGTCAAAATCGGAATCGTGCTTATGGGTGCGACACTGCCTTTAACGCTTTTGATAAGTGCTGGTGGAGTTGCGATTTTACAGGCTTGTATTATTACGATTATTACTTTTTGGAGTATTTATTTTTCCGCAACCAAGCTTTTTAAGCTAGACCCAAGCTTTGGCGCGACTTTGGGAGCTGGAGGCTCTATTTGTGGCGTTAGTGCCTCCATTGTAATTGGCAATGCCGCAAAGGCAAAACAAGAACACATTAGCCTTGCTATTAGCATCGTTGTTTTATGGGCGGTGGTGATGGTGGTTTTGCTACCGATATTTTGCAAGGCACTAGGCTTAGATGCTGGAGTAGCTGGGGCTTGGATTGGGACTTCAGAATTCGCTGATTCTGCTGGGTTAGCCGCTGCGCAATCTATCGGGGATGAGCGCGCTATCGCAGCTTTTACGCTTATTAAAGTCATTGGCAGGGATATGTTTGTAGGGATTTGGGCGGTGCTTGTCGCCTTTTTGTCCGTATGCTTATGGCACAAACAAGAAAACACACAAGCAAGCCCAAAGATCATCTGGGAGAGATTTCCAAAATTTATTTTAGGATTTATCATTGCCTCTGTGGTTGTTAGCCTCTTAACCCTCAATCTTGATTCCACAACAAATCAGCAATTTTCTAAAGAATCTTTAGGGGTGATTAAAACTTTGCGAAATTGGGTTTTTACTTGGACATTTTTGTGCATTGGCTTAAATACGCAATTTAAGCAAATCATCGCTGTGGGTTACAAGCCCTTTTTAGCCTTTAGTATCGGGGTGGCAATCAACCTTCCTCTTGGCTATTTTTTATCCGCTTATCTTTTTGAGGATTTTTGGATAAATTTTATGCGCTAGGTTTAGACTACCTAGCCTAAGCCTCTTATAAAACTTCCAAATATCCAAACCTCCAAACCTCCAAATGCCTTCCTGCGATTAAATGCGACTTGTGTGCTTTGCTATCACTTATTTTAGGGGCGCACTCTAATATGTTCTTGCCCTCTAAGCCCTCCATTGTTGCTTTACTATCACTTATTTTAAGGTTGCATTCTAATGCTTGTCCCAGTCTTACCCACTACTTATTCCAATAAATATTTTCTTTGGGGACAAAGAGATAATCCCAACCATTCCACATTAATATCCTATATCCTTTAGCATTTAATAAA
Source organism: Helicobacter mesocricetorum (assembly GCF_900198605.1). Lineage (GTDB taxonomy): Bacteria > Campylobacterota > Campylobacteria > Campylobacterales > Helicobacteraceae > Helicobacter_D > Helicobacter_D mesocricetorum. Next base: position 81,276 of record NZ_FZPJ01000004.1, on the reverse strand, counting down.
TTTATCACTTCCCTTTGTGCGTCTTTAAAATAATTATGCTCTATGGTGATGCAGCTAAAGCGATATTTAGAAAAATCAATACCCTTTAAAACTTCTAACTCGCCCCCCTCTACATCTAAAGACATAAAATCAATATGAGAAACTTGTGGGTAGTTTTCCATAATTTCATCAAAAGTCGCCGTAGGCACTTCAATATAAGTAATGCTTGAATTGGTTTCTATTCTTTTTTTGTGAGAGGGCGTTAAATTAACTTCTAATGTATCTAATACATCACTTTTTGATGTCGCCATTTTTGTAAGCCCAATATTTTTAGAATAAAGGGCTAGATTATAAACATCACATTTACGATTTTGTCGCAATTTTTCAAAAGTAAGAGGATTTGCTTCGACACAAAATCCCCTCCAGCCTAATTGCTCAAAAAGATAAGTATTTGAAATATCCTTCCCATTATGCGCTCCAATATCTACAAAGAATCCTTGTTTTTTATGGCAATTAATAACATAAGCAATGGCGTCTTAACCCAACTGACCACGAAAGGGAATGCCTTGTAATTTGCAATTCCAAAAAATATCCACTATGGCTTCAATTTTTTTGATTCTTTGGAGGGGTTCTTGTAATAACGCACCTACTTCAGAGACTTTTGGGAGATTATCTGCTATTTTAAGATTGGCTTTAATAATTGGAAGGTTTAGTAAGAAATATAATAATCCGCCACACCACCAAAATCTATAATAATAAATAAATGCCTCGCCCAATCTATAAGTAAAACTATTTTTAATTTCTAAGGCTTGCTTATAATCACTAAGTGTTTCTAATTTTGGATATTTTAAGGTTGAAGAGTGTTTTAAATATTTTTTATGACGATGTCGGATTTCCAATAATCTAAATAAAATGCCCCCCCCCCCGACTATCATTAGTCTGCATAACCTCTCCTATTTTAAAAGCAAGATGATTTCTAACACGTTCTACTGCACTATTTGGATTCATTAATACTCCTTAAACTTAAATATAATTTGATAATAATAGCAAAATAGATCCCATACTTTCTTAAACGAAAGATTTTAAAACACCATATACGATACGGGGGGTATTTTGCATAGTTAGTTCCTATCATTTGATAGGTTAAAAAATCTATCTGTCAAAGCTACAAAAACAAAGATAAAAAGCAATCAATTTCTTTTTATTTCTCTCTATACAAAAAGCGTATAAGTGTATAATTTATTCTAGATTTTTTAGTTAAACAACTAAATGTAGTTTGTGCAAGTTTTATAGAAGTTCAAGTTTTTTGTAGAAGTTAAAGTATAATTTTATGGGGTAATTGCCACAGGTCCTTTACCCCTGTGGCAAAATCTATGCCCCAAAAGGAGCTAAGATGATGCTTACGAAATTCATCTTGGTTGCGATTATACTACTTTGTATAATTGCTGTCAAGGCTTATTAGGCTTTGTCCCAGCTTTTGCTGGGGCTAAGATGGATTAACCTGTAATTCTACTCTCTTATCCAAATCATCAATTTCTTTTTATATTTCTCTATCCAAAAAGTGCATAAGTGTATCAACGATAAATATCGTAAAATTGGGCTTATAGAGTTGGATTTATACACTTATACAGAGAAAGAATATTTTTTTATTTGTATAAATATCCTAAGCTTTAATACAATAATCACTCCACTATTCCCAATCTCCAAACTCTAGGGGCTTCCCAAAATATAAGTCTTTAGTCGCTACCTTTCCTATTACTTCTTTCTTGTATTTTGGAGCAATCCCAAATCCCGGACGAATAGATCGAATCTGCCAAGACTGAATAATCTCTCCCTTTTTTATTGTATCTGCTACAAACAAAGAACGCATAAAGTCTCTACCTTCCTTAGCTTTAGGGCTTAATGTATAAGAAGAATCCCCTAATAGCTGCTCAACCTCACGAATTGCTTGTGAGAGACTTAAAAATTCTTTCGCCTCCATACTAAAAGCACTATCAACTCCTCCCAAACTCCTCTTTAAGATAAAATGTTTTTCAATCACACTAGCACCCAAAGCAGTAGCGGTTATGGCAGCATTTACCCCTAAGGTATGATCAGATAAACCAACTTTTACACCAAAATCTTCCTGCATTTGTGGAATGAGCCTTAGATTTGCCTCATTTAAAGGGGCAGGATAAGAACTTGTGCATTGCAATAAAGTAATATCTTCCACCCCCTCACTCCTGCAAACATCAATAGCATCTTGTATCTCCTCTTTAGTAGCAATGCCTTTTGATAATATCATAGGTTTATGCTTACTAGCCATATAAGCAATAAGCTCTAAATCTGTAATTTCAAAAGAAGCAACTTTATAGATAGGATTGCCTAGAGACTCTAAAAAATCCACCGCTTCTTTGCTAAAAGGGCTAGAAAAACATATTAAACCTAAATCCTTAGCATAAGCAAATAGCTCCTTATGCCACTCCCAAGGCGTCATTGCTTCTTTATAAAGCTCATAGAGGTTTTTACCCTCCCATAAAGTTCCCTTAATCTTAAAAGACTCTAAATCACAATCAAAAGTCATACAATCTGGAGTGTAAGTTTGCAACTTTATGGCATTTGCTCCTGCATCTTTGGCGGCTTTTATCGTCTCCAATGCCAATGCTTTGCTTTGATTATGATTAGCTGATAATTCTGCAACAAGAAAGGTTTTATTGCTACTCAACACTCATCCTTAGAAATAAATTAAAAGTTATAAGGCTTCAAAAAATGATTTTGCAAAACTTTAAATCCCCAAAACACTAAGTGTTTTGGATTAAGCCATAATATCAAGCCTCCCATTAGAATGATTTTGTGGAAGTGAATCTGAAGCGGCATTAGAAGAATTATTCCCTTGAGTTTGTAAGCTTGATTGCTCTTCCATACCATTAATTAACGAACTCATCAAATTCTCTTCTGTATTAATGGCTTTTTTTAACGCACTCAAATTTCCGCTAACTACCACAGATGCACTATTAATCCCTGAAATCATAGTAGACTCCTTATTGCAAATCTTGTAACTTCCATTAACATCTTTTAAGAAAATAATGCAAAGAAGTTACAATACTTATATCGACAATTTTTAATTTTTATAAAATCTCAAATACAGGGATTTATGCATACATTTTATCTTATTTTAGATAGAATCTTACAAAAATTATTACTGACTTAGATTGTGGAGATTTAAATGAAGATTCTAAAAGTTTTAGGAATTATTTTTGGAGTAATTTTAATAATCCTTGCTTCTGTGTTTTTTTGGCTATTTTCAAAAAGTGGAAACGATTTCTTAAAAAATACCATTACCAAGATAGTTAATGAAAAAGCTCCTATTGGTTTGGAATTTACACACTTTAAGCTTGGTTTTTCGGATTTTGCTTTTAGCCTTGCAGATAAACAACAATCACAAATTGCCTTAAGTGGAAACTATTCTCTTTTTACTTTCAATACCAATGCACAAATTAACGCAGTTGTTAAGGATTTAAGACCTTATGAACAACTCATTGGAATCCCATTAAATGGCGGAGTAAATCTTAATGGGGAAATTACAAAAAAATCCGACAATCTCTCCTTTAAAGCAGATCTCAATGCCTTTAAAAGCACCATTAATGTTGATGTAATTTTAGAAAATTACAATCCTAAAAAACTCTTTATCACAAGCAAAGAAGGGATTAATTTGCAATCTTTACTAGCTTTTCTTAACCAGCCCTCCTATGCAAATGGAAAAATTCTACTGAATGCGGATTTAGATATTTCTGACCTCACCTCCCCTAATGGAGGATTCCAAATCGCCTCTGATGCTATCTCCCCTAACAACACTCTCTTACAAAAAGAATATAACTTAACACTCCCTAAAGAACCTATCAAACTCGCTATTAACGGAAAAGCAAAAGCAAATCACATCTTAACAACTATTCTAGCCAACTCAAGCTATTTTCAATTAACCTCTGAAGATTTGCTCTTAAACCTCAAAGATTATTCCACAAATGGTAATTTAAAAACTATTATCAACAATATCCGATACAATAACTTTGCTATCAAAACTCCTATAAGCGGGAATATTAACCTAAAATCCAATGATATTACCAATCAAGAAGCCACTCTTAGTCTTTATGCACTTACCAATCCCATCTTAGTGCATTCAAATATTCCTCATTATAAGCCAGAAAATGCAGTTATTAAAGGCAAAGACTTAAGCATAAAAGAAATTTTAGATTTTACAGCCCTGCCCTATAAAGCACAAGGAATTATCAACCTTGATGCAGAGATTAACACTATCAACCTAACACCGCTAAACTACAACCTTAAAGCCAACCTCTCTAGCTCTATCCAGTCCCTAATCTTTAATGGCTTAAACCTAGCATCCAATAATAGCTTAGAAGCCACTATAAATGGCAATCCTAAAACTATGAATATTGAAACAAAAAGTGATTTATTTGATTCTAAGATTTATGCCAATGCGCTTTTAAAGGATTATTCTCCTAACAACATCGTAGTAGATTTAGAGAATCTCAATTTACAAAAAATTTCTAAACTACTTAATTATGATGTTTATGGTTTCTTAAGTGCTAAAGCCACTCTAAACAACTTTAAAGATTCAAGCTTCGATGGTAATTTTGACCTCAACACATCAGAATTAACACTCCCTAAACAAACACTGAATACCCTAAGCGGTATGGAATTTAAACACGATATTGTTTTTGCACTTAATGGGGAGGGCAAATTCAAGCAAGGTGAAGGCAAAGCCGAACTTAAAGCCACAGGAAAAGACATAACACTTAAAATTAGCAATGCACTGATTAATCCAAAAGATAACGCTTATAGTGCGGACTTCAATTTCCACACACCTAATATTGCTAACATCAACCCCTTAAAATTACCCCTTCAAGGCAAACTTACCTTAAAGGGTAATGCTGGATTTTCAGATAATCTTCCTAAATTATATGTAGCCAATCAAGATTTTGGCGATTTGGAACTCACTTTGGCAAATGAACTTCTAAAAATTAATGCTAATAATTTATCGGCAAAGAAAATTGCAGATTTTACAGGTAATAGTAAGTTTATCAAAGATGGTATATTCAATGCAAATGCCAATTTAACCCTAAAACTAGAAAATACGATAAAAAACCTCAATGGTCCTTTGAGGATTCAAGGAAAGAATATTCAAATTTATAGTCTTGATATTGATGCCCTTGCAAACAATTACGAAAAAACCAATCAAATCAACCTCCTTGATATTGGGGCTTTTGTGCTTGCAGGACCCCTTGGGGTAGCTGCAACCAAAGGAGGAGATTTAGGGCAAATGGGACTAAATACTATTCTTGATACAAAAACTGCTATCAAAGAATTAGAGGCTGATATTGATTTTCAAAAAGGTATTGCTAATGCTAAAGATGTAGCCTTTGCGACAACCAAAACAAGGATTGCAGCCAAAGGAGCTATCAATCTTAACAATCAATCTTTTGACAATTTCTATATTGGCTTATTAAATGCCAATAATTGTGCGAAATACTCGCAAAAGATTGAAGGCACACTTGCAAATCCTAAAATCCAAATTACCCAAACCGCCGTTAATACAGCCATTAATCTTGCAGCTTCACTCCTAGATAAAGTAACTAAGGGCGCAAAAACTATTACTAAGCCCATAACCAATCAAGAGGAAAACTGCAAACCTTTCTATGATGGAGCAGTTAAACACCCCAACAAATAAAGGAAAACTATGAAATTAATCTCGTGGAATGTTAATGGATTAAGGGCTTGTATGAATAAGGGTTTTATGGATTTTTTCAATGCCATTAATGCAGATATTTTTTGTATCCAAGAATCTAAAATGCAAAAAGAACAAGCGGCTTTTGAATTTAAGGGCTATGAGGAGTTTTGGAATAGTGCAGAGAAAAAGGGATATTCTGGAGTAGCAATCTTTAGCAAAATCAAACCCTTGAGTGTAACCTATGATATGGGAATAGAGCATCACGACAAAGAGGGCAGAATCATCACAGCAGAATTCCAAAATTTTTATTTGGTAAATGTCTATACACCAAACTCCAAAAGAGAATTAGAAAGATTAGAGTATAGAATGCAATGGGAAGATGATTTTCGGGCTTTTTTAAAAAAACTAGAAGAATCTAAGCCTGCCATTGTTTGTGGAGACTTAAATGTAGCACACCAAGAAATTGATTTAAAAAACCCCAAAACAAATCGTAGGAATGCTGGTTTTACAGATGAAGAGAGAGAAAAAATGTCGCTTTTATTAGATTCTGGTTTTACAGATACTTTTCGATACTTTTATCCTAATTTAGAGGGAGCTTATAGCTGGTGGAGCTATATGGGCAAAGCAAGAGAAAATAACACGGGATGGAGAATTGATTATTTTCTATGCTCTAAAAGCCTTAACTCCCAACTCATAGGAGCAAAAATTCATCCACAAATTATGGGTAGCGACCACTGCCCCGTAGAATTAGAGATTAATGTTTCCTAAAATCGACTACCACAACCAAACCAATTATATTCTCCAAAAGCATTTTTGTGATTTATTAGAACAAATCTTTGATAAAATCCTTCAAGATTCAAACTTAACCCACAAACAATGCGAGGTTTTATTGGTAGATAATGCAACCATACAATCTTTTAATAAAAACCACAGGAACAAAGATGAAGCTACTGATGTTTTATCCTTTCCCTTAGAAAGTGAATTCTCTCCCCTAATAGGGAGTATCATTATTTCACTAGATTACGCACAAGCTGTTGCTAATACCCTTGAACATTCTTTAGAAGATGAAATTGCCTTATTATTTATTCATGGCATCCTCCACCTAATAGGCTTTGACCACGAAAAAGATGAGGGTGAGCATCGCATAAAGGAAGAAGAGCTTATTTATCTCTTTAACCTCCCACAAAGCCTTATTATGCGAAACTCTTAACACTTAAAAGGAGGATATATGAATCTTTTAATGATACTCTCAACCATTGTAGCCACAAGCATTGTGGCTTATTATATTCTCAAGCAATACAATCCCATTTTTATCTTTTTATTCTCTGGGATTTTGCTTTTAATCTTTGCCTTTTACCTCACAGGCACTCCTATTGCTTCAGGGATTCAAAGAAAACCAGAAGAAATAACCTTTTTGACAACCCTCCTAGATAGCTTTACCTTCCTAACAGCGACTTTTAAAAAACAACTTGCAGGGGTTGGGCTTATTATTATGTCTGTTGCGGGTTTTGCAGCCTATATGAAGCACATCAACGCCTCTGCCAAACTTGCCTTCCTAGCCAACAAACCCTTAAGCAAACTCCAAAACAAATACCTCATTTTAAGCGGAACTTTTGTCGTGGGTATGGCTTTAAAAATCGTTATTTCAAGTTATGCGGGGCTTTTGCTTCTCTTACTTGCTTGTATTTATCCTGTGCTAGTAGCACTTGGGATTCGCCCTGTTATTGCAGTAAGTGTGCTATCGCTTATTGCGCTAGATTATGGACCAAAGGATGGAAACTCCATTAATATGGCAGATATGGTGGGGCAAAAAGATAATGTCGTGGGATTATTTTTAGACTATCAACTCTGGGTAGTCTTAGCTTATGTTGCAGTCATTGCTCTCTTAATCTCCTTTTATTTTGCCTACATCGATAAAAGAGACAAAGCAAAAAATCTCTTACAAACACAAAATGAGATTCCAGAGATTATCGATCCAAAATGCCCGATTGTTTATATATTTTTCCCTTGGTTGCCTGTGGTGTTTTTATTTGTTGCGTATTTTCTCCAAATCAAGCTTGATGTGATTACGGCAAATTTTTTAAGCATCGCATTAGTTTTTGTTATAGAATTTATAAGGCATAAAGATGCAAAAAAATTAGGCGAGGATATGGTGGTAATCCTAAAGGCAATGAGTGAAATCTTTGTCTCTGTGGTTAGCATTATTATCGCAGCAAGTGTTTTTGCAGAGGGGATTAAGGCATTAGGAGGGATTGGGATTTTAACCGATGGGATTGCAAATTTAGGGGTTTCTGCAGTATTTGTAACCATTACCATTTTAAGCTTTTTGGTGTATTTTTTCGCAATGATTATGGGAAGTGGCATTGCCGCCTTTAATGCCTTTGGGAGATTAGCCCCAGATATTGCAACAAAGCTTGGAATTGCCCCTATTACTTTGGTTTTACCCATAGAAATCGCTTCGGCTTTAGGCAGGGCAGCCTCTCCTATTGCGGGGGGAATCTTAGCCCTTGCAGGTTTTGCAAAGATTCCTCCCATAGAGATTATCAAGCGCACAACCCCGCTTTTGCTAATAGGTATGGGCGTGAATATTTTGGTATCTTGGTATCTAACATTCTAGGAGCGAAAATGTGTAATAAAACTCTCCAACATACACAAACAAAAATTGTATTAAACCGGCTATCAAGGGCGATAGGGCATATGGAATCGATAAAAACTATGGTAAAAAACGATAGGGATTGTAGCGAAATACTTATCCAATTAGCTGCTGTGAAATCCGCTATTAATGGGATAGCAAAGGTGGTTTTAAAAGACCATATTGATCACTGCATTGTTAATGCCATAAAAACAAACGATGCTGAAACCATCAAAGAACTTCAAAAAGCTATTGATAAATTCCTATAACTTCTTAAATACCTAAACTTCCCTGATAAGAGAGGGGAAGCTCTAAATTATATTTCTCCAGCAAGTCTTTATTGGTAAGTATTTCTTTACACTTTCCTTGAGCTACAATCTCACCCCTATAAAGCATTAGGATTTTCGAGCAAGTTTCTAATAAAAAGTCCAAATCGTGAGAAATAATCACCTTACTTTGGGGTAGATTCTTTAAAATCTGTATGAGATTCCTACGATTTTTGGAATCAAGAGTAATAGAAGGCTCATCAAGTAATAAAATATCTGGATTCATCGCCAAAGCACTTGCGATACATACTAGCTTTTTCTCCCCTCCTGATAATCCATAAGTCTGCCTATGCTTTAAATGCAAAATCCCTACTTTTTCTAGCGCATTATGCACCAATGTATCCACTTCTAGCAATCGATAATTCCTTGGAGCAAAGGCTATATCATCATAAACATTAGGCATAAAAAGCTGATGATTAGATTCTTGGAAAACATAGCCTATCTTTTGTAAAATAAGTGCCAAATTTTCTTTCTTTAGGGCTATTTTGTCGATAAAAACTTCTCCGCTAAAATTACTCTCAAGCCCTACTAATAACTTTAAAAGCGTGGATTTTCCCGCACCATTTTGCCCTATGATACCTACACTCTCTCCCTCTAAAATCTCAAAAGATAGATTTTTTAATAAAACATTCTCTTTTTTATAGCCAAAATTAAGTTTATCAACCACCACATAAGGATTTGAAAGATTCATAAAAACCAATCTCCTACCATCTCAAAGATAAAAATATTGCGAAATAAGGACAAAACAATCACCCAGCTTATTGCATACCAAGATTGAATCCATACAACCTTGCCATACTTTAAAAAATAAAACTCTCCACTAAAGCCTCTTAAACGCATACTCTGATACACTTCATAAGCCCTATTTATGCTCCTTAAAAGGATTAATCCCACTAAAGACCCCCAAGCTTTAAAGCTAATCCCTCCTTTTTTGGGCGTCTTTAGAGAATAGGCTTCTAAAGTGCATTGAACCTCTAACAAAAAAATAGGAATATAACGATAGGTAAGCAAAATCTGTGTAACAAGCACCTTAGGCACATACAAAGTCCTCAAAGCATAGCAAATCCCCTCCATAGAAGTGGTAGCAATAAGCAAATAAGAAGCCAAAAGGCTTAGTATTCCCTTAAGAATAAGCGTAATCATAGAAATTACCCCTCCGGTTAGGGTAACTTGCCCCCACACAATCAAAGGCTTATCATCAAAAAAAGGATTGAAAATCCCTAAAAAAGCAATGAAAATAAGCAAGAATCTTAGGCGATATAGAGTTTTAAACAAAGGGATTCCACTAAGCTCAAACATAACAAGCGGATAAACTAGCATAATAAGCAACCCTATAATATGGTATTTATCATAGGAGACAACAAGAATGATATAAAAAAGTGTAACGATTAATTTAAAAAGAGGATGAATCTTATTAATCCATTTATCCTCCCTAGATAATTCATCTAGTATTCGTATTTGCTCTAATGCGCTAGATATTTTATCCATACCGCTTATTCTTAAAAATCCTAAAGAAATAACAACCCAACACACAAAGGAATAACACAACCAAAGAACCCACAATACCAGAAAAAGAAGTCCCTAAAATACTTTCAGAACCCAAAAAACCATAATCTGGAAGCAATGCGATGCTCTCTTGTAAAGCTAAAGCACTCTCATAAATATTTCCCTCTGCTTTTAACTCACTAGAACCCGCCACTCTCTCTAAAGACCATTCCAATCCATCAGGAAGTCCTGAAGCTATGAGTGAAAGCAATCCAGCAATCACAAATGTGATAATAGCCAATAGAGCAAAGAGCTTTGAAAAAGCAAATTTTTGGCGATTAGGAGTAGAATCTTCGACACCCCACAAGATATTTGCACGCATCTCATAAATAAAACATAGCACCATAGCCGTTATAAGCCCATCAACAAAACCAATAGCCAAATGAATGGGTTGCATAGCCGCAAGAAAAGCTGTGAAAGGCAAGGAAGTAATACTCGAAGCCAATGTTTCTAAAACCACAGAAAAAGCACCAAATTGTAAAGTAATAACACTAGCAAGGATAGAAGCAAGGATAATTTTACCCCTAGAAATACCCCTTGCTATAATGGCTTTCCATATCAATGCCCCAATAAAACAGCCATAAAATCCCATATTCCAAATATTAGCCCCCAATGCCAACAACCCGCCATCGGCAAATAAAAGGCTTTGGATAAAAAGCACACTAATCATTGTTAAAAAGGCTGCATAAGGTCCTAAGATTGCCATAAGCAAAACACCTCCAGATAAATGCCCGGAAGAACCTGTTGCGGGTATGGAGAAATTAATCATTTGTGTAGCAAACACAAAAGCCCCCATAATTCCCATCATAGCAATTTTCTTAGGGTCATCTTGTGTTTGTATTTTTTTAATGCAATATGCCCCAACAACACCCGAACAAACATACATTATCCCTGCCACAGAAGGAGAGAGTAAAGCATCTGCCATATGCATTTTATACTCCTAAATTTTTAGAGATTCTAACACATACAAAATAATCCCACAAGCCCCCTATGGGGATATGGCAAGGCTATTTTATCAATTAGCATTCATCCCTTTACTCCAAAAACAACCATCCCCTCTAAGGGATTAAAAAACCAAGAAATTTGGAATTACCCACATAAGATAGCCTTAGAGCAATCATAAGGGGACTCTTTTATTTTACTCACTCAAGACCCACAGGCAAAAATAGGCTTAGGGAACATTGGGACTTTGCCCGTAGGGATTCTTGTTTGGGTTATTGGGCTTAAGTCTTGGTTCTACCACAGGCTATGCGATTAATCCCGCTAGAGATAGGGGAGCACGAATCTGCCCTCTTTTGCCCCTTAAAGTTTGGCTAGATTTTAGTTATAGCTATTCCTTTTTAGCACCAATATTAGGCGGAGAATTAGCGGTTTTTTGTATATTCTGCTATAAAAATCCACCAAGATGATAATGCTTTGACGTTAGAAACTTCTATTAAAAACTTCATCTTAAATTTTATGCTTTAAGTAATTTAATTTATTGAAGTAGCTAATGATTAAAAGCTAGGGTAGAGGCAATTTAAATAAGAAAATAGATAGACTCTACTTTCGTAGAATCTAAGATTATTTTGACATAGCGGTTAAAGTAAGCTTGATTTCTAATTCATCACTTACAAGACTATCTTTAAGATTTGATTCCCACACGACATTAAAATCAGAACGTTTAACTTTAGTGTTGGCTAAAACCTCTAAAACATTCCCTTTATTTTTCATTGTGCTATCTAATGTAATTGCTTTTGTTACTCCCTTAATCGTTAAATCTCCATAAATCTTCCCATTTTCAAACTTTGTCATCTTAAAAGTCATATTAGGGTATTTTTTGACATTAAAAATATCCTCCGCCCTTAAATGTTCATCTCGTTTCGTATTAGCAGTATCTATAGAAGAAACTTCGACTTTGCCCTCAAAGACATTAAGCTTATTACTAGCAGTATCATAATCAATAATAGCTTCAAACTTATCAAAGTTTCCATGAACCACAGAAAGCTTTAAATGATTTATCTGAAAATCTACTTTTGATTTGGCTTTATCTAAAGCATAGGGAGCTGCTAAAACTGGTAAGCTTAAAAAAGCAACTATTGTAGAAATGGTTAAGAGTTTTTTCATTAAAGATCCTTATATAAAATGTAGCCTGAATTATAACCAAAAAGCCTTAAAACACTAAAATTCATTTCTTAACCTTTAAATAGGCTCTTTGGGGTGCTGGATAGCCCTCAATAGTCTCTTTTGAAGTAGAATCCAAAAAATCCTCCAAACTCTCTTGAGTGCTCCAAGGAGTTTTTCTCTGCTCTATCTTTTCTGTTTTGATTGTCGCAATGAGTGTAACTTCTTTAAACCCGCACCGATAAAGCCAATTTTCAAAAGTTTTTAATGTGGGGATAAAATACACATTTTTCATCTTTGCATAACTCCCCTTTGGGCAAAGGCAAATTTCCTCTTCGCCGGGAATTATAATGCTATCAAAAATCGCTTCTCCGCCATTTTTTAAGGCATTGTAGATAATTTTAATAGAATCCAATGGGCTTTTTCGATGATAAAGCACCCCAAGACAGAGCAAAACATCAAACTCTATTCCCAAAAATGGCAAATCCTCTATCCCCAAAAGCTCAAATGCTATCCTTTCATCCCTCATAAAAAACTGCATAAAATCAAATTGCACTTTACAAAGTGGCATAGGGTCTAAACCAACGATTTGTTTAGGGTTTTGTGGGAGCATCCTAAACATATAATAGCCATTGTTACAGCCTACATCCCCCACAATCTTCCCTTCAAGATTCAAAAATGGCTCTAAAAGTCCATATTTAATCGCACTATTCCATTCGCTATCAATACTTAAGTCATTAACCCTAAAAGGTCCTTTACGCCAAGGAATAAGCGATTTTGCGACTTCTTTTATAAGAGATTGTGAATGAAAGCTCAAATGAGGAAACTTACCCCCCACAAACTCTCCATACTCCAACACTTCATTTTCTAATTCATTGTTAGGAATGCACTTTAGGGATTCTAATTTTTCTATTAATGGCAAGATATGCTTAAAGGTTAGGGCTACATTGCGCTTTGCTCTAATAGATTGGAGCATCAAAATCCATTAAGCTATCATTCCCTCTGGGCGCATCATCTCTATAAATAATATTATCAGGAGGGCAAATTTCGCGATAATTCCCTTGTGCATCATAATAATACCCCTTCTCCTCCCAATAAGAGTTGGAATAGCCGCATTTATTGCGATACAAACAACCACTCAAAAACACCACCGCACACACAAGATTAACACACACCCCAAAAAACTTCATTTTCTCTCGCTTTAAAAAGGCATTGCGCCATTTAGGATTCTTGAAATATCATTATACAACCCAAGCCCCATAAGACCAAAAAGCACAATCCACCCTGCCATTGTAAGGCGATAGAATGTATTCACACTAGGAATCCTCTTAGTTATCATCTCATAAAGCGTAAAAATAATATGCCCGCCATCTAAAGCAGGGATAGGTAATAGGTTTAAAATTCCTAAATTAATAGAAATCAAAGCACTAAAGGCAAAGAGTGTAACAATCCCAAGCTCTGTTGCCTTTTTGGTAATAGAAACAATAGAAACAACTCCACCAACTTCGCTAACAGGGACAATCCCGCTAAGAAGCTTTTTAACCCCTTGTAGGATAAGTAAGCCCCCCTCAAGAGTCTTATCCCAAGCCACAGGAATGCTCTCAAACAAAGAATAAGAAACCACCCTTACTTCTCCAGATGAGACAATTCCCAATAAAGGACGCGATATAACCTCTCCAAAAATATTTTTACTCTGACCTATCTTTGGAATAATAGTCGTAATATATTCTTGGTTATTGCGTAAAAAAACAATCTCCAAACTCCCCTTTGATTGCTCAACAGCCTTGCTTAATTCCCCCCAAGTTTTAATCAAATCCCCATTAATAGCCAATATCTCATCGCCCTCTTTTAGCCTCGCTTCACTTGCTGGCATATTTGGCTCTACTTTCCCAATAACCGGCACTAATTCATTTTGCCCAATAAATGCAACTGCTATATAAAGCAAAAAGGCTAATAAAAGATTAAAAAACGACCCTGCTGCTAAAATAACAAGCCTTTTCCAATGTGCAATCCCATAGAGACTATCTCTATCATAATTACGCATTTTGGGATCTATATCGCTTTGTCCTTTAAGCTGCACAAATCCTCCAAGTGGGATAGGACGCAAAGAATACTCTGTCTCTCCTATGACTTTTTTCAAGATTCTTTGTTTGCCAAAGCCGATACTAAAAGCCTCTACCTTCACACCAAAGAATTTAGCGGCTAAAAAATGCCCTAATTCGTGAAAAAAAACCAAAAATGACAAAACCAAAATTGAACCTATAATTCCCATTACAAACCTTTAACGCGATAACATATAAAATCGCACATAATCATAGCCTGAATAAAGCGTCAAAATAACCGCTAACCACAAAGTCGCTGGGGCAAAGGAATAATCCATAAGCAAAAAGGCAACCGCTGTAATTTGCAGTCCTGTTTTGTATTTGCCTAGTTTTGAAGCTTGGACATTTACTCCATTTGTCGCTGCTACTACACGCAAACCCGTGATAAAAAATTCGCGCACTAAAATCAAAAACACAGCCCACACATTTGCCCTCTCCAAAACCAAAAGCCCAATAAACGCCGATAACATCAAAAGCTTATCTGCTAGAGGGTCAAAAATCTCTCCAAAACTGCTAGTTACTTGATATTCCCTCGCAATAAATCCATCAAAAAAATCTGTAATACTTGCGATACAAAACACCAAACAAGCAAAATAATTTATCCAAGTAGGGTGAATGGGCGGAGGCAAAAGGTATTGCCCATAAAGAATAATACATAACAACAAAAAAGCAAAAAATATCCTAAGAATCGTTAAGAGATTAGGAAGCTTTTGAATATTCCACATTTATTTAAAGGTTGTCCCCCCATCAATTACAATCGTCTGTCCAGTGAGCCAAGAGCTAGAATCATCATCACACAAAAACAAACAAGCCCCAGCAATGTCTTCTGGCTGTCCCATACGACCAAGAGGGCTATGGGATTCTACTTTTGATTTAATCTCTGCATAATCTGGAAAGGCTTTGAGCGCATCTGTATCAATAGGTCCTCCACTCACGGCATTGACGCGAATATTAAACTCTCCTAACTCCATAGCCGCATATTTTACCATTGTTTCAACAGCGTTTTTAGAGTTCCCGTGTCCGGCATAATTTGGCATATAGACTAAATTTCCTGTGGAGCTTAGAGAAATAATGCTTCCTCCGCCTACTTTTTGCATCCGCTTTGCAGCCTCTTGCGCCCCTATCACAAAGGCTAAAACCGTGGCGGTATAAATATTGTTTAGCCCCTTAGGCTTTAAGCGCATAAAAGGGGCAAATCCACCAACTACACTTTTGCCATAGATAATTGCATTACTAATAAAGAAATCCACTCTCTCAAAATCTTTATCAATCTCTAAAAACAAATCCTTATAAGTCTCTGGCTCTAAGATGTTTAAAGGATAGGTTTTTATTTTTACACCATATTTATTTTGCACATCATTAATGATTTTTTGCGCTTCCTCTTGGTTTTTATTATAAGTAAATGCGATATTAACGCCCTCTTTTGCAAAGCGATACAAAATCGCCTTTCCAATGCCTCTTGTAGCACCACTAATAACTAATGTTTTACCTCTAAAATTTTCTTTCATTTAATAACCTCATAATGTTTTAAAATGTTTTCTAAATATTTCATATTTTCCACACTTGGAGCAATCAAAGGCAAACGATACTCCAAGGTTTCAAGCAATCCACTTAAATACATCGCCGCTTTAATAGGGATAGGAT
The DNA here is from genome assembly GCF_900198605.1 of Helicobacter mesocricetorum. GTDB lineage: Bacteria > Campylobacterota > Campylobacteria > Campylobacterales > Helicobacteraceae > Helicobacter_D > Helicobacter_D mesocricetorum. The sequence continues at coordinate 65,220 of NZ_FZPJ01000004.1, read as the reverse complement.
TGCTCTCACAAAAGAGTGCTTTATTGACTGCATAAAGCTCGTTACTAAGACTATGAGCCTTTTTAAAGTCGTTTTTCTCTAAAAGACTATGAACAAGTTGCGCGATTTTATCGGGCAAGAGATTAGAAGTTACAGAAATAACGCCAACCCCACCACAGCACAAAATAGGATAATTTAAAGAATCATCCCCACTCACAATAACAAGCTCTCTAGCACTCGCATTCAAATCAATAACTTTTTCGACACTCCCACTTGCTTCTTTGACACCATAAATGTTTGGAATCTCCTCAAAAAGGCGCAAAATAGTCGGGGATTCTAAATTCACTCCCGTTCTACCCGGCACATTATAAAGCATAAGCGGAATCTCAATGGCATTAGCAACGGTTTTGTAATGCTGATAAAGTCCCTCTTGGGTGGGCTTATTATAATAAGGCGTAACGCACAAAATACCATCAGCACCACACTTTTGGGCGAACTTAGCAAGCTCTATAGCCTCTTGGGTCGCATTACTTCCAGCCCCCGCTAAAACCTTGCAAACTCCCTTATTTGCCTTGCAAACACTAATAGCAACCTCAATGCACTCTTTATGTTCTTGATGGCTTAAAGTCGCCGATTCTCCGGTTGTGCCTACGGGAACAACTGCATCAATACCATTATTGATTTGTCTTTGGATAAGTTTTTCATAGGTTTGCAAATCAACCTTCCCTTGTTTAAAGGGAGTAACTAGAGCGGTCATTGCCCCGATAGCTTGATTTTCCATTTGCATAGTTTCCTCACTTCTCTAAAGTAGCAATACTTAAATTTGAAGAAATAAGATACTTCTTTGCCACCTCAACAATATCTTCTAGTTTTAAATTTTCAAAATTCTCTTCAAAATCCAATAAAGATTGCAAATCTCCTCTTGCAATATAGCTCCCAAACAAATTCGCAACAAAGCTACTTGATTGCAAACCTTCAAGAAAGCTTAGCCTCATATTAGATTTTACTTTATCCAAATCCCTTTGTTTGAGTTTGCCTTCTTTAATGGATTCAATTTGGGATAAAATCTCTCCTTCTAACTTTTGCAAACTAACTTTAGCATTAGCAAGGGCTAAAAACACAAATACACCCTCATCAATTAAATCCATATTATAAGCATAAATTTCAGCAGCAAGTCTCTTTTTATCAACAATCTCACTGACTAATACGCTACTTTTACCACTGCTTAAAATTTGGCTTAATGCGCTCAAGGCTATTTGATCTTTGTGATTAAAAGGGGGGATCTTAAAGGCAAGGGCTAAAATCTCCACCTCACTTTGCTTATGCACCGCTGTTCTTCTTAATCCATCTTGTTTTGGCTCTATGGTATAAAACTTAGGAATCTCTATCTTTGGATTTTTAATGGATTCAAAATGCTTTTTTACTTCTTTTAAAGCAGTTTTTTCATCCACATCACCAGCAATCACAATTACGGCATTTTTAGGCTGATAATAGGTTTTATGAAAGTTTTTAATATCTTCAATCGTCCAATTTTTAATATCTTCTATAAAACCAATAGGCGTCCAATGATAAGGATGATACACAAAGGCTGTATTAAAAAGCCTAAAATATAAATACCCCATAGGATTATTATCCGTCCTCCAAAGTCGCTCTTCTAGCACGACATTGCGCTCTGGCTGAAACTCCTCATCTTTTAATTGAAGATTTTGCATAACCTCTGCAAAAAGCCCTAAAGATTTACCTAAATTTTGTGTGCTTGATTTTACATAATAATGGGTATAATCAAAGCTCGTAGCAGCATTAGTAATCCCTCCAAAACTTTTAATAGTTTTATCAAACTCTCCAGCTTTTAAGTTTTTGGTAGATTTGAAGTTTAGATGCTCTAACATATGGGCTATGCCACTTTTTCCCATAATCTCATTACGACTTCCTACTTTGTAAAAAATATCGGTTGAAATAACCCCACTTCCATTCCTAAGAGGGATAACCACCACTTCCAAACCATTTTTTAAAACACTTTGGTAATGCTTAGGAAGTGAAGAAGTAAAAGTATTTTGCGCCATTAAAACTCCTAAAAAAACAAAAAATATCAAAAAGCTACGCATTATAAATTAGCCCCTACTAATTGGGAAATATTATCCAATCCATCATTATTTAATAATTCTTTTAAACCTTGATTAATCTTCCAAACAAGCAAAGGACCTTCGAAAATCAAACCACTATAAACTTGGATGAGATTTGCACCCAAAGCAATCCTCTCATAAGCTTCTTTGGCGTCAAAAATCCCCCCAACACTGATAATTGTGGTCTTTTTGGCATACACTTTGCCAATCTCTTTTAAAATTTCACGACTTTTTTGGCTTAAAACCTTACCACTTAAGCCACCTAAATTTTGGGGAGTTTTAACCAAAGAATAATCCGTAGTTGTATTAGTAGCAATGATTCCATTTGCCCCACTGCTAAGTGCTACCTCAATGAGTTCCAAAATAGAATCTATTTCTAAATCTGGAGAAATCTTTAGATATAAAGGCTTAGAATAAATCTCCCTTAATGCCAAAAATAGCTCTTTAAGAAAATCTTTATTTTGCAAATCTCGTAAATCTGGCGTATTGGGCGAAGAAACATTAATGCTTAAATAATCACTAGTAATTTGAAAACTTCTTGCTAAAGCGCAATAATCCTCAATAGCTTTTTCTTGGGGAGTTGCTTTATTTTTCCCGATGTTAATCCCTAATGGGACGCAAAAAGGATACATTCCTCCAATCCTACTAGCAATACTTTGCACCCCATCATTATTAAATCCCATAACGTTTTGTAAAGATTCTTCGGTAATATGTCGCCACAAACGAGGCTTAGGATTACCTTGCTGTGGCATTGGGGTAACTGCTCCAACTTCTAAAAACGAAAACCCTAAAGAACAAAGCGTCTCTATCATCGTCGCATTTTTATCAAACCCTGCTGCTAAACCAATGGGGTTATAAAAATCCATTCCATCAATCTTTTGCATTAATGAAGCATCTTCTACGCAAGATTTTTGGGCTAAAAAGGGCAAAAGATAGGGGATTTTTGGGGCTATTTTGCAAAGAGATTCTAAAAAATTATGCACACTTTCTGGATTGCTTTTAAACAGCAAAGAACGAAAAGTCTTATAATCAAGCATTCTATTGCCTTTTGCTTAAATTATTTTCTTGGTAACTAATCTTAGCATTGTATCATTTTTTGATAAAGTTTAGCATTAAAGAGACTTTGATTCATTGCTTGACAATGCTTAAGCGATTCTGGTTTTTATCCCCTCATCATCTGCATAAAAGCTAATCTCGCTCCCCTCTTTAATCGCACCTTGCAAAATCAAATCCGCTAAAACATCCTCTACTTGCTCATACAAAGCCCTCTTAAGAGGTCTTGCGCCATAGATTGGATCAAATCCTACTTTTGCGATATATTCCTTCGCACTTTGCTCTAATGTGATAGTCATATCCCTTTCAGAAACTTTCTTTTGAATATTTTTAAACAAAATATCTACAATGTGCGTAATCTGCTCTAATCCCAAAGGATTAAAAATCACAATATCATCAAGGCGGTTTAAAAATTCTGGCTTAAAGTAAGCCTTCAAAGCCTCTTTTACAGCCTTTTCTTTTTGCGCCTCATCACTAAGTTCCATAATCTTATCACTTGCGATATTGCTCGTTAAAATAATAATTGTGTTCCTAAAATCCACCACCACACCCTTATTATCCGTCAATCTCCCATCATCAAGCACTTGCAAAAGCATATTAAACACATCTGGATGGGCTTTTTCTATCTCATCAAATAGCACCACACTATAAGGCTTCCTACGCACCGCCTCTGTAAGCTGCCCCCCCTCTTCATAGCCTACATACCCCGGAGGCGCACCCACAAGTCTGCTTGCTGCGTGTTTTTCCATATACTCACTCATATCAAGCCGAATGAGATTCTTATCGCTATCAAAGAGGAATCGCGCTAAAGTCTTAGCACTCTCTGTTTTCCCAACCCCTGTGGGTCCCAAAAACAAAAAACTTCCAATAGGGCGATTAAACTCACTTAGCCCGGCTTTATTGCGCTTTATTGCCCTTGCTATGGAATGCAACGCCTTATCTTGCCCTATCACATCTTTTTTTAGCTCCTCTTCAACCCTCAAAATTCGCTCTTTTTCATCTTGAAGCATTTTTTTAATAGGAATCCCGCTCCAGCGACTAACCACTCCTGCGATAGATTCTGGGGTTACAGCGTTTTTTAGCAAAGTCCCTGCCTCTTGCATTTTTTTCCATTTTTCATTTTGTGCCTCTAGTTGATTTTCAAGCTCTGGAATCTTCCCATAGTCAATCTCTGCGGCTTTATTAAAATCACTATTGCGTTTTGCAAGCTCACTTTCTGTGCGTAAAGCATCAATTTGTATTTTGATTTGGGCTATGGCATTGAAAACTTGTTTTTCGTTTTCAAACTGGGCTTGGAGGTTTTTCTTTTGCTCTTCTTTATCGCCAAGCTCTTTTTCTATCTCATTAATCCTTGCTTGGTTTTTGTCCTCTTTTTCCATTAACAACGCCTCCTTCTCCACACATAGCGATTCAATAATGCGCTTGATTTTGGCTAACTCACTAGGCTCTGATTCTATTTGCATTTTAAGCTCCGCAGCGGCTTCATCGATTAAATCAATCGCCTTATCGGGCAAGAATCTATCCGTAATGTAGCGATTAGAAAGCTTTGCAGCAGCTACCAATGCGCCATCGGTAATGCTTACATTATGGTGAGCTTCTAGCTTTTCTTTAATCCCTCTTAAAATCTGCAAAGCCTCATTGACATTAGGCTCATTAAGCAATACAGGTTGGAATCTCCTTTGTAATGCTGCATCTTTTTCAAAATATTTGCGATACTCTTTAAGCGTCGTCGCTCCTATGGTATGAAGCTCGCCTCTTGCAAGGGCGGGTTTTAAAATATTTGCAGCATCCATACTTCCCTCACTAGCCCCAGCTCCTACGATAGTATGAATCTCATCAATAAACAAAATCACATTTCCGCTTTTTTTAACCTCATCAATCACCTTTTTTAACCTATCTTCAAACTCCCCACGATACTTCGCCCCAGCGATTAAAGCACTCATATCCAAAGCTATGACTCTTTTGTTTTGCAAGGATAGTGGCACTTCTTTTTTGATAATCTTTTGGGCTAATCCCTCTACAACAGCCGTTTTTCCAACTCCGGGTTCGCCTAACAAAATAGGATTATTCTTTGTTTTTCGTATCAAAATTTGCATCATATGGGTAATCTCCTCATCCCTCCCAATCACAGGGTCAAGCTTCCCATCAATGGCTTTTTTGGTTAAATCAATGCCAAATTTTTCTAAAGATTCTAAATTCTCATCTCCGCTTTGTGAGTCAATCTTTGCCCCGCTTCGCATAACCTCAAAAGTCTTTTTTAGCTCATTAATATCAAGATATTTGCCAAAAAGATTTTTAATCACTTCATTTTGCAACCCCGCCAAGATAAAGCTATCCACGGCGATATAAGAATCCCCATTGCTTGTGGCAAGTCCTTGGGCAACATTAAAAGTCTCGCTTAAGTTTTTAGAAATTTTGAGATTTTCTTTCATTACAGAAGAGCTTTTTGGCAGATTATTCGCAATACTTTTTGCCTCTAGCTCTAAGGCTGCATTCTCTATATTTAATCGATTCAAAGCCTGATTAAGCAAAGAATTAGAATTCGTAAGCATTGCCCAAAACAAATGAATAACTTCAATTTCTGGGTTTTTATTATGTAAGGCTAAAGACGCTCCTTGCTCTAATGTTTCTTGCAAAGTGTTGGTAAATTTTTCTAAAAGATTCATAAGAACTCCTTGAAGATTTATTTCAGGAGCATTATATAACTTTAGTCTATTATTGTCAAGTTTTATAATAGTAAATAACTAATGTTTAAATTACAAGCATCTTGCGACTATTTCTCACTACTTTTGCATATTTTTCTCTTGCACAAACTTCAAAGCTGTATCTGGAAAATCTGTAAAAATCCCATCAGCACCTGCTTTAAACAAAACTGCCTCTAAAAGCTCATCAAACGAAGAAGCGTAACTAGGCAAGGCATCACTTCTGCCTGTATAAGTATGGACTTCCAAACCATACAAATGAGCATTCTTGACGATATTATTAGGCACAATGGAACCCTTTTTGCTCTTTTTAATATCAAAAATCAAATCATTCCAAATCCCTAACCCATCAACATTTTTTGCAATTTCTGCATAATTTTTATCCCTTAACAAATAAGAAAAATCATAAGCTCTCCACTCTCCTTTAATGAATTCGTAAGTTTCTTTTGAAGGATGTTCATCGACTAAGGCTATTAACTTTAAATCCATATTCATTTTAGGAAATAGCTCTTTTTTGATATAAAGTAAATTAGGATAGTCAAAACTTTGGAGATACACCTTACTATCTTTAGTAGTATAACCATATGATTTCAATACCTCTAAAGTCTTTTTGGCAATATCTTTTCCCTCTTGAGTATGGAACCAAGGTTTTTTAATCTCAACATATAAACCTATATCTTTGCCAAAGATTTGATTTAATCCCTCAATAAGCTCAATTTCTTCTTCAAAAGTATGTAAGGTAAAATAAGATTTTCCAACAGGAAAACGTTGTGGATAAATAGGGTTTCTTTGCTGATTTTTCCAGCTAAAAGCCTCACTCATACGCAATTTTCTAAGCTCATCTAAAGTAAAATCAATCACATAATAATGTCCATCTTTTCTAGCCCTATTTGGAAATTTTTCTTTTACATCACTTACCTTATCCAAATACAAATCGTGAATCACAATCAAATGATCATCCTTACTCATCGCCAAATCTTGCTCAATATAATTAGCATTAAGAGCATACGCCAATACTTTAGCCTCTAAAGTATGCTCAGGTAGATAACCACTTGCCCCCCTATGAGCAATGATGAGTTTTGGTTGCGCCAAACAAAACACGCCTAAAAAAATACCCAAAAAAATATTTTTCATTCTCTCTCCTTAATCTTGGATTTTAAAATTTCATACTGCATTATAGGAGAATAAGGTAAAATCTAAACGTAGGATTTAGTAAAGATTGAGTAAATAATAAGGATTACTATGCAACAAACCATTTATCTAGCAGGTGGATGCTTTTGGGGGATTCAAGGATATTTTGATTTATTAAAGGGCGTGATAGATTCCAAAGTGGGTTATGCAAACTCTAAAATACAAAACCCCAACTATGCCTTAGTATGCACCGGGCAAACAGGTGCCACAGAAACCTTAGAGCTTGTGTTTGAAGAGAATATTTTAAGCCTAGATGAGATCTTAAAACGATTTTTTAGCATCATTGACCCCTTTGCCCTTAATTATCAAGGCAACGACTTTGGCACACAATACCGCTCTGGAATCTTTGTTCAAGATGTAACCCTTCTTAAGAAAATTCAAAGTTTCGTTGATACCCTGCAAAAAACCTTGCCCCAAAAGATTCAAACAGAAGTGGGGCTATTAGAAAATTTTTATCTTGCAGAAACCTACCACCAAAAATATCTTGCAAAAAACCCTAAGGGCTATTGCCATATTGACTTAAGCAAAGCTTTAGAAGAGATTTAAAGCTTTAAATCTCTTATGGCTCTCTCTAATCGTTTAAACCCCTCTTCTATCTCTTCTAAGGTGATGGTTAAAGGCGGCAAGAATCGTGCGGTATTTTTACCGCTTTTAAGGATTAAAACCTGATTTTGCTTTGCATTTTTTAGAAGATTCTCTAAAGTATCCAAATTACGCATTCTAAGACCACGCATCAATCCTAATCCCACCTCTTCTATAAAAATTTCAGGATAGGTTTTTTGCAAATTTTGAAGTTTTACGCTAAAACACTCTATTTTAGTATCCAATCTCCCGCTACTCTTCTCTTCTTCTAAAATCTCTAAAACCTCTAAACCTGCTCTAGTGGATAAAAAATTCCCCCCAAAAGTGCTTCCGTGATCCCCAGCAACAAAAATATCTTTTAAAGTCGTCATCACCGCACCAATAGGAACTCCTCCACCTAAACCCTTTGCAGTCGTTATAACATCAGGATTTATCCCATATTTGCGTGAAGCAAAAAGCTCTCCACTTCGGTAAATACCTGTTTGCACCTCATCAACCATAAAAAGAATATTTTTTTCTTTCAAAAACTTCTCTAAATGGAGTATTTCCTCTCTATCTAAAGGAGTAATTCCTCCCTCACCTTGCACTAATTCTAACAAAACTGCGCAAGTAATATTGCTAACCTTATGGGGAATCTCTGCTAAATTTTTAGCATATACAAAACCATCAGGATAAGGACCAAAATAATGATGCATTTTATTTTGTGCGGTAGCCTTTAAAGTGCTAATAGTGCGTCCGTGAAAAGAAGAATCTAAAGTAATGATTTGATAACGTTTAATTTTCCCTAATTCTTCCCCAAATTTTCTTGCAATCTTTAATGCCCCCTCATTAGCTTCCGCTCCAGAATTAGCAAAAAATACCCGCATATCATAGCCACTTAATTCTACGAGTTTTTTAGCCAATCTTACCTGTGGCTCAATGCAATAAAGATTAGAAGTATGAATGAGATTATAAGCTTGCTCACTAAGGGCTTTTGCTAAACGTTCATTTCCGTGTCCTACACTACAAACTGCAATACCTGAACCAAAATCAATATAATCCCTCCCGCTCTTATCAAACAATCTAGCTCCACTGCCTTTGACAAAATGCGTATAATCTCGTGCATAAGTATGCAAAACATAGTCTAAATCCATTTGCTTTAAATCTTCTACCATCTTCACTCCTAAATTTCACTCATAAGCATTATAACCAAAATCCTAGAAAGCATTGTATATAAACTAGGGCTTTAACACCATAAAGTCTAGGTTGATTTACATTAGGGATTTTAGCTTAAAGCTTATTCTATGAATTGGGCAATAACCATAGTCTTTAATAGCCTTTAAATGCTCTTTACTTCCATAGCCTTTATTCTTTTTAAAGCCATATTGAGGATAGAGGGTATCCAAATCTATCATTTCTTTATCCTTTGCATTTTTTGCCAAAATACTTGCCGCGCTAATGCAAGGGAGTTTAGAATCTCCCTTTATAAGAGTTTGTAACAAATCTACCCCAAATTTGCAATTTCCATCAAAAATATATTTAGGGGCTTTTAGATTCTGTAAAATCTCCTTTAAGGCTTCTTGCAGACAAAGAGACAACCCCTTATCATCAATCTCTTGATGTGTTTTTTTGACTAAATAAAAATCGCTAAATCTTTGAATAAGGGGAGCTAACATATTGCGTTTGGTTTCAGAGAGACTTTTAGAATCTTTTAACTGCGCCTTTAAAGCAAGGGGGATATTTGGGCTTAAAATCACTCCACAAACAAAGAGAGAACCCGCTATACATCCTCTTCCTGCCTCATCAATCCCACAAACTACAATATCATAATCAGGAGGTAAAAGAGATTCCATTAAATTAAAACATATTTTAAGACTTCTTTAAAATGTTCCACAGGATATATTTGCAACCCCTCTCTAACCTCTTGGGGTATCTCTTCAATATCTCTCTCAAAATTTTTCTTAGGGATTAATACTTCTTTCATCCCACTTTTATAAGCTGCAATAAGCTTTTCTTGCAATCCACCAATAGGCAAGACCTTCCCACACAATGTCAATTCTCCTGTCATAGCCAATGTGCTTTTAGCAGGACGATTAGTAAAAATGGAGGCTAAAGCACTTCCTATGGCTATTCCAGCACTTGGACCATCTTTTGGCGTAGCACCCTCTGGCACATGCAAATGAATGTCAAAACAATTATAAATATTTGCCTCAAAATCTTGCTTTTTGCTTTTTTGCGCTGTGGCAATTAATGCCTTATCAACCTTTAATTCCCCACTATCAATCAAAGACTTCACATAGGAATAAGCAATCCTTGCACTCTCTTTCATCACATCGCCTAAATTTCCTGTAAGATTAAGCCCCCCCTTGCCTTTAATTTTCAAAGCTTCAATCTTCAAAACATCTCCACCAACGCTTGTCCAAGCTAAACCATTGACAAGCCCTACCTCGCTTTTCTTATCAGCATTTTCAAACTCAAAAACAATTTTATCCAAATAGTTTCCTATGTTTTTAGGTGTAATAGCTATCTTTTCTTGATTGCCTCTAAGAATCTCTTTAGCAACTTTACGCAAAATTTGTGCGATTTTTCGCCTTAGATTCCTAACCCCTGCTTCCCTTGTATATTTTTCAATCAAAACCTTAATAGCAGGCAAAGTAAAGGAGATTTCAGAATTTTGTAAGCCGTGTTTTTTTAATTCTTGTGGAATAAGATATTTTTTGGCAATTTGCTCCTTTTGGCTTGGGGTATAGCTGTTAATATTAATAAATTCCATTCTATCACGCAAAGGAGCTGGAATCTGTGTAATATCATTAGCAGTAGCGATAAAAATAACTTGGGATAAATCTAAGCTAAAGTTTGTGTAATAGTCTCTAAATTCTTTGTTTTGTTCAGGATCTAAAATCTCTAATAAAGCCGAAGAAGGATCACCCCTAAAAGAATAATGAATCTTATCAATCTCATCTAAAACAATAACCGGATTCATCTCCTTAGCATCAATTAACCCTTGCACGATTCTCCCGGGCATTGCCCCAATATAAGTGCGTCTATGCCCCCTTAGCTCATTAACATCTTCTAAGCCTCCTAGCGCAATCCTAATAAGCTTCCTCTTTAAGGCTGTGGCAATAGAGTTTGCAAGGCTCGTCTTACCGACACCTGGAGGTCCATAAAAGCACAAAATAGTCCCCTTAGAGTCATTGTTTTTTTTCCCTCGCAAAGCAAGAAGTTCTCGCACTGCAAAATACTCAACAATCCTTTCTTTGGGCTTTTGTAAGGCATAATGATCTTTATTGAGTTGGTTTTCTACTTCTGTTATTTTTAAAGTTTTTTTAGAATAGCTCCCAAAGGGAATCTCCAAAACAAGCTCTATATAATTTTGCAACAAATTTGCATCAGCACTATCAGGATGCATCCTTGAAAGCTTATTGATTTGTTTGGCAATCTCTTTATAAGCATCTTTACTCATCACATCCTTAAAGTTCTCTAACTTTTTCCTATACTCCTCTATTTCAACATCTTTGCCATTATCTACTCCAAGTTCTTTTTGGATTTGCTTTAATTGCTCTTTTAAAAAATATTCTTTGTTAATCTTTTCCATTTGGGAATTGACTTTATTTTTAATTTCTTTTTGAATCTGCTGAGCTTTAATCTCTTCCATAATAATATCAATAAGCGTTACAAGCCTTTCTTCTGGATCATTTTCTTTAAAAACTTTATAAGCTTGTTCTTTTTTTAATCGTGCTGCACTAGCAATTAAATCTGCAGCACGATTGGGATCCATAGTTTCATTAATGCTTCTTAATAAATCCTGTGGAAACATTTGTGAGATACTATATAAAGTGCGTAATTTCTCTTTTAAAACTGATAAAATTGCTTCCACACGACTTGCATCATAACTGGTTGAAAGGATGGGCGTAATTTCTGCAATCAAAGGGCTTTTAGAAGTAATCTCTGAAATACTTCCCCGACTTAAGCCTTGAAAAAGAATTTTTACTCTTCCCTCTGGTAACACAACACGGCGCATAATAGTGCCAATTACACCTACATCATAAAAGGTCTCTTCCTCATCTTCTCTATTTTTAGAAGCTGTAATAAAAATGAGTTTATTGCTACTTTCTATGGCTATATCTATGGCTTTAATATTTTCCTCATCACTAATAAAAAGAGGTGCTATCATAAAAGGATACAAAAACATATCTTCTTCAATGATTATTGGTAATTGCTTTGGGAATTCTCCATAACGTTCTAATTGCATATTTCCTACCATTCAAAGATTTTCTGATACCAAGGCGACTTGGCTTCTTGATAAAAAACATCTTTTATCCAAGCATTTTCATCAATTTTTTTCTGATAATATTCAACAGCTTGCTTCTTATCCTTCCTTTTATAAATCCTTATAATTTCTTTTTCTAGGCTAAGATTTGCTAGTTGGAGCCTTAGTAATATCATATCAGAGAATGGACGATAACGCGAATAAGGATATTTGTCGCTAAAGTTTTCGGCTAATTTAACAGAATCCATTAAAAGCTGTTGGTCTCTATGCTGTTTTGCAAAAGCAAAATAATTCGCCTGTAACTTCAAAAACTCCACAAAATCAATATTTCTTTCATCCCCAAAACGTTTAATGAATTCATCAAAATAAAAGCTTGCCAAAAGATATTCCTCTGATTGCATATGCGCCCTACCTAAAATAAGCATTGCTTCAGAAAGCAAAGGAGAATTTAAATGCTCACTTTGCAAAGAAACAAAGTAACTATCTGCTTTTTCTAAATCCCCATTACGAATTTCTTTAAGCATATTTTCATACCAATAATCCGCAGGCTTATTAATCTCATCAAGTGCTAAACCACTATTTGTCTTTGAAGAACAAGCACTAAGCCCTATAACACCTATTAAAACACCTACACTCAAAAAACAGATTCTAAAAAACTGCATCATTTTATCCCTTAAAACGATATTTTCGCCTCAACATATTAACAATCACATTGTTTATAAATTTAAATTGGCGATTATAACTTAAGTTACATACAGGTTTTATAAATTTTAAATAAAAATTGATTTTTTGCTTTTATTACGATAGAATGTTTGGTATAAAACTTTAATTCTTTTAAAAATGATTTTTACAAGGTTCAAGCATATGGAATTTCTAGTAAAATCTCCAATCTTAGGATTTGAGCATATCCAAAAAATGACATTAGAAAAAATTGCAAAAGATGATGAGACTTTTATGCAACTAAAAAGTTGCGGGGATGATGGAATTTCTTTTACTTTGGTTAATCCTTATACAATGCGAGCAGATTATCAATTTGAAATTCCAGCCCCCATTAAAGCACTCTTAGAGCTACCAGGAAAAACCAATATAGATCCAACAAACACCAAACTTGCAACATTAAATATTGTCTGTATTAGAGAACCTATTGAAGAATCAACGGTAAATTTTCTAGCACCACTACTTTTTAATTTTGAAACCCTCACTATGGCACAAGTTGTTTTAGAAAGCTTTAGATATGAAAATTTTGGCTTATCAGAACCCATTTCAAAATTTTTTGATTTTAATGCCAAAATATGAAAACACTCCTTATTGTAGGCTATGGAAAAATGGCAAAAGCCATTTGCGAAGGCTTAAAAGGAAAGTTTGAAATACAGGTATGTGGCAGAGATTCTAAAAAAATCGAAGACTTCTGCTCACAATTCCAAGCAACCCCTCAATACAACCCCAAAGAGATTAAAATTGACAATAAAGAAGTCCTACTTTGCATAAAGCCTTATGCCCTTAATAGCTTCCAATTTACAGGGGAGGCAAAATGTCTTTATTCCATACTAAATGCTATCCCCCTAGAAACATTGCGAAAAGCTATACAATCTAAATATTATATTCGTGCTATGCCAAATGTTTGCGCAAGTGTTGGTAAATCTATGACAAGTTTATGTGGTGATGAATCCTATAAAAACGAAGCCGTTGAAATCTTTAATAGCATTGGGGATTGTATTTGGCTTGAAGAAACATTATTCCCAATAGCGACAGCTCTTAGCGGTTGCGCTCCGGCTTTTCTAGCCCTCGTTGCAGAATCCATAATAGATTCTGCAGTAACTAACGGGCTAACTAGAGAACAAGCTACCCGTATAGTCAAAACACTATTTGCTGGCTTTGGAACACTTCTTCAAACCCAACATCCCACATTTTTAAAAGAAAACGTAATGAGTCCGGGAGGCTCTACGGCTCAAGGAATAGCAAGTTTAGAAAAGAATGCCCTAAGGAATGCCTTTTTTGAAGCTATTTTAGCTTCCAAGAATTCTGCTTGAGAGAAATTGCCATTTTAGGAGCAAGTGGCTCTGGCAAAACCGAACTATCCTTAAACCTTGCCGATAAATTAAACGCTATTATCCTTTCTTTGGATTCTCTAAGCATTTATCAGCAAATCAATATCGCCTCTGCAAAACCCTCTAAAGAAGAAATAAGAGAAATACCGCACTTTGGTATCGATATTTTAACCCCAAAGGAATCTCATAATGCACAAGTTTTTATCCAAGAATACCAAAAAGCTAAAGCTTATGCAAAAAATCATCAAAAAAACCTCTTAATTGTCGGGGGAACAAGCTTTTATCTAAAAATACTCTTAGAAGGACTCTCAACATTCCCTAAACTCACCCAAGAAGAAAAAACAGCTATACGGCAAAAAATCCATACATTTTCCACCCAACAATCCCGCTTTATTTATCTAAAATCTATTGATAAAACAACAAAGATCCATCCCAATGATACCTATCGCACCAATAAAGCGTTAGAGATTTATTTTAGCACCTCTTTAACTCCCACGCAATATTTCCAAAAAAACCCTCCAATACCCCTTTTAAAAAATTGTGAAATTTATGAAATACTCTTATCTAAAGAAGAACTCAAGCAAAAAATTACAAAAAGAACTCACCTTATGTTGCAAAAAGGACTTATAGAGGAGGTAACAACACTCTTAAATCGCTTTGGGGATTCTTATCAATGGGCTAAGAGTATAGGCATTAAGGAAGTAAGGCAATTCTTAAAAGGAGAGTTTTCCAAAGAATACTTAGAATCATTAATTACAACCCATACTTTACAGTTAGCAAAACGACAAAAAACCTTTAATAAAACACAATTTAAAGAACATTTTTGTGGTAGCGCACACGAAGTTTCAGAAATGCTTTTATCTAAAAACCTTTCTTAAATAACTTCGCAATCCAACCCTTAGAAAATACAAAATTGGAATAGTATTTGCTTTATTGTCTGAAAAATACTTTTTTACTAAAAGGATTGCAAATGTTACGATCTCTATGGTCCGGAGTAGGCGGTATGCAGGCGCATCAAATCGCATTAGATGTCGAATCCAATAATATTGCCAATGTCAATACCAATGGCTTTAAATACTCCCGTGCAGATTTTTCTACTATGATTGTTCAAACTCAACGTGGTGCAACAGTTCCATATAATGGTTTTGGTGGTGTTAATGACTATTCTATTGGACTTGGAACCGGGATAGAAACTACTACAAAAGTTTTCTCACAAGGCTCTTTACAAAACACACAAAGAAAGGCAGACTTGGCATTAACAGGAAATGGTATGTTTGTAGTAAGTGGGAATGGCGGTGTATCTCATCTTTATACAAGAGATGGGGGATTATCCTTTGATGCAGTAGGAAATCTTGTAACAACAAGCGGATACATTGTCCAAGGGTGGCTTAGAGATTTAGGAGATCTTAATTCATCAGGCACAGGAACCGTAGATTCTACTAGACCCACTGGAAACATCACTATCGATCCTCGACTTACTATCCCAGCAAGAGCAACTACAAATGTTACGGGAGCTATCAATTTAACAAGCGGAGTAAGAACAGAGCATACCACTCTCCCAAACCCCTTAGATAGCACAGCAACAAATAACTATTTAGCAGGTGGATTAGATAGGACTTATGATACTAAAGATAGACAACTTGAAGTTGAGCAAGATATGGGAGTTATGTTTAATGATGCTGGAGAATCTATGCGCTTACAAGAAAATCAAGGGATATGGGTAAGCTACCAAACCGCTACTTCACAAGCCCTAGACATTGATAGTGCTTACGCAGGTTCTACAACTATTACTATTAATGAAGTTGATATTACTTGGACAAATAACCCACAAACTTCTAGGTCTTCTAATTTACTCTCTGCACAAGTAGCCATTAATAACCAAAAAGATACCACAGGCGTAGAAGCCCTCATTAGAAGTGGGCGACTTGTCTTGCAAAATACCAATCAAATTGATGGTGATGCGAGTAAGAAAAACATAAGGGCTAAAATCACAGGAGGCACCGCTTTTAGCGATAGTGCTAATATTACCGTAACTACTGCTTTTAGATACAGCTATACCCAACAAACCGATGCAGATTCTGCCTCAGGAAACTTCCGAACAACAGAAGATTTAAGAGCCTTACTCCAACAAGACGCAAACAAAATTAAACAATTTGGTGGAGATTCTGCAGCAGCTGCCGCAGCGGCTGCCAATGGTCTTTTTGTGCAATCAACTTTTAGTGTTAAAGTAATACTCAATAATAGCGGACAATTTGCAATTGAAAACAAACAAGATGGATTTAATGCAAGTGCTAATACAATAGGTATAGGTGCTGGTTTAAGACAACCTGCGTATGACAATCTTAACATATTTGTCTCCGCTTATAACGATACACTTACAACCACCAATGTTCTTTTTAAAAATCAAATGAAAGGATTAAACACAGGAGTATTAGTCGAAGGAGGAAATGTTACCACTTCTAGCGGCTTAAGAATGGCTAAATTTGCTTCTACTATTGCCATTTATGACAGCCTTGGGAATAAACACAATTTAACCATAGACTTCACCAAAATTAGAGATAAAGAATGGGCTTGGAAAGTTATCGTTCCAGAACCCGCAGAGTTACTTGGGGCTAGCGCACAAAGATCTAATATCTTAGAAGGCGGTAGTGTAACCTTTGGGAATCAAGGAGAATTGCTAGGATTTAATCCTTCTACTATCCAATTTAAACCCAACAATGGAGCTGCTTTTCCACAAAATATCAATTTAAATTTTGGGACAGCAGGGGGACATTCTGGACTTACAAGCACAGGTTCAGAATCCTCAGCCACACAAGTTAATGGTGATGGTTATCCATCAGGACAGCTTGAAAGCTTCTACTTTGATAAAACAGGCACAATGATAGGACACTTTAATAATGGACGCGATCTTGCTTTGGCACAAGTAGCTGTTGCAACATTTGCGAATTACGAAGGTTTGCAAGAATCTGGAAGCAATCTCTATGCAGAAAGCCCAAACTCTGGACGAGCCACAATAGGAACTGCTGGAACAGGGGGCAGGGCATCCGTAGAAGCCTCTAAATTAGAGATGAGCAATACAGACCTTAGTAGAGGATTAACGCAACTTATTGTCGTGCAAAGAGGATTTCAAGCAAACTCTAAATCTGTTACCACCGCTGATCAGATTCTCAACACTCTCTTGGGATTAAAGCAATAATCCTAAGAGATTCCTCTAAAATATCTTGTCTAATTCTTATATCAAGAAATTATATCTTTAACAAAATATCAAAATTTCATTCTGCTATAAACTGACTTCCTATTCCTTGAGAGGTAAAAAGCTCCAATAAAAGAGAATGCGGAACTCTACCATCAATAATATGTGCTTTTTCCACACCTTGTTTTACACATTCCAAACACGCTTCCACTTTAGGTATCATACCACCGACAATCACACCTTTTGCGATTAACTCTTGCGCTTCTTGCAAGTTTAAACTCTCTAAAATTTCTTTATTCTCATCTAAAACCCCTCTAGTATCTGTTAAAAAAATAGCTCTTTGGGCTTTTGTCGCAATAGCCACAGAGCTTGCGACACTATCTGCATTAACATTAAACCCCGGATGCCCTGATTCTTCGCCACTAGCAATGGGTGCAATCACAGGAATGAGATTCTGCTCTAAAAGATTATCAATTACCTCTGCCCTAACCTCTGTAATTTCTCCAGTGTAGCCATACTTCCCGCCATCTTTTTCTCTAGCTTGTAATAAAGAGGCGTCCTTGCCACTAATACCAATGGCATTTACACCGTGAAAATTTAAAAATGCGGTAATTTCTTTATTGATTTCGCCACTAAGCACCATTTCAACAATCCTTAAAGCATCAATGCTTGTTACTCTAAGCCCATTAATAAATTGACTTTGGATTTGGAGTAGCTCTAATAATTCGTTAATCCTTTTTCCCCCACCATGAACAATAATGGGTTTAATCCCTAGCATATAAAGCAAAACAATATCAATAGCAAACTGCTCTTTTAAATGAGGATTAATTTGTGCCGCACCGCCATACTTAATCACAATTTTAGAACCCCTAAAAAGTCTAATATATGGAAGCGAATCAAGCAAGATAGAGACGATTCTAGAATGATTGCGCATTTTATTCCTTTTTGTAGTAAAATAGTATAAATTATACCAAAAGGATACCCAATGCAAAACAAAATCGTGTTTTTAGACGCTTTAAGTTTAGGGGAGAGCAATATCCAATCAAAACTTGAATCTTTTGGCACTTACACTGCCTACCCTACAACCAAACCCGAAGAAACCTTGCAAAGAAGCAAAGGAGCAAATATTATTCTTAGCAATAAAGTCGTTTTAAACAAAGAAACCTTAGAAGCCCTCAAACAAGACTTAAAGCTTATTTGCATTACAGCAACCGGGATAAATAATGTGGATTTAGAAGCCGCAAAAGAATTAGGCATAGTAGTTAAAAATGTCGCTGGATATTCTACCCAAAGTGTGGCACAGCACACTTTAATGTTAGCCTTAGGACTTTGCGCAAAATTACCCTTTTATGATTCTTATGTTAAGAGTGGAGAATACGCCAAAAATCCTCTTTTTACAGAACTTTCTTTGCCTTTAGAGCTTTTAAACAACAAACAATGGGGGATTATTGGATTGGGTTCTATTGGAAGAGAAGTTGCGAGATTAGCATCTGCCTTTGGTGCTAAGGTATGCTATTACTCAACAAGTGGCAAAAACACAAATAAAGACTATCCATCCTTGCCTTTAGAAGAACTCCTAAAAACAAGTTTTGTAATTTCTATCCACGCACCCTTAAATCCAGCAACACAAAATTTGCTCCACGCAAAAAACCTATCGTTCCTGCAAGAAAATAGCATTTTAATCAACATTGGAAGAGGCGGAATCATTAATGAAGAAGATTTAGCACAAGCACTAAAACAGCGAAGATTCTATGTAGGGCTTGATGTATTTACTAAGGAGCCTATACAAGAAAATAATCCCTTGCTTGATAAAAGCATTTCTCACCAAATGCTATTTACTCCCCATAACGCTTGGGGATACGAACAAAGCAAAGAAATATTAATCGAAGGGATAGTTAAAAACATTAAAGAGTTTTTAGCTCTTTAAATGATATTGGATAGGGATTTGGATAATTACATTATTTTTTGCTGATGGAAAACTCTCTTGTGCATCAAAAATAGTTCTTAAAGCCGATTTATCCAAAATAGGGTTTCCTGAAGATTTTATAATCTTTACACTTTGAACTCCTCCACCTGCAAGTAAAGTAAATTCTATCGTAACAACACCCTCTATCCTCATCATTCTAGCCTTTCTTGGGTAATGGAGATTCCTATCAATAGCCTGTTTGATAGCGAGCAAAAAAGGATCATTATTCTTACCAAAAGTTAGCATCTGGGGTGCCTGATTTGTAGGAGTTGGATTGGGATTGGAGGCAACCTTTTGTATCGGTGGCTCTAAAGCCTCTTGCGGCGAGGGTTGAACCATTTTATATTCTTTGCGATGATGTTTGGGTTTGGTTTTCTTAGGCAAAGGCTTATTAATCTTCTGTATGGGTTTGGGCATTGGAGGCTGAAGAGGCTGAACTTGTGGTGTATCGGGCATAAATTGATTTAAGGAGATAGCAAGATTTTGAGTTTGCAATCCTACATCTTCTTTTGAGGTAAAATTTTTTCCTACTATCAAAACACTCAAAATAAGAAAACCATAAATTGCACTTGCCATAATAAAAGAATACAAAGTGCTATTGCTGTTGCGTGGCAATACTGAAGTTTTCATGATCTTTTCCTTTTAGAATATCAACAATTTGGATAAAAGTATCAAATTTAGCTTCCCTATCACTCCTTAATTCAACCAAAGTTTTAGGATTAAGATTGACTAATTCATTTCTTAGCACTTCTAAATCCACCAAAACATCCTCTAAATAAAGCTTATTCTCCTTATCCACAAGTATTCTAATCTTTTTTTCATCTTGATTAGACATAGAATGAGAACTCTTAGGCAAATCAATAGGTATTTTTCCCTGAGCAATAAAGGTAGAGACACTCAAGACAATCGCCAATAAAACTAGCATAATATCAATAAAAGGGACGATATTTAAGGATTCATTTTTAGGAATCTTTAACATTACTATTCCTTGTTTTATAGAGATTGCTAAGAAGCGTAATCTTACGATAAAAGGCATTATAAGCAATCAAGGTCGGGATAGCCACAGCAAGCCCTAATGCAGTCGCCTTTAGAGCCAAAGATAGACCAGTCATAATTTCTTTGGTATCTATATTTCCACTCAAGCCCATATCATAAAAAGTAATCATAATCCCTATAACGGTCCCCAATAAACCCACATAAGGAGCATTAGAATAAATAATATAAAGCGTTGTTAAATGCTTAGTGATAGAATCTTCAAAAGATTCCAAAGTAGGGTATTCTTCAAATTCAATCTTTGCAAAAAATATAACGCGTTCAATGCTAAGCCAAAGTGCAATAAACCCCATAACACCCAAAATTCCAAAAATCGCATAATCGACACTCTCTTTTAAAAACTCCATTGCCAATAATCCTTGTTTATTAAAATATCACTTAAGATTATAACATAAATTACTTAATAATAAGAAATATTTTTATTATTAGGCAATAAGCACAAAATATCTTTTAGGATAAAATTTTGCTAAAAAGTTTAAAAATTAAAAAACTAGAAATGAAAAACTCAGAAAGTATATATGGTGCGCTGGGCGAGACTTGAACTCGCACGGGTCGCCCCGCCACCCCCTCAAGATGGTGTGTCTACCATTCCACCACCAGCGCAAAAGTAGTAGATTCAAGGAATCCTTGAATCTTATAAGCCTAAAATTGCTAAAAATGGATTTGCATAGAGTAAAATAAGTGCTACAACAAGTGTATAAATAACCTGCGCTTCAATCATAGCTAAAGCAATAAACATTGTTGTCATTAATTTACCACCAATTCCGGGATTTCTAGCCATACCAGAAATAGTCGCCGCCGCTGTATTTCCCATACCAACTGCACCACCTAATGCGGCAATACCCAAACCAATACCTGCAGCAATTGCAGAATAAGACAACAATGTTTCACCTTCCGCAGCAAAAGCAACACTTGCTAATGCAAAGAAAACTAAAAGTAACTTTTTCATATTTTCTCCTTAATATTTCAAAGCCCGTTCGGATCTATCCCCTACTTACTGCTTTGTGAAAATGGATATTATAGTATTTTTACTAAAACTTTAATAAAAATTTATTCCCTTATCCAATCAAGCTCTACCTTATTTTTATTGACTGATAACACTTCTACTTTTATTTCATCATCAATATTTAAATAATCAGAAATCTTTCCCTCACCCCTATTGATAACTTTTGAAATATGCAATAATCCATCATACCCTTGTGGCAACTCTATAAATACTCCAAACTCTACGATCTTTTTTATCTTCCCTACATAAATATCCCCTACCTTATAAAGATCCCAAGGATTAATTCTTCCTTCTTTTTCTTTATTGGCAATCCCTAAAATATATTCTTTAGCAGCATCTACTTTTTGCCTATTTTTTCCACTTAAACTCACTTCTCCATTATCACGATTTAAATCAATAGCAACTTCAAACTTCTCAATAATCTCTTTAATCGTTTTCCCCCCTTGTCCTATAACCTCAACGATTTTACTTGGATGGATAGAAAACACCTGCGAAGTGGGTAACACAGATTCATTTAAAACAATTTTACTCTTAGCCTCCTCCATAATCTCTAAAACACGCATTCTTGCCTCTTTAGCCTGTAACAATACTGCCTTTAAGATTTTAGTGTTTAGCCCCCCTAATTTAATATCCATTTGCATAGCAGTGATGCCATTTTTTGAACCTGCTATTTTAAAATCCATATCACCATCGTGATCTTCTAACCCCATAATATCTGTCAAAATCACATACTCTTCCCCCTCACAAACCAACCCCATAGCGATTCCTGCGATTAAATTTGTGCATGGCACACCTGCAGCAGCTAATGCCAAAGAACCACCACAAATCGTTGCCATAGAAGAAGAACCATTGGATTCTAAAATTTCAGAAACAAGACGAATGGTTTTAAATTTGCCCTCTACAAGACTAGATTCTAATGCTCTTTTTGCTAAATTTCCGTGTCCTAATTCTCGCCTTCCAGGTGCTGATATACTATTTGCTTCGCCAACGCAAAAAGGAGGAAAATTATAATGCACCATAAACCTCTCTTTAGATGAACATTTATCTGTTAATAATTCATAACTCTGCGCATCCATATCTCCACCCAAAGTTGCTACAACCAAAGCTTGTGTTTGCCCTCTTGTAAAAAGCGCACTAGAATGCGCATTGGGTAAGATATTAGTTTGGATGCTAATAGGACGAATCTCATCAAACCTTCTTCCATCAGCTCTCTTGCCTTCTTTTAATATCATAGTTCGCACAATTTCTTTTTTCAGTCTTAAGGTTGTCTCTAATACCCTCTCTTTTAAACATTCTGTATCTTCTGGATTTTGCTCTCTCCACTCTTGCAGTATCTTCTTGACAAAAGCATTCAGTTTGCTATTGCGCTCTGTTTTGCTCAACAAATAAATCACCGCTCTTAATTCTTCTAAATAGTTTTGTCTAATATAAGATTCTATCTTATCACATACAAAACTTGTCCTCCCCTCTTTTAAAACAATAGCTTTCTTTATAAAAGGTGAAAAATGTTGGCTAATAAGCTGATTTTTTTGCGCTATCATCTCTTGTGCCAACTCTAAAGCTTCCAGAATTGTCTCCTCATTAGCCTCATTAGCACTAAAATAATGCAATTGATCCTCTAAAATCTCATTAGCAAGAGGGAGAGAATGGGAATCCTCTTTGGCTTTAATACCCCCAAAACTGCGCATCTCAATCATCAATAAATCTTCATTAGCACCACTTACAAACAAATCTAAAGTGCTTTGCTCTAACTCCTTAGCATTAGGATTTACAATGAATTTTTCATTGATTCTACCTATACGCACAGCACTAACAGGGATATTAATAGGTATCTCTGAAACAAAAAGAGCCACACTTGCAGCATTTAAAGCCAAAATTTGTAAATCCGCATCAGGCTCTACACTTAATACTAAAATAGTAATTTGTGTAGGGTAGCAATAATCTTTAGGAAAAAGCGGACGCAAACTCCTATCTACGATTCTAGCACTTAAAGTTTCAAAATCACTAGGTTTAGCCTCTCTTTTTACATAGCCACCCGGAAACTTTCCTGCCGCATAAGCTTTTTCTATGTATTGCACCGTTAAAGGCAAAAAATCCTCTTCTACAATGGTATCCGTATCAATAGTAACCGTAGCTAAAAGGACATTATTCCCTTGTTGATAATATACGCTTCCACTTGCCGATTGCGCAAAAGTATCTAAAGTATATTTTTCTTGGCTGTTTAAAAATAATAGATTCACTTCTTGCATTATTTCTCCTTAAAGCTATTGTATTTTAGTAAAAATTTCCTCGATAGTAGATGTAGGGATTGGTGTATAATCCCTATAATAATACCCAATATCCACAAAATCTTTTAATTTATAAAGGCAAAAAACACCATCTATTGTCTCCTCAATAGCTTTAGCAACCTCCAAAGGAGCTATGGGCGTCGCACAATAAATCGTCTTAGCTTGTAGGGTAACCATAGATTTAATCGAAGCAAAAGCAGTAATACCACTATCAATACCCTCATCAACTAATAAAACATTTTTATTTTTAAAAGACATTAAAGGATTTCCTTTGCGATACTGGTAAATTAAAGGCAATATCTTATCATCATATTGCCTCTCTACTTCTCCATAAATATAATCCAAACTAATCCCAAAAGATTCGACTAAAAAATCATTAATAACAACATCTTGAGTTTCTGTTGCCATAGCAATTTCGCATTCTGGATTATTCGGCGCGTAAATAGGCGAGGTAAAAAGAAAAGCCAAAGGAGCCTTTATAGTTTGTGCTAATCTCTGTGCAAAATAAACTCCTGCAAATGAGATTCCCACCACCACACAATCTTCTTTAAGAAAAAAATTCAAAGGTAAATTATTTAACAATTTAGCTAAAGCATCTTCGCGGTTTTCAAAAAAAATTTTGCGTCTTGGAGAATGCTGTGAATTCCCTAACAAGTCCAAATTTTTGCCCTCTCTTAACGACTAAGCTTTATATCACTGCTTAAAAGTGGTATAAATTTGACGGTTAAGAGAACATACCTATCATCTCTTGCCTCAGCCCCTCTAGTAGTTAGCACAGGATGGATTGTGCTTACATACTTAATCCCAAAGGCAAAACAACGAATCTCTGTATCAATGCCAACCTGCCAAGTCTTGAAATATTTTTCTTTATAATCATAACCAACATTTGCGTATAAAACAAAATCTTCAAAATCTCTTTTAAATCCCGCATTGATATAATTTGCCTCGCCAAATCTCCCTTTTACAAGATCGTTTCTAGCAAATTTCTCACGAATAAAATGGCTAAATGTCGCCACCAAAAAATCCTCTTTATATTCGGCTTGATGGGTAGCTTCTGATATTCTATTCCTTGAATGGGAATAAAAGATACTGCTTAAGAATCTCCAATGGTGATTGTAAAAATACTGGATTTCATTGTGAAGTTCTCCTGTGCGATTACTATCCTCAAAATAAAAAGCTTGATTGATTTTATGAGACAGCAATAAAACATTATCTAAGTCATAAAAATATTGAGAACCGCTTAATAAAAACTCCTGCCTATCCCCCGGTAATTCAAAAAAATCTGTAAAACTTCCTTTTTTATTATCTACTCCAGGAAAGGTATATTGCATACCCAAGTTTAAGGTATGCCCAAAATTATTATATTTTTTTACCAAATCTGTATCTGCATTAAAGACATAATGTTGGCTAAAATATCTTCCATTTTCTAAATTCAAACCCGATGCATTGTTATAATCTATCATTGTCCCATAAAATACAGGAGATATAGAGACATTAGCATAATCATCTAATAAGCTTTGTGTATAAATAAAAGGCAATTTTGCTTCTTGTTGAATCGCACGATAACCAATAGGTCTTGTATAATTCTTCACCCCATAATCAAAAGAATAATAAAAATTATCCACTAAAATACTATCAATTTGTCGGTGGTATTGAATCTCAGGCAAGGTTTGCAAAGTTTCTGCATTACTTGTTTTTTCTAAATCGGAGTAATATCTACCATAAAACCCCACATAATCATTATCGCTTTTTAAAAAATAATTTAAACGCGAGGTTAGCAAACTACCTTGCAAATCTGCTCGCTCTCTTGCTTGTTCTGCTTGGGTTTTAAAATAATCAATATCAGAAATTTGAGAAATATCTGTATATAAACCATCTTCGCGAAAATAATTATGCGATTTTGTCAATAAATCTTTACGCGAATATTCAAGCTGTATTCCATAATGCTCTTGATTTTCTAAATTATAAGTATCTTGATAGCTATTGGTATTTCTAAAAACTCCAAAATTTAACCAAAAAATCTGATTTTTATCATCAATTACCCTAAATTCATTATAAAATCCCGCACCTCTTCTTGTCCTAATTTGTGGCGAAAAAGTCATATCCCACCAATTATTTGGTGCGATAAATATAGGTTGTGAGTAAATAAAACCATCATCGCGAGAGTTCCCAATTATTGGGTAGAGCAAACCACTTTTTCTCTTATAACCAGCAGAAAAGGATAAATAAGGAAAATATAAAATAGGCGTATCATACACGCACAAACGAGGATGCCAAACTTTTAACCACTCTTTATTAACGTCATATTCCGCCTGTGCTGCTTGAATCTTCCAAATAGGATTATGCACCCTACAAGCTGAAACCGTGGTATCTTCTAGTTGATAAACACTGCCATCAAACTCTGCGGTTTTAGAATTCACCCACAAACCACTTTGCAACTCTTGTAGATAAAAAGGCTCCAAAAAGGAATAATCCTCTTGGACTTTAATCTTTACCTTTTGTGCCTTCAAATAAAGCGAATTCCCTTTGTAGGCATTGACATTGTCTATAAGGGTTATCTCTCCTGTTTGGGTATCATAAATAGCTCTATTAGCGGTTACAAAATAATCTAAATTAATGATAGTAACATTGCCTTTTCCTATAATTTGCGCTTTATCATACTCCACATCATCTGCTAAAAATTCAAAAACTACTTCTTGGTTTTTATTAAAATGCTTAATAGAAGGTTTGGCACTCATAATACTAGGGGCTATTAGAATGGCTGTAAGGGCAATGGAACAAGCACTTTTTTTCAAAAACATATTATTTAAGCTCTATAACAATGGTATTTACGATTCTATCGTGCAAGGCTTGATAAACTCGGCTATTTAGTATAAAGAGAAAAGGGATATAAAACAAAACCATACTTAAGAATCTTACTAAAGAACGTAAAAAAGATTGCATAAGGCTAGGATTATCCAAAAGAGCAACTTCAACCACTTTAATTTTAACAACCATTTTGCCTATTGTAGCCCCATAAAATTTGACAAAAAGCCAATGATAAACAATAGCAATTATAAACATTGAGAATGTATAATCTGATACAATCTCTAAGGCGATTTCTATATCTTGAGAATTTTGTGAGATTTCCTCCCAAGCGATTCCAAGTATTATCATACTTATTAGTAATTCATCAATCACAAAAGCTACAAATCGTTTCCATAAAGGAGCAATTTGTAGCTCTTCTCTTGCAAGTATTTCTTCAATCTTTTCTACATTCATTATTCCTCCTCCAAGACTTGATAAGCAATGTCTTTACGGAACTGCATCCCCTCAAACTTTATAGTTTTAACTATTCCATAGGCATTTTTAGTCGCCTCTTTAACATTCCTACCCTTGCCTACACACACAAGAACTCTTCCACCACTTGCTAAAAGATGTTTTCCATCTTTTTGCACTCCAGCAAAAACAATGGAAGCATTTTCCACAGGAGTAGCATCTAAAAAGGTAATCTTTTCTTTTTTAGAGTTTTTATAAGGATATTCTTTTGAAGCAACCACCACGCCAACACAAACGTTTTCTTCTAATTCATAATCAACATTTTTCAAATCACCCTTAGCACAGCCCATAAGACAATCCAAAAGACCTCTTTTAAATAAAGGCATTAGCACCTCGCATTCTGGATCTCCAAAGCGAACATTAAACTCAAGCAAATAGGGTCTGCCTTTAACCACCATAATGCCACAAAAGAGGACACCGCTAAAAGGATTCCCCTCTCTTTCCATACCTGTTAAAGTGGGATCAATAATGGTTTCTTTGATTTCTTCAAGGAGAGCAGGGGTTGCCAAAGAAGAGGGAGCATAAGCCCCCATTCCTCCAGTATTAGGACCTTTATCACTATCTAATAGTCGTTTATGATCTTGTGCAGCGGGCAGAAGTATAAAATCCTTACCATCACACATTGCAAAAACAGATAATTCAAAACCCTCTAAATATTCTTCAATCACTATTTTTTTACCCGAATCCCCAAAGGATTTACCACTTAACATTTCTTTGGCAGTATTTTTTGCTTCTTCATAGCTTTGGGCGATAACTACACCCTTACCAGCACATAAACCATCAGCTTTAACAACAATAGGGAGATTCAAAGTTTCAATAAAACGACAAGCTTCTGCATAATCTTGGGTTTGCACAAACGTCGCTGTTGGTATATCATATCGCCTTGCAAATTCCTTCATATAAACCTTAGAACCCTCTAGCCTAGCAGCTTTTGAACTGGGACCAAAGACTAAAATATCATTTTCCCTTAGTATATCAGCCAAACCTTCTACCAAAGGAGCTTCAGGACCTATTATAACAAGCCCTATTTTTTCCCTTACGGCAAACTCTACAAAATCTTTGTGATTTTTAAAGTCAATGTTTTTTCCTAATTTTTCCGTTGCTCCATTTCCGGGATAAAAATAGATTCCCTCAATCCTGCATTCATTTTGCAATGCTAAACCAATGGCGTATTCTCTACCGCCACTTCCGACAATCACAATCTCCATAATTTACCTTTATTTTTAATCTTTAAAATCTTCAGATTTAAAAACTTTAAAAATTAAAAACCCAAGTGAACGTTCTACTAATGTAAGCCCGTAAATGGCAAAAATTCCAATCATAAGTTTCTTATTAGGTGGCAGATTCTCATCTCAACTTAAGAGACTAATAACGAAAACACCATCACACAAAGAAATCTATACGACCAGCACTACTCAATGTGTTGGACTCAAAATAAAATTGCGTTTCACTCAGGCGACTAGAATTATAAAACATCCTACCTAAAGTAGCTTTTAATTATGAATAGAAATAAAAAATTAAATATTTTTTTGGCAGAATTGTAAAAATGATTTAAAACCTTAAAAGTTGGAGCGCATTATGAAGAAATTCTTTTTATTGGCTGTTTTATGTCTTAGCTTTTTAAATGCTGAAGATTGTATTTGTTTTGAACTCAAGGGGGAATTTGGGGAAGAAATTAAAGCAATCTTAAAAAAATATTCTAAAAATCTAGACTCAAAAGATATTCAAATTATTCGTGAAGATGCAGATTTAACCACACAAGAAAAAAGCTTTTTAGAAAGTTTAATTGGCACAGGCAAAGTTGATTCTAGCAATAAAAGGGCAAATTTAGAAAATGGGGAGAAACTTTTTCAAAGGGATTGTGCAACCTGCCACGGAAAAAATGCGGAAGTCTCTATTGTAGGCAAACCCTCTATTAACACTTGGAAAGCGGCAGATATTGCCGATGAGCTTAAAAGCTACCAAAATCAAACTTTTCAAGGACAATCACGCTTTATTAAAAACCAAATCGCCCAACGTTATACTAAAAAAGATATGGAGGATATTGGATATTATATAGAAACACTCCGATAGTTCTAGGCATAGAGCTTAGAATCAAGGGTATTTAAGCCACTCTCTCCACACACCCTACAATGAGGGTTTCGTTTTATATTAATTTTTCTAAACTCCATATCTCTAATATCACAACTCAACAATTGATTAAAAAGCGGTTTCCCAACTCCTGTAAGTATCTTGATGACTTCATTAGCCTCAATACAACCAAAAAGCCCTGCTACTGAACCTAAGATTCCTACTTCAGCACCTGTTAAAACAACTCCCTTTGGAGGACTATCAAAAAGACAAGCATAACAAGCACTCTCTTTAGGCTTAATACTCATAGCCTGTCCGCAAAAGTGCAAAGCACTCCCCCTTACTAAGATTTTATTTGCTAAAATGCAAGCATCATTTACTAAAAACTTCGAAGCAAAAGCATCCGTAGCTTCAACCACTAAATCATAATCTTTAAGAATCCCCAAAATATTATTAGCGTTTAGTCGTTCTTTGTAGGTATTGATTTTAAGATTTGGATTTAAAATTGCTAATTTTTCTTTAGCAGATTGTGCCTTATTTTTTTGCAAATCTTGAGTATTGTGCAAAATCTGTCTTTGGAGATTACTTAAATCTAAAATATCTCCATCACATATCCCAATCTCACCCACACCAGCAGCGGCTAGATAATACAACACCGGAGACCCAAGCCCACCAGCACCAACTACAAAAACCTTAGCTCTCTTTAATTTCTCCTGCCCCTCTTCCCCGACACCCTCTAATAAAAGATTGCGATTGTATCTTTCTAACTCTTCTGTGCTTAATGCCATTTTATTTCCTTAAAAAACCTAAAATAATCCCAATTATAACCTATTTAGCCATTCTTTCTTGAATTTTTATTGTCTAAACAGAATATTATAAAAATTTTTGTTACAATATTTTTTAGATTCTATAAGCCCCAATAAACCACAAGGACAATCTTATGCTAGATACTCTTAAAAAAACACTTCTAAACACACCAAAAAATATAGCAATTTTAGGACTTTCTCCAGATCCTACAAAAACAAGCCATCAAGTGGCGCAATACCTTCTCCAAAAGGGCTTTAACATTATCCCTATTTATCCAAAAGGAGGGGAGATTTTAGGCAAAAAAGCCTATCATTCTTTACAAGAGGCTTTTAGCGAAGAATCCATTCAAAAAAATGGAGAAATAGAAATACTCAATATTTTTAGAAAGAGTGAAGCATTAAAAGGCATTGCTGAAGAAATTATAGAACTTCCTAATAAACCTAAATGCGTATGGATTCAATTAGGACTACAAAGCCAAGAGGCAAAAAACATTTTAGAGCAAAATAACCTACTTTATATTGAAAATTCCTGCATCAAACTTGAACACCAAAGGCTATTTTATGATTGCTCTTGCTAAGTTTATTGATGCCAAAAAACGTTTAAAAGGCATCTGCCAACACACAAAACTTGCTTTTGCCCCTAAACTTAGCCACATTAGCCAATCTCAAGTTTATGTTAAACAAGAAAATCTCCAAAACACAGGTTCTTTCAAACTAAGGGGTGCTTTTAATAAAATATCCACTTTAAATCAATCCCAAAGAGCCAAAGGAGTTATCGCAGCAAGTGCCGGTAATCACGCACAAGGCGTAGCATATAGCGCAAAACATTATGGCATAAAGGCGGTGATTGTGATGCCAGAGGCTACACCCTTATTAAAAGTTATGGGGGTCAAGGAATTAGGAGCAGAGGCTATCTTATATGGCAATAATTATGACGAAGCTTATGCCTATGCACTTGAATTCGCCAAAGAAAATAAACTGCATTTCATCCACCCTTTTAGCGATGATGAAGTCATAGCAGGACAAGGCACCATCGCTTTAGAAATGATAGAAGATCAAAACAACCTCACTACTATTGTTGTGCCTATTGGCGGTGGTGGATTAATTACTGGCATAGCCTCTGTATATAAACAAATGCTCCCTAATACAAGAATCATAGGAGTTGTCGCCAAAGGAGCTCCAGGGATGTATCACTCCTTTTACCAAAAAAGCATTCAAAGCACAAAAGAAGTCCGAACTATTGCCGATGGGATAGCAGTGCGTGATGTGAATGCAAAGAATTTTCATCATATCTTAGAGGTTGTTGATGAAATTGTAATGGTTGATGATGAAGAAATTGCCAATGCGATTTTATACCTTTTAGAAAATCAAAAACTCGTTGTAGAGGGGGCTGGTGCAAGTGTAGTTGCCGCACTCTTACACCATAAATTCACCATCAAAGATAAGGAATTTATTGGGCTTGTCTTAAGTGGTGGAAATATTGATGTCAATATGCTTGGGGTTATTATAGAAAAAGGCTTAGTGCGCTCTCACCGCAAAATGAGTTTTAGTGTTACACTTATTGATAAACCCGGAAGCTTAGAACGTTTAAGCAATCTGCTCTCTAACCTCCAAGCCAATATCGTAAAAGTAGATTTTGACAGAATCTCTGCTTCTTTAGTCTATGGGGATGCTAATATTTCTGTAAGGCTAGAAACAAAAGGGGCAGAACACCAAGAACAAATCAGAAAAGCTTTATTACTTAATGGTTATAAATTCACAGAATCTTAAAGGTTAAGCTTGAAAGAAAATAAGGTTTATCTTTACTTAGGGGCTTTACTCTTCTTAGATACTTTATTAATATTTTCTCTTAGCAGTATCCTAAACATTGAAGGCTACAAAATAGAAACTTTTGGGCATAGAGGCTTAAGTGAATGTTTAAAAGATTGGGAGTTTTTTTGCGATTCATCTAACCTTAGGGGTATTTTTTTATGCTTTCATTTCTCCAATGCCCTTTTGCTATTTCTCTTCTCTAAAGACTTCTTAAAGCGTCCTAGCGATGCACTTTTTTGCACACTTTTGTTTTTGCTATTACCCGGTGTTAATATCGATATAATGTTGCTTTTAAAGGGGCAAATTATTATCTTTTTTCCCTTGCTTTTATGCTTACTCCAACAAAGAAATCAAAAGATTCCCTACTGGTTACTTGCCATAATGGCAATACTTGATAAAAGTTTCTCACTAGTTTTTTTAGCACTTATCTTTTATGGAATCTCTAAAAAAGATACTTTTTTAATATTCTCTTCTCTTGCATTTTTCGCTCTAAATATGTATCTTTTTGGTTTAAACATAGGGGGATACCCTAGAGGATATTTTATAGATACTAGCGCATACTTACTCTTCCTCTTTTCTCCTTTGGTTTTTCTTTATTTTCTCTATGCACTTTATCGCTTTATAAATACATCAAACAAACCGCTTATTTGGTATATCGCTATCACAGCTTTATGCTTTATTTGGCTACTTTCTTTGCGCCAAAAAGTAGAGATACAAGCTTTTGCCCCTTTATTGATAGTTGGCTTACCCCTAATGACAAGGCTTTATTTCTGTGGGCTTAGAGTGCGATTACCACAATTTAGAATGCGCTATAAAATCCCCTTTATCATAACCTTTATTGTCTTGCTATCTTTCACTTTTGGATTATTTTTTAGCAAATCTTTAATGCTTTTACATAGCGCAATTTACCTCCATAACTAACTATGAAACACAACTTAAAGGGCTTTAGTCTTTTTGAGCTTTTATTGGTTTTATCCCTAATTGGTATTTTTAGCTCCATAGCCCTTATCTCTTATCCAAAATCCCATTTACAAGAAGCGCAAGAACAAGTAATTAACCATTTGCATTTCACAAGATATCTTGCGCTACATACTACAAAAACCATTACTCAAGCCCCCTTTTGTCAAAGTGATTTTTGTCAAGAAGAGAGAAAACATTTTGAGAAAAGCTTTTGGAGATTGCAATTTACTAATCTTAAAAATATCGGTTGGGCTTATTCTATCTTTAGCGATAGTGCTAGAATCTCTAAAACAAAAAATTTTGATAATAGACCTATGGATTCTTCTGAAATAGCTAGAAACCCCTTTGATGGCAAGTATTTAAGCGTTTATACCTATAATAATACCAAATTTGCCAATGGCTTAAGAGAAGGGGATTTATCTCTACAAAAACGTTACAAAATAAGCCATATCAAAATAAAAGGAGGGTGTGGCGAATATGAAGGAGGAAGAATCCTTTTTGATGAACTAGGTTTTTTGCGCTGCAAGATTGCTAATAATCCTGTAAGTCTTCCAACCAATACCCTTATTATAGAATTATTGGATGACTTTGGGAGGAGTGCAAAAATCTGTATTTTACAAAGCGGATTTGTGAAAAAATGTTAAATTAATAAAAAAGTGCTACAATGCTGGATTAATTTCAAGGTTTTTTACAAAATGAATAAAATTCTTGCAAAAAAACATTTCGGACAGAATTTCTTGCAAGATGAAAGTGTTTTAACGCAGATAATCCAATCCATTCCCAAACTAAAAAGCACTATCGAAATTATCGAAATTGGGACTGGCTTAGGTGATCTAACAAATAAGCTTTTAAGCTTAGGAAGTATCACTACTTATGAGGTCGATAAGGAATTAGTTCCTTATTTAAAGGAACATTTCAAGCAAGCATTAAATATGGGGGCTTTGCGATTAGAAGTGGGTGATATATTACAAATATGGAAGAAAGAGAATTTAAGAGAGAAACCTTATTTTCTCATATCTAATCTTCCCTATTATATTGCCACACCCCTTATAATAAAGGCAATAAAAGATTCTATGTGTCAGGGCTTTTTAGTAATGACGCAAAAGGAGGTTGCACTAAAGTTTTGCGCAAATGTTGGCGAAAGCGATTTTAGTGCATTATCTGTTTTGATTAAGAGCATAGGAGAGAGCAAATTACTTTTTGATGTCCCTCCACAATGTTTTAATCCACCTCCTAAAGTTATTTCTTCTGTATTTTTATTTACAAAAACAAAATATGAAGAAAATGACTTTTTGGAAAAATTAGAGAAGTTATTAAAAATAGCCTTTAATATGCCACGCAAAACGCTTTTTAATAATCTTGCAAAAAGCTATGACAAGACAAAGATTTTAGAATGTTTGCAAAAGCTTGATATTAACACCAACAAAAGACCTCACGAGATTGATACCTTCTTTTATCACCAACTTTTGAAATTCCTATAAAGGCAGAACTATGGAAGAAAATAAACCAGAAACACAAAAAGAAAATAATGCTTCAAAAGATTACAAAGAACAGAATAAAAGATATTTCAAACCTCGCCCAAAAGAGAAAAAAAGTGATAATCCTCAAAACCAAAGAGGACGATACAACAAAAAAGGGGAAGGGCAAAGTCTTAGTAATGATAAACCTAAGCAATACAATAAAAGCTATAACAATAAAGATATTCAACAATCTAATCTGGATTTGAAAAAAAATGTTGAAATTAATGCCAAGATTCACCAAAGCTCTTTATCCACACACTCACAAGTGCAATTTAATCCTAATGGAAAAGTAAGAATCACTCCACTTGGCGGGTTAGGGGAGATTGGTGCGAATATGACGGTGCTTGAGACACAAAATTCAGCCATAATTATTGACGCTGGAATGAGTTTTCCTGATGATAATATACACGGCGTAGATATTTTAGTGCCAGATTTTAGCTATTTAGAAGCCATTAAAGATAAAATTGTTGGCATTATCATTACTCACGCCCACGAAGATCATATTGGCGCAATGCCTTATTTGTTTAAAAAATACCAATTTCCCATCTATGGGACTTCTTTACCCTTAGGGCTTATTGGTTCAAAATTTGACGAACACGGCTTAAAACGATTCCGCTCCTTTTTTAGACCCATTGAAAAACGCAAACCCATCAGAATAGGAGAATTTGAAATTGAGTGGATTCATATTACACATTCTATTGTGGATTCTAGTGCATTAGCTATTAAAACAGAGGCAGGGATTGTCTTTCATACAGGAGATTTCAAGATTGATCATACGCCCATTGATGGCTATCCCACAGATTTAAATCGGATTGCTTATTATGGAGAACAAGGTGTATTATTGCTACTTAGCGACTCAACAAACTCTCATAAAGCAGGTTATACTCCTAGTGAAGCAAGTGTAGGACCAGCTTTTGATTTACTCTTTTCACGAGCAAAAGGACGGGTGATTATGAGCACTTTTAGCTCTAATATCCATCGTGTTTATCAAGCCATTCAACACGGAATCAAATATGGAAGAAAAGTCTCTGTGATAGGTCGATCTATGGAAAAAAATCTAGAAATTGCTAGAACATTAGGCTATATTGAAATTCCACAGAATATTTTTATAGAAGCCCACGAAGTAGCAAAATATCCCGATGAAGAAGTGCTAATCATCACCACAGGTAGCCAAGGAGAAACAATGAGTGCGCTCTATCGTATGGCAACGGATGAACACCGACATATTAAAATCAAGCCCACAGATATTATCATTCTTTCCGCCAAAGCCATTCCGGGCAATGAAGGCTCCATTTCTAATGTCTTAAACTTCCTTAACAAAGCAGGAGCAAAGGTTTATTATCAAGATTTTGGGGAGATTCATACTAGCGGACACGCCGCACAAGAAGAACAAAAACTTATGCTTAGACTTGTAAAACCTAAGTTTTTCCTACCCGTCCATGGAGAATATAACCATATCCTAAAGCATAAAGAAACCGCTATTTCCTGCGGTGTTAATGAAAAAAATATTTATCTTATGGAAGATGGAGACCAAATCGAAATTGCACATAATTACTTACGCAAAGTTCGTAGCGTAAAAACAGGAAAAACTTATATTGATAACCAAATTAGTGCGATAGTTGCTAATGATGTCGTCTTAGAGCGACAAAATCTTGCAGAAAATGGTATCCTTGTAGTCATTGCACAAATCGATAAAACAAAAAACTCCCTCGTCCAAAAACCTCGTATCTACTCTATGGGAATCATTGCCAATAGAGATACGATGAGTTTTAATAAAGAGATTGAGGAATTCTTTGAGCTTTTTGTAAAAAATTGCAAAAAAGAACTTTATAATAGCCAGAAGGCTATGGAAAATGAAATTCGCAACTCTTTAAGAAAAATACTCTTTAAAAAGCTAAAACGTTATCCAGCAATTCTTGCTAATGTCGTTTTTTATTAGAATCCACTTTGGATTCTAAATAATCCCAAGTTAGCCAACCCAAGCCTAAAAATTGTAAGCGTCAGTTTAAGTTTTGATAAAACAAGTTTATAATTTAACTTTAATTTAGAGTGAAAGACTAAGAATAAACACGCCACAAAGATCCTTTAAAATAAGTTTTAAAAACTTATTAGAGGAATTAAATTCCTATCTATCAAATCTAAAAAAGCTTTATAGCCCACCAACATCTTCAAAGTCTCGCCCTCTAACTCTATAAAACGCATAAATTTTATTGCTAAAAAGCTTCTATCTTGGCTTGTTTATAGTTGCTTTAAATTTGTCTTTCATCAAATATTCCATCAAGTTTATGCCATCCCAATGATACAAATCTCTTGCTCTTTTGTAATCTCATTGCATAAAAGTTTAATTAATTGACTTTGTGTTTGTTTAGTATCTTTAAGTTCTTTTAATTACCTAGCTTCATAAAACCCCTGCAAAAGCATTACAATATAAATCTTAGAATCGTAGCTTACTACTAAAAACCCTAATACAAAAATAAACCCGAATTGTTGTGAAATTCCTACTAGTAAATAAGATTTTATTGAGGAATAAAAGTTTTGTAAAACCCAAGCAAAAGGCTTGGATTGATTATCGTTTTGAGAATTGTGGGCTTCTTCTTGCCTTTCTTTTTCCGTATTTTTTACGCTCTACAACCCTTGAATCTCTTGTTAATAAACCCTTTGGCTTAAGGATTGCTCTAAAATTTGTATCATAGGCTACAAGTGCCTTAGCGATTCCGTGCCTTAAAGCTTCTGCTTGTGCAGAATATCCACTCCCCATTGTTACAGCGACAATATCAACGCTCTTTTCTTGCTTTGTCAAAAACAAAGGTTGCATAACTTTCATTTTAATAGCTTCGTGTCCTCCAAGCCAATCATTAAGATTAGTTTCGTTAATACTTAATTTTCCACTCCCTGAAGTTAGCCATACTTTAGCAATTGCTGTTTTTCTCTTTCCTGTTGCATAAATTTTTGCCATTATTTGTCCTTACTTTGATACTTGTGCGCTATGAGGATGATTGCCATCACAATATACTTTTAACTTCTTAATCATTGCTCTACCTAATTTTGTTTTAGGAAGCATTCCCCTAACTGCTAATTTATAAAGCTTTTCTGGATGCTTTTCTAGCATTTCTTTAAGGGTTTTGGATTTGGTGCTTCCAAAATAACCTGAATGCGTGAAATATTCTTTATCTTCAAGTTTAACCCCACTAAACTTAACCTTAGGAGCATTAATAATAACAACAAAATCTCCACAATCTACATTTGGGGTATAACAAGGCTTATGTTTGCCTCTTAAAAGTGTTGCAACTTCTGCAACTAACCGACCAAATATTTTACCCTCCGCATCAAGAACGATCCACTCGCGTTTGATTTCATTGGCTTTCGCCATTTTGGTAATATTCATTATTTACCCTTTATTTAGATTTACTTTTGAAGTTGCGATTATAACAAACTTATCTAATTATTAACTTAATTTAAGTTTATTTTAAATACTTTAAAACAGCTTATACACTATACTAGTAATTGTTAAAAATCCTGTAATAAAAATAAAAAGATCTAAAAGAGGATTCTTGTATTTTTTGAGTTTGCTAACACTCCAAATCGCAATAATTGGCATAATAAATAAAATCATTGCAATAATAGGTCCTCCTAAATCCTCAATAAATCCTAAGATACTTGGATTGATAAAGCTTACAACGATAATAGTTATATACATAAAAAGTGTGCTAAAAATCTTAATATTCCTCACAGAAACATCTTGAAATCCAGATATTTTAAGCCCTTTTCGCACAATTCCATTTAGTCCCTCATAAGCACCAAAATAATGCCCAAAAAAGGAAGAAACAATAGCCAAGAAAGCAACTAATGGCGCTCCATAAGCGATAATTGGCGTTTCAAATTTATTAGCAAAATAAGAAAGAATAGGAATATTTGCTACTCTTGCTGCTTGAAAATCATTAGGCTCTAAGCATAAAATACAAGAAAAAACAAAAAACATTACAAAAACTAGCAACATTAAAGAAGTTCTAAGAAGAATCTGATTAGCTTTGTTTTCGGAATTATCACCATATTCACGGCGGACACTTAGGGTAAAGGTAGAAATAGCAGGGGAGTGATTAAAGGCAAAAACAAGCACGGGCAAAGTAAGCCATACAACCTCAACAAACTCCTTAATGCTTGGTGCATTCTGGATAATCTCTAGCTTCCAATAAGGGATTAAATATAATGAAAAACCAAATAACACCATACAAAGAGGATAAACAAGGGCATTACAAGCTTTGGTTATCCACTCTTCTTTTAAGGTCATAACACTCATCATCAAGCTCACCAACACAAAAGCTAAAATCACTCTAACACTTGGATAAAGGCTTAAAGTTTCCGCATCATAAAAGCTTGTTAATTGCATTTGATTGACAAAAAAGCTTCCAAAGGTATTGGTAATCCCAACCCCATAAGCTAGACAAATGGGATAAATAGCAAAGAAATATAAAATCGTAATAAAAAAGCTCACCCCCCTACCCCAATATTCTTCAGCAACGTGGGTAATATCGTGTTCTGTGCTTTGGGATTCATTGACAAAACGACTTAATGCCCTATGGGATAACCACACCATAGGAAAAATGAGCAAAGTCATAACAACCACAGGCCAAAAGCCACCGGTTCCAGCCCGAATAGGCAAAAATAAAATTCCAGCTCCTACGGCTGTGCCAAAGAGCGAGAGCATCCAACGCGTATCAAATTTAGTCCATTGCATAAGGATTCCTTTCTTTAAAATGCCAAAACATTAGCCAAAGATTTTTGAATTGTCAAGCGCAAAACCACAACTTAAATCTTGCATTACAGACTTAATCTACACTCACTTCCCCCACAAATCCACCTCCAATACCATAAATAATACCACCATTTCTTAATCTTAGATTGTGGAATATTAAACGAGAATATTCACAAAGTAATTTCCAAACTAAAACCCTCTAAAATTTACGCAAATAACCATAATCTTCTCATAGGTTTATCCCATTTTCTTAAGGTATGTTGATTAACCAGATTGCTCTTATGTTTTAGGCTATGATAGGATTTTTAAATTTCAATCTATCCGCTCAGCACAAAGGAATCTTTTAGGCAAATACCGCTAAATAAATTAGAATGATGCGATAATTTATAAATCCTAATTAGCTTTCAAAAATACCACAAAAGTCTTGACTGACACCTACTCTAATCCTTTATAATTTGTCTTTAACTTAAAAACTAGGAGCTAAATTATGAAAAATAATTCTAAAAAGACTACTATAATATCTCAACCCCTCAAAGAATATAGCAAAACCCCAGATAATAAGCGACGCAAATTTTTAAAAACCTCCCTTCTTGCAGGGGGAGTTTTAGGTGGAAGTATGTTTGGAGGCAATCTCCTATCCCCTCTAAAGGCGAAAACTCCAAACCCCATCATTCCTCAAGAATCCCCAAAACCAAGCATTGAGCAAAACCTCCTTGAGTTTCAATCCAATGCCCCCATTAGTGCTAAAGGCTATGCGGCTTTTGGCAAGGAATGGAAGTTTCATCCTTATAACTTTATGCGCCATTCAGTAGGCGATAATGATGTCTTAATTGAAATTTTATACGCAGGAATTTGTCATAGTGATTTGCACACCATCAAAGGAGAGCACGGACCTGCTAATCATCCTATGATACCCGGTCACGAGATTGCAGGACGCATTGTTGCCGTTGGTTCAAAAGTTCGCAAGTTTAAAGTTGGCGATTATGCAGGGGTTGGTTGTATGGTTAATAGCTGTGGAGAATGTGAGACTTGTAAGCGAAGCGAAGAGCAATTTTGCACAAGAGGGCAAACGGTTTTTACCTACAATAGCAAAGATGTCTTTCATAATGGAGAAATCAGCCAAGGAGGCTATTCAAGCAATATTGTCTTAAGCGAAAAATTCGCCTTTAAACTTCCTAAAAATGTCGCCATAGAAAAGGTAGCCCCCCTACTTTGTGCGGGCATTACGACTTATTCGCCCATTAAATACTCAAAGGTAAAAAAAGGACAAAAAGTCGCCGTAGCTGGACTTGGAGGGCTAGGACATATGGCGGCAAAATATATGGTAGCCCTTGGGGCAGAAGTGAGTGCTTTTGATATTTTGGATAAATCCAAAGAAGCGCAAAAACTAGGAATCAAACATTTTATCCAAGTGGATTCTCAAGAGTTTAACACCCTTAGCAATAAATTTGATTTCATTATTTCAACCATTCCTTACCAATACGACATTAACGCTTATCATAAAATGCTAAAAATGTATGGAGAGTTAGCCATCGTTGGGCTTCCTTCACACGAGGATAATCCAAAGCTTGATGCTAATGCGATGATTTGGGGCTTTAAGCGAAAAATTTATAGCTCACTCATTGGCGGAGTTTCCCAAACTCAAGAAATGCTTGATTATTCTATCAAAAACAATATTTATCCAGAAGTAGAGATAATCCCTATCCAAAAACTTGAAGAAGCTTACAAAAAAGTCGCCGCAGGGGAAGCAAACTTCCGCTATGTAATTGATATGAAAAGCTTGAGCTAAATAAGCTCTTGCTATGCTTTAGGATTTTCTTTATGCCCTTAAGAGCAAAATCCACCCTTCCTTAAATCTTATCTTAGAATCCATAATAACCAAAATCCCTAGAGTATATGGGATTGAGTTCTTATTCTCTTGCCCCAAAACTCTACTTTGGCAATGTATTTTTGACAATGTATTAATGTATTTTGGACTACTCTTATGTTTTAGGCTATGAAAAGTCGTAAAAATATGCGATAGCTTAATTTATGTGAAGTTAAATAAGGGATTGTCTAATAATCTCTAAATTCTGTGGGGGCAAATGGCAAGAAATGAGGAAATAATGGGGAGAAAATGTGAGAGAAGCGATAAAAAGCGCAGATTCTACACCTTATATAGAAATCAAAATATAGTATTTAGTAAAGAAAACTTTGAAAACTAACAGAATATTTTTGTTCTTCTTGTGTTCCAAAAATATCCACCCAATAAATCTCCACCCCCAAAGTGTTTTCAACTTTTGTAATAAGGGCTTTATAATGGTAAATCCTATCAAAACTCATAGAAAATTCTGCAAAATTTAAACTAGAAAAAAGAATTTGTCGGTTTTTAAGCTTGTCTTTTAAAACACTCCTAAAGCTCTGCATATGCAAAATCAACCAAATTTGGCTTTGACTTTCTTGCAAAATACCTTGCGTTAAGACGACATTCTTAAGACTTAAGAAAAATATCATTCCCCCAACCACAACAAGCAAAACCAAAGAAAGTAAAACATAAGCTCTCTTCAAAAACCCTCCTCTAAGATAATATGGCTTTTACAAAGTAAGTCTTTAGGCTTTTTGCAAAGCGTAAGCTTCAATCCAAACTCCATCCTCTCTAGCTTAATACTCTGGATAAAATCATCAAGCAAGTAAGCCTTATCAGACATTAAAAACAATTGATTATCCTTTAAAACAATCTTTTTATGAGCCATTCTAGGATTAAGCAAATACACCTTTGGGAAAAATATTTTTAAAGAATTATTCATTAAAAATTCTGGTATTTGGGTATGAATCTGATAAGCATCTTGTGAAAGTATTTTTGCTCTAAATTTAGGAGTATAATAATCTCTAGGGTGGATATTGGGGTATAAAAACAATAATTCAAAAGATTGTGAATAAAGAGTGCATAAAGTATTAAGATGTGCCTGAAATTGTTGATTAAGCGACAAAACTTCAAGCTTTAAAGTGTTACTAGTGTTACTCATTGTAGCCTTAGCGACAAGAGAGCTAAAACAAGGCAAAGAATATTCCCCAATCCTCACCCATTGATTACTTTTTTCTAAAAACTCTAAAGTATCACCTTGCAAGAAAATACTCTCAAAAATAGCCTTTTGGAGTATCCTTTGTATCTGCGCAATAGTATTAAGCAAAGAAATTTCTAACAAATACTTCTGCCTACTACTTTGATAATCCCCATAAATAGCCAACAAACTCTTCCCGCTTATCCCCACTATCACCCCAACAATCAAAGCGACAATTAATACTTCAATAAGCCCAAAAGCTCTTAACTTTTTCATTGAATATTGATAAGAGGGAGGGATTGATTTGAGGGCAAATGATACACACAATTCCTTTGCAATGTAGCACAAACAGGTATCACTAAGGATTGAACGCTATTAGAAGAATCTTCTTGCCATAAAACCTTTGCAAAAAAGATAAAGCTTAAGCTAACTATACTTAAAGCTATCAATAATTCTATGAGAGAAAATGCCCTCAAGAAGCTTAATGCAAACTTCATCAAAATGCTTTCATCTTTAAAGGAAGTTCCCAAAGGGGCAAAAATATCCCTAAGGCAAGCCACAATACAAGCAATCCCAAAAATACAATCATCAAAGGCTCTAAACTAGCCATCAATGCTTCACTTCTAGTTTGCAACTCTTCCTTATGAAGATCCAATATAACCTCTAAAGCTTCTAAAAACCCCTCCTCATCTTTAGCACTATGGATTAGTCCTAAAGTAAGCCTATCCCA
Organism: Helicobacter mesocricetorum; assembly: GCF_900198605.1. Classification (GTDB taxonomy): domain Bacteria; phylum Campylobacterota; class Campylobacteria; order Campylobacterales; family Helicobacteraceae; genus Helicobacter_D; species Helicobacter_D mesocricetorum. The sequence continues at coordinate 22,777 of NZ_FZPJ01000004.1, read as the reverse complement.
AATACCGCTTTTTTCAAAACTCTCGGCAATGCCAACACCCTTTAGGATATACCCATAAATATCCTCTACCCTAAGCCTCAAATAGGTATTCTCAATCCCTTTTGAAGAAATTTTTAAAACCTGCTCTAAAGGAATCTTACTCCGATAAAGCCAATAAAAACTTAGCAAAAATTGACTCATTGCATAATGATAAATAACCCTCCCTAAAAAAGGTAACGATAAAGCTATTTTAGACAATATTTCTTGGAGAAAAATAGAATGCCTATAAAGCCAAACCCCAATAAGACTTATTAGGCAAATCCCAAAAACAATCCCTATTCCCCACTCTACAACCAAAGTTCGCATAAATAATAAACTCTTACTCACTAAAGGCAAATCTGATTGAAAATCTAAAAACAAAGATTCAAATTGTGGGAGAACAAAAATCGTAATCCCTAAAAACACCAATACCATAACCACGCTAACAAATAAAGGATAAAACAGGATTTTCTTTAAAACTTTTTCATTCTTTTGACGATTTTTTAATCCTAAAATAATAAACTCCAAAACCTCAATAAGTCTTCCGCTTTTATGCCCTATTTCAATCATTGAACAAATAAATTCTTCAAAACCTGCTTCTAAAAAACAAAGCGGCAGAGTTTTACCCTTTTGTAGCCCAAAGAGGACTTTTTTAAATTTTAGCTTTAAAAGAGGATTATGGACTTGTAAAATGGTGTTCTCTAGGACGGATAATAAGGGCATTTTTGCCCTTAAGCCCAATTTTAACTGATAAAATGCACTCATAAGTTCTTTAGTCTTAGGAGGGATAAGAATAATTATAGCCTCTAAAAGGCTTACTTTAGGCAAAATCTCCAGAACAAAAACTTTATCTTTTTGCAATTTTGCATAAAGGGATTTTTCATCAGTAGCATAAAATCTTTGTGTGTAAATTTTCCCCTCTTTTTTAAAGCGAACCAAAAAACACATTATTTAACAACCCGATAAACTTCTTTTAAATCCGTAATTCCAAGTTCTACCTTTTTTAAGCCTTGTTGGTAAAGGCTAAAATCCAAATCCCTCTCTCTTAATAAATCCAAAGCCCTCTGCTTATCTATTTTCTGATAAATAAAATCCTCTAAAACCTTATCCATCTCTACAACCTCTGCAATAACTTCTCTGCCATTATATCCTGTGTTATTACAGATTACACAACCCTTAGAGACAAAAGAATCTCCCTCTAAAACTTTGCATACACAAAGTTTTCTTACAAGCCTTTGGGCAATGATTCCGCTTAGTGATTGGGCGATAAAATAAGGCTCTAATCCCATATCCAACAAACGCACTATCGTATCTAAAGAATCGTTAGTATGCAAAGTTGCAAACACTAAATGCCCTGTAAAAGCTGCTTGAATGGCTATTTGTAAGGTTTCTCTATCCCGCACCTCCCCTAGAATTATCACATCAGGATCTTGCCGCAAAACATTTTTTAAAATACTAGCAAAAGACATTTTTTGCCCAACTGCAACTTGAGCGATTCTAGGAAGACGATATTCTATGGGATCTTCTAGGGTAATTATCTTTAAATTCCTATCTTTAATGATATTTAAAATCCCATACATCGTCGTGCTTTTGCCACTCCCAGTAGGACCTGTTATAAAAACCAATCCATAAGGAAGCGAAAAAAGTCGCCTAATTTTCTCCATTTGGATAGGCAAAAAACCCAAACTCTCTAAGGATAAAAGTGTTTTTTGCTTATCTAACACCCTCAAAACAATCGATTCTCCATCCATTAAAGGCAAAACAGAAACCCTAAAATCTAATAATCTTTTAGAATCTTCTTTTAACAATTCTAAAGAAAATCTCCCATCTTGTGGCATCGTATTTTCTGTAATATTCAAATTAGCCAACAATTTTAAAGAAGAACTAAGGGGAGCAAAAACCCATCCTTGAAAATTAAATCTCTCTATTAAAACACCATCGATTCGGAAACAAATACGGCATTGCTCAAAATCTTTTTGAAAATGTATATCACTTGCTCTTTTAGACACTCCCTCTTGCAAGATTAATGTAACTAACTCCAAAATACTAGAGTTTTCACCCTCTGAAATCTTTTGAATCTCATCAAAAATTTGAGACAAAAGCTTGATTAATCGCTCTTCTAATTTTAACCACGATAATGCTTTTTTAAAATCCTCTTCACTAATCCTTCCAAACTCTAAAACTTTTCCCTCAAAATGCTTTTTAAAAAAATCGTGGTATTTAAAATCATCAGGGTTTTTTAATCCAATCCATAATTTCTCGCTCTCTTCTTTGATGATGATTGCTTGAAAATACTCCACTTGCTCTGTATTTAAAAGTAAAGCTGATTCCTTTTCAATCTCCCCTAAGCAAAAACTCTTCACTAAATCTTATTCCCTCTTTGCATTTTCTCTAAAAGCATAGCAAGACTTTTATCATAAGAATGAGCCAAAAATTGCTTCAAAATAGCAATAGCCTCTTGTCTATTGCCCTCTAAATACATACTTTTTATAAAAATCTCCCAACTTTTTATATTCTTGGGGTCTGCTTGGTTAATCTGCAAGGCTAAGGATTTTGCTCTTTTATAATCTGCATTTGCTAAAGATTCTTGAGCCTCATAGAGCATAGTGGGCTTTTGTATGCTACTAAAATAAAATTTCTTAGGATTCTTTATCGCATTCAAAGCTATTTTGGATTCTTCTTTGGATTCTTCTTGGATGACATCTTTTTTTGTTACAGGATTTAATCGTAAATACTTCAAGGATACCCAGCCTAATTTTGTTTCTAAAAAGTCGTTTTTAGTAGAGAAATACTCACAAATTGCATCATTGCGATAGAGTTTTCCAGAAATATCTGCACCCATATTAGGCAACTCTCTGATATTTAGAGTGTGTGCGCTCACATACAAACAAGGCTTAAAGGGTTTTTTATCAAAAAACATCCCCAACATAAGGCAACCACATATTACACAAACAAATGCTAATTTTAACATCACTCTTCCTCTATGAGTTTATAACCCAAGGATTCTAAGCTAAATACCAAATCCTCATTAATGATTTTTGGCTCTATAATAAAAACAATCTCTTCTATATTTTCAATATCTTGAGAATAAGAAAAGAAGGTTTTAAGAAGAGGAATATCGCCCAAAAGCGGAATCTTGCTTTCTTTTTTAGAAACATTTTGGGATATAAGCCCCCCTAAAATAATCTTTTGATTATTTTTAACCCTTACAATAGAAGAGAGCTGATTAGTCGTTAGATTAGGCGGTGTTTCAAAGGCGTTACTTGGCAATTCCAACTTATTCTCTCTTGTTTTAGTAATAGAAGGATTAATTTTAAGCATAATCTCATCATCAAAAACCAAAGGAGTAACATCAAGCAAAACTCCAGCAAAGATTGTTGGATATTCGTTATCTGTATTAGTCAGGGTTGTTTGCGCATTAGTGTTTTGATAGACAGAGCTTTTTTTATAACGCAAAATATCCCCCACACTAATCATAGCAGGCTGATTATTAAGCGTTAAAATCTTAGGATTAGAGATAGATTGCACTTTTCCATAAGTCTTTAAAAACTCAATAATTCGCTCTAAGCTTAAGCCTTGTGAAAAAATATTTATTCCATAAGAAATCACATTCCTACCGCTCCCACCAACCACATTTAACCCACTCACATTCCCAACCTCTCCATCTCCACCAAAATTAGGGTTTTGACCAAATGAAGGTATTGCCAAATTTTGCAAATTATACAATTCATTCCAATTAATGCCCGTTGTATTATTATGATTATGGGAGATACTCAAGATATTCACATCAATTAAAACTTGCTTTTGCAGCCTTTGGTGCAAACTATCAATATAGGATTCAACTTTTTGCAAACTCTCTTTATCCGCCCTAACGCTAATCAACCCAGCCCCTCTATTCACAATCACATTAGAATCATTTTCTGTTTTATTTAAAAGCAATAAGACTTCCTCTTCAATCATATCCCAAAAATTAAAACCATCTTCACTAGTAATATCAATACCCGATTTGTTTAAACTCTGTGTTGTAGTATCCCTATAAGCGTTGGAATAGCTTTCGTCATTATTAATAAAAACCGAAGTGCTACTAGAGCCTTGCCGATTAGTGCCAACATAATTAATCTTAAAAGTTTTTATTTTTTCTACTTGCAAGGTTAAGAGATTATTCGCATAATCATAATGCAAATTTGCCACATCAAATAATAAATCAAACACAAAATCCAAATCTTTTTGTTTAATATTGACTAATGGTAAAAGTCTATCAAGGCTTTTTTGCGTTTCTAAATCCTTATAAATAACACTAAAATGGCATTCTTTAGCAAATTCATTTAAAACTTCCATAATTTTGACTTTTGAATCCTCTAAAGAGAGATTAAATAAACGATTTTCACAATTTCCATAGACGATAATGCTACAAAAACATATAATCCACCAAAACCGCATATCAATCCTCCCAAAGCCTCTTTTTTGCCAAACAAATTTTTCTTTCCCCCAAAATAACACAATCTTTTTGGACTTCTTTAATCAATAATCCCTCAAAAGTATCTTTTGCTTGATACCATTTTCCATTAAGATTCACCTTTGTATCCATAATTCCCAATAATTCAATAAAATCCCTATCTTCGTAAAAAAAGGGATCATAAGACAATAATTCTTTACTAAAAGCTTGCAACACCATAAGCATAAAAATATATATTTTCAAAACTCTTCCTTGAAGTCTAATAGTTCCATCTGCATAGCAAAATCTAAATTTCTAGCATTAGGATAAATCCAAAAGTCTGTGATTTTTAAAGCCTTAAAAAAGCTTTCTATCCTTAAGAGGAATCCAAAAACATTTTTAAATGTCCCACTCCCTTCTAAAAATATCTGTTGATCTTGTGCTAAAACAAACTGCTCTAAAGCAAACTCTTGGCTTAATAAGTTAAGCTGTGCAATAACACTAGAATTTGTTTGGAGGAGGAGTTTTTGTTTTTCTTGTGTAGATAAAGTCTGCTCTAAATTAGCAATAGTTTCCTCTAGTGCATAAACATTATTCTCCTCTGCAACCTTTAAAAACTCTCTTTTCAATCCCGATAAATAATTTTGAAGCTCTTTAGATTGTGTTTTTTGATAATACAAAGAATATTCTGCCCTTTCTAAAAATCCCCACAAAGGAAGCATAGCAAAAAGGACAAAACAAAGACAAAAAAGCAAAATCTTCTCTCTAATGCTTTTTGCCTTAATCCACTCTTCTATTTGCACCAAAAAGCCTATCAACTTTTAAGCCTCACAAAATAAAAAGATTGGATAGGCTCTAAAAGCTCTAAAACACCTAATCCTTTTTGCTCTAAAAACTCAATAAACTTTAAACTATACTCTCCTATTAGTAGCATTTCATAAGCATCTTGGGAATAGTGAAAATAGGCAATTTTGATATTATTTTGCGCTAAAGATTCCTTAGCCTTTGCAAAAAATATCATAGGTGATTGTTTAGGTATAAATTTCTCCAAATAAGCTTTATTAAATGCTATTTTTTCCTGAAGCTGAAAATATTTTTCACTCAATGCTTTAAAATCCTTTTTATTTCCACTATATTTTTTATATTCTAACTGCTGGGATTGAATTTGCTGTTTTAAATCTTCATTATGCCTCTGCTCCAAAAAAGCTAAAATTTCTAAGGTTAGGGGATAAGAGATGCCCAGAAGCATTCCCATAATACTTATTAAAATTAATTTTCCTACATTTTGTCTCCAAAATGGAATAATCTCTTTAGTTGGGATAAAGTTTAGCACTTTAGGATAATCCAATAAGTTTTGCGTATGCTCATAAACATCAACCAACCTAATTTCTTTGTTAATATACTGCTTTAGACTCTGTCTTAAATTATCATTCTCGCACCAAAGATAAAAATCCGTAGTTATTTCTTGCTCTATTTTATAAAGAGATTTCACAATTTCTTTATGCTCCAAAATATCCAAAAAAATAATAGATTCTTGATAATAAACAATAATGCCGATATCTAAGGGATTGATAATATCTGCAATAATAAAAACATTAAAATCCTTATCATTAGGCAAAAAAACTTGGGTTAAAAAAATAGGATTGGTTAAAAATGTAGTATCTTTAGTAGAGTATTGGGTAAAACTATCTGTGCAAACCACGATACAATAGAATAAATTAGGGTTTAGGGCATTATTAAAGCTTAAAAAATATTCACAATCTCGCTTTAAGCCAAAAATCAAACAAATCTGCTCTTCTAAGCTATCACGCAAACATTCTTTATTAAGCTTTTCTTCATTTATCTCTAGCGAATAAAAAGCAATTTCTTTTAAGGGCAAATAGGCAACCACAAAACCCCCTAAAACTTCATTTGGCATTAAATATGCGTTAATTCTATCGCAATTACTAAGGATAAAAAATATTTGCCTTATTTTTAATCATAAAAAATCTAAAGATGTTACTTTTTATCTTGCTATATCTTGTTAAATCCTAGCCAACCAATAAGGAATATTTTCTTTTTCAGAAAAAACATCCGTGCTGCCACCATGCCCCGGAAAAACAGGTATATTTTCTTCAAAATTTAAAAAAGATTCTAAACTCTTTTTCATCGCCTCTGAAGAAGAATAAGGAAAATCACTACGACCAATAGAACGATAAAAAATAAAATCTCCGCTAAACATTATTTTCTCTTCTATTGCTTTATGCGATAGGACAATCACGCTACAACCGGGAGTATGTCCGGGGTAACAAATAAACTCCATAGAAAAATTGCCAAAATTGTAGGTATTTTTACGATTAAGATTTTGCGTGTTTGCTGTCTTTTCTTCTATTACTTCCCCTTCTTTTGCACCCACTAAAATATCAGGTATGGATGAGGGCAATCCTGTGCTAAAACAATCATCTTTGAGCATAAAGGCGTCTTCAAAGGGACAAAGAAGAGGAATTTGTGCAAAATGTTCTTTTAAAGCCGCATTGCTCCAAGTATGGTCAAAATGCCCGTGTGTATTTAAAATCGCTAATGGCTTTTTAGCATTCTGCAATACCCAATCTACAGCATTAATTCCTGCATCGATGATTAAAGATTCTTGTGTATTTTTGTCAAATACCAAATAACAATTTGTCTGATATTCCCCAAAAGATTGCATTAAGACTTTAAAGGCATTATTTTCAAAAACATTCATAAAAATTCCTTAAGTTTTTTGTAAATATTAGCACAAAGGCGATAAAATACAAACAAAACAAGGATTGTAATGCAACCTCATTATCGTTTTTATCCATCTACGGAAGACTTTAGAGACGCTTTTAGCAGGGATAGGGATAGGATTATTCATAGCTCTTATTTTAGAAGGTTAGAGTATAAAACACAAGTTTTTTTAAATTCTAGTGGGGATTATTTTCGCACTCGCTTAACGCATTCTTTAGAAGTTAGCCAAATTGCTAGAACCCTCTCTTACCATTTAGGGCTTAACCAAAATTTAGCAGAAGCTATTGCTTTAGCCCACGACTTAGGGCATACACCCTTTGGACACGCAGGAGGAGATGAGCTTGATAGAGTGATAAAAGAAGATGGATATTCTTGTGGATTTGAACACAACTTCCAATCCTTTAGAGTAGTTACAAATTTAGAAAAACGTTACCAAAATTTCAATGGGCTAAATCTTTGCTTTGCGACTTTAGAAGGTATATTAAAACATTCTTATCCTTATGAAAAACCCTTTTTAAGCAGTTATTACAAAGAAGCCTTCAAGCTAAACTTCCACCCAAGCCTAGAAGCTATTATTGTGGATTTATCCGATGAAATCGCTTATATTAGCCACGATATTGATGATGGAATCAAATATCATCTTATTAACTTTGGCACCTTAGCAGAAAGCAAACTTGTAAGAAACTGCATAGAATATGTAGAAAATGAAGAAAAAATTTCTTTTAAAGAATCTATTTTTCGTCATCGCTTCACTTCAAGGCTTATCACATTACTCGTTTATGATTTACTGCAAAATAACCAATCTTTCACACAAGAATATCCGCAATGCTTCGTATATCCATCCCATAGCCCCTTGCCCATAACACATACAAAAAGTATGCAAAAGGATATAAAGATTCTTAAAAAAATCCTTTTTAAACATCTCTATCGCCACGAAGAGATTTACAAAAAAATGTTTATGGGGAAGCGGTGTATTAAAAAACTCTATGAATGCCTAAGTAATGATACAGCTTTGTTGCCCAAAGATTTGCAACTCAAAATAGAACAAGGGGCAAAAATCCATAGAATATGTGCAGACTATATTGCTTCAATGACAGATAGATACGCAATTGCTCTTTATAAAGAATTGGGTTTTTAGCAATTTTATAAATCCTTTTAAATCCTAAAATAACCGCAATTAAAATTACAGAGCCTTTTGTCCTTTTATACAAAACAACCAAAGATATAGCCAATTTGAAAAATATCAATATAAAAGTAATTGGCAAGCATAAAATAAATTTTAGAAGAGGAATAACTACATTAGATAAATAAAAATCTATGGAATCTAAAAAGAGAGGGTTAAATACATACGCACCAAAGAGGTGCTAAGAGTTTAAGCAAGTTGGGCTTTTAACATCCAAATTGCTTTCTCTAAAGCTGCTATCTTCTCATCAGCTAAAGCAACAGTTGCCTTATCATTTGCCTCTCCTGCTACATCTGATAATTCTTTAAAAGATTTTAAAAAATATTCGTAATCTGGAAGAACCGCTTTTGTAATAGTCTTAGAATCAAAGCTTGTTTTGCTCTCTTCTTTAATCTTACTATGAGAGAGCATATCTTTAATTGTTACATAAGGTTTCTCACCAATTTGCAAGATTCTCTCTGCCATATCATCCATCAAATCTGCCATATCATCATACATACCCTCTAATGCTGTATGCACAGGATGAAAATCCATTCCTTTAACATTCCAATGATAGTTATGCAATTTAATATAAAAAACTGCTGAATCTGCTTGGATTTGTTTAAGTATTAGAACAACTTTCTTCATATTGAACTCCTTTTTAATTAATGTTTCATTTTTATTATATCACTTTTATTATAAAAGTTGATGAAATTATATCTATAAATTATTAAAAGAAAATTATTATTATTTAATAATTAAATTTATTTGTTACTATCCACCTGTTTTATAAAACGCACGCATTGAAGTTTGATTTTCATTCCAATCATTTTTTTCTGGTTTTTTTTCTACACAAAGCTTCAAACGTTTCAATATCTCTTGACTATCTCCATAAAGCATTGCTTCTTTAATATCAATAGCATTCTCGTGATAAAGACAAGGTATTAATTTGCCCTCGCTACTTAAACGGATTCTATTGCAAGTTTTACAAAAATCATCATTATGAGGAGCAATAATTCCAAAAATATAAGATTCTTGATTTTGCATAATCTCAAAGAGAGTAGCAGGACCAAAAACATCTTTTTGCAATAATTTAAAAGAATATTTTTTCTCAATTTTTTCCAAAATCTCTTTTGCCCTTAGTCCGTCTATACCACTTCTAGCGTGCATATTTTCCATAAATTCAATAAAACGTACACCAATACCTAAATTTATCCCATATTCTAAGATATCTATAACCTCATCTTCATTAATAGTTTTTAGAGGCACCATATTTAATTTTATTAAAAATCCCTCTTTTTTAGCAGACTCAATCCCTTGTAGGATTTTTTCTAATCCATCGCGTTTGGAAATACATTGGATTTTTTCTTTCTTTAGAGAATCTAAAGAAATATTAATACGTTTTAATCCTGCTTCTTTTAGAGATTTAGCAAGGGGAGCTAAAAGATAAGCATTAGTTGTTAAAGCAATATCAATAGATGGGCTTAATTGATAAATTTGTGCGATAAAATCTACGATTCCTTTTCTAAGAAGTGGTTCTCCACCAGTGATTCGTATTTTCTTAACACCTTCATTAATCGCAACTTTAATGAAATTTAACACACCCTCTAAAGGCACATCATCCTCTTCGCTTCCTATATCCATAGGAATATTTGGCATACAATAAAGACAGCGGAAATTACAACGTTGTGTAACACTAATGCGCATATAATCAATAGTGCGTCCAAAACTATCTACTAACAATAAATCTCCTAAAAATTTATTACAAATCATAGTCTTAAGAATATTAAAAAAAGCTATAATTTGATAAAACTTTAAAAAGGGCAATTTTGCTAACTTGCATTATTTTATCGGGCGGGAAAAGTTCAAGAATGGGCATATTAAAACAAAATTTAGACTTCTTTGGACAAAGCCTAGCAAACTTCCAAGCCAAAAACTTTTACCAAATCTTTAAAAATTTATATTTCTCTAGTAAAACCCCTATTATTAATGATTATAATGTCCAAACCATTTTAGATAATGAAAATACTTTTGCCCCCATTTTTGGACTAAAAAGTGTTTTAGAAACCTTGCAGCAAAATATTTTTGTTATCTCCATAGATACCCCTTTTTTGCAAAAAAATTCCATCTTAAAAATCATAGAATCTTTTCAACAACACCAAAAAGCAACCTTTGCAAAAAATGAAAAGATTCATCCGCTCATTGGAATCTATCCCAAAGATTCCTTGCCCCTTATTAATAACCAAATCCAAAAAGGCAATTATCGGTTAATGGACTTATTAAAAAATATGGAACCCTTAGAATTTGTTAAAATAAGCACTCAAGAAAGTAGCAATTTAAATTACCCAAAAGACTACCAACAAGCAATTAAAAGAAGCATAAATGGCAGATGAACAAGAAAAAACCGAAGCCCCCTCAGCTCGTAAAATTCAAAAAGCAAGAGAAGAAGGAAATGTCTTAAAAAGCCCCGATGTTAATGCTTTTTTGGGATTAGTTGTAGGGCTTGTATTGGTTTTTTTATGTTTTAGCTTTTGGGTTAAAGGTGTTGGGAATATTTTTGAAAATGTTTATAGCCATTTTAACCAAGAATTCTCACGCAATAATGCTATGTCCCTAGCAATCTCATTAGCTTTTGAGATATTATCATTACTTGCACCCATTTTTGCTTCTTTAATGATTGCTGGAATAGTAGCAAATATCTCTCAAAGTGGGTTTTTGCTAACAACTAAAGCTATCCAACCAAAATTACAAAAACTAAATTTTATCTCTGGTATTAAAAATCTTATTTCTACAAAAAAGCTTTTGGATGGTTTTTTAATTACTTTTAAAGTCCTAACAGCCTTTGTTATTGCATTTTTTGTATTTTTAAACTTCATAAAAGAACTCACCACTGTCTCACTTTTTCCTGTTGGGGAACAAATGCTTTGGTTTAAAGATAAAGCCCTCATTCTTATAGCCATCTTATTAACTTTTTTCTTAACTATGGCAACTTTAGACTATTTCCTTAAGCGATACCAATATTATAAATCCTTAAGAATGAGCAAACAAGAAGTGAAAGATGAATTTAAAAACCAAGAGGGGGATCAGCAAATTAAAGGAAAGATTCGCTCTTTGATGTTTCAAGCTGCTAAAAAACGGATGATGCAAAATATCCCAAATGCCGATGTTGTAGTTACTAACCCCACACATTATGCAGTAGCTTTGCGTTATGATAATACTAAAGAAAAAGCACCTAGAGTGTTGGCTAAAGGGGTAGATTTCTTAGCCCAAAAGATTAAAGAAATTGCCAAAGAACACGAAATACCCATTATAGAAAATCCTCCTTTAGCAAGAGCTCTTTATAAAGATGTAGATATTGATAAAGAAATTCCTGAATCTCTTTATCAAGCAATGGTTGAGGTTTTAATTAAAGTGCGTAAAATTAACGATGAAAAGAAAAATCAGTAAAATTACTCTTCTAATAAAACATTAATTTTAAAAATCAAATCTTCTATACTCTTAATATTTCGTGACACAATCATATATTTGCCATTAATAATAAAACTAGGAACACCTTGAATACTAGCATATTCCATAGCTTCTGGCATAGCTTCTAATATTTCTTTAGCTTCCTTAGAGTTTAAGAGTTGTTGAAATTCTTGCTCATCAATATTCATTAAAAAATAAGAATTCTCTAAAAATAACTGCGCATTCTTCCAATTTCTTCGCTCTCTATGAATAGTATTAAAATAATAATCTAAAACTTTTTTATAAAGGGCATCAGGAGATTTTGTATCTCTTTTATTCTCTTTATCTTTTAACAAAGCCACAACAACAATATCAGAAAATTCTTTATGGTATCTTGCAGTTGTGCTTAAATGATAAGGCAAAAACTTTGTATCTTGTGGAAGCATTTCTAGTATCTTTGGCAATAATCCATTATAATATGCGCAATGAGGGCAACCAATATTAAAAAGCTCTATAACGCTATTTTGAGAATCTTTTAAAGGTTTTTCTAAAACAATATAATCAACTCCTAATTTCAAGTTATTTGCAAAAGATTGCATAGCCAACAAACAAAAAACCCATACTATAAAGTTTAAAATCTTCATTTTATCTCCTCTATAAAATCTTTAAAAAGAAATTGATGATCTTGTGGGATTATATCAAAAATCGCTAAGGCAAGCTCTCTAATTTCCCAAAGTGCGCTTTTAGAACTTCTTAAGGCTAAGAAATTTTGCAAACTTCTAGCATTAATACTCCAAGTAAGTTCTGTTTTATAAGATTCTGGCATCGCAAATTTGGCTAAATCATTGCTAATGTTTTGCGACAAAAGATTGCGTAAATTTTCTAACGCAAAAACCGATGCTTCATTGACAAAATCATTAGGAGTAAAAACCAAAAACTTCTTAGCCCTTTTTAGATTATCAGAATTAATAGGCAAAAAACTAGCTTCATTTTTTAATTCTTTTAAAGTATAACGACTGCTTTTTACACTCAAAGATGCGATTCTATGTCTTGCTAATTCTTGTAAAGTCGCTCTTGAAATGTCTTGTATGTAAAAAGTATAATAAAGATGCTCTAAAGTAGAGGCGTGTTTAAATTTGTTCCCCACTCGATAAATAAGCTCTTTGTCTTTTTCTCCACCTTTATCACCTTTTTCAAAACTCTGCCAACAAGTCCGAATAGCGTGAGAACAAATAGAAAGATCACTACAATTTAGAAGTGTAATTTGCATCAAAATTCCTTTTTTCAAATTTCAATCTTTGTGCGTGGGCAATAGCAATAGCAATAGCATCGGTAATGTCTAAGGGTTTAATTTCTGTTTTAATCCCTAAAAGCTTTCTTACCATAAATGAAACCTGCTCTTTAGTAGCCTTGCCATTACCTGTAAGAGATTTTTTAACCTGCAATGGCGTATATTCTGCAAAATTTCCTAACTCTTGTAAAATTTTAAGACTTAAAGCCCCTCTAAATTGTGCGAGTTTAATAACGGTTTTTGGATTATACGCATAAAAAATATCTTCGATTGCAACAGAGTGGATTTGATGATTTTTTAAAACCAAATCAATACCCTCTACAAATTCTAAAATTTGGTATTGCAATACTCTTTGCTTGATTTTAATTAAACCTGCTTCTAGTAGTTTTAAAGAACCTTTATCTAAGGCTAAAATGGCATAGCCACAATTTCTACTTCCAGGATCAATGCCTAAGATATTCAAAACTTCCCTTTATCTTAGATAAATTTATTATTTTAAGGATTTAAAATATGCTATAAAATTTTAGAATAATACCACAAACTTTCAATGACTATTCGTTACAATTACAAAATTATTTGATTATCTTTAAATAGCACATTTTCACATTTTATTCACAAGTGTGAAAATAAAAGGATATAAATTGCACCCTATCTTATTACAGCTTAAAAAAGAAATTTCACCTTTTGAATTTGAAAACTATATTAGTCAAATTGTTTATAATGAAAAATACTCCCGTGATGATAGAATCATATTTAATGCTCCCAATATTTTTATCGCAAGTTTTATTAGGACAAAATATCTACACAAAATCACACATTTATTTGAAACACAAAATGGTTTTAAGCCCGAAATTATTATAGAAGTCTATAACCAAACCACAAAAAAAGCGATAAAAAATAACCAAAAAAAGACGAATGTCGCGACAAATTTGAATCCCTCTTTAACTTTTAATTCTTTTATTGTAGGGAACTCCAATAGCTTCGCTTTTAATGTCGCAAAAGCCGTTGCACAAAATCAAAGCACTTCTTATAATCCTCTAGTTATTTATGGAAATACCGGACTTGGAAAAACACATTTATTAAACGCTATTGGAAATGTTAATGCAGCGGTAGGAAAAATCGTTATTTATACGACAAGTGAGCAATTTTTAAATGATTATCTACTGCATATCCGCAACAATTCAATGGAAAGATTCCGACAAAAATACCGCGCTTGTGATTATCTCTTAATCGATGATATTCAATTTTTAAGTGGTAAAAATCAAATCCAAGAAGAGTTTTTTCACACCTTTAATGAATTAAAAGAAAACTATAAACAAATCGTGCTAACATCAGATAGACCTCCAAAAAATATGAATGGCTTAGAAGAAAGATTAAAAACACGATTTACTTCAGGATTACTCGCAGATATTCAACCTCCAGAATTAGAAACCAAAATTAATATTATCAATGCAAAATGTGAATTAGATGGGATTATTTTAAGCCCAAAAGTCATTGACTTTATTGCTGCAAATATCAATGATAATATCCGAGAAATTGAAGGTGTTTTAGTAAAATTAAACTTTTCTATTAATGTTACAAACATTCAAGAAGTTACGATTGATTTTGTGAAAGATATTTTAAAAGAATATATCAAAGAATCCAAAGAAAATATCAATTTGGATGGGATTATTGAAGCTACTTCAAAATACCTCAATATCAAACCTTCAGAAATTAAAAGCAAAAGTCGCTCTAAAAACATTGTTATAGCTAGAAAAATTGTCATTTATTTAGCACGAACACTCACACCTAACTCTATGCCTTATCTAGCAAACTTCTTTGGTATGAAAGACCATAGCACTATTAGCAAAGCTATGAAAAGTATCCAAGATGAAATCAATAAAAACGAAAATTTAAAAACTATGATTGAGGAATTAACAAACAAAATTAAACAAAATTAATCCATTAAAAAACAAAGTTTTGCTAGAATGCCTTGAATAAATGTGAAAAACTTTCAAAAAACATTTAAGAAATGAAGAATTAAATTTAGGAGATTTTGAAAAGTTATTCAACTTTTCAACCACCCTACTAATACTTCTAAATTCTAATAATATAAAAGGAGCTTCTTATGAATATCACTATACAAAATAGTGTGCTAGATAGTGTGCTTACTGCCTTACAACCCTTTTTAGACAAAAAAGATTCTAGCCAAATCACCTCCCATATATACCTAGAAACTAAAAACAATCAACTAATTTGTAAAGCAACAGATTTTGAAATAGGTTTATGCACTATTACAGATTCCTTAAATATCAAAGAACAAGGAATAGCAACAGCAAATGGAAAACAAATGTTAGATATTGTTAAACGTCTAAAAGAAGGAGAGGTTAATATCTATACAACCGAAGAAAACCTCCATATCCAACAAAACAAAAGCTCTTTTAAACTCTCAACCTTTAATGCCCAAGAATTTCCAATCTTCCCAGAATACGAAAACTTACCAAAACTAGAAATTAACTCTTTTGAACTTATCTCTTCTATGAAAAAAATCTTTCCTGTTATTGACATTAACAACCAAAAAAGAGAATTAAATGGAGCATTATTAAATATTAAAGAATATTCTTATAACTTCATCGCAACAGATACAAAACGACTAGCTATAATAAAGTTTGAAAATGCTACTGGCAATAATCTCTCATTAATCTTTCCCAAAAAAGCCATCACAGAGATTCAAAAACTCTTTTTTGATAATATAGAGCTTTTTTATAATGAAAAAAATCTCATTATAAAATCTCAAAATTATATTTTCTTCTCTCATTTAATTAATGGAAAATTCCCAGATTACGAAAGAATTATTCCAAAAGAAATGCAAACAGAGCTAACACTTTCTAAATCAACAATCATTGAGGGTATTAAAGTTATTAATTCAGTTACTAATGATGTTAAAATAATCTTTAAACCCAATGAAATTTTATTTGAATCCCTAAGTCAAGATAGTTCAGAAGCTAAAACCCAATTAGAAATCAATTTGCCTTTAAACGAAGAAATAGAAATTGGTATTAACTCCCGCCATGTTTTGGATTTCTTAACCCAGATTGACACTGTAGAATTTACTTGGTATTTAAATGGTAAAAATAATCCTTTTATGTTAAAAAGTGAGAATTTTTCAACCGTTATAATGCCAATTATTTTATAAGAATTTTTAAATCTTTAAGGAAAATAATGGAAAATAAACAATACTCTGGAAGTAGTATTAAAGTTTTAAAAGGTTTAGAAGCAGTCAGAAAACGTCCGGGAATGTATATTGGGGATACTAATATCAATGGACTTCATCACCTAATCTATGAAGTTGTTGATAACTCTATTGATGAAGCAATGGCTGGTTATTGTAATAGCATTTATATTACACTTACTAAAGAAGGAAGTGCAATTATTAAAGATAATGGAAGAGGGATTCCCGTAGATATTCATCCAACAGAAAAAATTCCTGCTGCAACCGTTGTTTTAACAGTGCTTCACGCTGGAGGGAAGTTTGATCAAGAAACTTACAAGGTTTCTGGTGGATTACACGGGGTCGGAGTTTCTGTTGTTAATGCACTTTCAAAAAACTTACAAATGACTATTTACAAAAATGGCAATATCTACCAACAAAACTTTCAACAAGGAATCCCACAAGATGAATTACAAATCATTGGGAAAAGTAAAGAAAATGGAACTATTATTGAGTTTATTCCAGATAATGAAATTTTTGAAACCACAAACTTTCAAAGGGATATTTTAACCAAGAGATTTAAAGAACTTGCCTACTTAAACAAGCAAATCACTATTTATTTTAAAGACGAAAGAGAGGGATTTGAAGAAATTTACCATTTTGATGGAGGTTTGAATCAATTTGTAAGTGATTTAAATAAAAAAACCCTTATTTCTTCTGTGATAAATTTTGAAAGCCTAGATAGTGAGGTAGAAACTCAAATTGCTCTTGCTTATAATGATGGATTTGAAGAGAAAGTATTAAGCTTTGTTAATAATATTAAAACTAGTGATGGAGGAACTCACGAAGCAGGATTTCGCACAGGATTGACACGGGCTATCACAAACTATATCGAAGCTAATGCTAATGCTAGAGAAAAAGATTTTAAAATTACAGGGGATGATATTCGTGAGGGATTAATTGCGATTGTTTCTGTAAAGGTTATTGACCCACAATTTGAAGGACAAACAAAGGGTAAATTAGGGAGTTCTTTTGTGCGTCCTATCGTGCAGAAATTAACCTTTGAAAAACTTATGAAGTTTTTTGAAGAAAACCCTAATGAAGCAAGAGCTATTATGGAAAAAGCTTTACTTGCAGCAAGAGGAAGAGAAGCTGCTAAGAAAGCTAGAGAATTAACACGCAAAAAAGAAAACTTTAGTGTAGGAACACTACCTGGAAAATTAGCTGATTGTCAAAGCAAAGATCCAAGTATTTCTGAAATTTATCTTGTAGAGGGGGATTCTGCTGGTGGTTCTGCTAAGCAAGGAAGAGATAGGGTTTCTCAAGCGATTTTGCCTTTAAAAGGAAAGATTTTAAATGTAGAAAAAAGTCGCCTAGATAAAATCTTAAAATCTGAAGAAATTAAGAATCTTATTATTGCTCTTGGTTGTGGGATTGGTGAGGATTTTGATATTACAAAAATTCGTTATAACAAAATTATTATTATGACAGATGCAGATGTTGATGGAAGCCATATCCAAACACTTTTAATGACTTTTTTCTTCCGGTATTTAAAAGGGATTATTGAAGCCGGATATTTATACCTTGCCCAACCACCACTTTATCGTTTCAAAAAAGGAAAAAAAGAAATTTATCTTAAAGATGAAAAAGCCCTTAGCGGATATTTGATAGAAAATGGGATCGAAAATTTTGAATTTAGAGGAATTGGAACAAAGGATTTAATAGACTTTTTTAAAATTGTTGCTCATTATCGCCTAACCCTTAATCATTTGCAAAAACGTTTCTCACTTATTGAAGTTATCCGCTTTTTAGTTGAAAACAGAGAACTACTCCAATTAGAACACCAAGCTTTATACCAAGCAATTTTAGAAAAGATACAATCTTTAAATTATAATATTTTAAATCAAACATTTGATGAAGGAAAAATTCATTTATATGTGCAAACAGATGTAGGCTTAGTAGATATAAAAATTGATGAAGAGCTTTTTTCACATCCTTTGTTTGAAGAAGCGTATTTAATTTATAATAAACTTAAAGAATGGGATTTAGGCTTTTTAGAGGGGAAAGACCCCATTAATTTGCTTAATACTATCGAGGAGAGTAGTAAAAAAGGTGCTTATATCCAACGATACAAAGGACTAGGAGAAATGAATCCAGAGCAGCTTTGGGAAACTACAATGACGCCTGAAAATCGTCGTTTAATTCGTGTAGAAATAAACGATGAGCTCAAAGCAAGTGATATTTTTTCTCTTTTTATGGGGGATGAGGTAGAACCAAGAAGAGAATATATCCAAACACACGCTAAAGATGTTAAACACTTAGATGTTTAGTTGCGAATAAATTCTTAACGATAGAATTTTATTGAATGGTTTAAGATAGAAAATAAATAATTTAGGATTTATGATGTTTGTTTTGACAGGAATAATAGATTTTTTTACAAGTGCTAATGGGATTTTTTATATTTTGGCTTATTTAGTGGGTGGAATCCCTTTTGGACTTTTGTATGGAAAGATTTTTGGAGGAATTAATATCCTTAAAGTAGGAAGTGGAAGCATTGGCGCAACGAATGTTTTAAGGGCTTTAAAAGAAAGAAAACCAGAAATTGCAAAAAAAGTTGCTTTTTTGACAATCCTAAGTGATGCCCTAAAAGGAATTTTAGTGCTTTTATTGGCAAAATATGCAGGATTAACTTATGAGGCACAATGGATGATAGCTTTTTTAGCTGTAATTGGGCATTGCTTTTCTCCTTTTTTGAAATTTGAAGGTGGAAAAGGAGTTGCTACAAGCGTTGGAGTCATTGGTATGTTTTTACCCTTAGAAGCTATCTTAGGATTAGTCGTTTGGTTTTTAGTTGGAAAATTTTTAAAAATCTCTTCTTTAGCTTCTTTATTTGGCGTATTATTTGGTGTTGGAATGAGTTTTATTATCCATCCTGATATTCCTCATATCCACACACATACACCCCTTATTTTAATTACTATTGTTATCTTTTATAAGCATATTCCAAATATTGTTCGTTTAATTCAAAGAAAAGAACAAAAAGTCCTTGAATAGCTATTCTTTGAGAGATTAAGAAATAAGTTGGCTATACCAATAACTTTAAATTTTCTAATAAACTTAAATTTAAAAGTTAGGATTTGTGCAATTTAAAACAAAGCCTCATCCATTTCTTTGGGAATCTCAATCTCTAGGAGCTTTAAGATGGTTGGGGCAATGTTATTTAAACCTCCGTTTTTGACTTTTGTTACACAAGGTGCATCGACAAATCCCCATACTTCGCCGATAGTATGGTTAGTCAAGATTTCTCCTTTTTCATTTTGCATTTCCTCACAATTCCCGTGATCACTTGTTAAAACAAAGGCATAATTATTTTCTTTAGCTTTTTTGTGAATCCTACCAAGCTCTTTATCGACTGCTTCTACTGCTAAAACCGCTGCATTAAAATTCCCTGTATGCCCCACCATATCCCCATTAGCAAAATTCACGACGATAAAATCATAGAATTCATCAATAGCCTTTAAAACCGCATCACCTACTTCTTTGGCACTCATTTCAGGCTTTTCATCATAGGTTTTGACACCAGGTGAGGGGATTAGGACTCTTGTTTCATTGATATAGGGTTCTTCTAATCCACCATTAAAAAAAAAGGTTATATGCGCGTATTTTTCTGTTTCTGCGGTGTGGAATTGTCGCAAGTTGTTTTTAGCGATAACTTCTGCTAGTGTGTTGGTAATGGTTTCTTTGGGGAAAAGAATAGGGAAGTTAAAGGTTTTATCATAAGGAGTCATTGTAATAAGCGGAACTTTTACCCAGCTTTTGCGCTTAAAACCCTCAAAATCTTCATTCCCTAAAGCACTAACAATCTCTCTAGCCCTATCACTCCTAAAGTTTGCAAAAATAATCCCATCTTCTTTTTGGATAGAATCTTTTACAAAACAAGCCGGCTCTATGAATTCATCAAAAATCCCATTTTCATACTGGTTTTGCAGATACTCCTTAGGAGAAAAGTCGCTAAAATTATCGCCCAATGCTATCACATCATAAGCCCTTTGCACCCTATCCCAACGATTATCTCTATCCATAGCAAAGAATCTTCCGCCTAAACTCGCAATTTTAATATTTTTATTTTCGATAGCTTTTTGGATAGATTCTAAAAACCCTAAAGCACTTTGTGGCAATACATCTCTCCCATCGGTAATAAGGTGTAAATAAATTTCAAATTTTGTCTCTAATCCCAAAGCAAGGGCTAAAATATGGTTAATATGAGAATGCACTCCCCCATCACTCATAAGCCCTATTAAATGGATTCTTTTTTTAGAATCTAGAACTTTCAAGGCAGGATTATCTAATAAGCTCCCATTTTCAATGGCTTTATTGATTTTAACTAAATCTTGATAGAGGATTCTTCCACTCCCCAAACACATATGCCCTACCTCTGAATTCCCCATTTGTCCCTCTGGAAGCCCTACAAAATCACCATAGGTTTTTATCATCCCAAAAGGAATCTCTTTAAAAAATTTCTCATAATTTGGCTTTTTAGCCTTAAAAAAGGCATTATATTTTTCTTGTTGGCTATAACCAATCCCATCGGTTATAATTAAAATTGTTTTCATAGTATTCCCATTTTTAAAGTTTGTTTGGATAAAATGCTATCCTAATTTTTTTAAATTTTTTTGAAGTTTTTTGAGAATGCTTTATTATTTTTATTCTTTGTTTAATATCAATATTTTCCAATACATAACCTTTAGAGCCGCTAGCGCATTTTTTATCGCTTTTATTTTGGTGCTTGTTTGGATGCCAAAATATATTTTATGGGCTCAAAGCAAAAAGGCAAATCAACCTATTTCAAAATATGCTCCTAAGAATCACTTACAAAAGACTAATACCCCTACTATGGGAGGCATTGTTTTTATCTTTTCTACATTGATTGCTTCTTTGATTTGTGCGAAGTTAGATAATGCTTATGTAATATTAGGAATCCTCTGTATTATCTTTTTTTCTTTGATTGGGATTAAAGATGATTTATCAAAGGTTCTACGCAAAAAAAACGCTGGTATGAGTGCGAAAGTCAAATTTTCTTTGCAAATATTGAGTTCCTTTTTATTAGCCTTTGGCTTGTATATGGTGGGCTTTGAAGATTCTTTTTATGTGCCATTTATTAAAAATCCGCTTTGGCATTGGGGGGCTATTAGCATTGCCTTTTGGATTGTAGTTTTTGTTGCTACAAGCAATGCGGTGAATTTAACCGATGGTTTAGATGGCTTGGTAACTATTCCCTCTATTTATGCGCTGACTTCATTAGGGATTTTTGTTTATATTGCTGGAAACTCTGGTTTAAGTGATTATCTCTTGTGGCCCAAGGTTGTAGGAAGCGGAGAAGTGGCGATTATCTCTGCGGCTCTTGTGGGTTCTTTAGTAGGCTTTTTATGGTATAACTGCCATCCAGCACAAGTTTTTATGGGAGATAGTGGAAGTTTAGCCTTGGGAGGATTTATCGCTTATATGGCAATCATTTCAAAAAATGAGATTTTGCTTTTGGTGATTGGATTTGTTTTTGTTGTAGAAGCACTCTCTGTCATTTTACAGATTGGGAGTTACAAAGCAAGGGGTAAAAAAATATTTTTAATGGCACCCCTACACCATCATTTTGAAGAAAAGGGCTTAAGTGAGAGCAAGATCATCGTGCGCTTTTGGATTGTTGCGTTAATGAGTAATCTCATTGCACTTTTAACCTTAAAGTTAAGATAATTGGAGAGAAATTTATCTTAAGGCTAAAGTTCAGTAATCCAAGGAATGGTTTTTGCTTTTGATCTTTAAAGTGATAAGTTTAAGGATTAAAATGGCATTTAAAATTAATACGAGCATTCCTACGATTAATCCGACCTATTCTCCCAAAAAATTACCACAAGAAAACAAGCAATTTTCTTTACCAAACTCCCAAAAACCCAAACTCCTAAAACCTCAAAAAAGCTTTCCACCACAGAATTTACTTGATAAATACCAGGCAAGTGCGACATTTCTTAATACACAAAATCTCTTAAAGCAAGAATTAAAAATCCAAAAAGCACACCGCTATCTATTTACCCCAATATAAAGACTCTCCATAAAACTATGTTATAATCACTCCATCGTTAGTTTCGTATGTTTTTAAAGGAAATTTTATGAAAAACATTAATAAAAACAAAATAATCAATACCCGGGCGGGGGGGGGGCAATAATGCCTTCTCTTGTAGCTACTCCACCAAGCCTATCTTCTGTAAAAATTGATTCTAATCTTTTAGAATCTACAATCCATACTCAAACTTTAGAAATAGATACTAAACTAGACTCTAATTTGTATTTTAAAGTAGATTCTAATTTACATACTAAACTGACTTTTTTTTTTTTCTTTTTCCCTTTCCCTTTTCAATCCTACTTTACCATACCCTTTATATTAAACCTTTTGTTATTTATTTCCAATCTTTCCCTTATAACCATTTGACCCTTCCC
>NZ_FZPJ01000012.1 GCF_900198605.1 Helicobacter mesocricetorum | reverse complement strand
ATAATTATTGGTTGTTGGATTCAGTGTTTTAGAGAAAATCATTCACTTTAAATTTCTTTTATCCCAATATTGCTTCAATTTGAAGAGAGCAAAGAAAAATATTTCTATATTTTACTTGAATAAAACTTCAAATTTTTCTTTGAATTTTGTTAGAATCTTTTGCAAAATTATCCATCATTTATTTAGGAAATATAATGAAATTACAAAAGATTGATGAAAATACTTTTAATTTACGGGGTAAATTAAAAGAGATGAGTGATTATAGTGAGCTAAAAAGTATTTTAGAAAAAAAACGAAAAAAGGGTGAAGTGGAAGTAATTTTTAATATCCCCAACGCTAAAGAAATAAATTTTTATATTTTAGGATATTGGTTAAAACTTGCCCAAAAAAACAATTTTAAATTTCGTATTTATATTGAAAACTCTTATTTGTATAATAACTTTTTAAAGCTAGGTTTGCATAATTTTTTTGAGGTTATTAATGGAAACTTGGAATAATATCTACTCCCTCTTTAATCCTGTTACTTTTAGTCTTTTTGGAATCTCTGTTCGCTGGTATGGGATTATGTATGCGATGGCTTTGTTTTCTGCTCTTTTTTTGGCTCAATATATCGTAAAAAAAACTCCCTACCCCATCAAAGAAGAACTCTTAAATAGCTATTTTATTTGGGCGGAAATTGGCGTAATACTTGGGGCTAGAATAGGATATATCATCTTTTATGACCCCTTTAGTTTCTATTACCTAACCCACCCTTGGGAAATTTTTAACCCCTTTGATAGAAATGGAAACTTCATAGGAATTAGCGGAATGAGCTATCACGGGGGCGTTATTGGATTTTTGATAGCTTCTTTCTGGTTTGTAAAAGTCAAAAAGGTGAATTTTTGGCTTTTTGCTGATTTGGCAGGGCTTAGCATACCCTTAGCCTACACCTTTGGAAGGATTGGAAACTTCCTAAACCAAGAGCTAGTAGGCAGAGAAACGACAAGCCCTCTAGGAATCTATGTTGATGGCGTATTGCGACACCCAAGTCAGCTTTATGAGGCATTTTTAGAGGGCATTTGCGTGTTTATTGTTTTGTTTTTATACCGCAAAAAAGCTCGTTTTGTGGGAGAAATAGGGATTTTGTATGTAGTTTTATATTCCCTAGCACGCTTTGTTGCAGAGTTTTTTAGAGAGCCAGATTCTCAAATTGGCTTTATAGCCTTTAATTGGCTCACGCAAGGACAATTACTCTCCCTTATCATAGGGGTTTTGTGCTTATGCTTTCTTTTTAAAAAGGCAAAAAGTGGCTAATATCTCTTTGCAAAACATCTCCAAAAGTTTCAACCACCACATCGTCTTAAAAGACATCTCCTTACATATTCAAAAACACCAAAGAGTAGCTATCATAGGCAAAAATGGAGCGGGCAAAAGCACACTTTTAAAGATTCTTAGCGGAGAATTACAAGCAGATGAGGGAGAATATCTTGTAGAAAACAATCTTCAAATACAAGCACTCGCCCAAAAATCAAACTTTAAAGAAAATCAAAGCACCAAAGAGGCTATCTTAGAATCCCTCTCTACCCTAACAGAAGCCAAAAAAACTTTAGAGCAAATCTCTGCAAAACTCCAAAAAGAGCCAAACAACCCACAGCTCCTTGATGAACACACTAAAATCTCAAACTTCATCAATCATCACGATGCTTGGGATTTAGACAACAAAGTTCAACAAATCTTAGAATCTTTTGCACTAAAAGACCTAGAAAATCAAAACATCAGCACTTTAAGTGGTGGAGAGCAAAAACGCGTAGCCCTTGCTTGCTTGCTTCTTACAAAGCCCGATGTTTTGTTGCTTGATGAACCCACCAATCATTTAGATATTGAAATGGTAGAGTTTTTAGAAAATTTATTACTCAAAGAAAAATGGACACTCATTTTCATCAGCCACGATAGGTATTTTATCGACAAAGTTGCGACACGCATTATCGAGGTAGAGGATTGCAAGATTCGTGAATTTAACGGAGGATATAGGGATTATCTAAACGCCAAAGAGGCACTTTTAAAAAGTCTTTCAAAAAGCCATGAAACCCTCCTTAAGCATCTAAAAAGTGAAGAAGAGTGGCTATCTCGTGGAGTTAGAGCTAGAGTAAAACGCAATGAAGGACGCAAAGAAAGAATCTTAAAACTAAGAGAGGAGGCAAAGAAAAATCCTGCCCTTATCCGAAAAATGAGCCTAGAGCTAGAAAGAGAAAATAAACACTTTAACCAAACTGAGGGAACAAACCGAAAAAAAATGTTGTTTGAACTCAAAAATATCAGCCTTGGTATCCACCAAAAAATCCTATTTCAAGACTTTTCTACGAGAATCTTAGCTGCTGATAAAATCGCTATTGTAGGCAAAAATGGATCAGGAAAAAGCAGCTTTTTAAAGCTTCTTTTAGGACGCATACAAGAATGCAGCGGAATCTTAGAAAAAGGCGAGATACGATGTGGCTACTTCGACCAACACCGCGAAATGCTTGATGATTCTAAGGATTTATTAGAAACCTTTTGTCCTTTTGGCGGAGACCATATAGAAGTTAAGGGCAAAAGTTTGCATATTTTTGGCTATCTTAAAAACTTCCTATTCCCCAAAGAGTTTTTAGATAAAAAAATTGGTGCATTAAGTGGGGGCGAAAAAAATCGCGTAGCCCTAGCCCTACTCTTTAGCAAAGAATACGATTGCTTGATTTTAGATGAGCCAACCAATGACTTAGATATTCCAACCATTAATATTTTAGAGGAGTATTTGCAGAGCTTTCAAGGAGCACTTATTTTTGTAAGCCACGACCGCTATTTTGTCGATAAAATCGCCAAAAAGCTTTTTATCCTAAAAGATAAAAAAATCGAAGAATCTTATCGTAGCTTTAGTGAATATTTGGAGATTCAAAGTGAGCTTAAAGAATACAAAAATCTCGCCTTAGAGCTAGATTCTCCTAAAAAGATTCAAAAGCCAAAAACGCAAACCAAACTAAGTTACAATGAAAAAAGACTTTTAGAATTACTGCCAAAAGAGATTGAATCCTTAGAGCAAGACTTGAAGCTTTTAGAAAAGGAGCTTTATATACCGCAAAAAAATAGCGATTTAACAACCCTAGCTTTAGAATACGAAAACAAAAAAGCCTTATGCGAAGAGAAAATCACGCAATACCTAGAACTAGAAGAAAAAATGGAGAATCTCTAATGCAAAGATTTGGGGAGTTTATGCAAGAGTGGCTTTATGGAGAGGGGGGTTATTATAGAAGTTTGCGTATTGGCAAAGAAGGGGATTTTTATACCAGCGTAAGTGTGAGTGAGTTTTTTGGCTATACCTTAGCCTATTATCTACAACAACAATTAAACCTCCTTCCAAACCAAAAAATAGCGATTATAGAAATTGGTGCAGAGAGGGGCAATCTCATTAGCGATATTGCTTTTTTTTTACAAGAAAATTATAAAGATTTTAAAAAAATTGATTTTCTCATCTTAGAACCTCTTAAACCTTTGCATAACATACAAAAGCAAAATTTTTTGCAAAAAATAGATTCTAAAGAACCCTTCATAGTAGAGGATTTTCAAGCCATTAAATCCCTGCATTATGATTTTATTTTCTACTGCAGCAATGAGCTTTTGGATGCGTTTCCTTGCGAACTCTATCATCAAGAGCAAATGGCTTTTATAGAAAATGATACTTTAAGATTCCAAAAAGCTCCCGCACCCATAGAGCAAATCGCAAGAAAATTTAATTTGCAAATCTCTGAAATTCCTTTGGGTGTAGAGGAATTTATCAAAAATTGCGATGATTGTGCCAAAAATTGGATGTTTTTAACCTTTGATTATGGAAGCTTAGAATCAAGAAATGAGTTTTCCTTACGATTCTTTGAAAAACACACAACCAAAAATCTTTTTATTTCTCCAAAAAGCACAGAATATGATAAAAGCTTTTTAGAATCCTTTGGGCAATATGATATAACCTATGATGTAAATTTTGCCATCTGGAATAGCCACTTCCAATCCATAGGGGCAAAAAAGCTTTTTTGCCATAGGCAAAATAGAGCCTTAGTCGATATGGGTTTAGATAAAGTCGGGGAGTGGTATATTGCTAAATATGGATTAGAATCTTTTATGAAAAACTCCTCAAAGATTCGCACACTTATTGAGCCGGGCTTACTAGGTGAGAGATTTTTTGGTATGGCTTTTGTCAAATAACTTAGAAAGGATGATTATGGATTTTAATAAAAATCTTATTGATGCCATTGATAGAATAGAAAAAGCGAGAATTGCGGTGGATAGACATAGAATTATTAGACTAATTGCGGTTAGCAAATACTCTACCACAGAAGAAATACAAGCTCTTTATCAATGCGGACAAAGAGCCTTTGGGGAAAATAAAGTGCAAGATTTAAACCAAAAATCCCAAATCTTAGAATCCCTGCCATTAGAGTGGCATTTCATTGGCACACTCCAAAGCAATAAAATCAATGCTCTCTTAAAGCTAAACCCCTTTATGCTCCATAGTCTGCATTCTCTAAGCCTTGCAGAAGAGTTGCAAAAACGGCTAAATAAGGAGAATAAAACTTTACGCACACTTTTGCAAATCAATAGTGCCAAAGAAGATAATAAAAGTGGCTTTATGCCTGAAGTCGCACTTGAAAGCTACCACCAAATCTCTGAAAAATGCCCCAACATAAGGCTTTGTGGGGTTATGAGCATTGGAGCACACACCCAAGATACCAAAACCATTCAAAAAAGCTTTGAAACCACTTATAAGATTTATGAAAAGCTACTCCCCATAGGCGCACAAACTCTAAGTATGGGAATGAGTGGAGACTTCGAGCTTGCCATTAAATGTGGAAGCAATTGTGTGCGACTAGGTTCTATACTTTTTAAATAATTAAAAATTAAGTTTGACAAGTTTTTGCGGAATCTTGACAACAATCTTTTGGACAAGCTCACTTTCGGCAATGGAGATTCCACCTGCATGAACATCGTTAGATTCAAAAACTGCTAACTGCCCATTAAAGAGTAATAGCGTTGAAGCATAAATACTGGGATAATACTCTATTAAATCCCTCTCTTTATCATAAGGTTTCTTAACTTCACAGAGACTATGGGGGGCAACGAAAAATATCTCCCTGCCCTTTAATACCATTTGAAAATCCACCATTTCTTGATGACTTTCATAAAATGCTTCTTTAGGAGGCTTTGTATAATAGGCTTGTTCGATGACTTTAATATCCTCACCCAAACACACTTCAAAACTCTCACCAGCCCCTAAATTTGTGATTCTGCGATAAACTTCACTTTCCTCATCTAAGGCTTCATCTAAATAACTACACACCTTTAAGAGAGAATCGCTTTTCTTAAACTTTCTCAAAACATCAGCAAAATAGCCCACAAACATACTAAGCCTTTAAAAGTTTCTTAAGCCTACTAATCGCCATTTATTATCCTTTTGCTCTAGCTCCACCACACAACCTTTGCCAATCTTTAAAGAAAATTCCCCGCAAAGGTATCGCACAAATTCACTTATGGTAGGCTCGTGTCCTACGAAACTTACCACTTCCCAATCTTGCTGTATCTCTTCTTTGCATTTAATATAGCCCTCTATTCCTGCTTCTGGATTTAAAGAGGGGCTTAAAAAGAAAGTGCTTTGCTTTTGATGAGCGGCGACATATTTAGCCGTATCAGAAGCCCTAATGGCTAAAGAGGCAATTATGGCATCAATTTGGTATTTTTTAAGATATTTCCCTATATTTTTGGCTTGTTTAATGCCTTTTTTGGTTAGAGGTCTTCTTAAATCTTCTTTCGCACTCCATTTTTCTCTATCTTCAGCTTTCGTATGACGAACCAAAATTAAGCGCATTACAGCCCCATTTTCTCTACCATTTTAACAACAAGTCGTGTGCTTTTTCTTGCCGCCTCCTCTAAAAACTCTTCATAGCTCACCAAGGCTTCATCACTTGCATTATCAGAGATTGCACGCAAAATACAAAAAGGGATTTGCAAATTATCACACACCACCGCTACACTAGCACCCTCCATTTCTATGGCATCGGCTTTAAAAGTATTTTTAATCCACTCTTTGCGTTCAAAATTATGAATAAATTGATCCCCTGTGGCAATCACTCCTTCATACATTCTAAAACCTTCATTTTTGGCAACTTCTTTAGCGATACTATTGAGTTTCTCATCGGTTTTGGTAAAAACTTTTCCTCCTGATAAGAATCCAAAAGGATGCCCAAAAGCAGTAATATCTACATCGTGTTGGGCTAATTCTACCCCTAAGACTAAATCACCAATTTTATAGTTTGGATTAACACCCCCTGCAACCCCTGTAAAAATAATACGCTCACAACCAAAATGCAAAATCATAATAGAAGCACTAAGAGCAGAAAACACCTTACCGATGCGGCTACTTGCGACAATGATTCCATTTTGTTTGATTTTATAAAAAGTATTTCCGCCAAAGCAAATACTCTCATAATCTTTATAATGCTCCAACAAAAGCATTATTTCTTCATCCATTGCCCCTAAAATACCAACTTTCATTAAAAATCCTTCTCTAAAAATTCTTGCACTTCTTGATAGTTTTGCAAGCTTATCGTGTCTCTTTGTGTCAAACGTTTATTAAGCCCTTTTAGCACATTACCACCGCATTCGACAAAAACCTCAATTTCTGAATCATTTTCACGGATAGATTGCTTATAAAGCACAGGAGAGATAAGCTGATTAGATAATAGCTCTAAAGCCTCATCCTTTGTGTTATAGGGCTTTGCGCTAACATTAGAAATAACAGGGAATCCAAAGGAATCTTTTAAAAAATCTTGCAAAATTGCCTTAAAATCTTCACACATTCCTTCTAAAAGAGGACAATGACTAGCAACAGAGATAGGAAGCATTAATGCCCTCTTAGCACCAAGCCCTTTTATCTCTGCTTCAAGACTTAATAAATCTCCTCTATTTCCTGCTAATACCATCTGCCCATCAGCATTATAGTTCGCACACCAAACCTTCAAACCTACATTATGCTTTTTTTGACAAAATTCCTCCAGCACTTGATCATCTAACCCCAAAACAACCATCATACCAGCATTTTTCTCCTTACAACACTCCTCCATTAACCTCCCTCTTTGATTAACCAAAGCTAAGGCATCACCAAAATCAAGAACGCCACTAGCACATAAAGCACTAAATTCTCCCAAAGAATGCCCCAAGCCAAACTTTATCTTTCCTTTAATCTTAGGATAAATCAAAGAATACACTCCATAGCTTACAAGCAAAATCGCTGATTGCGTATATCGGGTAAGATTTAACTTCTCATTTTCCTCAAAACAAAGCTTTGCCATATCTTCTTGCAAAATATCACTTGCTTTTTCAAAAAGCATTCTAACCTCTTGTGAGTTTTCATAAAGGTCTTTTCCCATTCCTATGCTTTGGCTACCTTGACCAGGAAAAATTACTGCAACATTCATTATTATCCTTTACATTTTTGTCTTTGCTTGTATGCCCAAAAGCTCTAATCCTTGAAAAATGGCTTGAGCTACAATCTTTAAAACACTTAAAATTTGCTTTTCATTTTCGGTGTGCAAAATCTTTTCTTCATTATAAAAATGATGAAACTCTGAAGAAAGCATACGCAAGTATTCCACTACCTTTTGAGGCGCTCTTTGGTAAAAAGCATCTTCTAAAACCTTATGAAAACTCAAAGCCAATACCAATAAATCGCGCAAAGATTCATTAATGCCCTCTAAAGACTCGCCTTGAAAACTTTCAAAATCTTGATGAGATTTTTCAAAGAGGGTATGAATCCTAGCGTGTGCATAATTAATATAATACACGGGGTTAGAAGAATCTTGTTTCTTTAAATCCTCCACATCAAATTCCAAATGGGTATCGGCTTTTTTACTCAAAAAAGTCAAGCGCAGGGCATCAGAGCCAACCTCTTGTGCCACATCTTTTAGCAAAATAAAATTACCCGCTCTCTTGCTCATCTTATAGGTTTCACCACCTTTTAACAAAGCCACCATTTGTGAGAGTAGCACTTCTAGCTTCTTGCTATCATAGCCCAAAAACTCTATGGCAGCTTTTATTCTAGCTATATAGCCGTGGTGGTCAGCCCCCCAGATATTGATACATCTATCAAAGGAACGTTGAAACTTATCCCTATGGTAAATAATATCTCCGGCAAGATAAGTAGGCTCTCCATTCTCGCGAACAATCACTCTATCCTTTTCGTCTCCATATTCACTAGATTTTATCCATAACTTTTGCTCTAATTCATAAACCCCATTGCCTCTTTGTAATTGCTCTAAGGTGCTATCCCATTCCTTAAAAAGTGCTTTTTCGCTCACAAAATTATCAAATACGATTCCAATCTGGGCTAGATTTTCTTGTATTTCCTCTAGCATTTTATCTTTTCCAAAGACGCTTAAACAAAAGATATTTTTCTCCGCTTCAAAGCATTCTTGACCAAAAGTTTCTTTTGCTTCTTTTGCTAACTCTAAGATATATTCTCCTTTGTAGCAACCCTCTGGCATTTCATAAGATTCACCAAAATACAAATGCCTCCCTGCAATATAAATAGATTTTCCTAGATTTTCTATTTGCGCTCCGGCATCATTAATATAATATTCACTGACAACCTCAAAACCCAAGTATATTCCAAGACGCACCAAGCAATCCCCAAAAATCGCCCCCCTTGCGTGTCCAATATGCAAAGGACCTGTGGGGTTAGCACTCACATATTCAAGCAAGATTCTTTCTTTGGTATTTTTGGGAGATTTTGGAGCTAGAAAATCCTTTGCGCACTCTTGCAAAAACCCATCGCTTACAGAGAAATTCACATACCCACCTACAACATTGACACTAGCAATCTGTGGCAAGGATTGTAAAGTTTCTCCAAACTCTCTTGCGATTTCTTGAGGATTTTTTTTAAGGTTTTTAGCAAGGCTAAAAGTTGGTAAAGCAAAATGCCCGAACTTTTTATCTTTGGGTTTTTCTAAAAAGCATTCAATAGCTAATGCCTTATTAATAAGAGCTTTTAGGCTTTGATACATTTTTAAACTTTAGTGCTTTCAGAGTTATTCATTGTAGTTGTTGAAGCATTTTCTTGTTTATCTTGCTCAATTTTAGTATTTGTTGCTATCTCCTCCTCTTCTTCTTTTACAGCTTTTTTGAAATTTTTAATCCCTGAACCTAACCCTTTAGCCAAATCTGGAATCTTCTTAGCCCCAAATAAAACAATGATAATTAATAAAACAATTAATAATTGTTGCACGCTTGGCATCATTTTTGCATCCTTTGAAAAAATTTCCAAATTATAGCATACATTTAAACTTGCAACCTGTATCAAAACCTATCTAAGATGCCAAAAACTTGCTTGATAAAACTCATTAAAATAACCCGCACTATCTCCCTTACTATCCCTCAAAATAGCGTTGTAAATCCCTTCTTGTTTATTGGTTTTAAACACCACTTTCCCATCTCTAAGCAATAACACATCCTCACAAAGTTGCAAAATAATGCGCAAATCGTGCGAAATCACGAGATAAGTGATAGAAAGCTGCTTTTGCAAAGACTTTAACATCTCAATCATTTTCATTTGCAAATGCACATCCAAATTAGAAAGTGCTTCATCTAAAATTAATACTCTAGGCTGAAGCGCCAAAACCCTTGCAAGATTAATCCTTTGTTGTTCCCCACCACTAAATTCAAAGCTCTTTTTATCCAAAGAATCTTTAGGTAAGCCTACAAGCTCCGCTAACTCTTCGCTCTGATCTTTGGGATTTTTAAGCATTTTAAAATTTTCTAATCCCTCTAATAAGCATTTTCTAGCACTCCATCTAGGGTTTAGAGAACTTTGAGGATCTTGAAAAACCGCCTGAATGAGCCTCCTCTCCTGCTTTTTGTCAAAAAACATTCTCACCTGACCACTTTTTGGCTTTTCTAATCCTAACAAGATTCTAACAAGGCTTGATTTTCCTGCTCCATTGCGTCCTAAAATGCCTAAATTTCTATTTTCAAACAAAGAAAAACTCACCTTCTCCAAAGCCACATTCAAAGGAGCTTTAGAGAAAAAATTACCTTTTTTATAATATTGAGACACTCCATCAACTCTAATTAACTCTCGCACGAAAATCCCCCCAAGGTGTTTGGAATAGCTTTTGATTCTCATCAAGCAATTCTTTTGTTTTGATAGCTTTTGGAGTCTTTAAAATCTCTTGTGTTTTTCCATATTCAATCATTCTCCCATTATCTAAAATCGCAATAGTATCTGCGACTTTAGCAGCCAAAAACACATCATGCGTTACAAACAAGATTCCAAATCCCTTTTGCCTCTGCAAAGACAACAATAATTCCACAATCTCATTAACTCCAATGCAATCCAAATCACTCGTCATTTCATCACTAAAAACAAAATCAGGATTAATACAAAGTGCTAAAGCAATCATAGCCCTTTGAAGCATTCCTCCACTTAACTCAAAAGGATAAGAATCTAGCACATCTCTTGCTAATCCCACAGATTCTAGCCCCCATTTTTCTTCTTCTAAGTCCATTTTATGTGCTTTAAGGGTTTCTACAAAATGGCTTCTTAAGGTATAGATTCCATCAAAACAGCTCGAAGGATTTTGCAAAATTACGCCACTTCTTAAGCCATTATAAACCTGCCCTATTTGACAAATATTTTGAGGCAATAGCCCCAAAATAGTCCTTAAGAGCATACTTTTCCCACTGCCACTCTCACCTAAAATAGCTAATTTCTCGCCCCTTAAAACACTCAAAGAAATATTTTTTAAAATCTCTTTATGTGGGCTTTTTAAAGAAAGATTTTCTACTTTAATCATTTTTTACCTTTAAGCAATCTAAGGCGTATTTATCCCGTAAAGCTTCCCCTAAAGTATTAAAAACTGCCACACTTATAAAAATACAAAGCCCCGGATAAAGCATCAAATGAGGATACTCCATCACAAAAGGCGCAAAATCTTGAATCATAACCCCCCACTCTGCCATTGGAGCTTGCACCCCAAGCCCCAAAAAAGACAATCCTGCAACATGCAAAAGTATATGCCCAAAATCTAGGGTAATGAGAATAATCATCTGCACAAAAACCACAGGTAAAATATGTTGGCATAAAATCTTTAACTCACTCCCGCCAAGCATTTTAGCAGCCATTATGTGGTTTTGTGTGCGCACTTCTAGCACAATGCTTCGAACCATTCTTGCATACCAAGCCCAATGCGTAAGAGTAATCGCTAAAATCACATTCACCAAACCAACACCCAACACAGCAATAAAAAACAACGCCAAAACAAAGGTAGGAAAAGTCAAAAACACATCGCAAAAACGCATTAAAATATTATCCACCATTCCACCCCTATATCCAGCAATCATCCCCACACTAAAAGAGCTTATAATAATCAAAAAGCTAACACACAGCACACTAAAAAAAGAGATTCTTGCCCCATAGCCCAAACGGCTTAAAATATCTCTTCCCAAGTGATCACTCCCAAGCCAATATTCACTGCTAGGAGAAGAAAATTTCATTTGCAAATCCCCTATATTTGGATCGTGAGGAAATATCAAAGGGGCAAAAATAGCCACAAAAATCAAAACAACACTTAAAAACAAGGCAATCTTTAAACGCATTTAAACTTCTTTATAACGAATTTTGGGATTAAGAGAGGCTAATGCAATATCAACCAACAAATTTACTAAAGTAAAAACCACCACCATTAAAAGCATAAAAGCTTGAATCACCGGATAATCGTGGCTATAAATTGCCCCTATGGCATATCTGCCAAACCCGGGCATTCCAAAGAGGACTTCTACAACCACAGCCCCACCTAAAAGCTCCCCAAAGTGCATTCCAAAAGAAGTGATGATTGGCAAAATAGAGTTTTTCAAAATATGCTTATAAATAGTGCTTTGGGATAATCCCCTAGCATAGGCATACAACACACTTCTTTGGTTTTGATGCTCTAAAAAACTCACCCGCATTAATCGCATATTAATCGCTATGGACATCAAGCTTAAAGTAATAACTGGCAAGATATAGCTTGTAGGTGAAAAATCCTCATAAGGAGACAAAATACCAAACTTCAAGGTAAAAACATAAATTAGCAAAAACCCAAGCCAAAAACTTGGTGTTGAAACTGCCACAAAAGCAAAAATCCCAAGCCCTCTATCAAGGATAGAATCTTTCTTCACAGCTCCTAATACACCTAGAACAACCCCAAAACCCATAACCACAATCATCGACAAAAAGGCAAGGTTTAAAGTTGTGGGCAGATAATACAAAATATCCCCTAAAACTGGAGCTTTGGTAACATAAGAGATTCCAAAATCTAGGTGCAAGATATTTTTTAGCCATATCCTATACTGCTCCAAAAAGGGAAGGTTTAAACCTAGCTCCTCTCTAGCAGCCTCTAATGCTTCCTGTGTTGGGGGTATCTGGGATTGCGTAAGATAAGCAAATGCAGGATCAATAGGGCTTAGACGCAAAATCCCAAAAACAATAAAAGAAACCACTAGCAAAGTAGGAATCAAAAATAAGAGCCTCTGTGCTATAAACCTAAACATCTATTGAATCTCCACATTTTCAAATAAAAATTCATTTTCCATATTGCCAAGCATATAAGATTTAATTTTGCTTTTATGATACACCCCTAACACCACGTCATAGGCTAAAGGCAAATAAACATCACTCTTATGAAGAGAAAAAAGTAGAGTCCTATATTCTTCTTGCAAGGTTTTTTCTTCATAAGCATTTAAGATTCTATGAATATTTGCATCAATGTCTTTTTTGTTTTCTAAATCTCTTTGAATCGCAAAATCAGCGTGTGATGGAATTAGCATTGAAGCGACAAAAGAATGAGGATCGTAGGGATTCCCCCAAGTATCATTAAAGATTAAATCAAAATTACCATTTTTTTGACGCTGAAAAAATGC
Organism: Helicobacter mesocricetorum; assembly: GCF_900198605.1. Lineage (GTDB taxonomy): Bacteria > Campylobacterota > Campylobacteria > Campylobacterales > Helicobacteraceae > Helicobacter_D > Helicobacter_D mesocricetorum. The sequence goes on along the minus strand of NZ_FZPJ01000012.1, from coordinate 49,435 downwards.
AGTGGATTCACTTGCGACCAATTTAACTTCAAGTCCAATTTTACTCAAATCCAAAGCAATTGCTTCGGCGATGGATTTTTGTGTGGGATTGTTAGCCACATAGACAAACTCCAAAGGCTTAAAATTCTTATCTTTTAGCAATGTTTTTGCTTCTGTTATATTAAACGCAATCTTTTCTAATCCTACATCACAAAAGGGCAATGAAGGGTTAAATAAAAAATCTGCTTTGGGATCAATTTGCAACAAAATCTTTTCCCAAATGAGATTCTTATTCACACCTGCAATAATCGCCCTTCTTAAATCTTGATTAGAAGTTACCCTATCCTTTGAGGCGTTAATAGCAATATGAAAAGTCCCCTGCGGTTTGGAAGTGATAACCTGATATTTTGGATTTTGACTAAGTCGCTTAAAATTCTCCCTAGAAATAGCATCTTTGCCGACTAAAATATCCAAAGAGCCACTTTCAAAAGCCAAGATTCTAGCATTGGCATCGGGTAAAATCTTCATCACAAGGCGGGAGATTTGTGGTTTTTTGCCTACAAAGTGAGGATTAGGGACGAACACATCACGTACGCCAGATATACTCTCTTCTAACATAAAAGCACCACTACCAATAGGGGCTTTTATCCCATTTTTAGTGCTTTTATCTATCATCGCCTCTGGAGCAATCATTCTAAAAGGGCGCGGTAAAGCAAGTTCATTCAAAGTCGCCACATAAGGACTATTAAGCTCCAGCCTAAAAACATCTGCACTTAGGGCTTTGTAGCCAACAATCTTATGGATTAATCCAAGCCAAGAATGCCTTGAACGATTTTCCAAAATTGCTACAAAGTTTGCTTCAATCGCATAGGCATCTAAAGGACTTCCATTAGAAAACTTTAAATCTTTTTGAATCTTAAAAGTATAGGTTTTGCCCCCATTAGAAATCTCCCAAGATTTAGCAATTTGTGGCTCTATGCCCTTTTCTGTATAGCGCACAAGCCCTTGATAGAGCATCACTTGCGCATAAAGCTGATTGGGAGAATAAAGATGGGGATTAATCTTGCCCGCATTTAAAGACCACGCACTAGTAATCTCAATAGAAAAACTATAAGAAAAGAAAAGGAAGATAAAAAACAAAACTCTCATCACTCTACCTTTGCATATCTAAGATATAAGACGCAATTTTACATTTCAAAACTTAACAATTTACTTAAAAACAATTTTAATAATGAGAATATTAAATCTAAGAACTAACCAAAAATAAGATTAATTAAGAATAAGAGAATCTAAAAAATAAAATGAGAATAAGAAAGCCTGAAGAGAAAGATTAGCGGGAGAGGGATTAGTGAGAAACCGCCTCACTAATACCAATACCACTTTGCGCTCTAAAATCTTGTGCATTAAATCCACTTTTATCAATCTCTGCTCGTTTGGAAGTATCAAGCTTAGAAATAATATAAATAAGGACAAAAGTCAAAGGCATAGAAAAAATCGCTGGGTGATTATAAGGGAATATTGCCTCACTAAAGCCAAAGCTCTTCACCCAAATGCTAGGGCTTAAGATTACAAGAATCAAAACAACAACAAGTCCGATTAAACCGCCCCAAAATGCTCCTTTTGTCGTAAGATTCCTCCAATAAATACTTAGTAGAAGAATAGGGAAATTAACACTAGCGGCAATCCCAAAGGCTAAACCAACCATAAAGGCTACATTTTGCTTTTCAAAAATCATACCTAAAACAATAGCGACAATCCCAATACCAATCGTAGCAATTTTTGTTACCCTCCTCTCTAGCTTTTCATCACATACACCATTTTTGCAAACATTCACAAATAAATCGTGGCTTATTGCCCCAGCCCCAGAAATAGCAAGTCCAGAGACAACAGCTAAAATAGTCGCAAAGGCAACTGCGGAAATAAATCCTAAGAAAATATCCCCACCTATAACCTCTGCTAAAGTAATAGCAACCATATTAGCAACACCATTAAAAGTCCCATCTGCATTGGTATAGTTAGGATTCCCAAGCAAAAGAACAATTGCTCCAAATCCTATAACGAAAGTTAGAATATAAAAATACCCAATAAACACTGTAGCATAAAAAACAGATTTTCTTGCCTCTTTGGCATCTTTAACCGTGAAGAATCTCATTAAAATATGAGGCAAACCTGCTGTCCCAAACATCAATGCAAGCCCTAATGAAATAGCAGAAATGGGGTCTTTTATAAATCCACCCGGACTCATAATACCCTCACCTTGAGGGTGATTCTTTATTGCTTCAGAGAAATAATAGGTTAAATCAAATTTTGTAAGATACAAAATCATAAAAGACATAAAAGTAGCCCCACTTAAGAGTAGAATTGCTTTAATGATTTGCACCCAAGTTGTAGCGTGCATTCCGCCAAAAGTTACATAACAAATCATTAAAATCCCAACTAAAACAACCGCCACAGCATAAGGAAGCCCAAAAAGCACTTGGATTAACTGCCCAGCACCAACCATTTGCGCAATGAGATAAAAACTAACGACACTTAAAGCAGACACTGCGGATAAAATTCTAATAGGCTTTGAATCCAATCGGTAAGCGGTAATATCTGTAAAGGTAAATTTACCAAGATTCCTAAGCTTCTCTGCAATTAAAAATAAAATAATAGGCCAACCAACCAAAAACCCAATGGAGTAAATCAATCCATCAAAGCCATTGGTAAAAACAAGTGCGGTGATACCCAAAAATGAAGCAGCACTCATATAATCCCCAGCAATGGCAGTCCCATTTTGGAGTCCTGTGATATTCCCTCCAGCGGTATAAAAACTACTTGCAGATTGACTTTTTTTGCTTGAATAATAAGTAATCCCTAAAGTTGCTAAAACAAATGCCAAAAACATAATAACGGCAGTTGGGTTAAACTGCGCTTTTACAATCTCACCAACATCAACACCCGCCCCAAAACACAAACTACTGAAAATACTTAAAAAGATGATTGTTTTTTTCATTTATTATCCTTATAATAAGTAATCTTACCTTCTTTAAAATCCTCTAATAAACCACTGCTTTCTAACTCTTGTAATGCTTCTTGTTGAGTTTTATCAAAATATACATTCGCAAAGAAAGTATAAATTCCTGTTGCAACGACACAAATAATAATTAAGAAAATACCAACAACAATTCCAAGCGTGACTGCGCTAGGTCCCAAACGATATCCAAGAATCTCTGGAAAAGAACCAACACCGACTATAAAAGCATAATATAAAACCAAAATAACAATAGATAATGTCAAAGAAACCCTATTTCTTAGAGAAATAAAATTCCGAAACTTTTCAATAACCTCATCATTTTTCATAATGCCATCCTTTAGAGTTGAAAATGTATTCTATATGCTACTTAAAAACTCATAAGTTTTACCTAATAATTTTTAAGCAATCGCAATAAATAGAAAAGATTGTTTATTATAGTAACTATGTACCATAAAAATTTTGATTTTGGGTATAATAGAAACACCACAGAATCCTTATCTGCTCTCTATTCATAAGGATTCCATCAAATCTACCCTAATACTTTTTAATAAAAGCTCTAGCAAAATTTTGCTATTTGCAATCAATGCCCTCCAAAATTTATTGACTAAAAAATTATTGCTTAATACCTTGATGAAGCAACCAAAATATCAAATGTCTTAAAACTTTTGTTATAATGCAAGGACAAATTATAGATTCCAAGGATGCGTATGCAATACATTAATAATACTTTAGAGGGAAAGCATATTTTAATCACTGGAGGAGCAGGATTTATAGGCTCTAATCTAGCATTATATCTCCAAAAATATCATCCTAAAGCCAAAGTGGTAGTCTTTGATTGCTTCAGAAATGAAGAAATTTTTAGTAATGGCAATCTCAAATCTTTAGGGCATTTCAAGAATCTATTAGGTTTTAATGGAGAGGTAATTGTTGGCGATATTAATAATAAAGAGGATTTAAAACGATTAGAAGAAAATAGATTTGATTACATCTTTCACCAAGCGGCTATTTCTGATACAACTATTAGCGACCAAGAAGCGGTTTTAAGAAGCAATGTAAATGCCTTTAAAGATTTATTACAATTATGTTTGAAAATGGATTCTAAGATGATTTATGCCTCTAGTGCAGGGGTATATGGAAATACTCCTGCTCCAAACAGCATAGGAAGCGGTGAGATTCCAGAGAATATTTATGGATTTTCTAAACTTATGATGGATAATCTAGCCAATAAATATTTACAAGACAATCCTTGCTTACATATTGTTGGATTGCGGTATTTTAATGTGTATGGAGAAAATGAGTTTTACAAGGGAAAAACGGCTTCTATGATTTTGCAATTAGGGCTACAAGCTCTAAAAAACAAAAAAGTTCGCCTTTTTAAAATGGGGGAACAAAAACGCGATTTTGTCTATATTGAAGATGTTATTCAAGCCAATATTAAAGCAATGGAAGCTAAAAAAAGTGGAGTTTATAATGTAGGAAGCGGAAATGCTAGAAGCTACAATGACATAGTGGATTCTCTTAAGCAAAATTTAGGAGAATTTGAAGTGGAATACTTTGATAATCCCTATGCTTTCTTCCAAACACATACACAAGCTAGTCTCACACTCACTAAAGAATTTCTAGGCTATGAGCCTAGATTCTCCTTAGAAGTTGGTATTAAAAAATATATAGAACAAATTCAAGAAATTCATCTAAAGGGTTGGTAATTGAAGCCAAATATCTTAGTTATTGGGGATTTAATCTTAGATCATTATGTTTGGGGAGAATGCGAGAGAATCTCTCCTGAAGCCCCTGTGCAAGTTATTGAAGTAACCAAAGAAACTCTAAGTTTAGGTGGTGCTTGTAATGTTGCCAATAATTTAGTGGCTTTAGAAGCGGAAGTCTTTATCTGCGGGATGATAGGTGCTGATGAAGCAGGAGAAAAGCTAAAGCACCAACTACAAACTCTCCATATCCATACACAGGGAATCTACATTCATAAAAATCGCCCCACAACGAAAAAATCAAGAATTATCGCCGCACACCAACAGGTTTTACGCGTAGATAAAGAAGATAAAGAAATGATTTGCCAAGAAGGAGAATCTTTTATCTTAAACTTTAGTGTGCAGCTTATCAAAAACCACAAGATTGACTGCATCATTCTTTCAGATTACCAAAAAGGAGTTTTAAGCCCTAAGCTTACACAAGAGCTTATCACTCTTGCTAATAAATCTAAAATCAAGATTTTAATCGACCCAAAAGGCAAGGATTATCAAAAATATCGAGGTGCGACACTCCTAACTCCTAACAAAAAAGAAGCTAAAGAAGCCACGAATATCTCTATTTATAATGAAGAAACACTACTTTTAGCGACTAAAAAATTAAAACAAATGTGTGATTTGGAGTTTTCTTTAATCACCTTAAGCGAAGATGGCATAGCGGTTTTAGATAAAACCTTACAAACAATTCCCACAGTAGCCAAAGAAGTCTTTGATGTAACAGGTGCTGGAGATACCGTGATTGCTGCCTTAGCCTATATGCTTTCCTTACAAAAAAATATTCTCCAAAGTGTTTATTTTGCTAATGCAGCAGCGGCTGTTGTTGTGAATAAAATAGGTTCAGCCACCGCCTCTAAGGAGGAGATTATTAATTATTTAAAGAAAAACAATTTACTAAACTCACAATTTGTCGATGCCAATTTTTTATCAACCCTACAAGAGGATAACCACAAAAATCCTCCTTTCTTTTTGCAACTCCAAAAAACACCCCAAAAAATAAGAAATTATAGGGATAAATACATTAGCCCCCCACACTTAAATGATTTTTTTACAACCCTAAAAACCCTAGAATCTAAAATTGTTTTCACAAATGGTTGTTTTGACATTTTACATTTAGGGCATATTGACTACCTCAACCAAGCAAAAAAATTAGGGGATTTACTAATTGTTGGCTTAAATAGTGATGATTCTATTAAAGCCCTTAAAGGCAAGGAACGACCCATCAACGCACAATATGATAGAATAGCAATGCTATGTGCATTAGAATGCGTGGATTTTGTGATTGTTTTTGAGGAAGAAACCCCTTTAGAGCTTATTAAAAAAATCAAGCCTGATATTTTAGTCAAAGGCAAAGATTACCTAGATAAGGAAATAGTAGGAAGTGCTATTGCCAAAGAAGTGCGCTTAATAGATTATATAGAGGGCAAAAGTAGCACCGCTATTATTGAAAAAATTAAAAATTCCAAAAATAAAGATTAGGAGCATTTATGATTCAAATCACAGGGTTAGGTATGCAATATGCCACCAAAAAGCTTTTTGAAAATATTAATTTAAAACTTGATAAAGGTAAGCGTTATGGACTAATTGGGGCTAATGGTGCAGGAAAATCAACCTTTTTAAAAATCCTAAGCCAAGAAATAGAACCTACCAATGGAAATATTGCTTTTGCCCCTAATGCAAGAATTGGCATTTTAGGGCAAAATCAATTCGCCTTTGAATACTTTAGCATTGAAGATTGCGTTTTATATGGCAACAAAAGACTTTATGAGGCTATCAAAGAAAAAGAAAAGATTTATGAAAGCGGGGATTTTAGCGATGCTATTAATGAACGCTTAGGGGAGCTTGAAACCATTTGCGCCGAAGAAGACCCTACTTATGAATATGATATACAGATTCAAAAAATTTTAGAAGATTTAGGGTTTCGTGCTTCTATCCATAAGGAATTAATGAAAACTCTAACAGGGGGAGATAAGTTTAAAGTGCTATTAGCACAAGTGCTTTTCCCACGACCTGATATTTTGTTTTTAGATGAACCCACTAATAACTTAGACTTAAATGCTATTGCCTACTTAGAAGAACAATTAAAAAGACACGAGGGGACTTTAGTAGTTATCTCTCACGATAGACATTTTTTAAATAGCGTTTGCACACATATTTTGGATTTAGACTTTAAAAATGTGCGCGAATTTAGCGGAAATTATGATGATTGGTATATTGCTAGCACACTTATAGCCAAACAACAAGAAATGGAACACAATAAAAAGCTCAAAGAAAAAGAAGAATTAGAATCTTTTATCGCACGATTTTCAGCAAATGCCTCCAAAGCACGACAAGCCACTAGCCGACAAAAACAACTTGAAAAGTTGGATATAAAAAATCTTGAAGTCTCTAGCCGAAGAGAACCTAGCATTCTCTTTAAACCCGAACGCAATATTGGAAATGAAGCTTTAGATATTGAAAACCTAAGTTTTGCCTATGGAGATTTGGAGATTTTAAAAAATCTTGATTTAAAAATACTTCCCGGAGATAAAATCGCCCTTATTGGACGCAATGGAATTGGAAAAAGCACTTTTTGTGAATTAATTTGTGAAAATCTAATGCCAAAAGAGGGAAGCATAAAATGGGGAGCAACTATAAAAAGAAGCTATTTTCCCCAAAATACTACCGAACTTATTGTAGGAGAAGAAAGTCTCTATGAATGGCTTAGGGGCTTTGATAAGAAAAAAGAATCTACAGAAATACGCAACGCTCTAGGAAGAATGCTCTTTAATGGGGAAGAACAAGAAAAAAGTGTAGGGAGTTTAAGTGGAGGGGAGAAACATCGCATAATGCTTTCTAAGTTAATGCTAGAGGGGGGGAATTTTTTAGTGCTAGATGAACCCACTAATCATCTTGATTTAGAAGCCATTATTGCATTAGGTGAAGCACTTTATAAATATAATGGGAACATTATTTGCATAAGCCACGATAGAGAATTAATTGATGCTTTTGCTAATCGCATTATAGAATTTAAAGAAAATAATGAAATCCTAGACTTTAGAGGGAGCTATGAAGAATATATAGAAAATTCCTCAAAGTTTTAGTATTAGCGCATCAAAGAATAACTCGATACTAAAATAAAGATGAACTATGATATTTTCTAATCTTAAAATCCGCACAAAAATGCTATTACTCTTATGTGTTCCTCTAGTTATTTTTACTTGTATCTCTGTTTTGCTTATCCAAAATAGCTATAAAGAATATCGTAGAATCGAACTTTTAGAAAAGGGCATTTTATTTTCTGCCAACATTAGTGCAACTATCCACGAATTACAAAAAGAAAGAGGGGCTTCTGCAGGTTACTTAGGGGCAAAAAATGAAAAATTCCAAAAACTCTTATTTGAGCAAAGATTATTAACAGATAAAGAAATAAAAAACCTAAAAGACTTTTTGCAGTCCTTTAATTTTGCGGATTATCCAAGGATTCTCCAAGAATCTTTAAATAACTCCTTAAAACAACTAGAATACCTACAAAGTATTCGGGGTGGGGTTGATTCTTCTAGTATCAAAATTGGAGAGGTTTTAGGCTATTATACACAAACGATTTCAAGCCTTATAGAAAATATCACAGAGATAGCAAACATTAGCAGAGATTATGTAGTTGTTCGCTCTTTGATTGCTTTTATTGAGCTTGTTAATGCAAAAGAAAATTCTGGACAAGAAAGGGCTGTTTTATCTAATGTTTTAGGGGCTAATAAGTTTGCAGAAGGATTATACCAACGCTTTATCTCCTTAATAACAGCGCAAAATATCTATTTAGAAAACTTTATCCATTATAGCACGGAGGAAGGATTAGAATTTTACCAACAAGCCATCAAAGACCCAAGCTTCCAAGAAGTAGAAAGAATGCGCAAAATCGCTATTGCAAAAGCAGAAACAGGCAATTTTGGAATCTCACAGGCTTATTGGTTTGACACCATTACATCAAAAATTAATATTTTAAGAACTATTGAAGATAGGCTTTCTAATAATCTCATCTCAACCGTTTCACAAAATAAATCTAAGAATTTCTTTAATTTTGTAGGATTAAGTGTTGTCTTGGTGTCGGTTATTATTTTAACCTTAGGAATAAGCTATCTTATCGTTTATAACATCACCTCGCGTATTAAAAAAATTTTAGAATTCCTTGTTTATATCAACAAAACTAAAAACATTAGCCAAACCCTTGCTTTCAAAAAAAGCTCTGATGAAATTGGGATTATGTATCAAGCAATTCAGAATTTTTTACAAACTATTAAACAAATTTTCATAGAGCTAAACTTACAAAGTAAGCATAACCTCCAGATTTCCCAAGATTTACTCAAAGGCGCAAAAGATGTCTTAGGTTACACAAAAGAGAGCTTTAGGCTTTCTAACTATTCTAATGAAATCGGAAAAGAGGTTGGGGAATCCCTAGAAATAAATATCCAAAAAACAACCCATACAATGACAGATATTATAGGAGCAAAATCCCAATTAGATGAAACCAAGAATTCTATTGTAAATTTTTCAGAAAACATTGAACAAGACGCACAAAATCAAGAGACATTGGTCGATAATATCACAACACTTACCCAAGATGCGCAAAATATCAAAAATATACTAGCAACTATCACTGATATTGCAGACCAAACAAACTTATTAGCACTCAATGCTGCTATTGAAGCAGCAAGAGCAGGAGAACACGGAAGAGGATTTGCGGTTGTTGCTGATGAAGTTAGAAAGTTAGCAGAGAGAACAGGAAAATCTTTAAATGAGATTGATACCACCATTACGATTATCACACAATCTATCAATAATGTTAGCACACAGATTTCACAAAACTCCAAAAAATTCTTCTCTTTTGTGAATAGCTCTCACCAAATTCAAGAAAATATCAATAAGGTTAATGAAGCCATAGAAGAGGTAAGCTCTCTTGCTAATGAAACCATTACAAGTTCGCAACAGCTCAATAGTGAAGCAAACTCACTTTTAGACAACAATAAAAAGCTTAATGAACATCTACAAAATATTTCGCAAGAAATGGATAAAATCTCTAATATTTCTAAGGAACTCTCAACGCAATCACAAAAGATTGAATCTAAAATTAATGAATTTAAGCTCTAAGAAGACAACCGCTTTTTTAAGGCTATTAAATGACAATTTTTGGAGATTATGTTTATTCTAAACCCCTTAAACACATTTTTACTTTTAAGAAAAAAGATCTACCCCTTTGCTTTAAAAAAATCCAAAAATATTCCAAATATGGATATTTGGTTGGGTATGTTAGCTATGAGGCAGGATTATTTTCCTCCAAGGAACAAAAAGAATACAAAAAACCTTTATTAGAATTTATCCTTTTTAAAAAACGTTCTTTACTCTCTAATTCATCTTTAAAAACCAAAGCTTTGTTTTATCCTACCATTAAGCAAGGACTTAATGAGGAATTTTATAAGCATACTTTTCAAAAGGTAAAGCAAAATCTAAAACTTGGGAATACCTACCAAGTTAATCTCACACAAGAACTACATTTACAAAGCCATTGTGAGGGATTAGAGATTTTTAAAGCTTTACTCCACACGCAAAATACAGATTATAAAGCCTATTTTAAAACCCCTTTTGTTGAAATTATTTCACTCTCCCCAGAGCTTTTTTTCCAACTTAAAAAAGACAAAATCACTTTAGAACCGATGAAAGGAACGATTAAACGAGGTAAAAACAAACAAGAGGATAAGAAAAATAAAAAAAGCTTAAAACAAGATTCTAAAAATATTTCAGAAAACATAATGATTGTGGATTTATTGCGCAATGATATTAGCCAAATTGCTAAACTCCACACCCTAAAAATCAAATCCCTCCTTACTATTAAAACTTATCCCACACTCCACCAAATGGTTTCAAAACTCCAAGCAAAAATCCCTAATCAACCCCTTTATAAAATCTTTAGTGCTTTATTTCCTTGTGGCTCTATCACAGGAGCACCTAAAAAATCTACTATGGATATTATCCAAAACCTAGAACTTAGGGATAGGGGAGTGTATTGTGGTGCAATAGGGGTTATTACAAAAAATAAGGCTTGTTTTAATGTCCCTATACGCACACTGATGAAATACCAAGATGAAGACTTTTATCGCTATGGTGTAGGCAGCGGAATCGTGTGGGATTCTAAATGGGAAGAGGAATTTAAAGAATTGCAATTAAAATCTCAATTTCTCTTTCCTCATAATTTTAAGCTTTTAGAAACTATTCTTGTACGTGGCAATCAAGCCTTTTTACTCTCTTACCATTTAAAAAGGATTTTAAAAAGCGCAAAAGATTTTGGTTTTTATTGCCCTAAATTCTTAGAAGATTCCTATGAGGCTTTATGCTCTAAAAATCTTAATATGATGAAAAACTTTCAAGCCTTTGAACCACTTTTATCCAAGATAGGGTGGCAAAGTATCCCCGATATACTTTTACCGTTCCTCCAAAGGGATTCTAAACCTTCTATTTTGCGTCTTTTATTAGATCAAAAAATACTTTTTGAGCAAACTCCCTATACTCCTATTTGCTCTTATAATATTGCCTTTGCTAAAGACTGCATTTATTCGCATAATGATTTACTCTATCACAAAACCACCCTAAGGAGACATTTTACTAAGACTCCCAACCAAAAAATTTTTGATTATATCTACACCAATGAAAAAGGAGAAATTACAGAGGGCAGTAGGAGTAATATTATAATCTTAAAAAATAATACCTTTCTCACTCCTCCTAGAAAAAGCGGTTTATTAGGGGGTTGTATCCGGCAATTCCTTTTAGATTCTAAACTTATTTATGAAAAGACTTTGTTAAAAAAAGATCTTTTAGAAGCAGAAAAAATCTTTTGCACCAATGCCTTAAGGGGTATTGTAGAGGTTACAATCAATGCGCAAAAAAATACTTCTGATTGATAATTATGATTCTTTTACTTACAATCTGTATTATTACTTTTTATCCTTAGGTGCAAAGATTAAAGTTATCAAAAATGATGCTATTGTGGAAAAAAATTTTGTGGAATCTTTTAGCCATCTTGTTATTTCTCCAGGCTTTGGTTCCCCTAAAGATTCAGGAATATCCTTGAAAATTCTTACAAGCTTCCCCTATAAAAAAACTCTTGGGGTATGTTTGGGTATGCAATGTATTGCAGAAGTCTATGGAGGCAAAGTAGAAGAAATGGACACTCCACTACACGCTCAAAAAATGCTTTGTGAATTTATCCCCAATAAACTTTGTAAAAATATTTATAAACCCTTTCAAGTAGCTCTCTACCACTCTTTGTATGTTTCAGAACTTGGAGAATGCCAAATGTTAGGATTTATCACAAAAAATCATCGCAAAATCCCTATGATAATCCAACATAAACATCTTCCACTCTATGGCATACAATTCCACCCAGAATCCATTTTACAATCCCAAGGCAAACAATTACTCCATAATTTCTTAAAAATCTAAAATTTAACAAAATTTTAAACACTAAAGACTATTTTTTAAAAACTCTCATAAATTTACATTTTGTAACTTCAAATAATAAAACATATTAATTTTAATAAAATACGATATGTATTTATAAAATAATAGTATAATGCTATTTTATATCTATAGCAACAAGGAAAAAAATGAGTAATATTTTAGGATTCCCACGCATTGGGAAAAATAGAGAATTAAAAAAAGCATTAGAAAGTTTTTGGGGTGGCAAAAGCAAGGAAAAAGAATTAGAACAGGTTGCACAAGATTTAAGAGCAAAACATTGGGAATTACAAAAAGATCTTGACTTTGTATGTGTGAATGACTTTAGTTTGTATGATAATGTGTTGGATTTAGCTTATGCTTTGGACGCAAAGCCAAAAAGATTCAAAGGTTTAAGCGGTTTGGAGGGCTATTTTGCAATGGCAAGAGGGTATAAAGATGGCGTGGCTTGCGAGATGACAAAATGGTTTAACACTAATTATCACTATGTTGTTCCAGAACTAAGTAATGAGGATACTTATAAAGCTGACGCTAGTAAAATTATTCAACAATACCAAGAAGCCCTAAGCTTAGGCTATACACCAAAAATTCAACTTATTGGGATTTTTACTTTCTTTGCTTTAAGCAAAATCATTGATGGAGAAGAAAAGGAAATTTTTAAAAAACTTAAAAAGGCTTATTTAGAACTCATTGAGCAAATATCCATACTTAATAATGTAGTCATTGAATTTAGTGAGCCTATTTTTGCTAAGGGTTTTAATGAAAAATCTCCTAATTTACAATGTGTATATAATAGTGATACCATTGAATACATTTATAACGAAATTAGCAAAAAAGGAATTAAGGTAATTGTAAGCACCTTTTTTGAACATAGTTGTGAGCTTACAGAAGTTTTACTAAAAACAGATATTTATGGCATAGGGCTTGATTTTATTTATGGAGAGAAAAACAAACAAAGCCTAAAAGCCTTGGCTAAAAGTAATAAAGTCCTCTATGCAGGAGTGATTGATGGACGCAATATTTGGATAGCGGATTTAGAATCTAAATTAGCCCTTTTAGATTCTATAAATTCCTTTATCCCAAAGGAACGCATTGTCCTAAGCAGCTCTTGCTCTCTTTTGCATCTGCCTTTTAGTAAGGAGGGAGAGGATAAAATTGAAGATGAGATTCTCTCTTGGCTTAGTTTTGCAAAAGAAAAGATAGAAGAATTAAAAACTTTAGAACTCGCCTTTAGGGGTGAAAAAAAAGACTTTAAAAAAGCTTTGGAGGAAAATGCTAAAATCAATTGCTCTAGGAAAAATTCTACCAAGACTAATAACCAAAAAATTCGCAATAGAGTAAAACAAAATACTCTCAAACAAAGAAATATGCCTTTTAAAGAACGATTAAAATTACAAAAAAATTTTCTCAATCTCCCTATTTTACCTACTACTACAATTGGTTCATTCCCGCAAACTCCAGAACTTAGAGCATTAAGATTGGATTACAAAAAAGGCAATATTGATAAAGCGACCTATGAAAAGGGCATTAAGGATTACATTAAAGATTGTGTAGCTTTTCAAGAAAGTATTGGAATTGATGTATTAGTGCATGGTGAGCCAGAGAGAAATGATATGGTGGAATATTTTGGGGAGCAATTAGAGGGATTTGCATTTAGTTCTAATGCGTGGGTGCAAAGTTATGGAAGTCGTTGCGTAAAGCCTCCTATTATTTATGGTGATGTAGAGCGAAAAAATCCTATGACAATAGACTGGATTACCTTTGCCCAAAGCCTAACAAAAAAGGCAATGAAGGGTATGCTAACAGGTCCTGTAACCATTCTTAATTGGAGTTTTGTGCGAGATGATATTCCAAGAAAAGCAGTGTGTGAGCAAATTTCCCTTGCTATTGCCGATGAGATTAATGATTTACAAAAAGCAGGAATTTCTATTATCCAAGTTGATGAGGCGGCTTTTAAAGAGGGGTATCCTCTAAGAGAAGAAAATATTAAAGAGTATGAAAAATGGGCTTTAGATTGCTTTAAAACCTCAACAGCCATAGCTTCACCACAAACTCAGATTCATACCCATATGTGCTATAGTGATTTTAATGATATTATTAAAACCATAGAAGCCCTTGATGCAGATGTGATAAGCATAGAAACCGCTAGAAGTGGAAATGAACTTCTAAAAGTCTTCAAAAAAATAGGTTATACCCACGAGGTGGGACCAGGTGTTTATGATATACATAGCCCTAGAATCCCAAATATAGAGGAAATACAAAAGCAAATTCAAGCCTTGCTTGAAGTGCTGCCAAAAGAGCAATTATGGATTAATCCTGATTGTGGGTTAAAAACAAGAAAATGGGAAGAAGTAAAACCTAGCTTAAAAAATATGGTAGAAGCGGTTAAAGCCATTAGAAACTCATAAGCTACTATAGCTTTTAGGGCATAGTAATTCGTTTTGGTTTATCTAATATTAATTATGTTACAATAAGCTCCTTTATAATATAAGGAGTGGAGTTTCAATTATGGTAATAAATTTGAATTTTTATGCTACTTTGGTTGCTTTAGTAGGTGTTTTACTGCTTGGGCGATGGGTGATAAGTAAGAGTAAATTCTTACAAGATTATAATATCCCTGATCCTGTTGTAGGAGGCATTATCATTGCTATTGGTATCTTTTGTTTATCGCAATATGGTGAGATTAAGTTTAATTTTAATGACTCCTTAAAAGATCCTTTAATGTTGGCTTTTTATGCAAGTATTGGCTTAAGTGCAGATTTTGCTTCCCTTAAAAAAGGAGGAAAGATTCTTTTTATTTTCTTAATTTTTGTGAGTTTGTTGCTGTTCTTGCAAAATATCGTAGGGCTTTTTATCGCAAAGCTTATGGGGGTAAATCCGCTCATTGGGCTTTTAGGAGGCTCTATTACAATGAGTGGCGGACACGGAACAGGAGCTACTTGGGCAGAGATTTTTAAGGCTAATCCTTATAATTTTGATGCGGCTTTAGAAGTTGCCCTTGCTTGTGCAACCTTTGGCTTAATTGCAGGAGGGCTTATTGGAGGTCCTGTTGCCCATTATCTTGTTAGAAAATATCATCTACAACCTACTTCTGATATAAATGAAGAATTATCCCCACATGGATTTGAAAAACCAGAAAAAGAACGTTTAATCACAGCGGCTTCTTTCGTGCAATCTTTGGCTTTGATTGCAATTGCCCTATTATTGGGAACTTTACTATCTGAATACTTGAAAAACTACTTTTCTTTGCCGACTTTTGTATGGTGTTTGCTTGTTGGAGCGATTTTACGCAATCTTCTATCTTTGACTAAAATTCATCAAGTTTTTGATAGGGAAGTTTCTGTTATTGGAAATGTAAGCCTATCACTCTTCTTAGCCTTTGCCTTAATGACGATTAATCTCTCACAGCTCATTTCTTTAGCCCTTCCTATGTTTGTAATACTTACTGCTCAAGTTATACTTATGGCAAGTTTTGCAATTTTTGTAACTTTTAGATTCTGCGGTAAAGATTATGATGCGGCAGTTTTAGCCGCAGGACATTGTGGGTTTGGATTGGGTGCTACTCCTACAGCTATGGCAAATATGCAAACCATAACACAACATTATGGAATAAGCCATATGGCATTTATTGTCGTGCCATTAGTTGGAGCATTTTTTATCGATATTATTAATGCTATTATTATTAGTATCACTCTAAAATTACCATTTTTCTAAGGAGCTATTATGCTGCAATACTTCAAACGTTATTTTGCTAAACTTATTTGTGCCTTTATCCCCATCAAATCTTATCGTCAAAAAATACGGCAAAGGATAGAAAATAGATTCCATACTATTACTTTAGATAAAGTGGATTCTTTCCTTCCCTCATCATTAGCGACAACCATTAATGGTTTCAGCAATGAGGATTTTTTGGTATTAAATTTTGCTAGAGAACAAAACTTGGCTATAACACAAGAAAATCTAACAATCTCTAGTGCAACAAAAACTTCTAAACCCTACACCCTAGAATCCTCCAAAACTCTAAGTCTAAATGCTTTAATAAATAATGGGGGGGGGGGGGCAAAATAAGGCATTATGGCTTCTTTAGCTTTGATAGCAATGCCAACAATCCCAAATCCCCACTTAATCCTTGGGCGTATATAAGGGTAAAAAATGAAGCAAGGACGCTAAGAGCGTCCTTGGATTCTATCCTTCCGGCTATACAAAGAGGAGTGATTGGTTACAATGATTGCGATGATGGAAGTGAAGAAATTATTTTAGAGTTTTGTAAAACCTATCCAAGCTTTATCCCTGTGAAATATCCCCATAATGTGCAAATTAGGAATCCCAAAAAAGAAGAAAACAAGATTTATTACTATTCCAATTATGTTCTAAATTTTATCCCTCAGGAAGAATGGTTTATCAAACTTGATATGGATCATATCTATGATGCTAAAAAGCTTTATAAAAGCTTTTATCTGTTAAAGAAAAATACTGATATACTTACGCTCTCAAGGATAGATTTTTATATTAAAGGCGGGAAAATTTATATTAGTAAATCAGGAAGAGGCTATTACAATAGAGCAGGGGATCAAACTTTAAGATATAATCAGGACTTTAAATATTATGAACGCATACTTTCCCCAAAATTGCAAAAATGGCAAGAACAAATCTTGAGGGATAAGCCCACACAAGCTCAAATTGAAGCCTTACAAGACGATTATGAATCTTATGAAGCAAAGATAGATGATTCTTATAGTAGAGTTTATCGCTCTGAGTTTTGCCATTATCATTTTCCCGGTATAAAAAAGAGAAGAGAAGGTATTCCAGAGGGAGTTTATACTTTATCATTACAATATTTTCAAGATGAACTAGACGTAGAAATAGATCCCAAAATGCTTGAAAAAGAAACCATACTTTCGCTTTATAGTCGATTTGATTTGGAGAGAATTTAGCATTAATTTGTTACAATCGCCTTTTACTTTAAGGTGATACTATGAAAACAAAAACTCCATTAAAAAGTCTAGGGAACCAAACTTCTTATGCTTTCAGCTATGATTTTAATCTATTAGAGACTTTTGAAAATGTGCATCAGGGGAGGGACTACTTCGTTGAGTTTCATTGTCCAGAATTTACTACCCTCTGCCCCATAACAGGACAACCAGACTTTGCCACTATAAGAATTAATTATATTCCCCAAGCTAAAATGGTGGAATCAAAATCTTTAAAACTCTATCTCTTTAGTTTTCGCAATGAAGGCGAGTTTCACGAAAATTGTGTCAATAGAATTTTAGAGGACTTAATCAAACTTTTAGAGCCTAAATATTTAGAAGTTTTAGGGAATTTTACTCCAAGGGGAGGCATTAGTATCAATCCTTACGCAAATTATGGAATCCCTAATACAAAATATGAAGAAATGGCAAATTTTAGGCTTTTACATTTTAATTTAGCAAAATAATGGAGAAAAAATGGAGAAAAAACAACTCAATATAGGTTTGATAGGATTAGGAGTTGTGGGTAGCAGTGTCGCAAAGATACTCAAAAACAATCAAGAATTAATCGCCGCAAGGGCTGGTTGTAATATCATAGTTAAAAGTGGGGTTGTTAGAGATATTTCTAAGGCTAGAGGGGATTTTGATTTTCCTATCACTGCTAGAGTGGAGGATGTTTTAGAGGATAAAGAGATTGATATTGTCGTAGAGTTAGCCGGGGGGGTGGAAGTGGCTTTTGAGATTGCCAAAAAAGCCTTGTTTGCTTCTAAACCTCTTGTAACTGCCAATAAGGCAATGCTTGCTTATCACCGCTATGAGCTAGAACAAATTGCAGGGAATTTACCTATAGGGTTTGAAGCAAGTGTTGCGGGTGGGATTCCTATCATTAAGGCTTTGCGCGATGGTTTGGGGGCTAATCATATTTTAAGCATTTATGGAATCATCAATGGCACTTGCAATTACATTCTAACAAGAATGAAAAATGAGGGAGTGGAATACCAAAAAGTGCTTCAAAAAGCACAAGAATTAGGATATGCAGAAAGCGATCCTAGTTTTGATGTAGAAGGATTTGATTGCGTGCATAAACTCTTAATCTTAGCAAGTATCGCCTATGGGATTAATGCAAAACCTGAAGATGTTTTAACGCAAGGAATTACAGAAATCACACAAGAAGATATTGCTTTTGCTAAAGAGTTTGGCTATCATCTTAAGCTTTTAGGAATCGCTAAAAAAAGTGGCGAGGAGGTGGAGTTGCGCGTTCATCCTACTTTTTTACCCAAAGAGGCAA
Source organism: Helicobacter mesocricetorum (assembly GCF_900198605.1). GTDB lineage: Bacteria > Campylobacterota > Campylobacteria > Campylobacterales > Helicobacteraceae > Helicobacter_D > Helicobacter_D mesocricetorum. Next base: position 30,940 of record NZ_FZPJ01000012.1, on the reverse strand, counting down.
TGATTGGCAAAGTCGATGGGGTTATGAATGCTATTAGCGTGGTGGGCGATAGTGTAGGGGAGACGCTTTATTATGGAGCAGGAGCTGGGGGAGATGCAACAGCAAGTGCGGTTATTTCAGATATTATTGAGATTGCACGAACTAAGAGTTCTCCAATGCTAGGGTTTAAAAATCCCTTTGAAAAGGATTTGAAGCTAAAACCCATTGCGCAAATTAGCAGTGCGTATTATCTAAGAATCTTGGTGCTTGATAAATCAGGAGTGTTGGCAAAAATCGCTACGATTTTAGGAGAGGAGGACATTTCTATTGAGACTTTTTTGCAAAGACCCTCCAAAGTGCAAAATCATTCGATATTGCTTCTAACGACCCATATTTGCATAGAATCCAAGATTAAAATCGCCCTAAAAAAGATTGAGGATTTAGAAGTTACCAAGGCAAAGCCTGTGATGATTAGGATTGAAAAACCTTAAAACAAATAAGATGAAAAATACCACACAAAAGGGCAAGGAAGCTGAAAATATCGCTTGTGAGTTTTTGCAAAATAGAGGCTTTGTGGTGCTAGAGCGCAACTTTTTTACCCCTTATGGAGAGATTGACATTATCGCAAAGGATAAAGAGGTTTTATATTTTGTAGAAGTTAAAAGCGGGATAGGGTTTGAGCCTGTGTTTAATATTACTAAACAAAAGTTAGGGCATTTAACAAAAAGTATGGATTATTATTTGCAAAAAAAGAGACTTTCTTTGCCTTATTGCTTGAGTGCGCTTATTTTGTCAAAAGCACAAGAAAATGAAGATTACCAAATACAATGGCTAGAAAACCTAACACTTTTTTAATGAAAATAAAGTGATTTTAAGTTATTGTTAGGAGTTTATTTTAAGAGAAAAGAATGAAAGAGATTCTAAAACAAATCCCAAAAACCGATAAATTACTAAATGCTAAGGCTCTAAGCGGATATAATCCAAACTTCTTAAAACCTCTTATCCAAAGATTCTTAAAAAATTATCGCGAAAGCCTCTTAAAAGGTGGAGAAGTTTTAAGCTTTGAATCTTGTGTAGAGCAGATTTCTAAAGAATATTGGCATTTAAGCCAAAAATCCCTCAAGCCCCTCATTAATGCCACAGGAGTGATTATACATACAAATTTAGGCAGGAGTGTGTTTTCTAAAGAATTACTCCAAGAGATTTTTCCAACTTTGATAGCCTATAATAATTTAGAATACAATCAACAAACAGGAAAGAGGGGTGAGCGGTATGCGCATTTAAAAAAATTTCTCACCTCTGTGGATTTTGAGGATATTTTAATCGTCAATAACAATGCCGCAGCGGTGTTTTTAATCTTTAACACCTTTGCCAAAAATAAAGAAGTGCTTGTCTCAAGGGGAGAGTTAATAGAGATTGGAGGGAGTTTTAGAATCCCTAGAGTAATGGAGGATTCAGGGGCGATTTTAAAAGAAATTGGAACGACCAACAAAACTTATTTACAAGATTATCAAGAAGCCATTAACGAAAATACCGCTATGCTTTTTAAAGCCCATAAATCTAATTATGAGATTGTTGGGTTTCACGAAGAAGTGGCTTATGAGGATTTGATAAAACTCGCTAGAGATAGGGGGGTTGTGGATTATTACGACTTAGGGAGTGGGTATTTTGAGATAAAAGGCTTAGAAACTCTCAAAAATTTTGAACCAAGTTTGCAAGAGATTGCAGCTTTAAAGCCCTCTTTAATAAGCTTTAGCGGGGATAAACTTCTAGGTGGGACGCAAGCGGGGATTATTTTGGGCAAAAAGCAATATATCGCAAAGCTCAAGCAAAACCAGCTCTTAAGAATGCTAAGGGTGGATAAATTTACACTTTGTGCGCTAGAGGCACTTTTTTGCGCATATTTAAAAGGAGAGTATGAAAAAATCCCCACTGCTAGAATGCTTCTACAAACCAAAGAGGCTTTAGAGACTAAGGCTAAGAATCTCTTAGCAAAGATTCCTGCCTATTTTTCTCCTAAGATTTTGCCAACTAAAGGCTATGTGGGAGGGGGAGCGATGCCAAATAGGGCTTTGGATTCTTATGGAGTGGCACTAAAGCCAAAAAATACCACAAAAAATATCCAAAGCCTAGAGGAGCTTTTAAGGCAAGAGGGGATTGTAGCAAGGATAGAGAATGAATGTCTAATCTTGGATGTTATGGCACTTTTTGAGAGTGATTTTGAAGCGATAAAAAATGCGCTTTTAAAGATAAAATAATGCAAGAGAGATTGTATCAAAGAGAAAACTTAATTATCGGAGTGATTGGGCATATAGACCACGGAAAGACAAGTCTTATAGCCGCACTCAATGGCTTTTGGGGAGATGAGAGAGAGGAGGAAAAAAAGAGGGGCATAACCCTAGATTTAAGCTTTTCTAACCTTAGTAATGGGGATAAGAATATCGCTTTTATTGATGTGCCCGGACACGAAAAGTTAGTTAAAAATATGATTGCTGGGGCTTTTGGGGTGGATTATGTATTGCTTGTCATCGCTAGTAATGAGGGGATTAAGCCACAGACTTTAGAGCATTTAAGAATCACGCATTTATTAGGCATTAAAGAGTTTTTAGTCGTCTTAACAAAAACAGATTTGGCAAATAAAAATGAAATAGCCACCCTAAAACTCGCAATAAAAGAGCTATTTTCACCCTATCGCCTACAATACAAAATCTTTGAAAGCTCTATTTGTGATAGCCATAGTATCCAAACACTCAAAGAGGCTTTATTTTTATTACCCAAAAAACTCCATAGGGACTTAGGCTGCTTTCGCTATTATATTGATAGGGCATTTGCGATTAAAGGTTCAGGCTGTGTGGTAAGCGGGACACTTTTAGATGGGGATCTTAGTGTGGGGCAAAAAATATGGTGTTGCAACCTCCAAAAACCTTTGGGGATTAAAAATATCCAATGCCATAATACCTCTCTCCAAGAGGCAAAGAGTGGGCAAAGGGTGGCTATTAATCTATCAGGAATATCCCATAATGAACTAAAAAGGGGATTTTTACTCACCAAAAAGGGGTATTTAAGGGGCTTTAATGGGGTGGAAGTTTGCTTAGAGCTTTATGAAAATGTAGCACATAATAGCGAAGTTTTGGTTTTTATTGGTGCATTAAAATGCAAAGCTAGAATCTTATTTTTAAAAAGCCATCAAAGATTTGCGACTTTAAAGTGTGAGATTCCAATTTTTAGCGTTTTTAATGAGCGATTTATTTTGCGAGACGAAAACAAAACATTAGGAGGAGGTAGGATTCTAAGCCCTATTGGAGACCCTATGAATAAGAATCAAAAATTAGCTTTTTTAGAATCTTTAGATAAAGGGGACTTCAAAGAATCTTTTGAGATTTTGCTCCAAGCGCACAAAAAGGGCTTTGGGCTAATTAGTGCGATGCAACGTTTTGGAATCTCACAAAAGGAAGCTATAAAAATCGCTTCGCAAATACAAGATTGCTTTGTGAGTGAAAAACATCTCGTAGCCTACTGCCAACAAACCCAAAAAATCCTAGAAAAAATGATCCAAAAAATCCTAGAAAAAAACCCAAATGCCCTCCTCTCTCCTGCTCTTTTGAGCCAAAAACAATCGTGGATTACAGAAGATTTTGCTAAAGTGGTGTTAGAAAAAATGCACCAAAAGCAACTACTCCATAAAAACGAATCTTTTTATGTCTCCTTAAATTTTCAAGAAAATATCCAAGATTATCTTTATAAAAGCATTTATCAAACCCTACAAACACAAGGCTTTGAACCTATTGCTCCTTATAATTTATACGAATCATTAGATCTGGATAGGGCAACCGGTGATTTGGTGCTTAAACAATTAACCAAAGAAAAGAAAATTATCCGCTTAAACCATAAACTTTTCATCACCACCCAAAGCCTATCCCAAATCTTAACGCTTATGCGAAAAATTCTACAAGATGAGGGCTATTTAGAGTTTAACAATTTCAAAAATCACTTAAACCTAAGCAGAAAATACCTCATCGCCTATTTAGATTATTTGGATAGCTTTGGGGATATTATCAACAAAGAGGGTAGGAGATTTAAAAAGGATCAATTATGCTAGATTATTTGCAAAATCCACCTATTAAACACAACTTAATGCAAGAGTTTATCCAAGTAGATTCTCCTAATTATTTCGCCCTGACCCCCAATGCCTCGCAAAAAATCCAGCAAGACAAAGAAGCATTAAATTTGGTATTAAAAACAAAGGCACTCAAGCCTTTTAGCTTTAGCTTAGAATCTTTTTATTTTCTCCTAGACCAATTAAGCCAACAATTCAAAGTAGCTCTCATCTTAAGCTCCCACAAAATGCTCTATGAGGCTTCCTTGCACTTTAAAAAAGGCACTTTTATCCCATTAATCCCTAATTTTGAGGATGGAAAAATACCTATTGACAAAGCCATAGCAGAGGGTGCAGATTGTTTCATCGTGCCTTATTTAAACGAAGACATTCTTACAAGCAATGCCAATCTTGATGAGATTTTAAAGCCTTATTTTAGCATTTGGGATATTAGTTATGCACTTGCCCTAAAATTACCCCTACCCCAAAATGCAAATATTTATCTAGCTAATGGCGAGAATCTAGGGCTTATTCGCCCCTTAGGCATTATGGCATCTAAAGACAAAGATTTTTATGGCTTAAGCGTGGGCTACTTAGAGCTTGAAAATCTCTATGCGGTTTTTCTACAAGCCATACAAACACAAAAAATATCCCATAAAGACTATGCGCTACCCTTTTTTGAGAATCTGCACAATCTCTTAGGGGATGATTCTTATATCTTCTACCCTAGTGTGGCTAATACCTTAGCATTAGGCTTAAAAGGAATCAAAGCTAGATCTTTCATACAAAGCTTGATTTTTGATAATATCCGCCTCATCAATGGACAAGATTGCCTCTTTGGATTCTTAAGCCCCTCCTTTGTCTTGCAACTTATGGGACACACCCAAGAGAGGGCAAGGGAATTATTAAGCATAAGCTTTATAGACTTCCAAGGAGATATACAAAAACTCACGCAAAAACTTGCGCAGAAATATTTGCAAGTGAAAGCTTTATGAAAGGAATGAGAATGATTACAGCGATGATGTCTATTCAAGAGGCGATGGATACTTTAGTGAAAGCAGGTAGGGGTTTTCAAAACAATGAGGAAATTTTGCCACTTCAAGAATGCTTAGGAAGGTTTTTAGCGCAAAATATTCTTTGCAAAAAACCTCTTCCTGCCTTTGATAACTCCGCTATGGATGGCTATGCGGCGTGTGTGCAAGATGAGGGTAAGAGGGTAAGGATAATCCATAGTGTATTTGCTGGAGATTGTGAGGAGAGAGAGATTAGAAGTGGCGAGTGTGTAAAGATTATGACAGGGGCAAAAATGCCAAAAAATGCTAATTGTGTGATTCCTTTTGAGGAAATTGAGGGAGGACTTGGCGCGCAGGGGGATATTGTTTTGCCAAAAACTCTAAAAGAGGGGGCAAATATCCGAAAAATGGGCGAAGAAGCGCATTTAGATTCTAAACTCTTAAGCAGAGGAGAGGCACTTGATGAATACCATTTAACCCTTCTAGCCTCACAAGGTATTGCCTATACAAAAGTTTTTGAATCCCTAAAAATCAATGTCCTCTCTGGAGGCAATGAACTCAAAGAACCTTGGGAGTCCTCTCATTCCTATCAAACTTATAATTCCAACACAACAATGATTCTTGCAACCCTAAAAAGTTTTGGATTTTGTGGGAGTTATGGAGGGGTATTACCCGATAAAAAAGAAATTTTAACCCAAGCCTTACAAAAGCCTTATGATGTGATATTGACCACAGGCGGAGCAAGTAGGGGAGAGGCAGATTGGATGCGTGTGGTGCTGCAAGAGTGTGGGGCGCAAATGCTTATTGATGGGATTAAAATTAAGCCTGGAAAACCCACTATGGTGGCAAGATTAGGGGAGAAATTCATCGTTGCATTGCCTGGGAATCCTCTTGCCGCAGCGGTTTTGTTGCGCCTTTTGATACTTCCTTTCTTGCGTCAAATTAGTGGGGCTAGTAAATATCACCCCCAATATCTTCTTTTGAAAAATTGCGATTCCTTTAAACTCAAAAGTAGAATGAATGCAATGTTAGGAGACATCACAAGTAATGGGTTTTATCTCACGCAAAAGGGAAAATATAACTCTGGAGAAATTCTTCCTCTGCTAAAGAGTAATGCTCTAGCCATTTTTGATGAACAAAGCACAGAGATTCCATTGGGGAGAGAAATTAAAGTTTTGCCTTATCAAATGCTTTGGAGTGAAGAAAAATCTGATATTATTAATCATCTTTAGGAGGTTTTATGAAAAAGATATTATTAGCCATTGACGACACACCAACTTGCCACAAAGCTGCGGAATTTGTTATAGATTTTTTTGGTTATAGAGAAGATTGCGCTATAAGCATAATCCATGTAAAAACACCTATTATTCTTTATGGAGAAGCTGTCCTTGCATCTTATGAAGAAATCAAACAAAGGGAGAATGAAGAAAATGATGCACTCATTCAAACCTTTAAAGAAATTTTTAGCAATAAAGGAATCACCATACAAGAATATATGGTAGAAGGAGAGGCTGTTGCAGAAGTAATTGCTTATGCAAAAGATTTTGATTTATTGGTTATTGGGGAGAGTAAAGATAGCTTTTGGAACAAAATTTTCTCAAGTAATCAAAATGATTTTTCGCAAAAATCGCCCATTCCTATTTTGATTGTAAAATAATGCCTAAAACTCATACGAAGTGTTTAAGAAAAATGTCCTACCTTGCCCTAAAAAAAGCTATAACCTGTGATAACATCACTAATCCCTATTGTAAAGCCGATAATAAAACTTATCAAAGAGATTTCTTACTCCAACATCTAAAGAAAACTCTCCAAATCGTGCATTGATTCCAATATCTGTGAGGTTATAAGCATTAATTTTATTTTGACTGCTATCCCTTTGACTGCCTATAAAAGCATTAGAAATCCATACATTATAATGTTTTCCAATTTTATAATCCACATAAAGTCGCTTTATTGAGAGCTTACATAAGGGATTCTTTCTTTTGTATTTGTTCCATTATTTTTCTTAACTCTTGAATCAACATAGGCAAAGCTTTGGCTTAAAGTATTATAAGTTTCTCCATCTATATGAGTAGGCAGGTAATAACTATTATTAGCAGGTCGCCTTAAGAGTGAATTAGGAGAGGGAGAGACATAGCCCCTTTCATATTTTGCATAAATATTTCCGGTATTAGAATACTGATAGTTTGGCACAAAATCTAAGGCAAAATTCCACAAATTATCTTTTAAAGATCCAGAGGATTTTATCGTGCTAACATTTCTACCCATAATAGAAATATTTTGATTATTCTGAACCTCTATATCATATTTGGCATACTCAATCCTTCCCCCTCCACTTAAAGAAAATTTATCTGTAAAATCATATTTGTTGAAAGCATAAAAAGAATTTGTCCATTTATCTCCCTCAAAAGGAATATTCATAGGGTAATAATAAAAAGGTATATTCATCGCTGGGGCATTTGGTATCGGGCTTGCCGCACTAATAATTGTTTCCATTGTTCGCTTACTCATATTATAAAGCGATTGAATGCCTAACATAAGTAGCCCATTCTCATAATATGTAGTGTATTTACCATTAATGCCAATTCTTTGATCATCAAAGAAAGAGCCACTTTGATTAGCCAAAACATCATTTAATGTGATATTTCTAAAGGTGTAGCGACTAATAAGCGTCTTTGTATCTAAATAATCTATTTTATTGAAGTGATAAAATCCCTTAATTTCCAAAGAAGAATCAGGAGAGACTTTATTCTCATAGTCCATTTGTATATCCATACGCAATTGAGCGTTTTCAAATCTCCCATTACCATCTAACTCCCTATCTTTTTTCTTAGGTTTTGGATTATCTAAAAAAGAATTATTGGGAGAGGATGTAATATCTGCTTTAAAAAAATCCGCCCTAAAAAATAAATTTTCACTTCCACTTAAAGCGGGAGAAAGATGAAAGTTGATTCCAGCCCCCTTATTTCATATCTACACCAAAATCATTACCCTCCCCTCCTCTTATGATATGGGAATAATTTATCCCTGTGCTAAAATAGGGCTTTTCATAGTTTTTAGTAGTAATAATATTGACCACTCCGCCCCTAGTTCCATTTCCATACATTACCGCTCTGCCACCTAGAAGTATTTCAATAGCTTGTATTAACATCCATAGTATTTAAAGGTGTAACCCCGTGGCTTGAATCTAGCATATTCAAAGGAATCCCATTGACTAAAACTTGCACACTTGTGTTTGCCTTATTCCCCTGCCCTCTTATATCCAGATTATTACCCAACCCTACATTAATTAAGCCGACAATTTGTTTCATCTGCCCCTATATTTAACAATGCAAAAGCCCAAGAATCTCTATGAGCAAGAATCTCTATGGGAAAAAAACTCAAGCTTTATGTTTATGAGGATTTTTATCTACTAGCGGGATAATTTCGCCATTTTTAATATCATAAGCCCCACCAAATCCCTTAACAAATCGCCCCTCTTGAAATTCTAATTTAATAAGATGAAAATCAAGCATTTTACGAATAGTTTTTAAAGAGGCATTAAAAGCATTTTGCTCTTCAAAAACATCATAAACCCTATCAAATAGCTCTCCTCTTTCTATAAAAATGGTATGGGTTTTAAATCGCACCCTTTTGCGTAAAATAGCAGAATGTGCTTCTTTTTCATCTTGCAAGAACATAACTTCCACATTCTTAGGATTAGCAGCAATACTTGCATAATGTTCAGAAACTTCACTAATATAAATATAATACTCTCCAAAAGCTTGAATGAGTGGTGCATAAGAACATACCACATTACCCTGTGGATGAAGAGAAGCTAAACAAACAGACTTAAAGCCCTGCATAAACTCCTGCATTTCTTTTTGAATAGATTCTATATCTAAGGATTTCTTAGCACTTAAAACTAAAGCAATAATCACATCTTTAAGGGTTTCTGAAGTAGCTTTAGCAGGGAATGCCAGATATAATTCTTTATTATGATTATAGACTAAAGTAAGTCCATCATAATCGACCTTTAGAGCCTTTACATTAGTAACTTCTTTGGCATTATCAAACTTCTTACATAAATCCATCAAATCCTCTTGATGATGCTCATTTAAATGCTTTAAAACATATTCAAAACTCATTAATATCTCCAAAAATTAAATGCCTACATAATAATAAACATTGCTTAAAACACAATAAAATAATAATAGCTATCATAGGATGAAAAATTACGCATTAAAATCCAAATAATAATCTTCCTTAGCCCTATAAAAAAAAACCTTAAGATCTTCTTGATAATGAGATAAAATTTGGGAACATTGGGGGCAAAGCTTTAGAGGCTTATCATTAAAAAATTTTCGTTGAATCTTATGGGAATGGATTCCTAGAAAAAATCGCAAATCCATTTTAATGATTGCTAAAAAATCTCTATGGTTAAAATTTTTCTTGCTTTCTTCACAAGCACATAGATGCACCAAAGGTTCTCCTCTAGTATGAAAAAGACTTTCTTGAATCTGTGCTTGATAGAGCATAACTTTGCTAACTTCTTTATTAGGAAATAAGAAATAAATACCCCTCTCTCCTACCCGTAAATCTGCAAAATTAGCTTTTATGCCACCATCTTTTAATGTTTCTAAAAGTTTAGAACTTAAATTACAATCTTCTTTTTGGTGTAATTGCAACATTTTTTCAAAGAACAAATAAACTCCTTATAAAGTGTTTTTTTGTTCTTCCTCGCTAAAGGGAGGACCTTTTTGAATAAGCTGTGTTAGGGTTGCGGCTTTTTGCGGATTCATCTTGGCTAAAATCTTGCTCATTGTTTTTGTATCAAGCCCAAAAAGTATTGTTGCGGCTTCTTTCTCTGGCAAATTCTCTAAGATAGCAGCAGATTTAGAATCTTTCATTCCTGCATAAGTTTCATTTACTTTACTTTCAGTCTCTGCCCTAACTTGCTTCAATAATTCTTCATTTTTTTTAATCATTCTTGCAATCAAAGCTTCCTTTTCTTCAAGAGCCTTTCTCTCACTTGCTATTCCAGCCTCCCGCTTTTTTAAATCTTCTTCTCTTTGATTTAAAACATTTTGTGTTGCGCTTTGCAAAGCCTGAAGAGCTTGTTGTTGTTCATCAATTTTTTCAATTTCTTTTAAAATCTCTGCTTTTCTTTGTTCAAAAATAATATTACAATTAACAATTTGTTGCTCATTATCTTCGGCAAAAGACATAATAGCAAATACCAAAACTATAAACTTTTTCATAAAATCTCCTTATTATTGGCATAAAGCATTACAGAAATTTCATCCATTTCTACATTTTCTCGTTTTTTTAACTTTTGCAATACCTTTTTAACTTCCAAACTATCAAGGTATTTAGCCTTTTCAAGCTCAACATTTTGCACTCTAAAGGATTCTTGCAATTCTTGCTTCTTCTTCTTAAGCAATGCTAATTCACCCATTTTATAATCAATACTCTGGCGATATTCATTTTTATGATGCACAAAAGTTAAAAAGGCTTGATAAACTCCACTTGTTGGCTCTTTTAAGGTTGCAAACTCTGCAATAAGCATATCAATTTCTTCTTGTTTAATCTTGATAGCTTGTGTATTGCGCTGAAGTTCTTGCTCTATAACATCAATTTTTTGTTGTTGTAATAGCACCAAAGGCGTAAATTTTGTCTTCATTAACGCAATATCGTGTCATTTCTATCAGGGCTTGTTGAAATCATAGAAATTTTTACACCAAAAAACTCTTCTAAGGCAAAGATATAATTTTGGGCATTTTTTGGAAATTTATCAAAATCCCTAATTCCTGCTGTTTTATCCCAACCTTGAAAAACCTTATAAAGGGGCTTCACTCCGTTAATATCACTAGGATAAGATTCTAAAGTTTTACCTTGTTTATCACTATAACCCATACAAACTTTTATCTCTTTAAAGCCATCTAATACATCAAGCTTCATCATAGCCAAAGCACTTACACCATTAAGCCTACAAGCATACTTTACCGCCACAGCATCAAGCCAACCACAACGTCTAGCTCTCCCTGTTGTCGTGCCAAATTCACCACCTTTTTGTTGCAACAATACACCTATCTCATTCTTTTCTTCTGTGGGGAATGGACCATTTCCAACCCTTGTGCAATAAGCCTTAATAACACCAATTACCTCTCCTAATTCTCTAGGCGCAATCCCACTTCCGCTACAAGCTCCAGCAGCTGTTGTAGTGGAGCTTGTTACAAAGGGATAAGTGCCGTGATCAATATCTAGCATACTCCCTTGCGCCCCCTCGCACAAGACTTTTTCACCCTTATCCATAGCTTCCCATAATAAATTCGTAGTATTTGCTAAAAAGGGCAATAAAGATTCTGCATAGGAGTCTAATTGGGATTGTAAGATTTCTTTTTTAGGAATTTCAATCCCAAAGCTCTGTAAGTCTCTTTGTTTTATTTGTTCTAAGATTTTCTCACAAAGAGAAGCGGTATTTTCTAGCTCTTCAATCCGCACACCTCTCCTTGCAACCTTATCTGTATAAGCTGGTCCTATGCCCTTGCCCGTAGTGCCAATAGCCTTTTTGGCATTTTTTTCGTGAAGTTTATCAAGAAGATTATGAAAAGGAAGAATCAAATGCGCCTTTTGGCTAATAAAAAATCTATTTTCTAAATTCTTAAACTGCTGCATTTCTGCAATTAAATCACTAGGGCTAATAACTACTCCATTCCCAATAATGTTTTTACATTTAGGATACAAAATACCAGAGGGTATCAGGTGTAAAGCATATTTTTTACCATCTACAACAATAGTATGCCCTGCATTATGCCCCCCTTGATAGCGCACAACATAATCATAATTCTGCGCTAATAAATCTACTATTTTCCCTTTCCCCTCATCGCCCCATTGAATCCCAACGATTAAATCTGCTTTTGTTTTCACAATTCTCCTTAATTTAAATGTAGCATAATATGGTCTGTATAAATCCCAAAACCACAAGCTTTCTGTCCCAAAATCTCATAATCTCCGCCCAAAATAATGGTTTGATTATCAAGAAAGAAGCGAAAAAGCATTCCATTATAATAGGGCATAGCTGGACAATATAAGGGAGATATAATAGGATTTTGCTGTTGTAAATTTTGCGCAATTTCCAATAAATACTTTAACTCTTGCTTTAAAACCTTTGGTAAAGAAAAGTTCTGAATATCTTTAAAAACCCATTGAATAGATGGTAAATCCTGCACTTCTAAAAGTCTTGCCATAAAAGGATGAGCATTTTCTATAACAGAAATATCAATCTTTTCAAAGGCTACAAAAGGGATATTAAAAATTTGCGAACAAATTTGTGGTATCTTGACATTAGTGATTTGCAAACAAGGTTGAATTTGGACTTGATTAAGAATCTCAAGAGACATTTGTATAAAAGAAGCAATATCACAATCCTCTAAATTCTCAACACCAATTTGGTAAAACTCGGTTGTAGGATAAGTAAAAATAGGTTGGATATAAAACCATTTTTTACCGATATTTTGCTCTTTGAGATGCGGAGCCAACAATCGTATGGCATCAATGGTTGAGTCATTGCGCAAAACAATTTGTTGGTTGTATTGATTGTTAGTTCTCACTACTTCTCTGTTTTGTATATCTCTTTGGTGTTGCAAATAAGCAAAAGTTGGGGTTACAATCTCTTCATAGCCATTCTCATAAAGTATTTTACTCACAAGGTTTTCTAAATCCCTTTTTATTCTTGCGCTCTTGCCAAAATATAATTTAGAACCCTGCGGTATTTCGTGGCTTAAAATCACAAATCTTCCCTTAATGCTAAATGATGTAGCATTATAGCACAACTTCCACCAAAAAGCCTTTATTATGCCTTACAAAGACTTTAGCTCTAAAACAGATTATTCTTTTTTAGAAGTTTAAAAAATAGCTAAAATTCACTATTACTCATAAGACTTTTCATACATTTATAAATATCTAGTAGCTTTCAAGCCACATCTTTTTCTTTTAAAGAATCTTATTCCAAAAACTTGTTAAAGGGATTCTTTAATATAAGATTAAAAGCCTCTTTGAAAAGCTCTCCAACCTACAAACTTGAAACTCCAAGTAGCCTCTATCACTCTTTTTAACCAAACTGCAATTTTGCCTTTGATGTTGATTTTCCCAACATAACCAATCGCATATTGCGAACCAACAGAGCAAATCGTTCCTTTTGGTTTATAAGAAAATTCTTCAGAGAAATTCTTGCCTTGGAGTTTTTCTGCTAGTAATTTAGCTAAAAACTTGCCCTGCTGCATAGCAATTTGTGCTGTTGGGGGGTAGAATCTTTGCGTTGTTGGGTCTTTTATGGCTGCACAATCTCCCACAACAAAGATATTTTGCATTGATTCTTGATTGGTTTGATTAATCGGTTGCAGATAAGTATTTACTTCTACTTTGCTCCTTTGGGTAGTGAAAAATTCAGAATCTTCCATAACTTGATTGCCCTTCACTCCTGCTGTCCAAATAGTGAGCGAAGAATCAATCTTTTGCCTTTGCCCTTCTTTTTCGACGATGATTCCATCACTTTGACACTCTAGGATTTTACAACCTAACTCAAAAACAATATTTTTCGCCTCAAGATAAGCCTTAGCACTATTTGATAGCTCTGGATTAAACATAGGTAAAATATTTGGCATCGCTTCAATACAAGTAATCTTTACTTTTTCTTGATGGATATTAAAAAGCTTACATATTTGTGGCAATTCCTCCACCAAAGAACCAATAAACTCTATTCCTGTAAAGCCTGCTCCACAAACAGCAATATTAAAGCCTCCTAAATCATTTTTAGCAGCATAATCTCTTAAGGAATTGATAATTTTTTGCTTTAAGCCCAAAGAACCTTCATAATTGACAATAGAATCTGCATATTCCTTAATACCCGCTATCCCAAAACTATCACTTTGGAATCCTAATCCAACGACTAGGTAATCATAATCATAAGAGTTTTTTTGCGCCTCAATTTTTTGTGAAGTGATTTTTGTTACCTTATCTTGGATACATCGGATATCTTTGGGCAAAATAGAAGATAGGGGCAAAGTAACTTCACTCTCACAAACTCCGCTTGCCACCTCGTGCAAAAGAACACTAAAATAGTGGAAGGGAGTATTAGAGATTAGCAAAAACTCATATTGCTCAAAAATATCGCTTGGAAGAGCTTTAATAAGGGACATATTAGCATAACCTGCCCCAAGTAGAACAACTTTTTTCATTTATATTCCTTCAGTGAAACAATCAAATTATAAGAACTTAATAAGAGCTAATTTTAAGAGAATCCAAAGAGGATTTATCAAAGTTTTATCAAGACAAAGCACTCTTTGAAATCTCAAAAAATTTTACCAATTAATCTTTACAGCAGGTTTTATTAGTCCTTGAGGTTTGTTTTTCATCATATCTAAAGATTGCTGGATAGCCTCTAAGCCTCCCTCTAGTCTATGAGTAATGATAGGTTTAACATCAAGCTTTTTGGTTTGTAAAAGACGCGCAAGTTTTTCCATTCTGTATCTTCCACCAGGAGTTAAGCCACCTTTTATGGTTTTATGTCCCATACCGACATTCCACGCCAAACGCGGGATAGTGATATGCTCTCCACTTCCTAAGTAATTTACATTAGAGACGATTCCACCATTTACCAAACATTCGCAAGCATCCCCGATAGTGCCAAGCCCACCTCCTGCAATGAGAACCTTATCTACACCTCTGCCTTTGGTTAATTCATTAATTTGCTCTTGAAAAGGAGCTTTTGTGAAGTTGATATAATGGGTGGCTCCATAGTGCTTGTTAGCAACTTCATATCTAAAATCCACACAATCAATCGCATAAATCTCACTTGCACCCATCAAATTCGCCCCCGCTGTCGCCATTAGCCCAACAGGACCCAAACCTACAACTGCCACACTCTCTCCGGGCAAAATCTCCGCATTTTCTGCACAATGAAACCCTGTGGTAATCATATCACATAGCATTACTGCATCGACTGGATCTACTCCTTCTGGCAAATGCGCAAGATTCCCATCGGCATCATTGACATGGAATCTCTCCGCAAAAACCCCATCTTTGAAGTTTGAAAACTTCCATCCTGATAACGCCCCACCACTATGTTGCGCAAATCCTCTTTGTGCGTTTTCTGCATTCCAATTAGGAGTAATGGCGGGAACTATGACCTTATCCCCCACTTTAAAATCCCTAACAAGCCCTCCTACCTCAACGACTTCTCCGACTGCTTCGTGTCCTAAAAACATATTGGTTCGCTCACCAATCCCGCCTTCATAGCAAGTATGTAAATCCGATGTGCAAGGAGCCACTGCAATAGGGCGAATAATCGCATCAAGGGGTCCCATTTCAAGTTTTTTGCCTGTGGTTACTTCCTCTAAATGATCTTTTTGGATGATTCCTACTGAACCAATGCTTAACATTGCAAAACCTTTAACACTCATATTGTCTCCTTAAAATATTTATTAAGCTATGTATTTAAAATACAAAGCATACAATCAAAACCAAATTGATCGATTTATTTTTATCTTTATGGGGCTAAAAATTGGCTTAAGGATGTCTAAATAAATAATCAATATGTTACCAATAGTAACTAATAAAACTCCTCATATCCTACACTTCCCAATCACTTACTAGAATGCAAACCAAAAGCCATATAATCCCTTAGCAAATATCATTAAAAACCTATACTCCATAATGTCTTTCTTATTGAAATATTTATGCTAATCAAATTTAACAGACAACCGCTAAAATTAAGTTACAATTGCAAAAAACAATAATGCTATTTAAGGGAGGAATGCAATGTTTGAAATGGAAATTCCAATTTTGCTTTTATTGTTTGCCGTAGCATTCATAGGAGGTTTTATAGATTCTATTGCCGGAGGTGGAGGTAGCATCACACTCCCCACCCTCTTATTTGCTGGAGTTTCTCCACTTGAAGCACTTGCTACTAACAAACTTCAAAGCTCTTTTGGTAGTTTTTCAGCTACAAGACATTTTTACAAAAAAGGCTATTTTAGCTTAAAGCAATGCCTCCCTTATGCTATTTTGGTATTTGTTTTTTCTGCTTTTGGAACTCTTAGTGTGCAATTTATTAACACAGACTTTCTCTCAAAATTCCTACCCTTTTTGATTATGCTTTTTGGCTTTTATTTTCTCTTCTCACCAAAAATTACAGAAGATAAAAGAGCTATGAAATTTCACAAAGGATACTTTTTGTTCGCCTTAGCTGGGATTGGCTTTTATGATGGATTTTTTGGACCAGGAACAGGCTCTTTTTTAATATTATCCCTTGTTACACTTGCAGGATTTGGTCTTACTCAATCCGTAGCACAAGCAAAGCTTTATAATTTTTCTACCAATCTTGCTTCTTTAGTCTTTTTTGCTCTTGGTGGAAATATGCTTTGGGGGATTGGCTTTATTATGGCAATTGGACAAATTATTGGAGCAAATCTAGGTTCAAGAGCAGCTATTAAATACGGCATTAAACTCATTAAACCACTTATTGTGATTGTTTCTTTTACAATGGCATTAAAATTATTTTACGAACAGCTAGACTAAGAAAGCTTAACCTTTAAATCTTAATACGTGATTGCAAAGCTCGAATAATAGAAAGCTGGTCTATGTTTTCTAAACTCACACCCGTAGGCACACCTTGAGCAATCTTGGTAAATTGTATCCCCAAATAAGAGAGTTTATCTTCTAAATATAACATCAAACTATCATTACCAAGTGTTGGACTTAAAGCAAAAATCACTTCTTTAATCTTATCTCTAAGAATCTTATTTTCTAAAGCTTTTAAATTAAGACTTTCTAAAGAAGTAATAACAAAATACTTGCCATTAAACTCTCCACTCTCCTCAAGCAAAAAAATCTCTCTAGGGTTGGCAACAATGCAAAGCTCTCCATTATTCCTTGTAGGCGTAGAACAAATCTCACAAACAGACTTAGAGCTAATCCCTAAGCATTCCTCACAAACACATAACTCACGCACACAGACTTCTATATTATGCGCTATTTGTAAAGCACTAAACTTATCCTCAAAGGCAAGGAAATACGCAAGTCTTGTAGCAGATTTTTTACCAATACTAGGCAATTTCTCTAATGATTCAATAAGCTTTGCAAAATTTTCAGGGATTGACTTCATACAAGAGAGTTTAGCTCAAAAACTTTTAATAACTAATAAAACTTATTTTCGTTACAATCCTAGACTTTATTTATGCTACTTAATTTTAGGAGTCCTCTTTGGAAGAATTTGACTATTATGAAATATTAGAAATATCGCGTAATGCCGATGGAAATGAAGTAAAAAAAGCTTATCGCAAAATGGCACTTAGATACCATCCTGATAGAAACCCTAATGATAAAGAAGCTGAAGAGATGTTTAAAAAAATCAATGAAGCCTACCAAATCTTAAGCGATAAAGAAAAACGACAAATTTATGACACTTATGGAAAAAAAGGTTTAGAGAGCAGTGGCTTTGGATTTTCTGATATGGAAGGGAGTATCTTTGATATCTTTAATTCTGTTTTTGGTGGAGGATTTAGCGGAGGATTCAATACACGCTCACAAAGGCAAGATAAATACCCTCGTGATTTAGGGATAGAGCTTCAACTAAGTTTTAATGAAGCCATTTTTGGTTGCAAAAAGGAAATTGAAATTCTGTATAAAAAGGCTTGTAATGCTTGTCAAGGAAGTGGGGCAAAAGATGGAAAAACAACAACTTGTGATGTCTGTAAAGGAAGCGGTAGGGAAAGCTTTTCGCAAGGTTTTATGACTTTTGCCCAAACTTGTTCTAAATGCCGTGGAAGCGGACAAATCATTGCGGATAAATGCGAAAAATGTAATGGAAGGGGCTATCAAGAAGAGAGTGAAAAGATTGAAGTTAATATCCCAGAGGGCGTAGATAACCACAATCAGATTCGAGTTGCAAAGCGCGGAAATATAATGCCAAATGGCAGTAGGGGCGATTTATATCTTGAAATCTCTGTGGAAGAAGATGAGCATTTTATCCGCCATCATAATGATGTTTATTTGGAAGTTCCGGTATTTTTCACACTTGTAATGTTAGGAGGGGTGATAAAAATACCTGCCCTAACCAAAGAATTAGAATTAAAAATACCCATAGGGGTAAAAGACAAGCAACAATTCATCTTTCACGGAGAAGGCATTAAAAGTGTTAATAGTGGTAGAAAAGGAAACTTTATTGTTGTCATTAATATTACCTATCCTACCAAGATTGATGAGAAACAAAAAGAAATGCTAAACTCCCTACACCAATCTTTTGGATATAAAGAATCCACCCCTATTAATTGCTTAGAAGGATTGGTAGATAAAGTTAAAAACTGGTTTAAATAATCCAAACTAAGGCTTTATAATGGCTCTATTGCTTATAGCCTCTGTTTATTAGAGGCAAAGCCATAAAGAAATAAACTAAAGACTTCATCAAAATAGCCATACTCTAAAGCACACTCAAAGAACCTAAAACAAGACTTACAGCACATCCGACAATAAGAACTAAATATTGAATAAAACGATTTTTCTTGGAATTAAAAAGCGTTATGATAAGCCCAGAGAGATAAAGGATAGCTATTGCCACACCAAAACCAACCGCTAAAATATTAAAATACCACTGCCCCTTTGACTTATGGAGCATAATAATATCCCCAACAAATGAACGTTTAAATGTCATAATATCATAAGTATCCTCTCCTAATTTTTTAATACCTGCAAAATAATGAACACTGCCTATGCGCAAATATCCCTTTTTATCTAATCTTGGCTCACTCTCTCTTGGGAGGGAAATCTTATTTGCCCTAAGATACTCTAACATTACTTGAATCTCTTCTCCTTGTGGGATAGTAGCCTTAATTGTATAGCTGTGTTTAGAAGCCCCACTATCTTCATCAACGCCAAAAATATACAATACACCCGTAAGTGCATACATCAAAGCCACAGGCAAGAAAAATAAACTAAGATAAATATGTATATTGCGAAACTGCTTTACCATTTGTAAATCCTCGTATTTGAATTTGAAAATACAATCATAATCACAAAATGTCAATTTTTTGTTAAAATAAAACTTTAATCTGAATTTAAAAGCTTAAGGGAAGAAAAATAAATGGACTTAAAGCCCAATATCGCCATCATAAGCACAGGAGGCACTATTACAGGTAGTGCAAATAGCATACTCTCGACAAAAGATTATGAAATAGGCAAAATAAGCATTCAAAACCTATTAAATTCTATCCCCATATTCCAAAGCATTGCCAATATCTCTTTAGAAGAAATAGTCCATATTGATAGTGCGAATATGAGTAATGCAATATGGATTGATTTAGCCCATAAAACCAATAATCTCTTAGAATCTCCCAACATTGATGGCGTTGTAATCACTCACGGGAGCGATACTTTAGAAGAAAGTGCTTATTTCTTACATCTAGTGATTAAAAGCCATAAACCTGTTGTCTTCACAGGAGCAATGAGACCCCCTAGTGCCACAGGAAGTGATGCTCTTAAAAATCTCTATAATGCTATTTCCCTAGCAGGGCATAAAGAAGCCTCTAATAAAGGAGTAATGGTGGTTATGAATGATAAAATTTATAGCGCAAGGGAAGTGAGCAAAACCCACACATTAAACCTTGAATCCTTTAGCGCACCAAACTCTGGAGCAATGGGATACATAGTAGATGGGGAAATATTTTTTCACACTATGCCGCTAAAATCTCATACCCAAGATACCCCTTTTAGCATCAAAGATTTACAAATATTGCCAAAAGTGGATATTGTTTATTCTTATTGCGATGATGGCTCTAAGGTTGCTGTGAAAGCCTTTTTAAAAGCAGGCTCTAAAGGCTTAGTTGTAGCAGGAAGCGGTGCAGGAAGTATCCATAAAGACCAAAAAGACTACTTAATACAGCTTTTACAAAAACAAGCAATAGTCATTGTTAAAAGCTCTCGGGTTGGAGCTGGATTAGTGCCTTTAACCCAAGAAGAACGCAAACAAGGTTTCATAAGTGCTAATAACCTAAACCCCCAAAAAGCGAGAGTGCTTTTAATGCTTGCCTTAACCAAAACTAAAGCTATTGATACTCTTAGAGAGTATTTTAAAAAATATTGAAATTTTTATTTTTATGCTATCATTTCTCAATAGACTAGAATAAAAGTAATGTATGCAAGATACCATCTCTAAAATAGATTCTTTTTCCTCCTTAAGAAAAGAACAATAAGGCTAGAAGAAATGCACACAAAACAAGCTGTATATCCAGAAGATAAGAAAAATATCATTCCAGCAGACTTATTTTTAGCAAGAGTTTCCATTGGAGACTTTAAGTCTAACTTAAGAGGCTTTAAGAAAATCCTCCCGCAATTAAAATTTGCGCATTCTAGCAATGCATCAAGTTAAAAGACTCCAATGACTGAATTTATCCATCTCTTAAAAGAAGGAATTCTTACAGATTCCAAGCTACCCTCCTCCTTTATGAATATTTTAGAAACTCTCAAAAAATTTGACGCCATTACGACCAAAAAACAACAATATCTCCTAAAAAAATCCTATTGCATCGGAAAAATAGAGCTTACCAAAGAAGGATATGGCTTTATCACTCCCTTGCCCAAAATCAATAACCAACCTGATTGGCTCATTGAAAAAAAGCTTTTAAAAAATGCCAACAAGGGGGATATAGCATTAGCAAAAATCCTTACAAAAACTCCACATAAGACTAAAGCAAAAGTCCTAACTATTTTGGAGAGAAAATGCCAAAATGTCATTGCTTATTTAGAAAAATACCAGCTTGATTGCATAGCTATCTCAATCCCCAATGAAATACCCTACAAAATCAAAGCTTCCCAAAAATCCCTTAAAATGCTACCAAAAGGCACACTTTTAAAGCTTAATCCTAAAAATGGCGAAATTTTAGAAATTTTAGGGACTTTAGAGGATTCAAATATTGATGAAGTACTTTCCTTAAGCCTTTATCAAAGGCAGGAATCTTTCTCTCTCCAAGCAGAGATACAGGCACAAAACACCAAAAAAGTAAAAATCCAAGACTTCAAAGAAAGAATTAATCTTACACATCTCCCCTTTTGCACCATAGACCCCAAAAATGCAAAAGACCACGATGATGCGATTTTTTATGATTCTCAATATTCCTTGCTTTATATAGCAATTGCTGATGTTAGCCATTATGTAACCCCTAATTCCCCTTTAGATATAGAAGCCAAAAACCGCTCCTTTAGTATTTATTTTCCTCATAAATCTATCCCTATGCTTCCCCCTGCCTTAAGCGAAAATCTTTGTTCTTTACAAGAAGGTAAAATACGGCTAGCTATGACTTTTAAGATTAGACTACATAAACGCACTAAAGCTATCTTACATACAGAACTTTTGCATTCCCTTATTAAAGTGAAACAAAAACTAAACTATGAAGAAGTTGATGAGCTTTTAGAAAGCAAACGAAGTTCTATTATCAAAACTCCTTTAAAGCCTATGTTATTAGAGCTTAATACTCTAGCGCAAACTTTACGCAAAAAACGATTACAAATTGGTTTTGATTTTTTAGGGGATTCTTTAGAATTAGAATTAGACAAAAATACGGAATTAAAATCTGCCCATTTAAAGTATCAAACACTCTCTCACCAACTTGTTGAAGAATGTATGCTCTTAGCCAATATACAAAGTGCAGAAATGCTTGAACAAAAAACCTCTCAAAAAGATTCTACTCTTGGAATTTATCGAATCCACCCAAAACCAAAACCCCAAAATATTAAAGCTCTATTTTTGGAATTAAAAATGCTTGGACTTTGGAAACATAATACAATACCAAAAACCACAGAAGCCTTTCACGAAGCCATCTTGAGAGTTCAAAAATCTGCTAAAAAAGCAAAATTAGCCATAGAAGTCGATAAACTTATCGTAAAATCTATGGAACAAGCTAGTTATGCAAGCCATAATATAGGACATTTTGGACTTGGCTTTAAAGCTTATAGCCATTTTACTTCCCCTATTCGTCGTTATAGTGATTTGCTCTTCCATAGAATCTTAAAAGAAAAAATCACACTAACACAAATGCCCTCTTCTAAAGAATCCCTACCCTCTCTTTGCGAAGATTTAAGCCAAAAAGAAAGAGAGGTAGCCAAAATAGAACAAGATTTTCAAGATAGAAAATTTGCTCGTTACCTCTTTAAACATATAGGACAAAGTTATGAGGGAATTATCCATAGCCAAAACAATCACATTCCCATTGTAACATTAAGTAGCCCTCCCCTAATAGGTGCTAAAGTTATCTCATTAAAGAATTGTGGGACAAAATACCAAAAAGTAAGGATTCAAATCCTAGAGGTTAATCTAGCTACTGCTAAGATTTATGGTAAAGTCGTAGAATATCTCAATGAGGAAAATAAACAATTACTTCATTATTTCTCACACAAATTACAGAATAAACCCCATAAATCACAGGCAAAACAAACAGCAAAACAATTAATAAAAAACATCAAAACCCATAAGAGAAAGAACAATGTATCAAAAAGAACTTGAAGTAAAACTTGCCAAAAACACTCTTATAAGAGCCATTCTACTTTATGGCGAAGATTCTTTTCTTATAGAATATTATGGAGAGAAAATCGCACAAAAACTTTTAGAACAAGATTGTGAAAAAAATAGTTTTTATTTTAATGATTTTGACTATGAATCTGCCCTATCTTGCCTCTCTCAAGGCTCTCTTTTTGGAGATTCTTCACTTGTGTGGGTTAAAATAGATAAAAAAATCCCCAAAAAACAGCTAGACTCTCTTTTAGCAACCCTACAAAAAACCCAAAGTGGGCATTTAGTCTTAGAATTTTATCAAGCTGATAACAAAACCCCTGCACAATATGCACAAGATTATAAAGCAATGTCTCAAAGCTTTAAAGGTGATAATTTTTTTGAAGTGCGTTTTTTTAAGCCTAATTTAAAAGAAAGCCTAAACATTTTACGCGAATTTGCCACAAAGTTTGAACTTAGAATTTCAGATTTTCTTTTAAAAAAGATTTTAGAGCAACAAAATTTCGATTTAAACCTAGCCCTTGCGGAGCTAAGAAAATATTGTATTTTTGATGAAGAAATTAATACACAAATTGTTGATTCCTTAGGCTATGGATTAGGAAATATTGCCTATGAAGAAATTTTAGAATTATTGCTTACAAAAAGACCCTATTATCAACATTTAGAACAATTTTTAGAGCAAGGTTTTGAGGAGGTTTCACTCATTAATGAAATCCAAAGATATTTCTTCACTCTTTTTTTATTTGCCTCCCATATTAAACTCTATGGAAATATAACCTCTGAAGAAGTCTTAGGCTATAAACTCCCTCAAGCCCTTTTAGATAAGAAAAAGAATCTTGCTATTCGCCTTAATGAATCCCAATACCAAAAAATATTTTATAGATTAAATAAATGGCGTGAAGAATCCATTAAAGGTAAAACTAAAGGCAATGGGTTTTTAAATGTTTTAATTAAAATTGAAGCAATTTTAAAATAGAATAAGCCCCTATCTAGTTATCTAGTTTATTCCTTGCTCTTTTAAAAGGGCAGAATCCAAAAGGAGTTTTATGCGTTTTTATGAAACTATGTTTGTGGTAAAACCCACTTTAACACAAGAAGAAATCACAACAAAAATCGATTTTTACAAAACAGCGATTTTAAATAATGGTGGAGAAATTAGTGCGACTTTGGATATGGGTATGCGAAATCTTGCCTATGAGATTAAAAAAAATAAACGCGGTTATTATTTCGTGATTTATTTCAAAGCCGAGCCTAAATTAGTCTTAGAGTTAGAACGTCTTTATCGCATTAATGAAGATATTTTACGATTTATTGTTATCAAATATGATAGCAAGAAAGAGCAAAAAGCGTGGGAGATTCTTGTTGATAGAGCTATTCACAACAAAAAACCTATGGGCTTAAAAGAATCCAAAGACAAAGAAGCCAAAGAGGAAAAAATTGAAGACAACAAAGAGCAATCCCATACAACAGAAGTTTAAAAGCTTATAAGGATTAGTATGTTTAATAAAGTCATTTTAGTGGGAAATTTAACCCGTGATGTGGAGTTAAGATATTTACCAAATGGTTCAGCATTAGCCAAATTAGGGTTAGCTACAAATCGTCGCTACAAAAAACAAGATGGCACACAAGGTGAAGAAACTTGTTTTATTGATGTGAATCTCTTTGGTAGAACCGCTGAAGTGGCAAATCAATATTTAAAAAGAGGTTCTCAAGTGCTTATAGAGGGTCGCTTAGTGTTAGAATCGTGGATGGATAGTAATGGGCAAAAAAGGAGTAGGCATAGCATTACAGCAGAAAGTATGCAAATGCTAGGGAGGTCGCAAAGCCCCAATGAAACCTATGGAAACAACCAAGAGGATAACTACACACCAGAATATACAGCACCAAGTAATTCTAATTACACACAACAAAAACCCCAAAACACAACAAAAGAACAAGAAATACCCGTCATAGATATTAATGATGAGGAAATACCATTTTAAAAGGATAAAATATGGCAGAAAAGAAAAGATATTCTAAAAGATATTGCAGATACACAGAAGCAAAAATTGATTTCATTGACTACAAAGATATTGATATGTTAAAGCATTCTTTATCAGAACGTTACAAGATTATGCCGCGTCGCTTAACAGGAAACTCCAAAAAATGGCAAGAGCGCGTGGAAGTGGCTATCAAACGCGCAAGACATATGGCACTTATCCCTTATATTGTAGATAGAAAAAAGGTTGTAGAAAATCCTTTTAAAATCTAATATCCCCCTAAAAGGGATAATGCTTTATAAACCTTCCTAAAGATTTATAAAGCATTATCTTAAGCTTTGGAGATTTTTATGCCTTTAGCAGTGAAGATTCTTTGTATTTTTATCTTTACCTTTTTAATCATTGCTTCTAACTACCTTGTGCAATTTCCACTCAATGATTTTCTTACCTATGGTGCTATTACCTATCCTTTCACTTTTTTATTATCAGATATATTAGCAGAACGTTACAATAAAGCAGAAGTATTAAAAATAGTCAGAATCGGCATATTATTGGCTTTCATTCCTTCTTTGTTTCTAGCAGAATTTAGGATTGCTATTGCTAGTATAATTGCTTTTTTCTGCTCCCAACAAATGGATGTTTATCTCTTTTATTGGATAAAGTCTAAATTCCCTAAAGTATGGTGGCTTAGGAGTGCTGGAAGCACGGCATTATCTCAATTCATTGATACAATAGTCTTTTTCCATATTGCCTTTTTGTTTGTTATGCCTTGGGACAATGTTTTAATGCTCATTCTTGGAGATTATGCCATAAAATTCATTTTTGCCTTTTCTAATACTCCGCTCTTTTATCTTTTTGCGATACGAATCCAGAATTTCTTAGGCATTATGCGCTAAATGAAAAAACGAAAAATTGTTTTCTTTGATAGAGACGGGGTTGTGAATTTAGAAGATTCTCCTTATGGTTATAAAATTGAAGAATTTTATTTCGCCCCTTATTTTATGGAGCTTTTTTTAAAACTCAAAGAACAAGATAGCCTATGCTTCCTAATTACCAACCAATCTGGAATCAACCGCAAAATTTTCACACAAGAAGACTTTCATCATCTAAGTGCCTATATGCAAAACTGCATTACCTCTTGCCTTATGATGCCCTTGCGTAAAAAGGGATTTATGCCAAAAAACATAGCCTTTGATGCAATCTACTTCTGTCCTCACACACCTAATGAAGTTTGCGAATGCAGAAAACCAAAAAGCGGTATGCTCTTACAAGCCCTTGATGATTTCAACCTCTCCTTAAAAGACTACCAAACCTATATCATTGGGGATAAAGATACGGATATGATTGCAGGGCTAAATGTAGGGATAGAGCATAGAATCTATATAGGAGAAGATTACGTCCCTAATGCAACACACCATATTCATTCTTTAGAAGAAGCATTAACTTTATTCTAAAAACTATAAGCCACAAATTCTAAACTCCCCCCCTTTATAAATTAATCTATTAAGAAATAAGCTACCTTATTCTATTGCCTTATTTTTGCAAGTAAGTAATTAACCCCCTAAATAATGCCTTTTAATCTCTGGATTATTAAGTATATTCTCCGCATTATCTTCTAAGGTAATTTGTCCATTTTCTAAGACATAAGCCCGATTAGCTATTTTTAGAGCCGCAAAGGCATTTTGTTCGACTAGCAAAAGAGTAATCCCATCATTCCTTAATTGAAGCAATATCTCAAAAAGCTCTCCTACAACCTTAGGGGCTAAACCCAAGCTAGGTTCATCAAGCATTAAAAGCTTAGGTTCACCCATTAAAGCCCTTGCAATAGCCAACATCTGTTGCTCTCCTCCACTCATAGTCCCCGCCATTTGCTTGTAACGTTCTTTCAATCGAGGAAAAAGCCCATACATTTTTTCTTTCATAACTACAAAATTCTCATCATTATAATAAGCACCCATTCTTAAGTTCTCATCAACACTCAAATTCATAAAAACCCTACGACCCTCAGGCACTAAGGCAATCCCCCTTTGGACAATCTTATGTGTTGGGATTCTTGTAATATCTACACCAAAAAACTGCACCTCCCCCTTAGTTTTCACACTATGCACAATGCCATTAAGCGTGGAAGACTTACCCGCACCATTACTGCCAACCAATGCAATGATTTCGTGTTCTTCTATATGAAAACTAATACCCTTTAAAGCGGCAATTAAACCATAATAAACCCTTAAACCCTTAACCCTTAGCATAATAATCTCCCAAATAAGCCGCAATAACTTCTGGATGATTAATAGCTTCTTGAGGTTTTCCACTAAATAATTTCTTGCCATAATCAAGCACCAAAACTTCAGAACAAAGTTTATTCACAAAAGGCATATCGTGTTCGATTAATAATACACTTAGCCCAAAATCTTTTTGCATTTTAATAATCAACTCACCCAATTCTTCTGTTTCCTTAGGATTCATCCCTGCTGCTGGTTCATCAAGCAAAAGCAATTGAGGTCTTGTTGCCAATGCTCTTGCAATTTCAACTTTTCTGCTATTTCCATAGCTTAGAGCATTAGCGTTTTGATAAATCTTATCACCAAGCCCTAAATATCCTAAAAGCTCTATCGCTTCTTTTTTGATTCTTCGCTCTTCTTTAAAAAATCTTCCAAAGCGAAATGCTGCTTCAAAAAAAGTATAATGCGCTGTATTATGCAATCCAATTAATACATTTTCTAAAACACTCATAGAATGAAAAAGCCGAATATTTTGAAAAGTTCTAGCAATCCCTAGCTTAACAATGCTATTAGGCTTACATTTAGAAATATCTTTACCTAAAAAAGTTATCTTCCCAGAAGTTGGTTTATAATTTGCCGTAATAATATTAAACATTGTTGTCTTACCCGCACCATTTGGACCAATAAGCCCAAAGACCTGATTTTTCTTAATACAAAAACTAACACCATCAATAGCCTTTAACCCACCAAATGCAATGCTGATATTTTCAAGCTTTAATAGATTTTCCATTTAAATACGCGTCTTTGCAAACATTTTAAAAGTATTTTTAGGGTTTAAATCCCATAACTCTTTTTTGCCCATAATCCCCTCTCTAGCAAAAAGCATAATGCCAAGCAAAATAAGCGAGAAGAAAACCATCCGAAGTCCCGGATAAGCACCAAAGTCTAACCCTCCAAACACCAAAGGAGCATCTAAAAATCTAAGCCACTCACCCCCTCCTACAACCAAAATAGCTCCCAAAATTGCACCTGTTGTGCTTCCAAGCCCACCCAAGACAATAATAATCAAAAGCTGAAAGGTTAATTCAAAACCAAATATTTTAGGATCAATAGTCGTAAGCCAAACCGCTAAAAGTCCGCCACCCACTCCTTCTAAAAATGCACTCGTACTAAAAGCAAAAGTTTTAATTTTAAAAGTATTAATCCCCATAGCAATAGCTGCATCTTCATCATCTCTGACAGCTTTCATAGCGCGTCCAAATTTAGAATATACAATCTGCAAAATTAAAATAGTAGATGCCACAGCAATAATACCACTCCAAAAAAGAATAGTAATATTAGTATTCTCAAAAGAATGTTTATAAATCATCCCAAAAAAAGATTGCAAAAACGGAGGAATATCAGAAGAAGCTAAAGCCTTTAAAACCTCTCCAATACCTGCAACTACGGAATCTGTATTATTAGGAATCTCATTTAATCCAATAGCACCATTAGTCCATTGCGGATTATTAATAGCTAAAATCTTAATAATAAAGCCAAAGCCTAAGGTTACAATGGCTAAATAATCACCCCTTACGCGAAAGACAGGAAAAGATAATAAAATAGCAATAATAGCAGCCACCACCCCGCTAACAAAAAGCGCAGGCAGTAATTCAGTATATAGGATTAAGACAAAAGGATGCGGATCGGCAAGCTGAAACATATCCAACTTCAAATCCTTATCTAAAAGCATTAATGCTGTAATATAAGCACCAATAGCCACAAATCCATTAGGCTCTAAAGAGAGCTGTCCTGTTACGCCATTAATAAGGTTATAACTAATAGCCAAAATAATAAAAATCAAAATATTATTAAAGATTCTTAAAGAATAATCATCTAGCAATACTTGTAAAGCAAATAAAATCACGATAGTGCCACTATAAAGTAACAAATGTATGCCCAATGTAGCCAAAGAATTATTGATAAAATTTTGCGCTCTATACATTAGCTCCCTTAAAATCTACTCTTTTCTAATCTCCAATCACCCATAATACCAATAGGGCGGAAAAGTAGAACCAAAATCAAAAACAAAAAAGCAAAGGCATCTTTATACCCACCAAGATCTGGAAAAATAGCAATCGCCATAACTTCACTAAAACCCAAAATAAACCCTCCAAGCATTGCTCCACCAACACTCCCAATCCCTCCTAATACCGCAGCAGCAAATGCCTTAAGACCAATTAAAACCCCCATAAGAGGATCGATAGTAGGATAAGAAATAGCATAGAAGATTCCCCCAATTCCTGCTAAAGTGCTACCAATAGCAAACACTAAGCCGATGATGGTATTCACATTAACACCCATTAAAGCAATGGTATGAATATCAAAGGCACTAGCACGAATAGCCATACCCTGCTTAGTGCGATAAAGAATACCAAGCAAAACCACGAGTAAAACTAAAGCCACAATGGGAACAATCAAGGTAATAATTGTGAAATTAAAACCCAAAAAATTAATAGTTTGAGAGAAAAAATCTGGTGCATCAAAAAATCTAGGAGTAGAGCCAAAAACAACATTAAAGAGGTTTTCTAAAAAGAAACTAACGCCAATAGCTGTGATTAACATAGAGATTCTAGGGGCATTCCGCAAAGGCACATAAGCAACTTTATCAATCAAAATGCCTAAAAATCCACACAATGCAATAGCAAAAATAGCAGAAACAAAAAAAGGCAATCCAAAGCTATTCATACCAAAAAAGCTTAGAAATGTCCCCACCATCATAATATCAGCGTGAGCAAAGTTAATAAGCCGCAGACAGCCATAAACCATAGTATAGCCTATGGCGATTAGAGCATACATACTACCTAAACTTAATCCATTAATACATTGTTGAAAAAAAGTTGCAATATCCAAAAGTTTCCCTATGGCTCAATGGTTGTCTTATAAATTAATTGACCATCTTTTACCTCATTAATAACTGCACTCCTTATAGCTTCTCCATTTTCTAAAGAAAACTTACCACTAACACCCTCATAATCTTGTATAAATTGAATCGTGCTATTAATACATATCCTATCTTTGCCTCCGCACTTCTCAATCGCCTCTAATGCGACACCATAAGCATCAGCAAACATAGCCGCAAAGCTACTTACAGGCTCATTATATTTTTCTTCATAAGCTTTAATAAAGGCAATCCCCTTAGGTGTCTGCACAGAGTTTGGAGAATAATAATCTGTTACCATATAGCCATCTCCTGCTTCCTTGGCTACTTCAAAAAACACTTTATTAGAAGCTAATCCATCCCCACCAATAGTTTGGACATTTAATCCAAGTTGTTTAGCTTGCACAGCAATCAATGCCCCCTCATTATAATAAATAGGGAGATATAAGACATCAGGATTTTTTGCCTTAATATTTGAAAGTTGCGCTCTAAAGTCTTTTGTTCCAGCTTGTGCGCTAGTTTCAATCACAATCTCTCCACCCAATTTTACGAATCGTCCCTTAAAAGACTTTGCTAAACCAATAGAATAATCACTGCTGTTATCAAGCAAAATAGCGGCTTTTCTAGCTCCTAATTCCCTAAAGGCTAAATTAGCAGCAATCAAACCTTGAAAGCTATCCGCAAAAGCGATTCTTGCGACAAACTTCTTGCCTTGAGTTACCCTACCATTAGTAGCGACAGGCGCAATAAGAGGCATCCTATTATCATTAGCAATCTTTACCATTGCCAAAGCATTGGTTGAAATCATCGGACCAATAACAACACTAATATCACCATCAGAAATAAGCTTTTGCATTGCATTAGCAGATTCAATCTTATCACTTTTGTTATCCACAAGGACAATTTCAATCTTATCACCATTTTTTGTTTTATTTTGTGTAGCATAAGCTAAATCAATCCCTCTTTTACCAAGCTCACCAAACCCACCAACAGCCCCACTAATAGGCAATATAACACCAATCTTAATGTTTTGAGCATTTGCCAATACTCCACAAATAGCGACAAACAATAAAAATAACTTTTTCATCAACGAATCCTTAGAAAAATTTACGAAAACTTTAATCAAACTTATCTTTAATCCTAATTAATTTATTCTTTAATTCAACGCCTTAATTTATGCTACAATACTAAG
>NZ_FZPJ01000036.1 GCF_900198605.1 Helicobacter mesocricetorum | reverse complement strand
CTCTCCTATAAACTTGGAAACCAAATCATCAACACCAAAAGTTTTTCACAATTTTTAATGTTGCCCTTTAGGATTCAAAAACTCCTAAAAACTCACAAGCAAGATTCCCAATTATTAAATTTGGATAATTTTAGTGATTATTATGAATCCCTAAGGGTTCAAAAACATTTATCTTATCATATAGGTTTGATCCTTTTGAAGGCTTATCAAAATTGGCATAAAGGGGAAGTATTGTTGTTGCCATTTAAGTCTTATTGGATTTATAAGGATTTTAAAAAAGATAGTATAAGGAGAAAGCATTAATGGAAAAAGTAGCTGTTTCTATTATAGTGCCTTGTTATAATGTAGAAGATTATGTTATACGTTGTTTAAGAAGTCTCAAGCAGCAAAGTTTGCAAAGTATAGAAATTCTTATTATCAATGATGGTTCGACAGATAATACGGCTTTAGAAATACAAAAGTTTTTAAAAGAAAATCAAGATCAAAGATTTTTGTATTTTTCGCAAGAAAATGGTGGTTATGGTTGTGCTGTAAATTTAGGCATTAAGCATTCAAAAGGGGAATATTTTGCCGTATGTGAACCTGATGACTATGTTGATGAGGATTATTATGCCATACTTTATAAAGTAGCTAAAGATAAGGGTTATAAAGTTGTTTGCTATAATGCTTATATAGAAAATAGAGAGTATTATTCGCAACTTTGCCTTAGTTCTTATACCAACCAAAATTTAAATGGTGAAATTACAACACAGGATTTGCAAAACCGATTTTTGAATACAAACACAGCCATAGTGCTGTGTTTGTATTCAAAAGGTTTTGTTGAAGATATGGGCATTGACTTGCCCCAAACCTGCAAAGTTTATCAAGATGTGCCTTTTGTAGCAAAAATTTTTTCAACTTGCGATAAAATAGGTTTAGTTATTGGCGCAAAATATTATTACACAAGAGGTAGAGCCGAACAAAGTGTAGCAAATCCTATAAGATTTACAGAATTAATCCCTGCTATTGAAGATTTGCTTGAATTTGTTGAGGAAAAAGAAGAAAAACTTAGAATTGATAAAAAATATCTTTATGGTTATTCTTTAGGGCATTTACTTCATCGCTATAAGATGGCTCAAATGATGGATGCTAAAGATGCTTTAGAAAAAATATCTACATTTTTAGAAACTTTTTTAAACGCAAAAGAAAGCATTGCCAATCTTGCTATAAAAAATTCTTTAGAAGAGTGTGGTTTTAATACAGGCAAAATTGATGTAGAAATTCCACAAAAACAAGAAAACAATTTTTGGACTTTAACAGGTATTCGTTCTTTTTGTCTTAATGCAAGCTATGAAGAGATTTTATCCTTTTTCTCTTATGAGCTTTTGCTTTTTCAAAATTTGAATTTTGAACGCAGATGCTTGGGTAAATTAGAATTTGAATTAGACTATTTTATGAATATCCCACAAATGCGTTTTAATTCCCAAGTTGTAGAAGTTTTATTAAAACTGCTCCATAGTTATGATGGTAATACTCTATGTTTTACCTACCCAAAACTTCTTGCTTATATGTCTATAATTTTGAAAAAAAGTTTAAAGAATGAACTTACAACCCCCATTCTAAAACTTAGGGGTGATGCTATGGAGGTTTTAGAAAATTTTTATGATGAGACAGCCATTAATTTGCCTCAAACTCCTTTTATCCAACTCAATAAAAAATTGGCTTCTCTAAGAGATGATAATGAAGAAAAATTTCTAAATTATATAGAAAATAAAAAAATTATGGTTGTTGGAAACTCACCTGTGGAACTTGGAAAAAGCAAAGGAAAAATGATTGATTCTTTTGATGTGGTAATAAGATTTAATAATTTTGCAACTCAAGGATTTGAAAAAGATTATGGAAGTCAAACAAATATTTGGGCTATATCTCCAAATTTTGCAAGTCTTTATCAAAGGAAAATAACAAAATTTGATTTTATTATTAGCAATGATTCTACGCAAATTATATCTCGTATGAACAAGACTCAAATTTTAAAGCTAAATTTACTAGGTATCCCATTTTTTCAAATTGCAACTTGCGAATTTTTAGAAATAAGTAATCTTAGAACGCTTTCAATGGGGCTTATTATGATTTTGTATTTATTAAAACATAAGGATATAACCAAAGGGATTTCTTGTGTTGGTTTTGATTTAAAAGAGCAAAATGAAGGAGTGAAACATTATTTTAAAACAGATCCACACATAGGCACAAAAATTCTTTTTCATAACTGGACAAAAGAGAGAGAAATATTTGATGAGCTTATTCTAAATAAGAGGATTACATTATGCTAAAACATTGCATTATACTTCCGACTGATAGCAAACATTTTTTTAATTTTAAGTTAATAGAGCAAAACAAACTTTTGGTCAATGTTATTTTTTCACAAGAGTATATTCTTGAAGACTCGCAAACTTGCATCAGACAATTTGGACAAGAAATTATAGAAAAAAGTCAAATAAAAGATATTGAGATAAAACAAAATACGCCCTTATCTTTAAGCCAACTTGCACTTCTTGATTTTAACCAATATGATTCTTATCATTTGATAGGAGATGAAAAACAATTTTATTTTTTGGTGCAAATAATGAAAAAACTTGGTTTAGAAGAAGTAAAAATTTATTTTTCAGATACCAATAAAAAAGAAGATATTAATAAGCTAGAAAATATTTTTAGTCTTGAAAATTTAAATAATGATGAAAAAATCGATACTTATATTGCTTATGTGCTTGAAAACACAAAAGAAAAATTATCAAATTGCAAAAAATATCATATTCATACCAATGCTATGATGACTCTTGATAAAGAATGTTTTTTTGCTCTATACATAGAAGAGCAACAAATAATAAAAACTCTTTTAAAAACACCGCAAAGCCAGTTTATAAAACAAAGAAAACTTAAAAAACTTAAAGAACGTCCGTTTTTATTTTTTAAAGATTTTGTTTTAAACAGAATGCGCAAATTAAAGTGTAGGTTTTGCTAATGCTCACTCATTATATACATTGTCATCAAAAATATGATACAAATAAAGGTGGGAGTGTTGGCTATCTCTCATCTTTATTTGAAGCATTTACTTTATTTAATCAAAATCAACTTACAAAACAAGGTATAAAATGCGAATTTGTATTTCCTAGTGAAAATAAAACCAATGATTTGTTAAAAAATTGCACTGATAGCAGATTTCAATATACACAAGATTATAAAATCAAAACCGTATCCAAAAATCTTTTACAGCAAAGACAAAGATGGTTCAAAGATATTATTCCGCAAAGTGAATTTGATAAAATCAAAGCCAATGAAATAAGTTCTATTCATATCCACGGTGCTTATAACTTTTTACCTCTCTATAATGCCTTGGTAAAAAAAGGCATAGAGTCAAGGGTAGTAAAGATTTTAACCACGCATAATCCCTATCAACCCACAATGGAGGATATGTATCTTACTTGTCGGACTGTAAAGTGGCGTAATGATGACAAAAATATGTTTTTTTATTATTTAAATGAAAGGGATAAATGGGCTTTTACTTTAGCTGATTGTTTGTTTTTTCCAAGCGAAGAAAGTCTGGAAGGATACTATAAATTATGGAATGATTTTCCAAAACTTATAAAAAACAAAAAAATATATTTTTGCCCAACAGGAACAAAAACTAAAAATATTATCGAAAACAAAAATCTCCTAAGAGCTAAACTCAAAATTCCAGCTAAGGCAAAAGTTTTTTTATATCTGGGTAGATTTATTGATGTAAGGGGATATGATATTTTAATACAAGCGGCACAGAAGATTTTAACCCATAGTGATGATATTTATTTTCTTGTTGTGGGAGAGACGGGAGAAATCCCTATTCATTCCAAACAATATATTCAAATCCCATATACACAGAATCCTCAGGATTTTATCAATATGGCAGATTGTTGTTTATGTCCTAATAGAGCCTCTTTATTTGATTTGAGTATGATAGAAATTTTATCTCTTAAAAAACCATTAATTTGCTCTTATGTAGGAGGTTATAGATGGCTTGAAAATAAAACTAATGGTATGTTGTATATACAAAGTGAGAGTGTGGATTCTTTAATTGAAGCTATTAATAAATTTGTATCTTTAAGCGATAATGAGATTGGCACAATGGGTGAAAATAATTTCAAGCTTTATCAATCTCATCTGACATTAGAACAATTTGCAAACAATTATTGCGATACAATAGATAGTATTTATGGTGATTTTAAAATTAGTGAAAATATTTACTCTTTATCTTTTTGTGACAAAAATCATCTCTTTCCTCTTTCGAAACAACCCATAACCACGAATACCAAAAAAAACAAAAAGTTGAAAAAACTTCTTAGAAAACCTCATTTATTTTTTATAGATTTTTTTAAAAAAAGGTTTAAAAAATGAAAATTGATTCGGAAAATAGCCAACATTTTTCTAAAATAAAATTTTTTGGAATAAATAATGTTATTTTTCTTGATGATGAATTTCAATTTTTTGATAATATGACTATATCAATATCTGGCGATAATAACACAATAAAAATAGCCCAAGTTAAAATCACCCAAAGAGGAAAACTTAACATACACATATCTGGAAACAATAATAATATAGAAATTGGAGATGCAGTGATTATCAATCACAATATGTCATTAAGTTTCTTTGCTGGTGGTATAGGAGCGAGTGCTAATAATTGTTCAATAAAAATTTCTTCAAAAAGTTTTTTCAATGGAAATATAAGTTTAATATGTGGTGAAGAAAATACACATATATCAATAGGGGAAGATTGCCTCTTTGCCAATAATATTAAACTAACGACAACTGACAATCACTCAATTTATGATCTCTCAAATGGAGAAAGAGTGAATAAGGGAGGAGATGTGAGGATAGGCAATCATTGTTGGATATGTGAGGATGTAACTTTTCTAAATAATTCTAGTGTAGCCGATAATTGTGTCGTTGCAACAAAATCTCTCGTAACAAAACCTTTATTATCCTCATATTGTTGCTATGGAGGAATCCCTGCAATAATAATTAGAAAAAATATTAATTGGAATCGTGAAATAAGGAATTATTGGGGGGGGGGGCAAAATAAATTTGCTGCATAACCAAATAGGAGATAGAATGATAACAACCATCAACAATAATAAAAAAATTGGTGTGATTATCCCAATTTATAATGTAGAAAAATATTTAAGAGAATGTTTAGATTCGGTGGTAAATCAAACTTACACCCATTTAGTAATTGTTTTGGTTAATGATGGTTCTTCTGATTCTTCTTTTGAAATTGCCAAAGAATATGCATTGTATGATGATAGGATTATCCTTTTTAATAAAAACAATGGAGGGCAAGGCAGTGCTAGAAATGTAGGAATAAATTTTTTTAAAAAAGAATATGAATTTGAGCTTATTGATGATAAAGAGAGTTTTTATACATTTGAAGTTGAGAGTGGTGAGGACAACTTAAAAGTTATGAGAAACAAAAACGCTTTTAAAACTTTAAATTTCAAAAAATTTCAAGTTTCAGATATTGATTATTTAATGTTTTTAGATAGTGATGATTATTGGGCTTTAGATTGTGTTGAATCTTGCCTTGAAAAAATTAATGGGGTAGATTTGGTATGGTATGGAATTGGATGGTTTGGTAAATCAAGGCTTGATTTTGAATGCAATACAACAATAACTAATATAGAATGGTTGGAAAGAATGATAGAAAAAGGTATAGGTTATTTTTGGAATGCAAACTTCTTTATGGCTGATTTTAAACTTTTTAAAAATTACAAGCTACACTTTATAAATCATATTATTTTTGAAGATCATATTTTTGGCATAGAACTTTTCACAAGAGCAGAAAAAATTTATATCTTAAACAAAACCCTGTATTATTATAGAACAAGACCAAACTCTACAAGTAACCATAATAGAAAAGTTACCAAAGAACAAATATCTCCATATTTTAATTTTTTATGTGAGGATTTTAAAGATAATTATGAACAAACCAAAGCCTATTTTAAAGCTGCTAGTGTATTAATCTATGTCGAAAGATTAGTAGATTTTATACAAAAATTATCGGACAATAAATTACAATCTTTACTGAAAAAAGCCTTTTTAAAGCATTATTTAGAATGTTCGTTATTGGAATTTTCAAGAATCTATAAAGATCCTATGCATATTTCTCATACAATTTGTGTGTTCATTGATGAAGAATATGAAAACAACATCAAACCATTCTCTAAGAGTTCAAAAGGGGAAATTTTATTGTGGATTCAAAGAGTCTTGAGAGAAAAATACCACACTATTAACAATTCGCAATTACAAAATTCTATATTAAACACAAAGCTAAAAATCATTGAAATGAGAGCAAACTATGGCACTGCCTCCTCCCGCCTTAAATCTCACCTAGCTTATAAACTAGGAGAGGCAATGATTCTAAATTCTAAAAGTCTTTTAGGATATATAAGAATGCCTTATGTCTTATCTTATATTAAAGATAAACACAATAAAGAACAAAAACAATACCAAGAAAAAATAAACAAGAATCCTAAATTAAAACTTCCTCCTTTAGAATCTTATTCTGATTATAAAGAATCTTTAAAAATAAAAACAACTCTTTCTTATAAGTTAGGAGAAGCATTAATAAAAGCTTATAAACAAAACTTCTTTAAATTTCCTCTTCCCTTTATAGCAAATAATACTAATTATAATGGGGGGGGGGGGCATACTATGGTTTTATTTAATAGAATCTAAGAGGATAGTAAGAGAGTGGAGAGAGAAACACTAATTACAATACTCCCCCCTACTCTTTTGGTAAAACATTCAATCTAAAACCCTGCTTCCTACATAAAATAACCTTCTTTTAAAAATTTTATAATCTCCTCTAAAATCAGACTATACCCCAATGAAAAACCTGTCTATCGCTAGATCATTCATTCTTAATTTGTATCATTCTAGTAACAATTATGTTAAAATTAGAATTATCTACCTTTTTCGAGGAAACCACGATGAAAAAAGTATCTTTGATGGCTTTTAGTTCAATATGTTTTTTATTACTAAATGCTTGTTCGCAAAAACCAAATTTAATACTTAATGTTGATGTTAATCAATCTTGCAAAGAACCTATTGTTTCTTACCAATTTGATTATATTGCAAAAGGAGAATTCAACCATTTAGACATTCAAGAAAATACGATTAAAAACCTCTTAAAAACAGCTTTTGGAGAAAGTGGTTGTTTTAAAGAAGAGTCAATCCTTGATGATAATGTATATTCCCTAGAAGTTCTTTTTGGAAGCATTAATAACCAAACAATGCAAGGAAATTTTCTTAGTTTAAGCTCTCATAATGAAGCTATTATAGAAATTAAATTGGCTTTTCATAAACCCAATGAAACAAGAATTTTTAATGGAAAATCTACACTTGGGAACCAAAATACCAAATATCTTAGCATTGGTAAATTCACCACTTTAACTTCTCCACAAATCGAACACACATTAATAAATGCCATTAACGCATCTGTTAATGAGGCTATTAAATCCTTTAGGGGTAACTAATCCCTCTCCCTAAAGCTTTAAATAACCAATAATCCACTAACGACAAATAAAATTTTATCAACAAAAAACATAGAAACACAAACACAAAAAACAGCAATTCCAACAATAATCTTCAATGGTAAAGTGGCATTTTGCAAATAAATACTGCCATCTTGGATGATAGGCTGTTTTAAAAACATATAAACAATTAGCTTTAAATAGTAATAAGCAGCAATAGCACTATTAATAGCCATTACAATAGCCAAAAGCAAATAATCATTAGAAATAGCTGCACCTATTAAATAAATTTTTCCCCAAAATAATGAAAAGGGTGGAATACCAGCAAGAGCCAACATCAATAAGCCCATAATTACTGCTGCAAGAGGAGATAATTTTATAAGTCCCGAAAATTTTTCATAAGTATGGTCATATTGCGTATCCCATATCTGCCCTTTTGAGCGGGATATCCAAAGCATTCCAAAAATACCTAAATTTGTAAATAAAAATAAAATCCAATATAAAAACAATGCACTATAAGCCATATCATCGCCAATTAAAATAGCACTAAAAGCAAATCCAGCGTGTGAAATAGAACTATAAGCTAACATTCTTTTCACATCTTTTTGTGTTAAAGCTATAAGGTTTGGCAAAGTGATTGTAACAATAATCAAGATATAAAAGACAGAATGCACCCAAAAAACATAATCAACAAAAGAACTAAAAATCCTAATAGAAACGATTAAAGCTGCGATTTTTGGGGCAATAGACATAAAACCAGCCAAAAAAGCATTAGACCCCTCATAAACATCAGGAGTCCAAGTATGAAAAGGCACTAATGAACACTTAAAGCCAAGCGCAACAATAAAAAACGAAACACCCGCTAAGACCAAATAAAAAGGCTCATAATCGTTTTCTTGCAAAACCGCAACGATACTGCTTAAATCCAAATACCCTGTTGCGGCATATAATAACATTGCACCATAAGCAAAACAACCAGCCGATAAAGCACCCATTGTAAAATATTTAATAGCCGCCTCAAAGGCAGTTTTTCTATTGTGCATAGCAATAAGTGTATAAAGCACCAAAGAAGCTACTTCCAATCCCAAAAGAATAACAATGAGATGATCACTACTCATCATAAACTGGAATCCTGCACATAAAAACAAAAAAAGCGCATAATATTCAGGATATTCAAATTCGTGAAATTTATTATGATTAAGGGTTAAAGGAATAAACAAAATAGCGGCAGTTAATAAAATTACCTGTCCTAAAAGTGATAACCCATCAATCAAAATCAAATCAAAGAAAGCCAAAGAAAAGTCAAAGTTTAAAAATACGATATACCCTAAATCAAGTATTAAGAATAAAAGGGTGAGTATTGTATAAAGTTGCTTATTAGAATCCTTAATGCATAAATCAACGACTAAAATAATAATAGCACCTGCAACAGCAATCAACATTGGCATAATAGCAAAGAAATTTAAACTCTCTAATGAAATATTAAAAACTTCCGACATTGACTACCTCCTCTTGAATATTTGGCATATCCTGTTTTGATACCACATTTAAAAACTCCAAATTTTTTTCATCTACTATCCTTAAATGAGCGATATTCAGCATATTCTCCACTCCTTTACTAATAGGTTCTAAAAGCGGTTTAGGATAAATTCCAAGCCACAAAACAATAGCTACAAGCGGCAATAAAGCCGTTATCTCCCTCTTGTCTAAATCTTTTAGTTTAAAATTTTCTTCATTTTTTAATTCTCCATAAAAAACCCTTTTATACAAATACAGCATATAAATCGCGCCAACAATAATACTAATTCCAGCGATTCCCGAAATAATAGGAGAGATAGCAAAAAACCCTAAAAGTGATAAAAACTCTCCGACAAATCCCATAGTCAAAGGCAAACCAGCAGATGCCATCATCATAACTCCAAAAATTACTGCATAATTTGGCATAACTTTTGTCAATCCACCAAAATCACTAATAAGCTTGGTATGTCGTCTATCATAAATCACGCCAACAAGCATAAATAAAGCCCCACTAATAATCCCGTGGCTTAACATAAAAAATATAGAACCAGCAATCCCTTCGGTATTCAAAGAAAAGATTCCTATCATAATAACACCCATATGAGAAATAGAACTATAAGCAATAACTTGTTTCATATCTTCTTGAGCAAAAGCCACCATAGCTCCATAAATAACCATAATTAACGATAAAATAGCCACAGGAATAAGAAAAACTATGCTTGCATCAGGAAAAAGTGGTAGTGAAAAGCGGACGAAACCATAAGTCCCCATTTTTAACAAAACAGCCGCTAAAATAACTGAACCAATCGTAGGAGCTTGCCCGTGTGCATAAGGCAACCAAGTATGGAAAGGAAACATAGGGACTTTGACAGCCAAGCCACAAAAAAATGCTACAAATAACCAGAGTTGTAAATCTCTAGGAATACTATCTATGCTATACCATTGCAAAAGAGAAAAAGTCCATATACCCCCACTCATTTGATAGTAATAATAGGCTAGATATAAAATACCTATCAACATTATCAAAGAACCCAAAAAGGTATAAAGAAAAAACTTCACAGCAGCATAAATTCTACTTCCACTACCCCAAGCACCTATGATATACAACATAGGAATCAAAGAAAGCTCCCAAAAAATATAAAATACAATCATATCAAGTGCGCAAAAAACACCTATCATAATACTCTCTAAAAATAGCAAAGAAATAATCAGCTTTTTAACTTCATTTTTTTCATTAAGGTAAATAAAGCCAATAAGACTAATAAAGGCACTTAACACAATCAAAAATAATGAAATTCCATCAACCCCTACTAGATAATGAATACCAAAACTCTCTACTAGAGGAAAAGAGGAAACAAACTGAAAACCATCAGCCTTACTATCAAAGCTCATCCAAAGTAAAATCGCCAAAGATAATTCAATAACACTTACAATAATCGCATAAGCCTTAAGATTGCTCCTAATAACAATTGCCAACATAGCAGCCAAAAAAGGAAAGAAAATAAGTAATGTTAAAAGATGTTCCATAGTTCTCTCCTTAAGATATAAATATAAATAACAACAAAAGAATTAATCCAAAAAACATTATTCTAAGCATATGAGAAAGATTGCCACTTTGAATAATTCTTAACCTAAAACCAGCTCCATTAAGCATATAGGCGATACCATCGACGATAAAGTCAATAACTTTTTTATCAATTTGCCACCAAAAAAACTTTGAAAGCTTAATAAAGCTTTGAATAAAAATCTTTTCATACAAATAAGGGATATAATATTGATTAAATAAAAGCTTATAGATAAAAGTTTGCTCCCAATAAGGAGAAAAGCCACCTTTATAGTATTTAATAATCGCAAAAATAATTCCCGCTAACGCAACAAAAGAAGTAATATAAATAAGATTCCAGACTATTTGGCTATCAAGCTTGGCGTCAAAATCAGGTAGCGTGTGCGTAATAAAATGATGAAAAAAAGATTCAAAAAATCCACTAAAAACTGCCAATACACCAAGCGGCAACATTGCATAAAGCATATAAGAATAAGCCTCGTGAGGATGTTCTTGGTGTTTTTTCTCCCCAAAGAAAACAAGCATAATCAATCTAAAGCTGTAAAATGCGGTTAAAAATGCTCCCAAAAGCAACATTCCCCAAAGTATATAAGCCTCACTTCCAAAAGCTACTTCTAAGATTTTATCTTTAGAGAAAAATCCAGAGAAAGGATAAATACCAGCTAGTGCAATCGAGGCTAATATCATCAAAATTGCTGTATATTTCAAAGGCTGATATAAAGCCCCCATTTTGCTAATATCTAATTTATCATTCATAGCGTGCATAACATTCCCAGCACCCAAAAACAACAAAGATTTAAAAAATGCGTGGGTTGCTAAATGAAAAAGTGCTATCCAATAAGCCTCTAAACCAGCTGCTACGAACATATATCCTAGCTGTGAAAGCGTAGAATAAGCAATAATCCTTTTTAAATCACGATTAACCAAAGCCATACTTGCTGCAAATACTGCAACAAAGGCTCCCAAAGAAGCAATCGCAAATCCAATCTCTGGTATCATTAGATAAAGAGGGCTTGCTCTAATCACTAAATAAACCCCAGCTGTTACCATAGTGGCTGCGTGAATAAGTGCTGAAACAGGAGTTGGACCTTCCATTGCATCAGCTAACCAAGTATGCAAGGGAAATTGAGCACTTTTTCCCATAGCTCCTACGAATAATAAAATACCAATAGCACTCAAGATTCCCTTAGGTGCTTCATAAATATTATTAAACACTTCTTCATAGGTTAAACTTCCAAAAGTCCAATATATCAAAAATATTCCAAGCAACATTCCCAAATCAGCTATACGATTCATAATAAAAGCTTCATTAGCAGCAAAAGTTGCGCTATCCCTTTGATACCAAAATCCAATCAACATCCAAGAACATAGCCCAACACCTTCCCAACCGATAAATAGACCAGCAAAATTATCACTAACCACCAAAATAAGCATAGAAAACACAAAAGCACTTAAATAAATAAAGAAGCGATTAAAACTTTCATCGTGCTTCATATAGCCTATTGCATAAATATGCACACACAAAGAAACTAAGGTTACAACTATCATCATTGTAGCAGTTACACCATCAACTAAAAAACCAAAGGGAATATAAAGCCCTCCTGCACCAATCCAGTCCATTAACACGGATTTCAAGATTCCATTTTGAAATGTATAAACAAAGAGGAATAAAGAGCAGAAAAAAGAAACGCCAATCATTAAAGAAGCAAAAATAGCAACACTTAAAACTTTTTCTCTTGTAGCAAAGGGGATCCCAAAAACCGAACCAATCAATGGAGCAAATAAAGCACTATATAAAAAAGCTTCCATTTCTAGCCTTTCATAATTTGAAGTGAATCTAAATCAAGCGTATGATATTTCTTATACCAACCAATAAGCAATCCCACGCCAACAGCAACTTCACTTGCAGCAATAGCTAAAATAAAAAAGGCAAAAAGCTGTCCATTTAAATCCCCCAAGTAATAACCAACAGCCACTAAACCTACATTCACAGAGCTTAATAAAATTTCTGTTGCAAAAAACAGCATCAAAATATTTTTGCGTCTTAAGATTCCAAAAACACCTATTATAAAC
Organism: Helicobacter mesocricetorum; assembly: GCF_900198605.1. Taxonomy (GTDB): domain Bacteria; phylum Campylobacterota; class Campylobacteria; order Campylobacterales; family Helicobacteraceae; genus Helicobacter_D; species Helicobacter_D mesocricetorum. Next base: position 23,444 of record NZ_FZPJ01000036.1, on the reverse strand, counting down.
ATCAAAGCAGACATAATTAAATAATGATTAAGCGTTATCATTTTAATTCCTCTTTATTATTTTCACTCTCCCCTAAAGTTAAAGAATATTTCATACCCTTACTTGCCAAAATGATTCCTGCTATCATCGCTACCAAAAGCATAATAGCGGCAATTTCAAAAGGTATTAAAAACTTCGTAAAAAGCACATAGCCCACCATTTGAACATTTCCCACATTTTCTTGTGGAGGTAGTGAAGGAATAATTTGAACGAGATTCTCCCCAATAATAGGTGCTATGACAATAATAACAAGTAATAACGCACCCATTCCACTCAATAAAAATAAAATTTTAGGATTTTCAATTTTTTCATTTTGTAAATTTTGTGTATCAAAAAACATCATAGCAAAAGCATAAAGCGCAATAACCGCCCCTGTATAAACAACAACTTGCACAACTCCCAAAAACTCTGCTTCAAGCAAGAAAAAGAAAGCAGAGATAAATATCATTCCTGCTGCTAATGCACTAAGGGCATAAAGAATATTCCTTGTAGTAACTACCACCAAAAACATTGCCAAAGTCAAAGCGCAAAAAGTATAAAAAGCAATAGCCTCAAACATTTTCTTCCTTTTGTAAATATTTCAATGGAGTAATTTTTATTTTTGAATCCGCATCAATACTAACACTGCCTACTCCATCATATTCACAATCTTGACCATTTAAAACTTTATCAAGAGGAGTTAGCATATCTTGCTTCAAAGAAAAAGACGCCCTTTGCTCACAAGCATTTTCATACCTACCACCATGGACAATGGCAAGCTCTGGACACACTTCAGCACACAAACCGCAATAAATACAACGTCCAAAATTAATCGTATATTCGCTCACCCTTTTGCGCTTATCCTCACCATAACTTGTTTCCATCCTAATACAATTAGCAACACAAATTTTCTCACATAATCCACAACCAATACAACGTTCATTCCCACTTTCTAAAAGTCTTTTTAACTCATGCACAGCCCTATATCTAGGACTAATAGGTAATTTTTCCAAAGGATATTGCACGGTGTGGATTTGAGCCTTACAAAACTCTTTTAAAACCAACCATAACCCTACAAGCATCTCTCCCTTGAAAGCCCGATTCCAAAACCGAACAAATCTTTGTCCATCACTTAATGGCTTTTGCTTATCTACAATTTTCACATACTTACTCACAATCCACCTCCTAAAACTACAAAACCTGTTATTAAAACATTTAAAAGTGCTAGAGGAAATAAAACTCGCCAACATAATCCCATAAGTTGATCTGGTCTAATATGAGGATAAGCAGCCCTAGCCCACATAAACAAAAAGATAAAAAACATAACCTTTAAAATAATAGCAATGCCACCGGGGATAAACCATAAAGGATTAAATCCACCCAAGAATAAAAGAGAAACAATAAAAGAGAGCGCAATCATATTTGCATACTCACCAATAAAAAACATTCCCCAACGCATTCCAGAGTATTCTGTTGCATATCCTGCGACAATTTCTGCCTCGTGTTCTAATAAATCAAAGGGCGTTCTGTTTAATTCCGCATATCCTGCAATTAAAAATAATAAAAATGCTAAAGGCTGTGAAAATATTAACCAATTACCAATACCACCACCTTGATAATTATTAATGTCAATAAGCGACAAAGAACCAACAAGCATAATAGGAGCTAAAAGCGACAATCCAGAAACCACTTCAAAACTCAAAAGCTGTATAGTTGCCCTAGCTGCTCCTAAAAGAGAGTATTTACTATTAGCACTAATCCCTCCTAAAAGAGGACCATAAAGACCAGCTGCGCCAACACCAAGCACAAAAAGAATCCCCACATTAATATCAGAAATAATAGGTTGTATTGTCATTCCAAAAACTTCAAATTCTGGAAAAAATGGAATGGGTGCCATAGCAATAAAAGCTGTTGCAGCAGTAATTGCGGGTGCTATTCTAAAAATAATAGGATTAGCACCGCTAGGAACAATATCTTCTTTGGTAAAAAGCTTAATTCCATCTGCTAAAATCTGCAAAACCCCAAAAGGTCCAACCATTGTAGGACCCAAACGTCTTTGAAAAAAAGCTAATACCTTACGTTCTATATAGGTAGTAAAACCACCTAATGCAGAAAATATTAATACCACCAACAAGATTTTAACCAAAGTTTCAATCACATAAACCAACATCAAACAACCTTTATAGAAGCTTTAAGATAGCGGGAGCTTCCGACAAACTCCTCAAACTCACAATCACCAAGTGCCATAAAATCACCTTCCATACCTAAATCAATAATAACTTGTGTTTGCAGGACTTTTTCATCATCAAAGCTTATTTCCACTCCATCATTGGTATTTAATTGGAGTTTTTGAGCCAAAGAAGAAGAAATTTGCAAACCATTTTTAGAATCAATATATTGGGATTTTAGAGTCTGTTTAGAAAAATGCGCCATAGGGTTTCTTATATAAAGATTATATTCTTGTAATGGCTTTAATTCTACAAGTTGGATTTCAACATTTTCTTCCATAGGATAATCAGCATTCAATAAATATCCACGTATTTCTGTGCCATCATTTGCAAAACCATATTCTAAATCATCATATTCTACCGATTTAAATCCCTTTTCTAAAGGAAGCAATGGGGTATAATCAATAGTATTTTCATAATCCAAACACAATTCCTTAGCAATATCATTAAGCTCATAACCATAATAAGGGGTTGCAGGAGATATAGGAATCACCCTTTTGTCAATATTAACTAATGTTCCTTCTTGTTCATTTAAATAAGGCATTATAAGCATATTCTCACTATCACTTCCAATCCTATAATCCCCTTTTGTATTATAACCTATGCAATATCCCTTTTTTTCTTCATCTAATTCACAAATAAGCGATATTCCTAAGGCATTGGTTGTAGGCGCAAGCAATAAAATCTTAACTTCCGAATATCTCTCAATCATTCCTAAGATTCTAGCGATATTGGTAGCATTTGGGGCATTATAAAGATCAAACCCAATAACTAAAATTGGACTTTTAGCATCATTTAAAGATTGTTTTAAGGATTCTATAGTTTCCAATAAATCTTTAGAACAATAATCAATAAGCTGACTGCTTGAAATAGTAATGGTTTCTTTAACCTTATTGGTTTCTTCTTTTTCTATGATTTTCTCTTTTCCCTCTTCATCTAAAACTACATTTCCATTCTCATCAAGTTCTGGGATTTTAACTTTTGTCTTAACTTCTTTTTCTACTTCTTTTTCAATCGTAGTTTGATAATTTTCAATCTGTTTTTTTAGAGATTCCACTCTCTTGTCTTCTGGGATACAAATGCTTGCTAATAAAAGCGCAAACGCCTCTTCGGAATCTGGTTTATAAATGCCTTTAATGAGATTTGCAGGTTTTACAAAGTTATTAGCGACACAATCTTCCATAGTATGAAAATAAGCTAAAGTCGCACCCTTGTTTTGCTTCATAGCATTATTAATAAAATGAGTAACCACTGGCATATCATAACTCATAGCACCACCAAAGCAAATTACTAAGGTGCTATCTACAATGTCCTTTTGGGTAGCTTCTCCTAAATTTCCCGATGTAGATGAGAAAACTTTAAGGAAACTCGAAAAATCTTTTACTTCATCACATAAAAGCTTATAGCCCATTTTTTCTTTCAAATACTGAAGAATTAAAGCTTCTTCGTTGCTAATATTCCCTCTAAAAGCAATGGTATGTGCCTCTTTAAAAGCCGCTATGGTAGCCCTAAAAGCATTCTCGTCTTTTTGTATTTCCTGATTATTCACATCAAAAGCTAATCTCCCAGCAGGGCATAATGTAGCAAAATTCCAATCACTAGTAACACGATAAACTTGCTTTTGAAACCCTCCAATACCCGCTTGTTTCACTTCATATTCAATAGGGCAACCATTAGCACAATGCACACAACTACTTGAAATCTTATGTAATTCCCACGCATTAGAACGGTATTGAAAATGCCCGATACTAAGCGCCCCAACAGGACAAACACTTGCACACTCTCCACAATCCCCGCAATCCCCTTCCCCACTAAGACCAATTAAAGATTTTTTAAACTTAGTCCAAACACTATAAGCATCTTTTGGCATCATATCTTTGTATTCTTTGGAAGGCATATTACCATCGTGTTTAAGAGCTTTGATGTGAGACTTTCCAATTTTATCTTTACAAAGTGTTACGCAACGTTCGCAAACAATACATAAATTAGGATCATAAACCGTCTTTCCCCAACTATCAAAAGCTTTATATTCATCTTTTAGAGCATATTCTTGAGAATTCACTCCCACATAATGCGTATAATTTTGTAATTCACATTCTCCACTTTTGTCGCAAACACCACATTGTAAAGGGTGATTTACATCATAAGCTTGCATAATTGCTTTACGTTCTTGTTCGATTTCTGGAGTATTTACGATAACTTCTAAGCCATCTTTTACCTTAGCGTTACAGGCATAAACTCTCTTTCCGCCAACTTCTACCATACACATTTTACAAGCCAAAGTAGGAGAACACGAAGTAAGGTAACAAATAGCGGGAATAAATACTCCATTTGCTCTTGCTACATTTAAAATGCTCTCTCCCTCGTTACACTCAATCTCATAACCATCAATTTTGATTTTTACCTGATTCATTATGCCACCTTATTTATGCTAATTTTCTTATAACAATAACTATTTTTTTCTTTTTTTGGCACCCATAAAATCCCTATCATTCCCTTTATAAATTGATTTTCAATGAAAGAAACCTTTAAATTCCTATTATCCATTTGAATATCAATAACTTGATTATTACAAACCTTCCCAACTACAGCAAATTGCTTAGAAGCTTCAAGATAAGGAGATGCAATAGAATTTCTCGCTTGGATATAAACCACCATCCCATCTATTCCATATACCTCATTAATATTACTAATGGGTTTCTTAACCGCACTTGTTTGCACTTTTATCGCCTCTAAAAATACTATTTCAATAGCTAAGTCTTGACTCATTAAAGCTAAAATCCTAGCAATATTTTCAACCTTTTTGGAATTATAAAAATCCTCTCCTATCACTAGAGTTTTCTTAAAAGATTTCACAAAAACCTTTTGGATAACTTCTAATTCCTCTTCGGATAAATTGGATTCTGATGCGAGATAGCCAACATCAAGATTTTTTTTAAATTCTAAAACTTCCTCATTGGTTTGGGTAATCAAATACATTGCCAAAAGAGCAATAACTGCTTCTTCGCACTCTACCTCATAAAGAATCTGTTTAATAGAAGTGTCCCTACAAAAATTCAAAGGGTGCAATAAAAAAATTTCTTTATTTTGGGAATGTAAATTGGGTAGTAAATTAAAAAACTCTTGAATAAAACCACCCAATAAAATAATACCCTCTTGTTGATTATCCTGCTGTTTTAAATATTCATCAACATAAGTAATCTTCCCACCATTTGCAAGATAGGCATCAAAAAAGATTGTCTTACTCATCTTAAGAAACCTTTTTGACAACAATTGTCCAATCCACTTCATTAAAGCGCAAAGAATTCATTAGTATATAGCCACATTCATCAACAATATCCGCACTTTTTTGGACATTATCAAAATCTATCACTTCAAATAAAAAGATTCCAACTTCATCTTTTTGCAATTCATTTATTAAGATTTCTTTTAAACGTCCTGTAAAATCATTTTTTAAATGCCTTAAATCAAATCGCTTCATCTATCAATTTCTCCAAAGACAATATTTGTATTACCAATAATGGTAACGACATCTGCCAAATAATGACCGGGCAACAAATCCTGTAAGATTCCTGTATGAAAAAAACTAGGGGTTCGTATTTTTAAACGATAAGGGTAAGGCTCTCCTCTGGAACAAATAAAAAATCCAAGCTCTCCTTTAGGGGATTCGGTTGGAACATAAATTTCCCCTACAGGAGGACGCATACCTTGTGTAACTAAAACAAAATGTTGCATTAAAGAATAATTTTGAGTCATAATCTGCTCTTTTGAAGCAGAAAAGTAACGCGTATCTTCACACATCAAAAGAGTATCGGTTGTTTTGTATTTTTCAATGAGCTGATAGAGGATTCTAACGCTTTGACGCATTTCTTCAATATAGAGTAAATACCTACCATAACTATCATTACTATCACTTGTAGGAATATCAAATTCTAATTCATCATAAATTTCATAAGGTTCTTCTTTTCTAATATCCCACTCAACACCACTTCCACGCAATAAAACGCCAGATAAACCCCAACTTTTTGCCATTTCCTTACTAATAACACCAACATTTTCTAAACGCATTCTCCAAATTCTATTTTCTGTTAGTATCCCTTCATATAAAGCAATTTGTTTTGGTAATTCATCTAAAAAATGCTTTAATTGCTCACACCAACCCTTTGGCAAATCTAAAGGAACTCCGCCAATTCTTACACTAGAGTGTGTTAATCTAGCACCACAATAATCTTCAATCAAATCAATAGCAAACTCCCTCTCTCTAAAGCAATAGAGAAAAATACTCATAGCTCCAACATCCAAAGCGTGAGTAGCCAACCAAAAAAGATGGGAGATGATTCGGTTAAGCTCTAGTAACATTGTGCGAATTACTTGTGCTCTTCTGGGAACTTCTACACCTAAAAGCCTTTCAACGCTTAAGGCAAAGGCATAATTATTAGAGCTTGCAGCAATATAATCCATTCTATCAGTAGTAGGCAAAAATTCATTATAAATCATATTTTCAGCCATTTTTTCCATACCACGATGCAAATAACCAATCTCTGGAGTTGCTTTTACAACCTTTTCCCCTTCTAACTCTAAAATTAAACGCAATTGACCATGCGCACTTGGATGTTGAGGACCAAAATTCACTACCATTACATTATCGCTAATCCTATCAAAAGCTATGTTTTCATAAAAAGGAATTAATCTATTTGGAGTTTGCATATCATTTCCTCTTTTGCAATTGTTTAATTTTTTCTGGTTTTACCTTAGAAACAAAAAGCACTCCTTCCTCTTCTTGATAAGTAATAGGATGTTCTCTTTCTTCCCCTTCTTTAATACTCTCCCCATAGCCAACTTCATAGCCAAGTCTTGAGAATCTTGTTGTATCGTATCTATCCACTCTTGCAGAATCCCTTTGTTCTTTGCCAATAACATCACGATATTCCTTACCAAAAATAGTATCAACCTCATACCATTGTGCATACTCATCACCTTGTAAAGGATAGCTTTTTAAAAGCGGGTGTCCAACCCAATCATCAGGCATTAAAATGCGTTTAGGATAAGGGTGATTAAAAGGCAAGATTCCAAACATATCATACATTTCTCTTTCGCTCCAATTTGCGCTACTAAAAAGAGCACTAACAGATTCAATTTTACAGCCCTTTTTCAAAAAGGTTTTCACCCTTAAACGTCTCTTTTTCTCCATAGAAAGTAATTGATAAAAAATCTCAAAACCATCCTTTTTTGCAAGATAATCTATGGCACTCATTTCACTTAAAATATCATAACCTAGAGCCTTTAATTCCTCTAAAAGCAAAAAGATATTATCTTTATCCACCCAAATTACCAATGTCTCTTTTTCTTCATAGGCTTCCAATAAAGGGCATTTTGCTTTTATAGATTCTAAATCTTTCATATAAATGCAATCTGTTACTTCCAATTTTGGTATCTCAGGAGATACATAAAATCTATCCTTATAATAAACTTTCTTTTGTGCATTTACTTTTGGTTTATATTCTCTCATTTTTTACCTCTACAAAAGACGCTTGGGGGTTAGTTTGCGACCTGCTTTTTGTTTTCTGATTTTTTGTTGCAAGACCATCAGAGCATATTGTAAAGTCTCTGGACGAGGAGAACAGCCCGGAAGATAAATATCCACAGGAATAATTCTATCAACCCCTTGAACGGTCGCATAAGTATTAAACATTCCGCCGGTATTAGCACAACTCCCCATAGAAATCACCCACTTAGGCTCTGGCATTTGATCATAAAGCCTTCTTACAAATTGTGCATGCTTTTTAGTTACCGTTCCTGCGACAATCATTACATCACTTTGTCTAGGTGAAGCCCTAAAAATTGTTCCAAATCTGTCAAAATCATAACGACTAGCACCAGTTGCCATCATCTCAATAGCACAACAGGCTAATCCATAAGTCATAGCCCAAAGCGAATTACTTCTACCCCAATTTATCAATTTATCAACACTTGTCAAAGCAACAGGCAATCCTGAACTTTTAAAATAATTTACTTCATGCTCTGCCATTGTAAAGCTCCTTTCCTCCAAGCATACACAAAACCTATTGCTAATAAAAATACAAATAAAAGCATTTCAATAAAGCCAAAAACTCCTAAAACCTTAAAATCTACTGCCCAAGGAAACATAAAAATAATTTCCACATCAAATAGAATAAATAATAAAGCCATTAAATAAAACTGCGAAGAGATTCTATTGGGTTGTCTTGTTGGAGCTAAACCACATTCATAAGGAGCCAATTTTAGTTTCTGAGCATTTTTATTTGCAAGAGTTTTACCGATAAATCTTGATAGAAAAGTAGTTGTTAAAAATGCCACAAAGGTAAAAATAAAAATGACAAAAACTCCAAAATAAGGATGAGCTATATCAAGATGAGACATAAATTCTCCCTCTAATTAATTAAAATTTTTGCTTAATATTATCGAAGTTTTCCTAAAAATCAAAAGAGAAAAAATATTTTCTAAAAAATCTTTAACAAAAGTTACATCTAGCTACATTCACAAAGGAGAAACTTTACTTTTTCTAAGTTTTAGATTTTAATAATTTATTTTTTTAAAATAGCCTCTAAAGAGCTTTCAACATCCCCAGCATAAGTAATATCCTGTGCTTGTAGTGTATCATCTTTTAAAATTTGGGGAATACTATCAGCTTTTTGTATATCATCTCGCATAGATTCTAATTCCGAGCTATGATAAGAATAAATCATTTGTGCCGACATTACCCCTTTAATCCCCTCTATCATTTTAAGCGTTTTTATCTCATTTTCAATATTTTCAGATTCAATAGTAATAATAATTTTGCCACTCTCATCTTTATAATGGCATTGAACATTTGCTATTTGCTCCATTTCTCCCCATAACTTACTTATATCTTCTGGCTGACACATAACGACAACACCAGATACATTAAAATCCTGCATACTTTCTCCTCAAGGTAATTTCCAAAATAAAACCCTTCGCCCATCTTCAGAGCTTATAAGGATTGAATCATTAATAAAAACAATACTATTTAATAAACTTGTATGTCCCTTTAAATGGGCTATCTCTTCTTTGCTTTTAATATCAAAAACAATAATATCACTATTTTCATTTTTGGTATAAGCACCCCTAGAAGCATTCTCACTAAGTCCTACGCTATATACCAAAAATTCAGATTCTTTAATATAGAATTGTTTTCTTTGGTGAGTATCTAAAAAATAAACCCCAACCCTCCTGTCTTGTCCAGCTGTAATAATAGTAATATTACCCATAGAATCTTTTTCCATCTTCACTTCATAGACATTATCTTTATTCACTTCTTCAAAAGTCTGCAAGATTTCTCCATCTTGTGTTTTACCATAATACAAAATCCCTGATTCTGAAGTGCTTAAAAAATATTTTCTATCTTCACTTAAAACAAAATCCGAAAATCTCGCTTCAGAAAGCTGTTTGCGGTATAAGACTTTAGAATACTTTAAATCATACAACAATATCTCATTACTTACTAATCCCAAAAATATTTGTTGCTCATTAACAAAAACAGCTTTTTTAATATTTAAAGAATTTTCCACACCAAAAATTAATGCTAACTTCCCATCAAAGATAAAAAGATTTTTTGTTCCTTGACTACCTTCACTATTAATCAAATATTTATCTTTATAAACATCCACAGAGAAAACTTTAGGTGCATAGAAATCATCAAAAAAACCACGAATATTTGGTAATTTAACAATAGTATGTTCTTTAACATTTTTTAAAGTTTGGTCAAAATTTATTTCTAAAACTTCACCAAAATCTGTTGCAACAAATAATCGTCCCTCTATCAAGTCCATAGAGATAATATTATGATTAATATTAAGTTCATAGCTTGGAGTTATTGTTTTAGCAAAAGTAAAAACTGATACTAGTAGTAATAAAATTCTATACATTCCCTCTCTCCACAATTCCAATAGCATTGCTAGGACAACTTTTAATACACATTCCACAACCTATACATTTCTGATTAATTTTAGGATAAAAAAGTCCGATAAACTCAATAGCATTAGAGATTCCCAATACACTTTGACAAATATCCTTACAGGTATAACACATTGTTTTTTGATGAGCAATACATAAATCCTCCTCAATAACAATAGCAACATTCCAATTTGCCCCATTCTTCCAATCCTCCTCTTCCTTAACTTCCAATACTCCATTGGGACAAGCAATGGCACACTCTCCACACAATTTACAACCATCAATCCCAAAATCTACATAAACATATTCGCCATTATTCTTAATAATCCCTTCTTTACAAACCCTGTTGCAAGCTTCTATACAATCTTTTTGGCATTCTTGACAAGATTTGTAAAAAAGGGAACGATCAAAGTTATAAGGGGGCAAAACAAAAAGTTTTTCTTCTTTTTGTTTCCCATAGCTTAATAAAGAATGAAAAAACTCCCTCCTATTAAGCATTTATTTTAATCCTTCATTTAAGACATCAAGAAGATTAGAGCGGGTATTTCCATTATCTTGACGAAAATCTGCTTTAAAACTATTACCAACAAGTGCTGGTGCATTCACTTGGGTTGTATGACAAATCACACAATTAAAACGGGAATCATCCATTTGTCCTTGCAAATCAATACCATTCCTAAAGCTATAAAAATGCGACTTAGGCATAGGAACAGCACCTACTGCTTCAGCAATATCAGGCAAATGGCAAGAAGTACAAGCATTATTATCCTTTGTAATAGGCAACATATCCTCTGTGCTATGTGGAATCATTGGTGGAGCATTTTCAAATGCTCTTTCAATAAGCGTTGATTCTCCTGCTACCTTACCACTATAATCATAAGCCTCTATGGTCGCATTTTCATTAAATAAAGTAGTTTTTCTTAAACCCAATTCATCATCTGAATAACTCTGAAATCCTTGACAGCCCAAAAAAACAATTACCGATACCGCAATACTCATTATTGCTACTTTTTTAAAATTCATTTCTTTTCCTTTTTTGCAAAACTCAAAAGATTGAATGCAAGGGCATTATCCCCACAAACCTCAATACATCTTCCACAACGCGTGCATTCACCACTTACTACATTTCCACTATTTTTGCCAATAAGTCCCAAAACTTGTTTTTCTGGACATATATGCTTACATTCCATACAAAGTGTGCAGGATTCTAAATCATATTGAACCCTCAACAATGCGAATCTACCAATAAATGAATAGAAAGCCCCAAGAGGACATAAATGCCCACAAAAAGCATTCTTAGTTACAAACAAATCCAACAAAAAAACTATCAACAAAGAAAAACCACCAAATCCCATTCCAAAAACCAAACCTCTATGTAGCATAGAAATAGGGCTAATAGCTTCAAAAGCGGCTAATCCAAAAATACTTGATAGGATCAAAGATAAAATTAATACGATATAACGAATTTGTTTTTTTAAGAATATAAAACTTCCTAAACTTCCAATTTTTAAGATTCTACGCAAATAATTTGCTAAATCTGTGATTAAATTTATTGGACAGACATAAGAACAATAAGCTCTTCCAACTAACAATCCATAGAATAATGCAATAATTAAAGCTCCAATTAACGCATTAGTCCCTACAACAGCTCCGCTAAAAAAGAGTTGTAAGATAGCAAAAGGATCACTTAAGGGAATCACTCCAAAAACTAAAGAACCACTAAGATTGCCTTGTAATATTTTCCAACCTGCATAATTACCCAAAAAATATAAAAGGAGTAAGCCCACTTGGATTAATCGTCTTAAGATCAAAAATTGATATTTCCCCATCTTAAATCTCTCCACTATTTAAATAATCTTGCACTTTTGAAGGGTTAAGAACTTCTGGCAAATTATGGGTTTTTGCCTTTTCTAAACGATTTTCATCTTGGGATTCCCACCCTTTAATATAATTTGTTCCAACACTACCCAACGCAATTTCTCGGGGTAAAACAACAATAGATGGTTTATCTGTTACACACGCTTTCTCGCATTTACCACAACCGGTGCAAACTTCACTTTCCACAACAGGTAAAAGATAAGAATGCTTACCAGTGCGTTCATTACGTTTTACTTCTAGCTTAATTGCTTCACCAATCAAAGGACACGCGCGATAACAAGCATCACATTGAATTCCCCAATAAGCGATGCAATGTTCCTTATCGACAATAGCAACACCCATTCTTGCATCCCTAATCTCCCATAAGCCATTTTTATCTTGGACAGATTGAGGATCTAAAGCTTTTGTTGGACAAATAGGCACACAAGGAATATCAGGACACATCTCACAAGGAATATCTCTTGGCTTAAAATAAGGAGTTCCAATAGGCATCCCATCTCCTGCACTAGCAAGCTTTAGAGTGTCAAAAGGACAAGCCTCTACACATAAACCACACTTAATACAATGCTTTAAAAACTCTTCTTCTTTTAAAGCACCAGGTGGTCTTAGTATTAAAGAGTTCGCTTTACTTTCTTTTAAAAAAGCACTCCAAATCAACCCACCAATAGAAGCCAATGCAACAGCTTGAGCGCTACTTAATAGAAATTTTCTTCGTGGATTATTTGCGTCCATACTTTTTATGCCTTATAAATCTTAACTGCACATTTCTTAAAATCTGTTTGTTTAGAAATTGGACAAGTCGCATCAAGGCAAACTTTATTAATATAAACTTTTTCATCAAACCACGGCACATAAACTAAGCCAACAGGTGGTCTATTCCTACCACGCATATCAACCCTAGCCTTTACCTTTCCGCGTCTTGACTCAACCCAAACAAGATCATTTTGTTGTATGCTTAATTTCTCTCCATCTTTTGGATTCATATAACATAATGCTTCTGGCACTGCGCGATAAAGTTCTGGAACTCTCATTGTCATTGTTCCACTATGCCAATGCTCTAAAACCCTACCTGTACTTAACCAAAAGGGGTATTCTTGATTTGGCATTTCTGGTGGATCCATATAAGGGCGGAAGAATATTTTTGCTTTATTTTTAAGCGAATAGGTTTCTTCTGTTTTTGGGCTTAACAAATCTCCTCTAGGAAGGGATTTTTGTAATTCACCATAAAAGGCAAAATCACCATTATTTTGCTTTCTTGCATAATAATCATATTTGGCATTAAATCTCCATTGAGTTTCCTTTCCATCGACAACTGGCCATCTTAACCCTCTTACACGATGATAAGTATCAAAGTCCGCTAAATCGTGACCGTGTCCTACACCAAATTTACGATATTCCTCCCAAAGATATTTTTGAACAAAAAATCCATAGCCTTCAAAAACTTTTCCATCACTTCCAATAATATTGCGTTTATCACCAAATACTTCAGAATTCAGAGTATTTTTTAATGTTTTGTCAGAAACAGAATAGCTTTTTGCCTCTTTATTGGCAAATAAAACTTCAAAGAGTGTCGTATCATCATTATATCCCATAGATCTAGCTGCTTCTAGCACACTAGGGAGTGTTAATTTATCATTAATTTTTTGCTCACCCCACACCTCTTTTAATGTAAAACGTTTAGAAAATTCCATCATATGCCAAATATCACTCATAGCATCACCTTGAGGCAATACCTGTTGTTTCCAATGCTGTGTCCTTCTTTCAGCATTTCCGTAGGCACCCCATTTTTCATAAATCATTGCAACAGGCAAAATCAAATCCGCCACTTTTGCACTAATACCCGGATAAGCATCAGAAACTACAATAAAATTATCCATTTCTCTAGCAGCTTTTATCCAATGGTTTGCATTAGCTGTATTCTGCCAAGGGTTATTTACTTGAACCCAAGCCCACTTAATCTTTCCATCTTCTAAATTACGCATAATCTGCATAAAATGCGCCCCAATAGCTGGATTAAGTGTTCCTGAAGGTAATTTCCAAATTTTCTCCGTAGTATCTCTATGTTTTTTGTTTCCTACTACCATATCAGCGGGTAATCTATGAGCAAATGTCCCTACTTCTCTTGCTGTCCCACAAGCACTTGGTTGTCCTGTCAATGAAAAAGCACCACTTCCTGGTTTTGCCTGCTTACCTAAAAGCATATGCACCATATAAGCTTGCTCATTAACCCAAGTCCCTCTTGTATGTTGATTCATACCCATAGTCCAAAAACTTACAACTTTTCTGTCTTGTTGCGTATAATAATTGGCAAGTTGTTTTAATTTTGCTTTGAAATCCTCTAAACTCTCAGCAGAATCTCCTTTAGCAAGTTGCGCAACAAAATCCAATGTATAAGGGGCTAATGCCTTTTTAAAATCCTCAAAGGAAATTTCCCAATGATTCCCAGCTTGAGCATTATGCTTATTTTCCATAACATCGCCAGATTTCATTCCTAAATATTGTAAAGTTACTCCCTCATTACGACTAATAACTTTTGATTTTTCTTTGGCTGCAGTATCAAGCTCTTTGGGATTATAATCAGAATGCTTAATGTCTGTTCGCATACCATAACCAATATCTGCAAAACCTGTTGTAAAAATACAATTTTTCTTAACAAATCCCCAATCAATGCTTTTTGGATTATTATAAACAATTTCCCTTGCAATATAATTCCAAATTGCTAAATCTGTATGCGGAGCAAACACAATTTCTGTATCAGCTAAATCTGAAGTTCTATTAGAATAAGGTGTAAGATTGACAATCTTTACTTTATCGGGATTAGATAACTTTCTATCTGTAACTCTAGCCCATAAAATAGGATGCATTTCTGCCATATTAGCTCCCCAAGTTACAATAGTATCCGTTAATTCAATATCATCATAACAGCCCGCTGGCTCATCAATACCAAAAGTTTCTATGAATCCAACAACAGCACTAGCCATACAATGTCTAGCATTAGGATCAATATTATTACTTCTAAATCCTCCTTTAACTAGCTTAACTGCAGCATAACCCTCTTGAACGGTATATTGTCCAGAGCCAAACACGCCAATCCCTGTAGGTCCAAGCTCATTATAAGTTTCTTTAAACTTTTGTGCCATTACATCAAAAGCTTTTTCCCAACTTACAGGTTGAAATTTTCCTTTCTTATCAAACTCACCCTTAGAATTTACACGCAACAAAGGTTGAGTTAATCTATCTTGTCCATACATAATTTTTGCATTAAAATAACCCTTAATGCAATTTAATCCTCTATTTACAGGAGCTGCTGGATCTCCTTTAACAGCAACAATTTGCTCATCCTTAGTTGCTACCATAATTCCACAGCCAGTTCCACAAAATCTACAGACTGCCTTATCCCACTTCCAATTACCTTCAACTTCTTTAGCTGCTGCTAAACTTGAAGTAGGGACAGCAATACCAACTGCACTAGCAGCACTAGCAGCTGCAGCGGTTTTTAAAAATGCTCTTCTATCCATTACCACAAAAGTCTCCTTATAAAGTCTTAATTTCAACATCATTTCGATGCACAAAAAATTATAACATTTTAACAATTCTCAAAATTTGATTTAAGTCAATATATATATTTTAGCATTACGGTTTTTTGGGAATTTATCGAAATTAAAGAGTTTTAAAAGTTTTTTATAATTAATGATTAATAAGGATTAACTTATTTAATCATTAGACGTCTTAGAGCATCCTCTACTTGGATAGGATCAGATTTAGAAATAAATTCATCGGCATTTAAAGAACGTGCCATATCTTCATTGCTGCTACCACTCATAGAAGAATTTACAACAATAGGAATATGAGAAGTTCTAGGATCTCCTTTGATTTGCTTCATAACCTCAAAACCACTTGCTTCTGGCATCTCTAAATCTGTAATAACAACACCTATCTTAGAAATATCTGTTTCACCAAAGACATAATCCAATAACTTTTGTCCATTTGAAAAAGTTTTATAATTAACCCCTAATTTATTCAAAATATTTTCCATAGTTTTAACAACGGTTAAAGAATCATCTGCCAAAAGCACTTCTTTATCACTAACAATTTGCTTAATTCTGTTAATTTGATCATTCTTCTCATCTTCAACCCAAGGAAATACATCAACAAGCATTCTTTCAATATCCACCACTTGAACCAAACTCCCATCAAAATACCTTGTTCGGCTAACCAATTTAGTATTTAAACCCGTATCTGGGCTTTGCTCAATTTCTGTCCATTTTTTATTGAGAATCCTATCGGCTTCATAGATACGAACACCAACTGTCCATCTTGAAAACTCACATATCATCACTACTTCATCTTCTCCTTCTTCTCTCTTAACACCATAGTTTTCAAGATTCTTAGCTTCATCATTAGCATCATAATAAAACCATTTCTTTAAGTCTATTAAAGGAATAGTCAGTTCCCTAATAGTAATCAATCCTTCCACCAAAGAATTCCCCTCGTGCGATATTACCGTAACATCTCCACGATACTTAACAACTTCTCGTATCTTAAAAACATTGACTGCATACAAATCTTTATCTTTTTCAAGTCTAAAGCATAAAAGCTGTAACTCATTATTTCTATGCAAATTCGTAGTTTGATCAACGCTAGATAAATTAGACATAATCACTTCCTCTTTTTTTGGGTATTTCTGCGCATTATAGCATACTTTATACTAGATATACTTTAGATATTTTCATTATACTCCGCCAAAGGTTTTAGATTTTTCAAATATCTCCTCTCTAGTTCCACTATTTGTAATTTCGCCATTTTGAAAAAAATAAATTTTGTTTGCTAAAGCAATCGTTGAAGGACGATGCGCAATGATAATAACAATCCTATTTTTTATAATCTTCACTAAAGCCTCTTTTAATTCTTCTTCTATTTTATTATCCAATGCACTTGTAGCCTCATCTAAAATTAAAATTTCAGGATTCTTATACAATGCTCTTGCGATAGCTATTCTTTGTCGCTGCCCACCACTTAAATTAGTCCCAAATTCATCTAAAACACTATACATTCCTTGAGGAAGCGATTGAACATAATCCCAAATTTTAGCTTGTTTTAAAGCATCTTTTACTTTATCCTCATCAATCTCTGCATTATAAGCAATATTTTTTGCAATACTATCATTAAAAATAAAAATTCTTTGTGTAACAATGGCAATTTTACTCCGCAAAGACTCTTGTGTATAATTCCTTATATCTCTCCTATTAATAACAATCCTTCCCCCACTAGCATCATAAAGGCGCAAAAGTAAATTTACTAAAGAACTCTTCCCTCCTCCACTATCCCCAACTAAAGCAATACACTCTCCCTCATTAATAGATAAGTTGATGTTCTTTAAAGCCTGTTTTTCTCCATAAAATAAATCCACTCCCTCAAAAACTATGCTTTTTATCTCTTCTTGTAAAACCTGAACACCATCTTGTATTTTTTCTTTTCTGTCCAATATTTCAAAGATTCTATCTCCAGCAGCAAAGGCTATCTGAATCCTCCCATAAAGGTTACTAACCCGTTTTAAAGGAGTATAAAGCATAAATAACGCTGTTACAAAAGAAAAAAACGCTCCTGTAGAAATCTCTCCATCAATAACTTTATAACCCCCAACAAAAATCACCCCAGCAACCGCAATAGCACCCAAAGTTTCCATTAAAGGCGATGTTAATTCCGAAATACGCACTGTTTTCATAGAAAGCTTAAAAAGTTCTTTATTTTGATAAGAAAACTCATCAAGCTCTATTTTGCTACCATTATTGGCTTTAATAATCTCTATATTATTAAAAATTTCAATAAGCTTTGAAGACAAATCTGCATTCTTCTCCTGCATTTTTTTAGAAGTTTTGCGCATTTTTCTAGCAATTAAAACAATAGGATAGATTGCTAAAGGCATAATAATAAGCCCAAAAAATGCTAATTGAGGACTTTGGTAAATCACAACACCAATAAGACCTACAATCGTCAATCCCTCTCTAATCCCTTCAATAAAATAGTTTGAAACCGCTCCTTGAACCGCTCCAATATCACTAGTAACCCGTGAAAAAAGCTCACCATTACGATAACGATTAAAAAACTCCATTTCAAAAGTCAGCATTTTTTGTAATAAAACATCTTTTAAACGTCTTGTAATATCTTGCCCAACAAAATTCATAAAATAAGTTTGGATATAAGCGCCCAATCCTTTAGCAAAATAAGCTAAGACAACCAAAAAAGGAAGTATCTTAAGCATTGTCTCATCTCTTTTAATAAAAATATCATCAAGCACAGGTTTGACAAGATAAGCACTTGCACTACTAGCAACAGCAACCATAATCGTCCCTAAGACAGAATAAACAAAATATAATTTATATTCCTTAATGTAAGGATAAAAGCGTTTAAAAAATGATTTCATTGCTATGCGTGTTTTGATTTTGATTCAAAGGTGTTTTGTTGGTATAAAAATATTTTTCACCATTAATAATACTACTCCTTACGCCATCAGGAACATTAAAATTGCGTTGTAATCCCGGATCAATCTCTAAAATTTTATTAAAAAAATAAGAAAACACAGGGGCTGGAGCAACGCCTCCTGTTTCACTATCTCCCATAGAGGTGTTATCATCTTTTCCATACCATATAACTGCCTCTATACTGGGGGAGAATCCAGCAAACCACGCATCAACATTATCATTAGTTGTTCCCGTCTTCCCTGCCACTTCAATTCCTGCAATCTTGGCGCGTCTTCCTGTTCCATTTTCGATACTATTGCGTAAAATGTCTATCACTAAAAAACTTTGATTTGCATCCACTAGCCTTGTTTCCACTATTTCACCAAAAAACACCATATCCCCCCTAGCATCTACAATCTTATGGATTAATCGTGGTTCAATCACCACACCATAATTAGAAAAGACCATAAAATTTTTTGCCATTTCTACTGGAGATGCGCCAAAACTCCCTAAAGAAATAGTTAAATCTTTTGGCATATTTTTAAAACCATATTTCATTAGCTCATTATAAATCCTATCAAATCCCACCTCTTCCACCAAATTAATAGTCGCTAAATTAAGGGATTTTGACAATGCTTCTTTAAGCGTTACAAACCCCCTTAGAGTACTTCCATAATTCTTAGGTTGCCATCTTTTTTTCTCATTATTAACCTTATAATCATAAGTTCTAGCAATATCAGGTATCTCATAGTTTTGAGACAGCCCAGAATCCATCGCACTTAAATACAAAAAAGGTTTAACACTGCTACCAATCTGTCGAGAACTCTGCGTTGCACGATTAAAATTACTCTTTTTATAATCCACTCCACCAACCAAAGCAAGAATCTTTCCGCTTTGATTTTCTAAAACAACAAAAGCCCCATTTAGTTTATCTTGCAAACTTTTATCATCTTTATGCCGAGACAATATTTGTTCATAACCAAAATAAAGAGATTCTTGAGCAATCTCTTGATAATCAAGATCGATATTTAAATAAATCTTATAACCACCACTTTTTAAATCTGTTATCTCCTTAAGTTGTCTTTGCACTTCATCAACCACATAAGGAGCAACATTTTTTGTTAAAGTATCATCATAAACTTGCGGAGTTTGGGCTAAAGATTCCTCTAATTCTTCTTGAGAAATCCAGCCTAATTCATTCATTCTTTGCAAGACATTATTAGCTCTTGCTAAAGAAAAATCATAATTTTTTGTTGGATCATAAAAGCTTGGGGCTCTTGGTAGCGAAACAAGCATAGCAATTTCTTTTAAAGTAAGCTCATCCATATCCTTTCTAAAATATCCCTTTGAAGCTGTTTTAATACCATAAAATCCGTGTCCAAAATAAGTATGATTCAAATAACGTTCCAAAATCTCTTCTTTGCTTAAAAGAGTTTCTAAGCGCAAAGCCAAAAGGACTTCTTTGAGTTTTCTTTCAATCGTTTTATCTCTAGTTAAAACAATATTTTTAATAAGTTGCTGTGTAATAGTGCTTCCACCCTCTGCATAACGGGCATTTCTAATATTCTTAAGCATAGCACGCATAATAGCATCCAAATTTACCCCAATATGCTCAAAAAACAAGGTATCTTCAATAGTCAATAAAGCTTCAATGACTCTAGGGGGTATCTCCCCAAAACTCGCATAAAAACGAAATTCTTTATCAAATAAATTCGCTATCAAACGTTCTTTTCTATCAAAAATCTGTGTAGCAATAGGAGGGTTATAATGCAGGATTTTATCCGTATCATCTCTAATTTCTGAGTAGGTATTCCCAACAATAATAATAATTAAAAAAACTCCAATAATCCCAACAACACCTAAAAGTCGCAAAAAAAATCTCATTAAAAGTTTAAATTCCTTTAAAGATATAAAATCTTATTCTATCATACAAAATTTTAAAAAATTGTCTATTTATTCTTTAGAATTTACAATAAAATAATATTTTAACCTCTTAAATAGGCTCTACTAGAGCTACGATACCTTATAATCTAAACGCTCATTAATCCCTCTTTGTTAGTTTATAAACTATCCTTAAAGCATTAAATAAGTTTCTCACAATTCCTACACATAATCACTAAAGATACTTAATAAACTAACTACCCTGAAACCCCCATTTTGCACTTTTTAATAACTACTTTTCCTTAGGATGAATATTTTATAAATTTCCCTTAAGGAGACTAAATTATCCCCTATATTTTAGAAACCTAAGTTACTTAAAAGGACAATTTTTACGATCCTCGCCAAAAACCCTCATACACTCACAATACAAGCAACTTACACTCCTTTTAGTGCAAATTATAGGAATCTCCTTCTTTTTTGCTGCATTACGAAATTTCTTCATTGTATTATGGTTTAAAAAATTCGTTAGCATCACAAGACAAGAAATATTTTTAGGCAAATCTTTATGATTAACACTTTCCCTTCTTCCATCCCAATGCGTGATTTCCTCACAACCAAAATTCTTTAACACTGCCTTAATAGGAGTGATCTCATCACCTCCAATAACCAAAACTGACATTTTCTCTCCTTATAATGTTGGATTAGAATATTTTGAAACACTTAAAACTTGCAATAAAATGATAATCAATATTAACTTAATAATTAATAAAAACAATTATCATTTTATATTTGTTTTTATAGTATTATTGTGATATACTCCTAAAGTTTTATTTCCCCAATAATTCAAGTAAGATATCTCAAATAAAACAAAAGGCTAACAATGAAGAAATACAAAGAATCCCTTAAAACTATTCTTGATAGATTACATCTTTCGATTAGAAAAAATAATCTTAAAAACTCCAAACAAAGGGAATTTATCCTAAAGGCTATTTACGAAGATGGAGGACATTTAAGTCCTGAAGATATTTTTGCAATTATTAAAAAAACCTACAAAAACACAAGCATTTCTTCTATTTATAGAATCTTATCTTTCTTAGAAAAAGAAGGTTTTGTAAAATCTTTAGAAGTAGATAAAACAGGAAAACGTTACGAAATTGCTAGCGGACTCCATCACGACCATATTATTTGTGTGGAATGTGGCAAAATCGAAGAGTTCTGTAATGAAGAAATCGAAAACCTCCAAATAGAAGTTACCAATTCCTATGATTCAAAACTTGTAGGACACGATATGCTTTTATATGTAGTATGCAAAAACTGCCTAAAGCGTCAAAAATAACTAACACTCCCTCTCCCCTCTAAGAGATTGGATAATATCAACCTCCCAGAAAAACTCAATCCAACCCTTAGCCTCTTGGATAAAATAATCTGGTTGTATCTTTGCATTTTTCTTAGCAAAAATCACAGCAGTTTTAAACTCAATGTTAGGATTAATACTCTTTAGGACTTTTAGCACTCTCTCCATACTCGCTCCGCTATCAATAATCTCATCGACAATTAAGATTCTTGAACTACCCCCCAACTCTGGTATATTACAAACCTGCAATTCTTGTCGAACCCTATCAACAAAAGAAGTTGCATTGATAGTATAAACCTTACGCAAATCTAAAGCAATCCCCAAAAAATGCGCCATTGTTAATCCACCTCTTGAAATCGCAACAATCCCATCAGGATTAAAATCAAGCTTACAAACTAATGCTTTCATATCCGCCTTAAAAGACTCATAACTATAATACTGCATAGAAATACCCCCTCAATAAACTTTTACTTCATTATACAAACTATCGCGTTCCACCGCTATAAATCCGGCGTTAGTAATCTGCGCAATTAATTCATCTTTCAAAATTCCATTAGCACTTTTGCTTCCACTAGCACTCTGAATAGCTTCTTTTTGGATAGTCCCATCAATATCATCCGCCCCAAACTCTTGTGCTACAATAGCCAAATTAATTCCCAAAGTCGCCCAATAAGCCTTGATATGAGGAATATTAGGCAATAAGATTCTAGCAATAGCAATAGTTTTTAAAACTTCCTGCCCACTAGGGAACTCTTTAACCTGCAAAAAATTATTTTCCTTTTGATAAACAAGCGGGATAAAGGCATTAAACCCTCCACTCTCCTCTTGCTGATGATACAATCTCAACAAATGATCAATCCTATGCTCCCTACTCTCTATATGCCCAAAGAGCATTGTCGCATTAGATTTTTTACCCAAACTATGCCAAAAGCCGTGTGTTGCCAACCAAGTCTTAGAATCCACCTTCCCCTTACAAATATATTCTCGAATTTTTTCATCAAAAATCTCCGCCCCACCACCGGGCATTGAATCCACACCCGCTTTAGCCATAGATTCTAGAACCTCTTGATAAGTTATTCCTGTAATCTTTGCTAAGTAATTCACTTCAGCCGCTGTTAAAGCCTTAAGGTGAATAAAGGGAAACTCTTGCTTCAAAGCCTCAAATACCTCTAAATACCATACTAAATTTAACTTAGGATTATGTGCACCCACAATATGCAACTCCAACGCCCCCGACTCTATGGCTTTCTTTGCCCTCATTAAAACCTCTTCTTTACTCAAGGTATAAGGATTTGGGTTTTTTCTATGCACCGAAAATCCACAAAACCTACAAAAATCCGAACACTCATTCGTAGGGTTAATATGCGCATTAGAGTTAAAAAACACTTTCTTGCCAAAATACTCCTGCCTAATTGCATCCGCCATTTTGCCTAAGGTAAAAATATCTAACTTGTAAAGCTTTAACGCTTCTTTAGGATTCAAAAACTCTGAATTGATATTCATTACAAACCCTTAAATTCACTAAATTTTTGAGTATTATACAGAAACATTACTTCATTTTCTTTCCTCTATTTATTCTGTTGCTTAAAAATTTATTATTTTTTGCTTAATCCATAAGTTTTATCGCTCCTCAATCTCCCTTGATGAAATTTTTATGCTACAATACTAAGA
>NZ_FZPJ01000041.1 GCF_900198605.1 Helicobacter mesocricetorum | reverse complement strand
TATTTCATCTTCCATTAAGCTTCCTATTGTATAATTGCACTTCCATTTTTTAAAAATGATGTTCTTTTACAATTTATTGTTAAAGCCTAAAATAAGTAATAACTACAATACACACAATCATTGCTTTAAAAATGAGTAAAGATAGCAATACAACAAAACATAGAATATAACATAAATAGAAACATAGAAATAAATTCTTAAATTCTTTTGCTAGTTTTATTCTTTATGAAGTGTTATTTATCTTTTTTTACATTCATTAAGGCAGTGGCGTTAAGAATATTATTAATATTCATTATGAAAAGTCAGATTAAGCTTATAAAGGGCAAATGGTGGATGCCTTGGGTAGTAGAGGCGATGAAGGACGTACTAGACTGCGATAAGCTATGGGGAGCTGTCAAGAAGCTTTGATCCATAGATTTCCCAATGGGGCAACCCAGCTAGTAGTAATACTAGCTATGTGAGTAACAAAGAGTAGAAAGAAGAACTAAGAATCCTTATCTAGTTTTAAAACTTTGTTAAGAGACTTCATCTTTAAAATAGACTTTAAAGATTAAAAGCTTCAAGATTAAAACTTTAAAGATTGTAAAGATTAATTATAAAGATTATTAGATATTTCCATAAAGTAGAATATCTTAGTGTTTAAGTCTTTAGTTTTAAAAACCTAAAAATCTTTTCTATTCTTTGTTGCTCACAGGCAAACCTAGTGAAGTGAAACATCTCAGTAACTAGAGGAAAAGAAATCAAATGAGATTCTCTTAGTAGCGGCGAGCGAAAGGGGAATAGGGCAAACCCAATGCTTGCATTGGGGGTTGAGGACTGCAACATCCACTAAAATACTTTAATAGAACATTCTGGAAAGGATAGCCATAGAGGGTGATAGTCCCGTATATGAAAAGGTATTTTTAGGTAGCAGTATCCAGAGTAGGTCAGGACACGTGAAATCCGGGCTGAAGCAGGGGGGACCACCCTCCAACCCTAAATACTACTACTACACCGATAGCGAACCAGTACCGTGAGGGAAAGGTGAAAAGAACCGCAGTGAGCGGAGTGAAATAGAACCTGAAACCATTTGCCTACAATCATTCAGAGCCCTATTGTGGGTCTCATTAAGAAATTAGCTAGGCTTGTCTTTGAGTGATAAATCAATGAGTTTGCAATTTATTTGTGCGACAGCCTTAAGGCTAGTCTCCGCACAAATTGCTGCACAACATTGATTTCTCATCTCAAATACTGTGCCTTTGGTTTTTCGTTAGGAAAGTGAGATTCTATGGTATTTCATAGAATGTTTGCTTACAAAATGGAATCCCAAAAATTCTAGCATTGTATGTGATTTTTAGGGGCAGTATTTATATTGTTGAAATATTACAAATGAAACACACTTTTAGTGTGTTGCAGTAAGCAATGTTTTTCTCCCTAAAAAGTCGCCACAAGATGAATTTAGCTTGATTTTTTAGTGAGACCCACAAGGGTGATGGACTGCCTTTTGCATAATGATCCTGCGAGTTGTGGTATCTGGCAAGGTTAAACCAATGTGAAGCCGTAGCGAAAGCGAGTCTTAATAGGGCGCAGCCCCCTCATTTATGCCTAACTTCAAGGTATGCTTGTCTTTTAGTGATAAATGCTTGAGTTTGAGAAAATTTTGTGCGATAGCCATTAAGGCTAGTCTCCGCAATTTTCTTTACACAGTAATCGTTTCTCATCTAAAATACTTTGCATACAAAACTTTATAGAATCCCAAATGAATAATTTAATTTAAGATTCTAGTATCTTGCGATAAATTTTTAAGGTTTTCAAGAAAAATGTGCTGGGAGTTACCTTAGCAGTAATGACCAAACATTTTTCGCAGAATCCTTAAAAATTATCCAAGAGACGAATCTTTTTGAAGTTTAAGTATAAATGAGGGGGCTTAAGTCAGATGCTGCAGACCCGAAGCTGAGTGATCTATCCATGGCCAAGTTGAAAGTGGGGTAACACCCACCGGAGGACTGAACTCGTACCCATTGAAACGGGTTGGGATGAGCTGTGGATAGGGGTGAAAGGCCAATCAAACTCAGTGATAGCTGGTTCTCTTCGAAATATATTTAGGTATAGCCTCAAGTGATAGTAATAGGGGGTAGAGCTCTGATTGGGCTAGGGCTGCTCACCGCGGTACCAACCCCTGTCAAACTACGAATACCTATTACCGTATCTTGGGAGTCAGGCGGTGGGTGATAAAATCAATCGTCAAAAGGGGAACAACCCAGACTACCAACTAAGGTCCCCAAGTTCTATTCTAAGTGGAAAATGATGTGAAGTTACTCAGACAACCAGGAGGTTGGCTTAGAAGCAGCCATCCTTTAAAGATAGCGTAACAGCTCACTGGTCTAGTGATTTTGCGCAGAAAATATAACGGGGCTAAGATAGACACCGAAGTTGTAGATTGTGCTGATGCACAGTGGTAGAAGAGCGTTGCATACAGCGTCGAAGCCATACCGGTAAGGAGTGGTGGAGCGTATGCAAGTGAGCATGCAGGAATGAGTAGCGATAAAAGGGGTGAGAATCCCCTTCGCCGAAAATCTAAGGTTTCCTACGCTATGCTCGTCATCGTAGGGTTAGTCGGGTCCTAAGACAAGTCCGAAAGGGGTAGTCGATGGAAAATGGGTTAATATTCCCATACCAATATTAGTGTGCGATGGGGGGACGCATAGGGTCAAGATGAGCCAAGTGATAGAAGTCTTGGTCGAAGGGTGCAAGTAAGAAGATTGGCAAATCCGCTTCCTTTTCCCAAACCCAACAGGCTCTTTGAAGTCTTCGGATGGATAGGAGAATCATTAAGATCGTCGTGCCAAGAAAAGCCTCTAAGTTTAGCTAATATTGCCCGTACCGCAAACCGACACAGGTAGATGAGATGAGTATTCTAAGGCGCGTGAAAGAACTCTCTTTAAGGAACTCTGCAAACTAACACCGTAAGTTCGCGATAAGGTGTGCCACAGCAATGTGGTCTCAGCAAAGAGTCCCTCCCGACTGTTTACCAAAAACACAGCACTTTGCCAACTCGTAAGAGGAAGTATAAGGTGTGACGCCTGCCCGGTGCTCGAAGGTTAAGAGGATTAGTTAGTAGCAATACAAAGCTTTGAATTGAAGCCCGAGTAAACGGCGGCCGTAACTATAACGGTCCTAAGGTAGCGAAATTCCTTGTCGGTTAAATACCGACCTGCATGAATGGCGTAACGAGATGGGAGCTGTCTCAAAGAGTGATTCAGTGAAATTGTAGTGGAGGTGAAAATTCCTCCTACCCGCGGCAAGACGGAAAGACCCCGTGGACCTTTACTACAGCTTGGCACTGCCGATGGGAGCATTATGCGCAGCATAGGTGGGAGGCTTTGAAATCTTTACTCTGGTAGAGATGGAGCCATCGTTGAGATACCACCCTTAATGTTTCTGTCTGCTAACTAGCTTGAGTTATCCTCAAGTAGGACAATGCCTGGTGGGTAGTTTGACTGGGGCGGTCGCCTCCTAAAAAGTAACGGAGGCTTGCAAAGGTTGGCTCAAAATGGTTGGAAATCATTTGTAGAGTGTAATGGCATAAGCCAGCCTGACTGTAAGACAAACAAGTCAAGCAGAGACGAAAGTCGGTCATAGTGATCCGGTGATTCTGTGTGGAAGGGTCATCGCTCAAAGGATAAAAGGTACCCCGGGGATAACAGGCTGATCTCCCCCAAGAGCTCACATCGACGGGGAGGTTTGGCACCTCGATGTCGGCTCATCGCATCCTGGGGCTGGAGCAGGTCCCAAGGGTATGGCTGTTCGCCATTTAAAGCGGTACGCGAGCTGGGTTCAGAACGTCGTGAGACAGTTCGGTCCCTATCTGCCGTGGGCGTAGGAAAGTTGAGGAGATCTGTCCCTAGTACGAGAGGACCGGGATGGACATACCACTGGTGTAGCTGTTGTCCTGCTATGGGCATCGCAGCGTAGCTACGTATGGATGTGATAAACGCTGAAAGCATCTAAGCGTGAAGCCAACTCCAAGATGAACTTTCCCTGAAGGTCGCAAGAAGACTACTTGCTTGATAGGGTAGAGGTGTAAGCATAGTAATATGTTTAGCTGACTACTACTAATAGACCGTTTGGCTTAATTTGATAAAAGCCACTGCCTTAATGAGTGTAAAAGAACACTCTTAAAGTTTGTGTGAGTTATTGCTTATTAGTTATTGATTCTAAATAAGATCTTTCATTAAACATTATCTTTTAATCACTAAGTCTTATTAAAGACAAGATTTAAAGTTTAGTTTAATGACTTAATGATCCTAGAATACTATCCTTCTTAATCTTTTAGAGAAAAGAATCTCCTTAAGAGTTATCTAATGAAATCTTAGTCTTATCTTTACTCGCAAGAAACAAGAAAAGATTAATAAGAGAGAATTAGAACAAACAATAAGAAAAATTGACAAAGATAAAGAAAGATAAATAAAGAAAAGATAGAGATAAGGATAAGTATAGAGGATTATAAGAAAGATTAAACAACAAAGATAAAAAGATAAAGAAAATAGAATCCCTAAGATAAATAAAGGATTAATAAAATCTTTTAGGAGAATGTTTTTAAGATTCTTAAGTTTAAAAGTTATCCTTTTAAAGTATTTAGCTTCTTTGTAAATCTTTAACTTTTATAAGAAGGAGTTAAAAGGGATTCTAAGGATTAGATAAATCAGGTTAAATGAGATAAATGAGATAAATGATTTAATAGATTTAATAGAAACATTTCTTTCTCTTAGAATACTAATTAATACCCATTAAAGGTTTTTAATTTAAGATTTTTAATTTAGAATTTCTTGATTGAAGTTTCTTAGTAATTCTTGATTGAGAACTTTTAGGCTTTTTACATTGTCATCTCCGTGCTAATAGAGAAGAGGTCCCACCTAGCTCCATTCCGAACCTAGAAGTTAAGCTCTTCTTCGCTGATGATACTGCAACTTTCAGATGTGGTAAAGTAGGACGGTGCGGAGATGAGAATGTAAAGTAAAACAATAAATGGTGTTGTTGAATGTATTGGGAATAACTATCTAAAGCTTTAATCTTAAGGGTATGGTAAAGTAGGATTGGAAAGGGAAAGGGAAAAAGAAAGAAAAGAAATGCAGTTT
>NZ_FZPJ01000037.1 GCF_900198605.1 Helicobacter mesocricetorum | reverse complement strand
CTACAAATATTAAGATTGATTTAATTTCTTAACAAATGTTTTAAGGCGTTGCTCTAAATATAATAATTTATTTTCTTATCATGTCCTTATACCCAAAAAACCCCATAAAGGTAATTCTAAAAAAGAATCTAAAATTTTAAAACCCCTTTTTATTCACCTCACATTAATTAGAGATGTTTTAAAGCGTTGGCTTCACATATAGCAAAAGGAAACCTCAATAAGGGCAAAGTGGTTCTTTTTTATATCTTAGGCTTCATAGAAAGCGAATAATCTCATTATAATAGTAGAATACTTCACATTTACTTGAGATAGGCAAATAGGGATTTTAATGAGATGTTTTGGGTAGCCCTTAACATGACAAGAGAGGTTAATTTGTCATTCTGAGGCTTTAACCGAAGAATCTCATAATGTAAAAACTCATAATTTCAAAGAGAGAAACTTCATATTCGTTTAAGTTATGACGATAAAATTTTCTTGAGATGTTTTGTTTGCACTCAATAGGATAATTAACATCCCTTGTCATTTTGGCTGAGTGTAGAGAAGTCTTTATTTATTTTGGTTTGATAAAAGGCTTTAGTTATTTTTATGTTTAATGTATTATAATCCTTGTTCTAAATGAGGTTTAAAGGATAAAAAAGATGGAGATAAGTGTCCAAGGTTTAATGTTGTCTTTACTGCAAAAAAGCGGACTTTCCTTCTTTTCTATCTTTGATATTCGTAGCAAACAAGCCTTTTTGAGCGCACATTTACACGATTCACTCCACGCAAAAGATAAACAAGAGATTATAAAATTCTATAAAACTTCAATTTATCCTGCGGGGGGGGGGGGCAAAACCTCTTTTAATTGTCTGTTTTAGTGCTAAAAAATCTAAAGCCCTAGCCCAAAATATTATCCAAAATCAAGATTTTCAGTCCATTTACCCATTTGCAGAGGTTTATTATTTGGAATGTGGGATAATGGAAGCATTTAATGGTGGTTTTGAGCCTGTTTCTAGCTTAAAGGAAAATGAGAAACTCCCAAGTGATTTATTGGTAGATAGAGTTCTAATGGAGCTAAAAAGCAAATTCCTCTCCTCTAAGAGGGTTTGGGTTGTGGCTTTTAGTGGGGGGAAGGATTCTACTTGTGTGCTACAGCTTGTTTATGAAATGTTACTTGCCTTGCCCCCTAATCAAAGAAGGCAAACCTATGCTATTGCTTCAAATACTTTAGTTGAAGCTCCACATATCGATAAATTTTTGTATAAAGTCGTAGATTCTATTAATTCTCACGCCAAAAATAATAATATCCCTTTTGAGATTTTGCAAGTGAAACCTAGCCTTAAAGATGATTTTTGGGTAAATCTCATTGGCAAGGGTTATCCTAGCCCAACAAGGACTTTTAGGTGGTGTACGGATAGGCTTAAGATTTCTCCCGCCAAAGCAGAGATAGCAAAAATTACGCAGAAGTTTGGTTCGGCTCTTTTGATACTTGGTACGCGCAAGGCAGAATCAAGCAATCGCAAAAAGTCCATAGAAAAGAGGAGCTTAAATGAAGATGGTTACTCCCAACATCAGGATTTTCCAGATACATTGACTTATTCGCCCATCGTGGAGTGGAGTACGGATGAGGTGTGGGCTTATCTTACTTCCCACAAGCCCCCATGGGAAAAAGACCATAGCGAACTTTTTGCACTCTATACCAAAGCAAGTGGAGAAGAGTGTCAGTTTATCACCGATTTAAGCCAAAATAGTTGTGGTGGTTCGCGTTTTGGTTGCTGGGTTTGTACGGTGGTGAGTGAGGATAAATCGATGCAGGGATTTATAGAATCTGGTGAAGAAAGTCTTAAACCTCTCAATGATTTTAGAAATTATATTAAGAATTTAAGAGAAGATCCTAAAGCAAGGGCAGATTATAGACGTGATGGCAGAGCGGTGCATAAGGTTGGCGGATTAGGTCCATTTCTAAGCCATATTCGCATAGAGATTCTAAAAAGGCTTTTGCAAGTTGAGCAAGAATTTATGAGAAATGGTGGAGATAGATTAATCTCAGATGCACAGATTTATGCGATACAAGAACAATGGGATGAAGATTTTGATTTTAATAAAGGCGCAATTAAACTAGCAAAGGAGATGAAAAGAATGAAAGATGAAAAATTAGAGCAAAGCAAAGTTTTGCATAAGGAGCTTTTAGTAGAAGTGGCAAATGATAAAGTGGATTCTAAGGAGTTGGAGAATCTCATTGATGCTTGTATAGATATTTATAATACCGCAGGTTCAAGAGGGAAAAATAACTTTCAAATCAAAATTAAAGAAGCAATAAAAAAACTTGTGGATGATAAAACAAACAAACAAAAATAGGAGATATAAATGTTTATTGAAAAAATTACAATTTGTAATCTTTTTGCTTATTATGGAAAGATGGAAGTAGAGTTTAAAAAGTCTGAGAAACAAAATCTATATTGCATTTATGGTGATAATGGCTTTGGCAAAACGAGTTTTATTCGTTGTGCAAAATTACTTTTTTTTGGAGCTGGCATTGAAGAAGCAAAGATTCCTGATGCTATCCAAAAATTTGCACCATCTGTTAAATCTGCTAAAAAACTTCTTAAAGGAGATTCAGACATTTGGTATGGAATCTTAAATAAGGTAGCAACAAAAGAGTGTCAAGAGGAATTTTTTGTTTCTTTTGAGGGTGATTTGGGGGGTAAAGATTTTTCTTTAAAACGATCTTTTGTAAATATTTATGGAGAAATTCAAGAAAAATTGACATTTAAATTAGATAGGGAAAGTTTTGAGGATGGAGATGCCCAAGAAAGAATTGATAGGATTTTGCCTCCAAATTTGGTAGAATTTTTCTTTTTTGATGGTGAAGAAATAGGAGAACTTAGTAATAATTTGCGCCAAGAGTTTCAAGAAAAGATTAAAGATTTATTGCAGATTAACCCTTTAGAGATTCTTATTAAGCAAATTGAAAAATATAAAGATGAGTTAATAAGCAATCAAATAGCTGATAAGGAACAACAATATAGACTCCAACAAAAAATAATAGATAAAGAAGCTTGTGAGAATAATTTAAAATATAATGATGAACGGCTTAAAGAGACTATATTTGTGATAGAACAAAAACAAGACAAAATCGATCAAAAAAATAGAGAGATTGAAAAATTAAGTGCAGATCTTAATAGAGAATATGCCGAACTCATTGCTGAGAGAAATGAATTTGATAAAGAACTTATTTCCTATAAAGAGAAATTAAAAGAAAGCATAAAGAATGTAATTTTTGTAAGCAATGAAGCACTTTTGGAAGATTTGAAAGCAGAAATACAAAACTTGCAATCCAAGAAATCTCTTTACGATATTGAGGTATTTAAAAAAATCTTGCCTGAATTTAAAGAGTTTATAAATGAAGAACTTAAAAATAATGAAATCTTTGAAGTGCTTGATATAAAAAGTATAGAATATATTATAGATAAATTTCCACATAAACTAGAGAATAAAGAATCTACACACTCATTTATTACATATAATGAACTTAGGATTCTTGAAACATCTTTAGCAAGGCTTGAAAATGTGAATTTGGCACAAGATATCAAGGATATTAAAGATATAAAAAAGAAACTTGCATCGGTTAGAAATGGGCTATATGAGCTAAGTGGCGATGATAATACAAGAGAAAAACAAAAAGCACTCCAAGAGGAGATAGAAGCATTAAAAAATGAAAAATCTAAACAAGAAGAGAAAAATGAAGAGATAAAACGGACATTGACGCTTTTGGAAGCTCAAAAAGAAGAGCTTAGTAAAGTCATTTACGCTTTAAAACAAGGCGTTAATACAGAGCGCATTGATGATAAACTTAAGTTTTTAAAATCTTTAAATGAAAGCATTGAGAAATATAAAAAAGAGCTTAACAATAAACTTAAAGACGAGTTGCATAGGCTGATTTTAGAAAGTTATAAGAAACTCTTACCTAATGATAATATCAATAATTTAAGCATTAATGAGAATTTTGAGATAGAACTTAAGGATGAAAATAATGAGCAAATTGTTGTGGAAAACCAAAGCAGTGGGCAAAAGCAGATTTTAGCCATTGCGATTTTTTGGGCTTTAAGTAGATTGTCAAAATCTAATTTGCCACTTATTATTGATACACCCTTAAGCAGGATAGATAGTAAAAACAGAAAGAATATTATACAAAATTATTATGCAAGTAGCTCTCAAGTGATTATCTTGCCACATACTGGAGAGATAGGAATGAGAGAGTATGAATATGCAAAATCTTATATTGCTGGACTTTATAAAATAGAGAATCCAACAAATAGACAACAAGCCAAAATAAAAAAAGTTTTTAAAATAGAAGAGATTTTATAAGGAGGGAAAATGGCAGATTTTTATACTAATCATCTTGAGGAACTTTTGATAGATAGAATAAGAAAGAATGGATTTGGATATGAGGATGAAAATGAATTTCCCAAATATTTGGTTTTAAGAGTAGCTTTAGCCTGTGGGCTTAATGCACCCTTATTGCCATTGGCAAATAAAGGCTGGGAGGATAAGAGGATATCGGATAATAATAAAGGTAAAGAATATCATTTAGGACAAATTACAGGTAAGGGCAAGGATGAAAAAGAGGATTTTGATTTACTTATTCGCTCAATGCTCTATATTAAGCATAAGGCAGAACTTGATAGGGATAAAAAAGATATTTTTAAAAATGAAAAAGAATATTTAAAGATTTTAAAACTTTATCTCCAAAGAGGGCTTTATGAGCTTCATAATACCTACAAATCAAGCGATTGCTTTTATCAGTGGTGTTTGGATAATTTGCATCTATCATTTAAGCAAGAAGGGCAAATAAAAGAAAATGATTTTAGTAATGATATAAAAGGCTATTTTGACAGAGTGCAAAACTATTTTAAAAAAGAAGGAATTGATATTGAATTAATTAATGAAGCAGATTCTTATCGGCATCATATTTGTAAGATTGAGCTTTTGGATTCTACTAAAATTCCAATCTTTAAAAAGAAATGTTTATATCTTGATGATGAATTAGGGGAGAGTATTTATATAGAATCTTGCAAAGGGATGGGTAGAGTATATAGTATTCAAATCCCTAAACCTGAAAAACAATGGCAAAAACTAGGTTTAAAAGAATTTGAGGAAGGCTTATCATATCTGCAAAAGCAAAATTATGCACTTGGTGTGTTTGCTGGAATGAGTGTGGATAAAGAGCCTTTTTGTTTTGATTTAAAAGACACGCCGCATTTGTTTGTCGCTGGGACTACAGGGGGTGGGAAAAGTGTTTTATTAAAAAGCATTATTCTTTGTTTGGCGCAAAATAAAAATGTGGAAATCGCTATTATAGACCCTAAAGCAGGAGGTAGTTTTAAAGAGTTTAAAGGAAGGAAAAATCTTGATATTTTGAGTGCAGAGGGGGCAAAAGAGGTTATAACATCTCTAGTTTCAGAGATGGAGGAACGTTACAAAAGACAAGCAGCAGGTGAAAGCTATGAGAGTATGCCTTATAAGATTTTAATTATCGATGAATTGGCTGATTTGTTTGGTTGGGATCCAGAGATTCAAAAAACACTTATACCATTAGCCATAAAGGCAAGAGAGTGCAAGATTCATCTTATTTTGGCTACGCAAAGACCAGATTCTGGAGTCTTCAATGGACAATTACGGAGCAATATCCCAAGTCGCATTGCCTTAAAAGTGCAAAAAAGCGCAGAATCTAAAATTATCTTAGATGAAGCAGGTGCAGAAAAACTTACAGGCAAAGGAGATATGCTTGTAAAGACGATTAATGGGGACACACTTCAGCGAGTATTGGGGGTGCATTTAAAAGAAGAGGAGATAAAAAGTTTGCTTAAATTTTAAGGGTGAAGAATCTTGATAAATCCCTTTGCAAAGGGGAGGAAGAATGACTCTTGTCATTCTGAAGCCTTGCATAGTAAGACTGAAGAATCTCAACAATCCAAAAGAGATATTTTGACTTTTTCAAAGTCTCGCACAATCCGAAGGGATTTTACACACTTGCAAATACAACAAAATACCCAACACCACAGATTTAGAATCTGAAATTGATGTTTTAGTGTATCAGCTCTACAATCTCACCAATGAGGAGATTAAAATTATAGAGTCTTAATCACGCATTCAGTTTTACTTTAAAGCATTTGCAAGGAAGTTTTTTAGAAATGCTATAATTTATCAAATTTTAGGAGAGTATTATGCAAACATTAGAAGTCTTAAAAACCCTTATCACCTATCCCACTATCACCCCAAAAGAATGCGGTATTTATGAGTTTATTAGAGAATTTCTGCCTGATTTTCAAGTTTTAGAATTAGAGAAAAATAATGTTAAAAACCTCTTTTTATACAAACAATTGCAAGGCAGTGGAGAGAGGAGGGATTTATGCTTTGGTGGGCATATTGATGTCGTCCCTCCCGGAGATGGTTGGGAGGCTTTTACTCCTGTGATAAAAGGAGAGTATCTCTATGGTAGAGGGACACAGGATATGAAAGGAGGCGTTGCGGCTTTTCTGTGTGCGGTAAGAGAGTTTTTAGAGAGTAAAACCCAATCTTTTAATGGAATCTTGTCTATTCTTTTAACAAGTGATGAAGAGGGGGAGGCGATTTATGGCACTAAATATGTTTTAGAAGAGTTAAAAAAGAGAAATTTACTCCCGCATTTTGCTATTCTTGCAGAGCCTACAAGCGTGGATACTTTTGGCGATATGATAAAGATAGGTAGGAGAGGATCGATTAATGGAATCTTAAAGATTCAAGGAAAACAAGGGCATGTCGCCTATCCTAGCAAATGTATCAATCCTGTGGAGATTATCGCACCCATTTTGCCCAAAATTGCGGGTTATAATCTTGATAGCGGAAGTGATTCTTTTGAACCAAGTAAGATTGTTATTACCGATATAAGGGGGGGATTAGAGGTTGTAAATGTAACCCCTAATGACTTAAAGATTATGTTTAATGTGCGGAATTCTACGCAAACAAATTTAGAGGATTTAAGGGGGCATTTGCAAGATCTTTTAAAGGGCATTCCTCATACATTAGAGCTTAAGCAAAGCTCAAAACCATTTTTGACAAATCCTAATAATCCCCTGATTGCTAAAGTGGTGCAATCTTTACAAAAAACACTCCAAATAACTCCGATTTTAAGTACAAGTGGTGGAACAAGTGATGCAAGGTATTTTGCCGAATATGGAGTAGATGTTATTGAATGTGGAGTTTGTAATGATAGCATTCACGCAATCAATGAAAGAGTAAAGATAAGCGAGATAGAAAGCCTAAAAGAAGCTTTTGTGTATTTATTAAAGGAGTTTTAATGAAAAATTTTCCTGCATTCTTAGAATCTGCTAAAAAGATTTTTAAGGAACGATTGTTTTTGGATTATTTGCGACGATTTGCCTATGGGATTGATGCTTCTTGCTATCGTTATATCCCTAAAGCAGTGATTTGGAGTGAGAGTGAAGAAGAAATAATAGAGCTTATTAAATTGGCTCATTATTTTGAGATTCCACTAACCTTTAGAGCTGCTGGAACTTCCCTTAGCGGACAGGCAAGCGGTGAGAATGTATTAGTGATTTGCCAAAAGCAAGAAGTGGAAGTTAAGGAAAATGGTAAGAGTATTTTGTGTGATTGCGGAGTGATTGGAAGTTATGCTAATGATGTGTTAGCCCCTTATGGGAAAAAGATTGGACCTGATCCAGCGACGATTACAAGTGCAAAAATAGGGGGAATCTTTTCTAATAATTCTAGTGGAATGTGCTGTGGCGTGAAGCATAATAGTTACCATACGATTAAATCTGTGCGGATTATCTTAGGAGATGGTTGTGTTTTAGATACTTCTAAGCAAAAATCTTTTGAGGAATTTTGTCAAAGCCATTCTTTGCTTATAGAGGGGTTATTGAATCTGCGTCAAGAGATTTTAGCAGATGAGGATCTTCACTCTCTCATTAAGAAAAAATTTAGCATTAAGAATACCACAGGTTATAGCCTTAATGCCCTAGTGGATTTTGACAATCCTAAAGATATTTTAAATCATCTTTTCATTGGAGCAGAGGGGACTTTAGGGTTTGTTAGTCAAGTGGAATATTATACGATAGAGGATTTACCCTATAAAGCTTGTGCCTTATTATTTTTTCGTGATATTTATGAAGCTAGTGATGCTATTTTGCTCTTTGCAAAGCATCAAGATATTATCAGTGCCGCAGAAATTATGGACTATGCTTGTCTAAAAAGTGTGCAACACTTAGAGGGAGTGCCTAAAGAGATGCTTCAGATAGGAGAGGGGAATTGTGCGATTTTAATCCAGCTTGAAGCCAAAACGCAAAATACATTACAAGAAAATATTGAGTTTTTAGAGCCTAAAATACAAGCTTTAAAAACACTTTTTGGTGTGCATTTTAGCTTTGATAAACAAGAGCAAGATTCGTGGTGGTTAATCCGCAAGGGAATCTTGCCCATAGCAGCAGGTAATCGCCCTAAAGGAAGTGTAGTAATTGTGGAGGATATTTGCTTTTTTATAGAGGATTTTACAAAAGGGATTGCAGAGATACTAAAGCTTTTTGAAAAACATTGCTTTAAGGGGATTATCTTTGGGCACGCATTAAGTGGTAATGTGCATTTTATCATCACACCTAATCTTAATGATGAAAAGGAGAATAAAGCCTTTGGAGAGCTTATGGAGGATTTGGCAAAGGTTGTAACAAGTTTTCAAGGAAGTGTTAAAGCAGAACACGGAACAGGGAGAATGGTCGCACCTTTTGTGGAATTAGAATGGGGCAAAAAAGCCTATGCTATCCATAAAAAAATTAAAAATCTTTTTGATCATAAAAACCTCTTTAATCCCGATGTGATGATTAGTGAGGATAAAAATATCCATTTAAAAAACCTTAAGCTCTCTTGGGAGGAATATGATGAGATTGGGGAACTTGTTGGGGCTTGTATGGAATGTGGTTTTTGCGAGAAACATTGCCCTAGTAGGAATCTTACCTTAACTCCGCGTCAAAGGATTAGCGTTTATGCGGAGATTAAACATTTAGAATCTAAAGATTCTCTAAGTATCAAAGAAAAAGAAGAATTAGAAGCCTTAAAATTGGGCTATCGTTACTTTGGGATAGAGACTTGTGCGACTTGCAGTGCTTGTGCAAACCTCTGTCCTTTACACATTGACACCGCTTGTATCGCAAAGAATTTCAAAGGGGATTCTCCTAGAATCGCTCATTATATCAGTGAGAATTTTGCACTAACAAGCAATGCTTTAAAAACTGCTATAAAAGTGGCGAATTTCACACCCTCCTTAAGCCAAGCAATTTCTAAAAAACTCAATAATTGGCTACATACTCCTATAATGCTTGATTATTTTCCTAATGTAAATCCTAAGAAAGTTTATAAAGATTCGACACTGCCGCATAAAAAAGAGGTGGTGTATTTTAGCTCTTGCTTAAATAGAATATTCTCTCCCCCTAAAGAAGCTTATGATAAACGCAATATCCAAGAGGTTTTTCAATCTCTATGCCAAAAGGCAGAAATAAAATACTCCTATCCTAAAAATCTCGCAAATTTATGTTGTTCTAAGGCTTTTAAAGATTATCCAACTACTGCGAGAGAAATGGCATTAAAAACTTTTAAATCTCTAAAAGAAATAAGCAGGGGAGGCGAGATTCCTATTGTTTGCGACCATAGTGCTTGTTCTTTAGAGCTGTTAGAGAGAGTGAGAGAGTTTGAGGTTTTAGAAGGGGCGAAACTCCAAATTTTTGATATGCCTTCTTTTGTTATACAATTTGTTTTGCCATCTCTTAAGGTTTCTCAAAAAGATATAAAAATAGGACTTTATGCTCCATGTAGCACGAGATCTTATAAGCAAGAGAAGGATAATGAGCAAGCCCTAATAGATATTGCTAGGGTTTGTGCTAAAGAGGTTTTTATCCATAAAGAGACTAAATGCTGTGGATTTGCAGGAAATAAAGGATTCTTAAATCCCTCTTTAAATGCTTCTGCTTTAGATGGGTTTGTGAAGTTTTACCAAAAACAACCCATAGAGTTAGGGTATTGTAGCTCTAGCACCTGCGAGATAGGCTTGAGCGCAAACACTAAGAGGATATGGCAGCATATTATTTATCTTTTGGATTCTTGTGCTTTGTAAAAGGGTATTTAGTAAATCTTTTTACACAATTAAATATTCTTTAAAATCTCTTATTTTAGGCAAGAAAGGATTTAAATGGGATTTATTTTGCAACACAAAGCCTTATTTATTATTCTTTTAGGGTTTTTAAGTATGGGTTATCTTTATAATAAATCTTTAAAAGAAAATGCCTCTTAAAAGCGAAAAATCAAATCTACTTAGCTAATACTAATATTCTTAAAAAATAATTGATAAGTAAAATAAGGTAATTATAAAGCAAGGAATTATTTATGAAAAGTTTTAAATTTTTAGCCACAAGGAAAATCCATCATACCCCAACAAGTGGGGCAAAGCTAATAAGCCTTGACTACAATTATACAAAGGAGTATAATCGCAACTATGATGAATTTTATGGTTTCCATCATTGCTCCTTTTGGGGCATAGATTTTCGCCACAAGGGTGCGAAGCTTGTGGCGAAAATCCCAAAAAATTATATCCAAAAACTAAAAAAATCCATTCTTGCTTTTACCATTCTATTAATCTCTAGTTTTAAGACGACCAAAGAAATGTTTAAATCGTATCTTTTAGAAATCTTTTTTAAAAGGATAGAAAATGAATATCGTAACACTCTGTGGATATTTAGGTAATCATTGGGAGGATAACATAAATACTGAAACAAAAGAAGAAGAATGGTTTGCACGAAATACCCTTGCAATTTCTAAGGCTTGGATAAACAAGAAAGGACAAAGAGTAGAACAAACATCTTGGATTCCAGTAGTAGTATTTGGAAAAAATGCAAAAACAGCAGTAAATTACACAACAAAAGGAAGTGGTTTTCTTTTAAGTGGAGAGTTAATAACAGAGGTTTATAAGGTAACAAATGAAACAACAGGAGAAGTTAAAAATAAACAATCTTGGCAAGTTGTGATTAAGCAGTTTGATTTAAAGGCGAGTAATAATAAAAAGCCAATGGATACTGAGGTGCAAGAGGAATATAAGGATAAAGAGAAAGAAATAGAAATTACTTATTGTGATAAGAATGGAAAGGAGATTCCACAACAAATACAACCTGTATAAGTGGAATAGAGAGGGGAGAGTCTCTCTTTTTATTGCTTAAATTACTTAAATGAAATATAAGAGGAGGGAGGAGAAATCCTTTTCTTAATATAATCCTTGTGTTTTATCAACAATGTAAGGGCAAGAATTACCATTTCCTGCATTAAGGTATTTTACATAAATAGTTTATAATCTGAATCATTTTTATAGGCAAAAATCATATCTACATATTGTTCTGTTTTATCTTTTGTCATTTCTGCTACAAAATCTCTTGATTTTGCAAAAGCTTTTTCACCAAGTTTTAAGAATGGAACACTTTTTAAAGATTCATAAGAATATAATTTATAATCGGGGTATTTTTCTTGCACTTGTTTTACTCCATAGTCGTAAAGCTCACTATTATATCCATTATTTTTAAGTGCGACTAGTCCATTCTCCACACGCCACAAAAAAACCTACAATACCTGCTAATAATAACAATTTAAGACTTTTCATCATTTCATTTTCCCTTTGTTTTAAAATTTGAATGAATGGAATTATACAGAATTTTAAAGTTTTCTGTATTTTCATAGGTGTTTAGCCAAGATTCCACCCATAAGGGAATGGAGATTGTCTATCCCAATTAGAAAAAATACTATTTTCATTCATTCCAGTCTTGGCAAAATTCTATGCGTGTTAGTTCTAGCTCTTTTAATCTTGCTTCAAAATCTATTCTTGTAAAATTTGTGGATTCTTTATTTAATTATTATATTTTTGAGCAGTTTTATAAAGTTATAATCAAGAAATTGCATATTGAGGGATAGGCACTACTCTAAACCAAGAGCTAACTAAACTTGTGTAACCAAGGATTGCACGCAATGAAAAGCTTAGAGGAATTAGAAAATCTCTAGTGCAAAGTCTGATCGTATTTTGGCTTCTGCAATGATTTTTGTATCTTCTAAGCCATTATCTATAAGCTCTTTTTTGAGTAAAAAAGCTTCCTTTTGAGGTAAAGCAAAGACTAATCCACCAGAAGTTTGCGCATCAAAGAGTAGAATTTCTAAACCTTTATAAGGAGAATCTTTATCAAGCTGAAAATGACAATGGGATTTTATGCCTTTTTCATTAGTATGGCTACCACCGGGGATTATCCCTAATTTTGCAAACTCTATTGCTTCTTTGAGGATTGGAACTTCTTTGGAATAGAGGCAAAGGGTAATGTTTGGATTGCACATTTCGTATAAATGCCCCAAAAGCCCAAATCCTGTTATGTCTGTGCAGGCGTGGATGGGGTATTTTTGGGCGATTTTAGCTGCTTTTTGATTAAGGGTTGCCATAATTTTTGCAATAGTATTTTGCATTGTTAAAGAGAGCTTACCAGCTTTTAGAGCGGTTGTTAAAATTCCCATTCCTATGGGTTTTGTTAAAACAAAGCAATCCCCCTCTTTGGCTTGATTATTTCTCCATATTTTTTGCGGATGAATAACACCTGTAACACTTAATCCATACTTTTGCTCAGAATCTGCAATCGTATGTCCGCCTAATAAAACGCCTCCACTTTCTTGGATTTTAGATAATCCTCCTTGTAAAATTTCTTTTAAAAGGGTAGGTGAAATATTACAAGAATCCCACATTACAAGATTAAGAGCAGTTTTGACTTCCCCACCCATTGCATAAACATCACTAAGTGCATTAGCAGCAGCAATTTGCCCATAAAGATAGGGATCATCTACAACCGGAGTGATGAAATCAGCGGTTTGGATAATAGCTAAGTCTTCATTAAGCCGATACACTCCTGCATCTTCATTGCCGATAAAATCTGTCAAGACATTTTCGTCCTTATGGTTAGAGCTTAAGGATAGATGTGCTAGATCTTCCAGACCTACTTTACCTGCTCAACCTGCTACTTTGACAAAATGTGTTATTTTTTTTTCTTCTTGCATTATTTCCCTGTTTTATTGTGATGGATAATTGTAATATCTTTTAACTTATAGAAAATTTTTAAGCCCTCCTTTAGTGGTTTTTTATTTAGACTATATTATTTTATGGAGAATTTATGGTATGAAATTTAAATTGTGTTCTTGGAGTAGAAGATGGAGATTTTGGCTTTTGATTCTTTGGCTATTATTTTGGTTGCAATAGGGCTTTTTACAGGTGCAATAACAGGTTGTTTTGGTATAGGTGGTGGGGTGATTGTCGTGCCTATGATGGTTTTATTGGGAAATGATATTAAAGTTGCTATTGGCATTTCTATTATGCAAATGATGTTTTCTTCTTTTTATGGAACTTATGTTAATTACAAACAAAGCCATTTAGACTTTAAAGATGGGTTTTATGTGGGGATAGGGGGGCTTTTTGGTGCTGCTTTTAGCGGGGCTATTCTTGATAGGGTGTCTTCTGATATTATAAGTGTGATTTTTACACTCTTTTTGCTTTATAATCTTATGAAGCTTTTTAAGATTAATGCTTATGGAGGAGAGGTAAAAATCCATAATCCCTTGAAAGCTAAAATTTTTTTAGTTGGTTGTGGGATACTTGTAGGGATTTTCGCTATTTCTTTAGGGATTGGCGGGGGTATGATATTAACACCGCTTTTAGCTTATTATTTGGGATATAGTAGTAAAAAAATTATTCCTATTGCACTTTTTTTTATTATTTTTTCCTCACTCTCGGGCTTTATTTCTTTATCAATGTATGGATATGTTGATTATAAACAAGGTTTCATCGTAGGAATTGCTTCTTTAATAGGGGTTAGAATGGGAATTTGGATTTTAAATGTTATGGATGCCAAGAAGCATAAATATATGCTTGTAATACTTTATATAGCTGTTTTAAGTGTAATGATTAAAGAGAATTTTGATAATTTTGGGTATTTGTTGAATATTAGTTAGGAGTTTTAAAATGGTCGGAGTAGCGGGATTTGAACCCACGACCTCACCCACCCCAAGGGTGTGCGCTAGCCAGGCTGCGCTATACTCCGAATGAAAATGCAATCTTAGCAAAAATTCATTAAAAATTATTGAAGATGAGGTGGAATGTATTTTGCTTTTTAGGATTAGAAAATATTAAAAGGACTTTAAAGTAATGAATAAAGCTTTTCTTAAAAGGATGTTGATAGGTTTTGCATTAGTGATACTTCCGCTTTTTGGTGCAAAAGTTAGTGATGTGGCAAATATTGTAGGTGTGAGAGATAATCAATTGCTTGGTTAT
The DNA here is from genome assembly GCF_900198605.1 of Helicobacter mesocricetorum. Taxonomy (GTDB): domain Bacteria; phylum Campylobacterota; class Campylobacteria; order Campylobacterales; family Helicobacteraceae; genus Helicobacter_D; species Helicobacter_D mesocricetorum. The sequence goes on along the minus strand of NZ_FZPJ01000037.1, from coordinate 4,733 downwards.
GGTCTTGTCGTAGGTTTAAATGGGACAGGGGATAAGACGACTTCAATTTTTACAATGCAATCTATGGCAAATATGTTAGAGAGTGTGAATGTGAAAATCGAGCCTAATGCCATACAATCTAAGAATGTTGCGGCTGTTATGGTAACCGCTAAATTACCCGCTTTTGCTAGACAAGGGGATAAGATTGATATTTTGGTTTCTAGTATTGGGGATGCAAAATCACTTGAGGGAGGAACTTTGCTTTTAACTCCTTTAAGCGGCTTAGATGGCAGGATTTATGCAGTGGCTCAAGGCGCAATAGGGATAGGGGGTAAAGGCGAAAGAGGCGGTAGTGCTAATCATCCTTTGGTTGCTGATATGCCAAATGGAGGGATTGTAGAGAGAGAAGTAAGTTATGATTTATATAATAAAATCAATGCAACCTTAAGCCTTAAAGAATCCAATTTTCAAAACGCAATACAGATTCAAAAACGTATTAATGAAGCTTTTGGGGATGCAAAATTAACGATTGCCACAGCAGTAGATTCTCGCACTATTAAACTCCAAAGACCGCAAGAGATGAGTATGGTAGAGTTTTTGGCAAAGGTGCAAAATATTGATATTAATTATGTTAAAGAAGATAAAATTATCATCAATGAGCGCACAGGAACAGTGATTGCCGGTCTTGGTGTGGAAGTGTCTCCTGTGGTAGTTACACATAATAATATCACGATTAAAGTCTCTAATGAAACCATTAATGATCCTGAAGCACAAGATGTAGGAGGAGGGGCGACTTTTAGTGCAGAACAAGCAGTTGTAGCAAGTCCAAGTAATCCGACTATTTCAAGTGTTACAAGGGCTTTGCAGAAAATGGGAGCAACCCCTAAAGATATGATAGCCATCATTGAAACAATGAAAAAAGCAGGTGCTTTTAGTGCGGATTTAGAAATTATTTAAGGAGGGAATGATGAATATTGATTTTAACAACTTTAGTGCCTATTCTAAGCAATTATTAGATGAAATCAAAGAAGTGCCAAAAATCCAAAAAACTGATGATGATTCTTTATTAAGAGAGCAAACTGATGCTTTTGAGGCATTGATTGTCAAAAATATGCTAGATATTGCTTTAAAAACCGATGATACACTTTTCCCAAAGGCTCCCGGACACGATATTTATCAATCAATGTATAAAGAAACACTCTCCCAATCTTTAAGTGGAAGTTTCGGCTTTAGTGAATTGCTTTTTAATTATTTAAAAGATTTGCAAAAATAATAGAGCATAAAGTGATTGATCAAAATTTATTAGAATCTCTAAGTAGTAGTGATAAAGAATCTTTTGCAAAAGGCTTAAAAGAACTTATTACACAAACTTATGAAGTCGAAAAAGAATTTATAGAGTTAAAAGCCTTATTTGAAGAAGTCTTAGATATTCTTCCAACAGCAGTTTGGGTGCTAGAAGAAGGGGGGGAGATATTTTATCAAAACTCTCTTGCTAGTGAGATTCCGCAGCTTTTGGATTATTTTCATTTAGAGGGTGATACGCGTCAAGAAATAGAGATAGAATCTAAAGTCTATCTTTTTCAAAGTAATCAAAAATTAAATAAAACTATCATTTCTGCAACAGATATTACTAGTGAAAAACAAAGAGAGAGATTAGCTTCAATGGGACAAATCTCTGCACATTTAGCCCACGAGATAAGGAATCCCATAGGTTCTGTTGCCTTACTTGCATCGACATTATCTAATCGCGTGGATATTAAAAATAAAGCCTTAGTTTTAGAAATTAAAAAATCTATTTGGAGGGTGGAGAGAATCATTAAAGCAACTTTGTTGTTTTCTAAAGGAGTGCATATCCAAAAAAGCACTAATGATCCAAAAAACATAGAAAATGAGCTTAAAGTAGCTCTTGACTATTATACCTATTCTAAAAATATCCATTTTGTCTTTGATTTTGATTGTAAGAAGTTAGAGGGGGATTTTGATTTGCTTTGCATTGTTTTGCAAAATTTTCTTTTTAATGCTATTGATGCCATAGAGGAGGGTGATAATGATAATGGAGTGGTAGAGCTTTATTATTTTAATGATTTAAAAAGTGCTATTTTTAGAATTTTTGATAATGGTAAGCCTATTGAAAATCCACAGATTCTTTTTGAACCCTTTAAAACCACAAAACTTAAGGGTAATGGCTTGGGTTTGGCATTATCTTTGCAAATCATTGAAGCGCATAATGGAAGTATAAAGATACTCCAAGAAGGAAAAAAAGGATTTGAAATTTTATTGCCACTGCATTCTTAAAATTCCTAATTTTACGAAAAGCTTAAGGCATTTCTAGCTAGAATCCTAAAAACAAGGTTAAGGGTGCAAGAATGATTGAAAATATTAAAAGAATGCAAAAAGTCAAAAATATCCGTGAAGTAGATATAAAGGATAAACGCATTTTAATACGCGTTGATTTTAATGTGCCATTAGATAGTGAATTGAATATCAATGATGATACAAGGATACGCGAGGCTATTCCTACGATTAATTATTGTATTGATAATGGAGCCAAATCCATTATTTTAGTAAGCCATTTAGGACGACCCAAACAAAGATGTGAAGAATTCTCTCTTAAAACCATTCTTAAAAGACTTGAGAGATTGCTTTTAAAAGATATAGTTTTTGTTGATAATTTAGAAAATGCTCAAGTAACACTTAATACCCTTGTTGATGGAAGTATTATCCTTTTAGAAAATATTCGATTTTATGAAGGTGAAGAAAAAAACGATGATAAACTCTCCCAAAAATTAGCTAACCTTTGCGATATTTTTATTAATGATGCCTTTGGGGCGTCTCATCGCAAACATTCTTCTACTTATGGGATTGCTAAATATGTTAAACAAAAGGTTGCAGGATTGCTTCTAAAAAAGGAAATCGATTCTTTTGCTATTGCGCTTACTAACCCTTTACGCCCTTTGTTGTTAATTATTGGAGGCTCTAAGGTGTCTTCCAAGCTAACTTTATTAAATGCTATTTTGGATATAGTCGATAAAATTATCATTGGTGGGGCTATGAGCAACACTTTTTTAAAAGCTGTCGGTTATGATACAAAAGCTTCTTTTGTAGAAGATGATTTATTAGAAGAAGCAAAGCATATTTTGCGTTCGGCTAAAGAAAAGAATGTCAAGATTTATCTTCCTGTGGATGTTGTTTCTACGGATAATGTTAAAGACCCAAAAGAGATTAAAATTACTCCTGCTCAAGATATTCCTAATGGGTTTATGGTTGTAGATATTGGACCTGCAACGGTAAAATTATTTAATGAAGTGATAAGGGATTGTGAAACCATTATTTGGAATGGTCCTTTAGGGGTTTATGAAAATCAAAAATTTTCTCGTGGAACTTTTAGTATTTCTCACGCTATTGCTAATACCTATGCTTATAGTGTTATTGGTGGTGGAGATACTGCTGATGCGGTGGATAAAGCAGGAGATAAAGACAATATGAGTTTCACTTCAACAGGAGGTGGAGCAGGATTAGAGCTATTAGAGGGCATTGTTTTACCAGCTTTTGAAGTTTTGGACAAAAAAGAATAAGGATAAATTAGCGGAGAGGGTTATGTTGAATCTTTTTATTAAGCGCAACGGAATGGTTGTACGTGAGAGTATTCATTCTATTGATGCCATAGCGGTAGAAGCAGATATTTTATGGATTGACCTTTTACATCCAAGTATGCAAGAGATTGCCTATATCTCCAAAACCTACCTTTTAGATATTCCTACCAAAGAAGAGCGAGAGGAAATCGAAGAATCTTCTCGCTATTGGGAAGATAGTGAGGCTATTACTATTAATACTTATTTTTTAACGCGTCCCAATGAAGAAAATATTTTACATAATGAAACTATCACCTTTTTGTTAGCGCGTAATATTTTATTTACGGTTCGTTATAGTGAATTTAAAGTTTTCGATGAAATCCAACAAAGAGTGTTAGCAAATCCAAAAAATTTTGAAGATGGATTTGAATTGATTGCCAAGATTTTTGAATTGCGTGTAGAAAAAGATGCTGATATGCTGGAGAGTATCGCAAAAGAAACAAGACTTTTAAGAAGAAATGTTGTTTTTGATAAACAACTAGGCGATGAAATTTTAGAAAAACTAGCTATTTTGCAAGAAATGCATTTGAGTTTGCGCGATAGCCTTTTTGATAAAAGACTAGCCATTACTGCATTGCTTAGAACCAATAAGGCAGACATTCAAGAAAAAAAAGATTTAAGCATTGTTTTAAAAGATATTAATTCTTTGGTGGATTTTGCAAATGTGAATATGAATATCTTGGATAATATCCAAACACTTTTTTCTAGCCAAATCAATATCCAACAAAATAAAATCATTAAACTCTTCACAGTGGTAACTGTGGCAATGATGCCTCCAACACTTATTGCAACTGTGTATGGGATGAATTTTACACATATGCCAGAGTTAGAATGGGAGTATGCTTATCCTATCGCAGTTACAATGATGATTATCTCCACGATTGTGCCTGTTATTTACTTCAAAAAGAAAAAATGGCTTTAATTCCTTAATCCACAAAGGATTCCTTGTGCCTAATCCTAACTCCTCTAATCTTAACTTTAGAATTAAAAACCATTTAGCCTATAAACTAAATTCTAAAATCCTAGATTTTCTTTAAACTACAAACCTAACTAATCTAATTAAACCAAAGACTCTAACCAACCTAAAAAATAAAAAAACCAACCAACCCCCTTAATCTTAAA
>NZ_FZPJ01000029.1 GCF_900198605.1 Helicobacter mesocricetorum | reverse complement strand
CTCCAAAAGAATTTATTATAAGCAGAGGTATTAATGGAGAGGCAGTGCAATGAATGCTAATAAAGCTAAATTACTCCTCCAAGAGTATTTTAGGTATAAAAGAGGATATATCGGGGTTGTCTCTGAATATTCCTTTTGGTTAGGAGAAATAGAGGATATTGTTGCTTTTAATAACAAAGAAATCGTAGTGGTAGAAATCAAATTAGCTAAAAATGATTTTTTAAGAGATTTTAAAAAAGCTAAACATTCAAAGTTTAAAAAACCTTATAATAAATTTTATTTTTTTGTTCCTAATGAGTTATTGGGATTTGTTTTAGAGTATTTAGAGGTTAATGGATATAAGGATTATGGAGTGCTTAGTATTAACAGCAATAAGGAAATCTATGTCGCAAAAAGAGCAAATGCCCTAAAAGGAAGTTGCCTTTTGAATGTTTTTTCGGATTATACCACCCTACAAAGCCTAATTTCTAGGATGAGCAGTGAGATAATTATTGAGAGAAAGAAGAGTATTTTGCCCCATACAAATATTAATTAGGGAATTATTTTTGAATATTTCAATAAAACAGGCTTAGGCTATCTTTTTTATCTGTCGTTCAAGCATAATGGTTTTTAGTCAAAATAATACAAGAGCAATAGACGCTGGAACATTCAGCCCCATAAAATACAAAAGATTTTTCAATTTCCTGTATTTAATTGTTCAAAAATCCAACTATCCCCACACAAATTCAAAAATTGCTTCCGCAAAACAAAAATTTTGCCCCCACACGAAACCCAAAAATTTTTTAAACTTTTCTTAAATGATTTTAAGCTTTTAAAGAAAATTTATTCTTTAATTTTTTGTTGCAAAATTACAGCTTCCAGATATTTTTTAAAAAATTTTTGCAAAAATGAAAAAATGCAAATTTCTTGGAATAGGGATAATATTTTCTTAGAAAGTTCGATAAATAGGCGTTTTGTAGAATTATAAAGCGGCTTGACTTTTTAGGAATTTTTTTTATTATGGTGAAGTCAATATTAAAAATGTGTCTTTTTTGTGTCAAAAAGTTTTAAAAAGGGAAGTTTTTACACACTGAAAATCCCAAAAAATAGGGTTTAAAAAACGAGGATAATCGTTCCACTATTATCAAAAGTTTGTATAGAGCCTGTATTAAAACTAATATTATGATTACCACTTCCTTGTATGAAACCTTTATTAGTGATAGTTCCTATTCTAGCATTATTACCTATAGTAATAGCAAAGTTATTATTAGTATTTACAATACTTCCAGAGTTAGTAATCTCTAAGTTTTTATATGCTTTATTTTGAGAAGCAGAGATTTGTTTATTAGTAAGTGCTTTAATGACTTTGTTAGTATCATTATCTGTTGTATCTAAAGTGTCATTACCTATTGCTACCCAATTATCTTTAGCACTAATGCTATTAGGAATTGTTAATAAGACACCAGCACAAACTAAAGAGAGGAATTTAGGAGTAAAGCTTTTGGGGTTGGAATGTAGGAATAGGGGATTAGAATCTAAAGCATTCAAAGCTAGAATGCTTAAAGGTTTAGAAACTATGCTTTTATTTTGCCCCCCCCCCTAATATTTATTACATTGTTAGTTGGTTGCATTGGGACTCCTTTTTTGTGTTGAAGTATTTAAAGCCTTGAAGTATATACCCTGTTTAAAAACATTACATTTTACTTAAATAAATATAAAAATAAAATAATATCATCAGTAGGACTTAGGATTATAGGGTTTTTGCAAGGCTTTCTTGTGTAATTTTGGTGATTTTATCCCATTGTTTATCGAATATTAATTCTTTAGGACTTAACCAAGAACCTCCTACACAAAGCACATTTTCTAATGTTAAATATTCTTTGATGTTTCCTAAGCTTATGCCACCTGTTGGACAAAATTTCACCTTATTAAAAGGAGCTAAAAGGGATTTTAGCATTGGTATTCCTCCTGAAGCCTCAGCGGGAAAGAATTTTAAATTTTCAAAGCCAAATTCCAGGGCTAACATTAATTCCCCTGCAGTAGCAACACCAGGGATTAGGGGTAAATCTATGGTTTTAGATTCTTTAGCGAAAATAGCATTTAAGCCCGGACTTATGGCGAATTTAGCTCCAGCATTTTTGGCTTGTTCTAGCATTTTGGCGTTTAGGATTGTCCCTGCTCCTACTATAATATCTGGCATTTCTTTGGATATGAGATTTATAGCCTCTAGTGCTTCTTTAGTGCGAAGTGTGATTTCTAGAATCTTTATACCACCATTGGCTAAAGCTTGTGCTAAATCTATGCTTGTTTTTACATCATAAATAGTAATAACTGGAATGATTTTGCTAATTTGTAAAAAGTCTCTTGCTTGCATTTGCTCTCCTTATTTTGAATGTTTTTATTGAAAGTGTCCGCCAAAGCTCATCGCTCCTGTTTCTGCACTTGAGCTTTGCGCTCTAAAACCTGCAAAGAGTTCTTTGCCACAGCCAAAAGCCTCTTTGTTGTCGTGTTTATTTGCTTTTCGTTTCTCCCATTCTTGGCTATCTACTAAGGCTTCTAATTTGCCATTTTTGGCATCAAGGAGTAGCATATCGCCATCTTGGATTTTGGCTATATTTCCATTAAGTAAAGCTTCTGGGCTTATGTGGATGGCTGCTGGGACTTTGCCTGAAGCTCCTGACATTCTCCCATCGGTGATAAGGGCTACTTTGAAACCTTGATCTTGCAAGATCCCTAGAGATGGCGTGAGTTTATGAAGCTCGGGCATACCATTAGCTCTTGGTCCTTGATAGGGTAAGACTGCGATAAAATCCTTTTGTAGTTCTTGGTTTTGGAATCTTTGTAGAAAATCTTGTTGGGAGTGGAAAACTATGGCGGGGGCTTTTATGCTCTGGTGTTCTTCTTTGATGGCTGAAACTTTTATCACCGCTCTGCCTATATTTCCATGTAAGATTTTTACTCCTCCATCTTTAGAGAAAGGATTTTTTACGCTTCTTAAGATAGTTTCTTCTTGGCTTACTCTTACCCCCTCTTTGTAGAGTATTTCGCCATTTATTAAAAAAGGATTTTTGGTATAAGCCTCCATTCCTCTGCCCATAATCGTCTCTACATCATTGTGTAAAAGCCCATTTTCTAAAAGTTCGCGTATGATAAAGGCTAATCCCCCAGCGGCTTCAAATTGATTAACATCTGCTTTGCCATTGGGATAAACTCTTGCTAAGAGTGGAGTGATTGCTGAAATGGCATCAAAATCATCCCAATTTATGATAATCCCTGCTGCTCTAGCTATGGCTATTAGGTGTATTGTGTGGTTTGTTGAACCACCTGTTGCCATTAGTCCAATGATGGCGTTAATAATGTTTTTTTCACTGATTAGCTCTCCTATGGCTTTAACTTTATTTTGTGCCATATGGGCTGCGGCTTTTTTCACTAAGGCTTCTCTTAGGGGGGTGTTTGGGTTAATAAAAGCAGAGTTTGGCAAATGTAATCCCATAAACTCTACTAGCATTTGGTTAGAATTTGCTGTGCCATAAAAGGTGCAAGTGCCAATATCGTGGTAAGATTTCATCTCACTTTCGAGCAATTTATCGCGGGAAATTTCACCTACGGCAAAAAGTTGCCGCATTTTGGATTTTTCTTCATTGGAGATTCCGCTAGTCATAGGACCTGATGGGACGAAGATACTTGGCAAATACCCAAAGCTTAAAGCTCCTATTAAAAGTCCCGGGACAATTTTGTCGCAAACTCCAAGATAAAAGGCTCCATCAAAAACATTATGTGAGAGCGCTATTGCTACACTCATTGCGATAACATCGCGCGAAAATAAGCTAAGTTCCATACCTTCATAACCTTGAGTGATACCATCACACATCGCAGGAGTGGCACCTGCGAATTGACCAAAGGCTTTGTGTCTAAAGAGTTCTTGCTTGAGTATATCAGGATAGTTTTTAAAGGGTTGGTGTGCGGAGAGCATATCATTATAGGCTGAAATTATGGCGAAATTTGATTCTTTGTTTTCTTTGATTTTTTCTTTCATAGGATTGGGCATACTTGCATAGGCGTGGGCTAAGTTCGCACAGCTTAAATCCTTTCTTTGAATCTTCCCTTTATGGCTTGTGATATGTTCTAAGTAGGCATTTCTTGTGGGCTTACTCCGCTCTATGATGTTTTTTGTGATTTGCGCTAGTTTTTTGTTTATCATTATTTTTCCTTAGTAGAGACTGGAATTTAGTCGTTAATTTATTAGTAATTATGTTAATTTTAGGTAAAAATCCTAAATAATAGCTTTAGAATATGTTATTTTGGTATTAAAGCTTATTATAGGAATCTATTAAGTTGTAAGGAAGGTTATGCAAGGTTTTGATTTTATTTTATTTGGGGCTACTGGGGATTTGGCAATGAGAAAGATTTTTCCCTCGCTTTATCAAGCCTATATTGATGGTTTTTTGCCCTCTGGGAGAATTATAGCCACTAGCAGGAGTGCATTTAACACAGCACAATTTATAGAGGAATTAAGTAGTAAGTCTAAAATACATATTAAAAACTGCATTGATAAAAAATGGGAAGAATTTACCTGTGGGATTAGTTATTTAAGTATTAATTTAAATGATGAAAAGGATTTTAATGCTTTAAAAGAAAAGATTGGCAATAAAAGTCAAAATATTGTTATTTATTTTTCTATTTCACCAGAATTTTTTATGCAAGCTTGTAAAAATTTAGCCTTAGTTGGATTAAACCAAGCAGAAGTAAAGATTATCCTTGAGAAACCTCTGGGTATGGATTTGCGATCTTGCCAAACTATCAATAATGAAATTGCTAAATATTATGATGAGAAGCAAATTTATAGAATCGATCATTATTTGGGAAAAGAGAGTATTCAAAATCTTTTGATTTTAAGGGCTTTTAATCCTGTTTTTGCCTCTTTGTGGAATAGAGAATATATCAGTTATATCGAAATTAGTGTTTTTGAAACTTTAGGTGTTGAGAGTAGGGGGGAATTTTATGATAATACGGGTGCATTGCGGGATATGGTGCAAAATCATATCTTGCAAATTCTTGCTTTGGTGGCTATGAAAATCCCCTCTAATCTTGATGCAGAATCTATAAGAAGGGCAAAACTTGAGCTTTTAAAGACTTTAAAGCCTTTAGATGATGAAAATATAGCCAAAAATGTCATTAGAGCGCAGTATATAAAATCTGGTAATTTTAAGGGATATTTGACAGAAGATAATATTAAGGAAAATAGTCAAACAGAAACCTTTGTTGGCATTAAGGCAGAGCTTTTGGATGATAATTGGAAAGATGTGCCTTTTTATATTAGAACAGGGAAGAGAATGGCGGATTCTTTTGCGCAAATCGTCATTCATTTTAAGAGCAAAGAGAGTTTAAAATCTCATTGTAATAAACTTATTATTTGCTTACAACCTGATAATCAAATTTCTTTGAATCTCAATGTTAAAAAGAATGGAAAAACAATGGAATATGAAGAAAAGGATTTGATTTTAAATTTAAATAATGCTTCTATTATGCAACCTTATGAGAGATTAATTTTAGACGCTATTGAAGGCAATCAAGCTTCTTTTAATCACAAAGAAGAGCTTGAAGTGGCTTGGGCTTGGGTTGATCCTATTTTAGAGAATTGGAAAGAGCGTAAAACTCCTTTATACTCCTATCCAGCTGGGAGTTTGGGACCCAAAGAATCTTTTGAGCTTATTAAAAGAGATGGGTACGAATGGCATAGTTTTTAGGATAATAGTGGTTGTTTTGTCTAATAGTAAGTAAAAAGTGAGTAAATTTGGAATATATCTATGAAGTTTTAGGAAATATAATTTTTGCTTAAGTTGTTTTATAGGTTTAGTTCTGTTAAGCTTTTTAGCGTTAAATAGAGTTAATGCTAATTAAGTTTGAGGGAACTAAAGATAATGTTTCAGTTTTATGAGTTTGCATCCACAAAAGAATGTAATACCGCTTTGATTACAGCTATTCTTGAACTTATCAATAAGCTTTTGCTAGATAAAGATAGGGTTCATTTAGCATTTTCGGGAGGTAAATCCCCTATTGCGTTTTTAGAAATGTTAAGTAAGCAAGAGTGTAATTGGAAAAGATGCAATGTTTCTTTAGTAGATGAAAGAATCGTAGATTTAAGCAGTGAAGAAAGTAATGCTAGATTGATTAAGACTTATTTTTTACAAAATTCCGCTAAAAATTCCCATTTTACACCATTTTTTGAAGACCTCAATCTTTCTTTAGAAGCATTGGTTGAAAATGCTAATGCTTGTTATCACCAGCCTGATATTGCTATTCTTGGAATGGGGCTTGATGGGCATACAGCCTCTCTTTTTGCTGAAGCAGATGAATTTCAAATGGCTTTAGAGACTGCTTGCAATATCGTCTTAATAAACCCTAAAAATGCACCTTATAAAAGACTTTCTATGTCTTTATCTGCATTAAAAAAGTGCAAAAAATTATTTTTATGTATTGCCACAGAAGAAAAATATTTAGTCTTTAATGAGGCTATTAAGGGCTTAAATCAAAAAATTCCTATTTCTTATATACTTCATTCAAGAGAGGTAATGTGTGATGTCTATTTCTCAAAATAAAACGTATCCAAGACTTTTAGCAGATATTGGAGGCACTAATGCTCGTTTTGCCTTAGAAACAGAAAAGAAACAAGTTGAGAGCATAGAGGTTTTTGCTTGTAATGATTATAATACTGTCGTTGATGCGGTGAAGGCTTATTTGAATAAAGTTGGTAGCCCTGTTGTTAAATTTGGTGCTTTTGCGATTGCTAATCCTGTCGTAGGGGATTGGGTTCAAATGACTAATCATCATTGGGCGTTTTCGATAGAGACTACAAGACAAGCGTTAGATTTAGAAGAATTAATACTTATTAATGATTTTACCGCACAGGCTTATGCTATCACCAAAATGTCTCCTTCGGAGTTTTTACAAGTGGGTGGAACTTCTTGTGGAGTGTATGCGCCAAAGGCTGTTTTGGGTCCGGGGACGGGGCTTGGGGTGAGCGGACTTATCCCCTATCATCAAGGTAAATATATAGCTTTAGCAGGAGAGGGAGGGCATGTTAGTTTTGCTCCTTTTGATGATACGGAAGTGATGATTTGGCAGTATGCAAGGAAAAAATATGGGCATGTTTCTGTTGAACGTTTTTTAAGTGGTTCGGGTCTTGTGTTGATTTATGAAGCTTTAGCGGATAGGGAGGGGATTAAGAGAAACAAAATGAGTCCCGAACTTATTAGCGAACAAGCTTTAAGTGGTAGGTCTCCTTTGTGTCGATTAACTTTAGATATATTTTGTGCAATGTTAGGCACGGTATCTTCTAATGTAGCTTTGACTTTAGGGGCTAGAGGTGGAGTATATCTTTGTGGGGGGATTATACCTCGATTTATCGATTATTTTAAAACTTCACCTTTTAGGATGCGATTTGAAGACAAGGGAAGATTTGAGGCTTATTTAGCGGCGATACCTGTTTATGTTGTCTTAGCAAAATATCCGGGCATTAGTGGGGTTGCAGTCGCTTTAGAAAATCATTTAAGAGATTCTAATATAGCATCATAGGAAGGTTGGTGATGAAATCCTTAATACATTTAGATTCTTATAAAGCATTGCATAATCATTTTCTTGCTATGAAAGATGTGCATATGAGGGATTTATTTCAAGAAAATGATGCTAGAGGGATGGAGTATTTTTTGCAAGTTGGGGATTTAAAATTTGATTATTCTAAGAATCGCATTAATAATGAAACTTTGAATCTTTTATTTAATTTAGCAAAAGAATGTGGGTTACAAGCAAAAATCAGGGCTATGTTTGAGGGTGAAAAAATCAATACTACCGAAAATAGGGCTGTTTTACACACAGCTTTACGCAATAAAGCTAATCGTTCTGTTAAAATTGATGATGTGGATATTATGCCTAATGTTCGGGAAGTTTTGCAAAAGATGCAAAAATTTTCTGATTCTTTAAGGGCGGGTTCTTGGTTGGGTTATACTAATCAGATTATTACAGATATCGTGAATATAGGCATTGGTGGTTCAGATCTTGGGGCTTTAATGGTATGCAAGGCTTTAAAAAACTTTGGACATCCAAGGCTTAATATGCATTTTGTCTCTAATGTAGATGGGATTGAATTAAGAGGGGTTTTACAAAAAGTTCATCCCGAGACTACTTTGTTTATCGTGGCTTCTAAGACTTTTTCTACTCAAGAAACTTTAACCAATGCTTTTACAGCTAGAAAATGGTTTTTGGACTATGCTTTAAATGAAGAATATATTGCTAAGCACTTTGTCGCTGTTTCGACAAACAAAGAAGCTGTTAAAGAGTTTGGTATAGATTTAGACAATATGTTTGAGTTTTGGAATTGGGTTGGAGGTCGTTATAGTCTTTGGTCGGCAATAGGTTTGTCGATTATGATTTATTTAGGTAAAGAAAACTTTTTGTCTTTGTTGGAAGGGGCGTATTTAATGGATGAGCATTTTTGCAATGCGCCTTTTGAAAAGAATATGCCTGTTATTATGGCTTTGATAGGGGTTTGGTATATTAATTTTTTTGGTGCGGGTAGCCATATTATTGCACCTTATGATTCTGTATTAAGGTATTTACCTAAATTTATACAACAGCTTGATATGGAAAGTAATGGTAAGCAGGTTAGGCGAGATGGAGAAAAAGTTGATTATGATACAGGACCTATTATTTGGGGTGATACAGGTATTAATGCGCAACACGCCTTTTTTCAGCTTTTGCATCAAGGAACGCATTTAAGTCCTATTGATTTAATCGCATCTTTGAGTAAAAAAGGGAGTTTGCCAGAACATCACGAAATTTTGCTTAGTAATGTTTTTGCTCAAGCTGAAGCTTTTATGCGTGGGAAGACACTTAAGGAGGTTCAAGCAGAAATGCTTAATGAGGGATTTAAAGAAGAGCAAATTTTAAATCTTGCCCCTCATAGAGTTTTTTCAGGTAATCGACCTAGTAATATTATTTTATTAGATGAAATTCATCCACGAAGTATAGGTTCTTTAGTGGCTCTGTATGAGCATAAAATTTTTGTTCAAGGCACAATTTGGGATATTAATAGTTTTGATCAATGGGGAGTAGAGCTTGGAAAAGAGTTGGCTAAAACTATTTTATCTGAATTAAAAGGAGGAAAAATCCAAGAACACGATAGTTCTACCAAGCATTTAATACAAATTTATAGACAATTTAATTCAAATTAAAAGGAAAAATATGCAAACTAAAACAAATACCTTTGCTTTGGCGACCCTTACTGCTTTATTTTTTGCTATGGGATTTATTACAGTTTTAAATGATGTTTTAATTCCTCATTTAAAAGTTATCTTTGATCTTAATTATTTTCAAGCTGCTTTAGTGCAGTTTTGTTTTTTTGGTGCTTATTTTATAACGGGTGGATTTTTTGGAAAGCTTTTGGAGCAGATTGGTTATCCACTTGGAGTTATTTTAGGATTCTTGCTTACGGCTTTGGGTTGTATTCTTTTTTATCCCGCTGCTGCTACGGCTTCTTATCCTATCTTTTTAGGTGCTTTATTTGTTTTGGCAAGTGGAGTTGTTTTGTTGCAAGCTGCAGGTAATCCTTTTGTAACTTTATTAGCTCCGGGCAAGGAAGCAACAGCTTTAACTTTAGTCCAAGCATTTAATTCTTTAGGGACGACTTTGGGACCATTATTTGGCTCTATGTTTATACTCGCAGATACTGCTGAATATGTGAGTAAAGCTCAAGAGGCGCAATCTGTGCAGATTCCTTATTTGGGGATAGCAGGTGTTTTGATACTTTTGGCGGTTGTTGTATGGCTTTTAAGGCTTCCTGATGTAAGAGAGACGGCTGAGAAAGTTAGTATTGAAAATAATGATGACAAAGAGAGTTTGTTTGAATATTCGCATCTTGTTTTTGGTGCTGCTGGAATTTTCTTTTATGTTGGTGCTGAAGTAAGCATAGGATCATATTTGATTTTCACTATGCAGCAAGTTGCAGAAGTTGAACCAGCAACAGGTGCTAAATATATAGCCTACTATTGGGGTGCTGCTATGGTAGGAAGATTTATAGGAAGTGCCATAATGACAAAAATTGCGCCCAATATAATGTTGGCTTTTAATGCCATAATGAGTATTACATTAATTATAATAGCTATTGCCTTTGGACAAAGTATTAATCTTGAAGATGGATCAAACATAGCAGGAATAATTACGATGGTTGCTTTGCTTGCTATAGGGCTGTTTAATTCTATAATGTTTCCAACAATTTTCTCTTTAGCAACTAAAAATTTAGGTAAATTTACAAGCCAAGCTTCAGGGGTAATTTGTATGGCTATTGTGGGAGGAGCATTGATTCCACCTATTCAAGGATTAATAGCGGATCATTTTGATTTATTAATGTCTTATGTAGTTCCTGTATTATGCTATATTTATATTTTATTCTTTGCTCTTAAAGGATATAAAATAAAATAAAGTTTGCCAAAATGAATTTTCATTTTGGTGCTCCTGCGCTATTTCATCTTCCATTAAGC
>NZ_FZPJ01000054.1 GCF_900198605.1 Helicobacter mesocricetorum | reverse complement strand
TTTCTTAGTGTTTGGGTTGGGTTTAGAGTCTTAAGAAGTTTTAGGTTAGTTATTTGTAGTAGGGAGATATTATCAATATTGTAGAATAATTTATACCACTCTGTGTATATTTTATTAAAAAATACAAAATCTTGAAAGTGCTTATTTTACGAGATTTATCATTTATACACTTTTTGCATAAAGAGAAATAAAAAAGAAATTGATGATTGGAAAGAGAGTAGCAGGTTAAATCCATCTTAGCCCCCTTAAGAGGGGACAAAGCTAATAAGCCTTGACAGCCATTATACAAAGCAGTATAATCGCAACCAAGATGAATTTTGCAACAATCATCTTAGCTCCTTTTAGGGGCATAGATTTTGCCACAGGGGTAAAGGACCTGTGGCAATTACCCCATAACATTATACTTGAACTTCTATAAAAAACTTGCACAAACTACATTTAATTGTTTAACTAAAAAATCCAATTAGTTAAGAATCTGAGCAATACAAAGATACTTAGAAACCAACCAAGCTTAAGACTCCAAACCCTCTTCTTTAAAGATTTCAAAAACAAGAGTAGGAGACCTAGATTTACAAGTAAATCTTTCCTTATTGCTTTTTCAATCTTTAAAGAAGAAGCTAAATAATCTAAAGAGTCTATAAAACAAAAAACCAAACAACCCAACCCCCTTAATCTTAAAACCTTACAAACAAGAGTAGGAGACCTAGCTTTGATAAACAAAGCTGTCCTAAAAAACCATCTAATCTAAATCCTCTCAAGATTCTAACTAACCTAACTAATTAAACCAAAGTATCCAACCAACCTAAAGAATAATAAAAACTAAAGAGTAAGGAAGTTATCCCCTACCACAAATAATTAAATTGTGCATATCCTGTATGCATAGCACCATTCTTATCAAAATTCCCATTATAGTTAATAGAGAAATAAAAGGCATTACTAACAGGAACAATCAAAGAAGCTCCTCCAAACTCACTAAATCTAGGTAAAAGATAAGAATCACTGACATAGAATTTTCCAAATCTAGCAGAAGAAGTAGTTACTGGATTAAGATTAAACTTCATCCCTCCTTGAACTAAAGTTTTAAAATGAGGATGCCAATCTCTATACCAACCTAAACTTAACTTCGTGCTAAAGAGATTAAGCTTATTAGCATAA
Source organism: Helicobacter mesocricetorum (assembly GCF_900198605.1). Classification (GTDB taxonomy): domain Bacteria; phylum Campylobacterota; class Campylobacteria; order Campylobacterales; family Helicobacteraceae; genus Helicobacter_D; species Helicobacter_D mesocricetorum. Next base: position 2,394 of record NZ_FZPJ01000054.1, on the reverse strand, counting down.
TACCGCTCTCCTCCTCTAACAGTAGCAGCCCCTTGTGTATTTTCCATACTATAAGATTGTGTGTAGCTCCCCTCATAAGCTACGCTAAGTTCAGGAGAAAACACATTCTCTCCTTGTGCGAAATTTACCCCCAGAGTTCCACCTAATGCATAACCATAAGTTCTAGGATTAGCTTTTGCTAGATTATCCCCTATCTTTTTTGTTAAATCATTTTGGATAAGGGCTAATTTACTATCTACCTTTAAATAAAACTCTTGATAATCCCCTAGATTATAGAAATTATTAAAATACTTTAATCCTGTGTAATAAGCCTTATTGTTTATATCAAAATAAGAAGATTGCATAGCTGTCTTTTCATAGCCTACATAGACTCCATAAAGGGATTTATCAATCTTCGTGCTATATCCTGTAATTATTCCATCAATATTGCCTTTACTATATTCCCCTAAAGAGAGTTCTGTCTTTTGGTAGGAATGATAAGGTAGTAAAAAGACAGAGTGTTTTTTGGCTTCTTCTTTGGAGGTAAATAAAATATCACTAGAGATTAAAGAAGAGAGGTCAGCATAATAAGCGTCTTTATCTTCAAAAGAAGAAACTATAAAAGCAGAACCATTATTAAACATATTATCTAAGCTATTCATAGAATTACTGACAACAGAATCTATAAAGCTACTCCTTCTTATGGAGTTATTCATTAAGTTCCTATAAGAAGCTCCAGCTATTCCAGAGTTTAAATCAACATCAGTGCTTAATTTACCACTTAAGGGATCATAGCTTAGTGTTAAATCCCCTGCGCCATTAGTTGTAATAGAACCTATGTTTTGGTGAGGGATTCCTGCTACTAGATTATTAATATCACCAAGTTGCGATAAATCTAAGCCTCCTTGATTAATAGTGAGTTTATCAATCTTTACTCCTTGAGTATTGCTTCCTCCTATGGCAAGAGTATCTAATTTTCCATTTTTATTACCAAGATTCCAATTTTTAATCAATACACCCTTAGAGCTATTATTAGTAATACTATCTCCCTTATCATTCTTACCAATCACTCCTGTATTAGAAATATCTAATTGTGCATCTCCTGATAAAGTAATACCTTTGTTAATAGTTCCTCCATCATTAGTGATATTAACCTTAGCAGAACCACTAGCATTAACTCCACCTGCTATGTTTCCACTACCAGAGTTAGTAAGGTTTAGAGCACCTTCTCCTGCTGCTATAATATTTCCTTTGATGTTTCCAGAGTTAGAAATAGCTAAAGGACTCTTGCTTTTAGTTTCAATACTTCCTGTAATAGCATTCTCTGATGTAGAAGTATTAGTAATAGAATTTAATTTACTATTTTCATCAATACTAATACTCCCTGATATAGAAGCATTACCATTATTTACTAATCCTCCATTAACACTAGCACCTCGTTCTATCTTTATAGTGCTACCTATATTAGAATTACCTGTATTTACAATATTTCCCTCTAATGTCGTATTAGCACCACTTATAGTAATACCTCCAGATATAGAACCACTACCTGTATTTTCAATAGCTCTTTTAGAAGTTGAAGTAATGGTAGCTCCATCTTTAATGGTGATGTTACCTGTGATTTTACCATTGAAATTAGTAATACCTGCATTTTTTCCTCCTTGAATCTTAGCTCCTCCGGAAATATTTACATCGCCACTTAGGGAACCACGCTGAATCTGGATACCAGCTAAACCCCCTTGTATCGCTGCACCATCTTTGATGTCTATTTTTTGGGTGGTTGCGTTTTTGTCTAAGAGAATACCTGTTTCATTCCCACTAATTTTCGTGTTTGCTCCACTAATTTCTAAGTCTCCTAGCGTTTGGTTGGGAGCAACTGTGATACCAGAACGTTTACCGTGCACTACCGCCCCATCTTCCATAATTAACTTTCCAAATTTACCTCCTGCTATGCTAACCCCAAAAGTTTCTGATTGTATCGTTCCTTTATTAATAAGAGTGTCAATGGTTGAATTAGTATGTATAACGATACCTGCGTATGAAGTTCCATTAGATGTAGCTTTTATTGTTCCTTTATTGATGAGGGTCTGAATGTGTGAGTTGCTTCTTATGTACATACCAGAAATTCCCTCTATGGTGTTTTCATTAGTAAGAGTGTTAATAGTGCTATCACTTAAATATATGCCGTATCTTTGACTAGATTCTATCGTGCCTGTATTACTAAAAGTCTGAATAGTAGTTTTATTTATCCATACTGCATCTCTACCATTATTCTCTTTAGTAATAATAGTTCCTGTATTATTGAAGTTATTGATTGTAGAACCTTCTTGAAAAGTAACAGCATAACCTTTAGATTCTATTAATCCACTATTCTTAAAGTTCTCAATAGTAGATTTAATATAGAAGTTATATTTA
>NZ_FZPJ01000011.1 GCF_900198605.1 Helicobacter mesocricetorum | reverse complement strand
CTTTGCCCCTTCCTTGCAACAAAAGCATAAAACCAAATTCTCAATCTATAAAATGTATCTTTTTGCATTTTTTGCCTCTCTCTTTCTAATTCCTCTACTAGCACATCAGGTGAGCAAATTTCTAAGGTTTTTGGATGAATGTATCGAGGGTAGAGAATATAAGCTCCAGCAATGAGTTCTTCTAAACTTAACTTGCGATTTCGTCTTATGCAAGTTTGCTTATCTATGGTTAATCCCCAACCAGCATAAAAAGGCATTCCATAGGTTACGACTTTTTTACCATAAAGCAAAGCTTCAAACCCACTAAGTGAAGTAAGAGTATGCACTTCATCTACTACTTCTATGACAGAGGATAAACTCACATTATCTACAATTTCATCACAATATTTCAAGGCAATTTCTGATGCAATTTGCCCGATACGATTCCCACTTAACACATCAGGATGTGGCTTATAGAGAATATAGCTTTGTGGATTTTCTTTTCTTACTTGTTGAAGTAAAGAAAGATTTGTTTGTTTAGGGGCACCATAAATAATAGAAGCATCATCCTCTACTTGTCCTGGCACTAAAATAATAGTTTTATCTTGAGGTGTATTTAGTTTTTTATGCGAATCTATATTGTATTTACTAATTTTGTTTTTTAAAATCTCCTCTTTTAAAAGTTTTGCTTCTTTGATTAAAGAAGGAGAAAATAATGTATTTTGCAAAATATGTTCTAATCTACTTGGTTGTGTAGGATCAAAGTAGATTCCTAAATCATCAAAGACAAGTGAAAAAGGACGCGTAAGGTCTGAACCAAGTGAAAGAGAGCGGATAAATCCATCTTCAATGTGTGTGATTTTTAAGCCATTATTCTTAGCATAAGTTTCTACTTCTTTGAAGCTTTTACGACCCCAAATAAAAATATCACTTTCTAAGTCTAGTCCCTTTTTTAATGCTACCTCTAGTGCATCAACTGACATTGGATTAATAAAAATCAAATTCTGAGGCGAATAATTACGGAGAAAAGGCTTAATAAAGTTATGTTTCCAATAAGAAAACCCAAAAAAATAAGCCTTATGATTTGTTTTAAGGTATAAATACTTATAACGCACCATCGTATGGAGAGTATCTAAAATATCACTTTTACGCTGATAAATAGGATTATAGTATTGCGTATAAAGTATATAACTTGCAGCAAAAACTTCCTCTAAACTTAACTTGCGATTTCGCCTTATGCAAGTTTGCTTGTCTATGGTAAGCCCCCAACCTGCATAAAAAGGCATTCCATAGCATATACACTCACAGCCTACAAGTAAGGCTTCAAACCCCATTTGTGAGGTTTTAGTATAGACTTTGCTAAAATATTTTAGTAATGAAATGGGGTTAAAATCCTCTGTTATAACCTCACAAAAGGGCAAAATATCATCAGATTTAATATCAGATTGTTGCTTACCATTTAAAACATCTGGGTGAATTTTAAGATAAATTTTTGCCTCTGGATTCTCTAAGTAAGCAGCTTCTATTATCTCTTTTGTGCTAAACTTCTCACCATAGCCATATGATAAGCTAGAATCCTTGTTGGTTTGTGCGATGATTAAAACTCTCTTTTTGCAAGGTTTAAAGTAATCTTGTGGAACATCTTTAAAACAATTATATTTAGAAATATTATGTTTAACAATCAACCCCATTGCCTCTTTAGCGGTATCAATAAGCACAGAATCACTTTTAAAATCATAGGTATTTAGGAGATTTTCTAGCGCACTTGGGCAAGTTGCATCATAATAGATTCCTACCTCATCTTGCACCAAAGAAAAGCTAGGCGCACCCTTAATACCCAAATCAAAGGAACGAATAAATCCATCTTCTAGCAAAACAAATTTACAATAGTATTTTTTTGCTAAGGCTATGGCATTCCACCCCGTTTTTTTGCGTCCCCAACCATAAAATACAGAATCTTTTATGATCTGTAATTTATTTGGAAAAATAGGCAAATATTTTTTTAAAAGCTGCTTGGGATAGGCTTTTTTGGGTTTTAAGAAAGCATAAAAAGCCCATAGATAAATAAAATTTGGTATTCTTAAATGCTTTATATGTTTCAACAACACACTATCACTAAAAAACTCTTTTGGTCTTGTAAGGAATTTTCTTATCTTTCCGCCAATAGGTTTTTTTCTAGGCTTCACACCCTCACCAAGATGAAAAAAGCCACTATAATCCTCTCTTTTATATCCATAGTCATTCATCAAAGAGAGTATGAAAAAGCACAAATCTTGAGAAGGATTGTGTGAAAGCCATACACAACTTGCATTTTGCAAATCAAAAGAACGCATACTCTCTAACAAAAGGGCTTCATTGGGTTTGCGTCTAAAATAAAAGGCACTAGTAAGCGGACGAGAATGCCACCGATGGAGCAATACTAAATCTTTAAAAAAGTAAGGTAGAGAATAAAAGCTAAGATATGCCCTAAAACCCCTTGCATCTCCTAAAAATTGATGTCTCACATCCGTGTAATAATCTTTTGGTTTTAGGGAATGAGGATTAAAAGCTGCAAGTCTATGCAAAAACTCAAAATCCTCTCCTCCGTGCCCCAAAAAATCCTCTCTAAATCCTCCCAAGCTTTTAAAATATTGCTTTTCTAAGATGATTGCCGAGCTATTAGCAGAGAGACTCTCTACTAAATGATTCTCTCCCTTTAAAAAACTCATTTTAAGCTTGGAAAAATCCCTCGTCCTTTCAAAAATTCTTGTCCCCTCAAGGGTCAGATATAAAAACGGAAGTGAAATAAATCGCCTCTTGCCATTCTCCAACTTAGATTCTATCTCTTGGAGCAATAAAGATTCAAAATTACTAGTATAATCCATATCTACATCATAAAAAAACAAATATTTTTGCGTTGCGAAATTTACTGCTTGATTCCTAGCATACGCAGGAGAAAAAATCTGTGCTTTAGAGGGTGAATGGAGAATTTTGATATGTGCATAATTGCTTTTCAATAAACACTCTTTGCTACAATCTGCAAAAATCACTTCAAAATATTCTTTGTCTTTAAATTTTTCAACCAATTCTAAAGCTCTTTTGTAAATAAACGAATCAGCATTTTTATAAAATATAGGAATAATAAAGCTTAACAAAGATTATGCCTTTAAATACTCTCAAAGATAAAAAGGTAATTATATAACAAACTCATAAATCTAACCCTGTAAGTTTCTATTAAAGTTATGGGATTGATTAATCTCACATTGAATATTTTTGGCACTTATAATAGTAGATTATTTTATCATTTTACCAATATGAAAGCTTAATAATAAATGATGCAGGATTTGCTTTTTAGCCCTATACTACCCTTTGCATAGAATAGACATACAACCTCATCGCTTTCTCTCTAAACCCTCTTTTTAAACTCTCTTTTTAACTTACGCACTTCTTGGAATAATACAAGGTAGGCAAATAAAAGTTTGAATATTCGCCCCCCCCCCCCCACAGAATTAGCTTTTATTCTATGCTTCTCCTAACTTATCATAAAGGGTTGTTTTTTTTTTTAAAGATTCTTTTTCATACAGAATGAATTTCTAAAGGGGGTATGTTATTTTGAGATTTTTTTTTTTTTCTT
>NZ_FZPJ01000019.1 GCF_900198605.1 Helicobacter mesocricetorum | reverse complement strand
TTTAAAGGAGAGGGTTTGGATTAGTTGGGTTGGTTAGGTTAATAATTAGTTTCTTTAGATTTATAGTTTAAAGAGTTATTTAGTTCTTTGGTTGGAGAGAGTAAAAAATCACAAGGAGGATTGGAGGATTTTAGGGTTTGCTTAAAAAGTATTAAGCGAAGGGATTATACAATCACTTGATTTTATGAGAGACAAACTTTGACATATTGTCTAAAATCTCTCCTCCCTTTCTAAAGCCTAACGCACAAGCCTCATAAGCATAAAAAACATTGGCTTGGTAAAAGCTATTATTATGAGTGTTTAAATCTACAAACTCTTGATAAATCTCTGGATAATTCCCATAATTTCCCTGCGTTGTTATTAAAGCATTCCCTGTGCCATCAAGGATACTCACGCTCTCCCCTTCCCTACCAAAAGCGTGTTTTTTAACCTGCTTTTTATTTATTAGAGGCTCAAAAGAAGTTTCTAACAAAAGCGGATGATTAGGAAATAAATCCCATAATATTTTTAACATTCTTTTGCTTTGAAACATCAAGGTATAGGCAGGGTTCAAAAAGATAGTATTTTTATTGCGTATCATTGAAGTTATTAAAGCTGCCATTTCTGGCTCATCAGTAGCAATACTCTCCCAAGGGATAAGCTTAAACCAAAACTCAAAATTCTCCCCTGCATAACTTAAACCTGAATTCTCATCCAAATGCGCCTCGTGTGCATAGCAAAAACTGCTTTTAAATCCTGCTTCTTTGGCGATAACTTCAAGCAATCTAACCGTATTTTCTTCTTCTTCACTCCCTTGTATGCTAGAAAAAAGTATCTTCCAACCCTCATAAACTTCATCAAAACTAGAAATATCATCACCTAAAGTAATCATTCGCTTAAAATTATTGCCTAAAGCCTCGTAAAGATTGTTAAACTGCAAAGATTCCTCAAATCCATTTTTCTTCAAAAGTGCCCATTGGATAATCGCACTCTCATACACCATTGTGGGAGTATCTGCATTAAATTCAAGTAGTTTAATAGGCTTCCCATCAATTCCACCTGCTAAATCAAAACGACCATACAAATGCCAATGCACTTCTTCTTCCCAACTCATCTCAATAGCTTCTGTTAGATTAAAGGGAATCCCAAGCTCAAAAAACAAGCGATTATCAATGACATATTGTCCCGCTTCAATATACATATCATAGAGTTCATTAGCTGCATCATAATAGCTTTGCGCTTCTTGTTCTGTAACCTCTATAATCTCATCGCTAATATAAGCGGTATTATCAGAATCCATATGCCAACTAAGCCCAAGATCTTGTAAATCTTGCTGGTTTAAAGGATTAACTTTTAAGATTTCCATAACTACCCTCCAAAACTACTTGAACCCGCTGAAGTGCCACCTGAAACATTATTCCTGTTTTGTCCTGTTGCGTTATTGGGAGAATAAAACCCGCTTCTTCCGGCATTTGTCCCTGATCTTGCCCCTGTCGTAGCTCCTTTATTAAACGAACTTTGCGAACGTTCATAAGCCTGTGGGGATTTATAAGAACCCCTTTGTTGGGATTGGAAGTTTTGATTATTAAAAAGTTTGCTACCTATCCAGCTACCCAAAATAGCTCCCGCAGCACTTGCTAAAATCGTCTCTCCTAAGGATAATCCACCACCTGTTGGATTAGTAAGCTCTGAAGTGCCAGAATCTATCTTTTTGGATTCTTCAGCAATGAGAGTATCAACTTCTTGTTGCGTTAATATCCTTTCATTTCCGTTAGCTTCTTTTAAAATGATCCTAGTCGTGCTACTTGGATATTCCTCCAATATCTTATAGCTTCCATCACCTTGCTGTTCTATCATTACGGTTGCACCATTTTTAACCGCATCCTCTACTTTTCCTCCAACATTTCCCCTCCCAACATTCTCATCAAGATTATTGCAACCCACCATAACAAGCACAGCAGCCAATCCTAAGCCACTTTTGCTAAAAATACCAACAACTTCTGGATCTGATATTTTTCTTAAATACTTTTTCATTACTATCTCCTAAAGAAAGCCAAACTAGTAAATTATTAAGGTTACAATTATACTCTCCTAACCTTTAAACTCTATCAAACCTTGCAAAATTTTGACCTGTAATAAATTTATTAATTTTTATTTAAGTTAAACTTACATATACTCCAAGCTATGGTTTTATTAACCAAACAAAACGCATTCATGCTATTAAGGAAATAAAATGAAATTTGTAAATCTTAGTTTAGCGACTTGTGTTGCACTCTCTGCTTTATCAAGTGTGAGTTTAGCTCAACCTTTAGAGGAAGCTATAAAAGGTATTGATGTTAGCGGTATGCTACGTTATCGTTACACAGATGATAGATATAAAGATGAGATTTATACTAGCAATGACAGGGGTAATGGAGGACAAAGAGGTAGTGCCAAACACGGATGGAAAGCAGAAGCACTCTTTAAAACTCCTGTTATGAATAATATCTCTATGAATCTTGGATTTTACTATAACACATCTAATAATGTAAATCACGGGAAAGGACTTGTTGATAACAATAATCAAACTACCAACTCGTTTGTAGGAACTGGTTTAGGTGCAGGCAGTGATGGACAATTTGGTGTTCGTGAATTTACTGCAGTCATTACTCCAGATACAACTTCCACAACATTCAAATTAGGTAAAATGCCTATATTAACTCCACTTAACGATTCAGATGACAGAGGAACAGGTGTATTTGCTACAAACTCTGATCTTAGTAACTGGAGTTTCGTAGCAGGAGCTTTTGATTCTTGGAGTTTAGATGATGGTGTGCCTAGTGGAAGTAATTCTATTGCTAAACCTCTCTATACACTTGCTGCTTTAAGCAACTACGAAACAAGCATTGGAAACTTTGGTACTCAATTATGGCTTTACTATGCTCAAGATATTGCAGATTTCATCGGGTTTGGTGAATTAACTTGGGATTATGCTATGTTCTCTTTGGCAGGGCAATATGCTTATAGCAAACTTGATAGCACAGGACCTCTTAACACTCCGACAACTACATTAGATACTATGTGGGGTTATAAACCTAAAGAAGCTAATGACCTTTATACACTTAGTGCAGGCTTAGACTTTAGTGAGTTCAATATTCCTGTTGCTCTTAATGTTGGATACTGGGGTAACACTCAAGATAGTTATGCGGTTTCTTTAGATAATGAGGGAGCTTTCAATAAAGCTGGAAATCTTTGGTTTGAAAATGCTGCCACAGGAGTAAATATCTCTATGTTTAATGTGGGTGGAAAAAATATGCCTAAAGGATATGAGAAAAACAAGCTTAGTGCATTTTATGCGAACATTAACTATGATGTTTTAGAAAACTTCAATGTTGGTATTGATTATGTCCAAGGAGCAAACAAACTTACAAGAGGATTAGGGGATAGTAAAGTATCTGGAAATGTCGATTTCTATGAAATTAGTCCAAATCTTACTTACCAATACTCTAAATCACTTCAATTCTCTTCTTATTATTCTTTCCTTACAACAAAGGCAGATAAGGTTGTAGTGCCTTTCATAACAGGAACTGGCGGATCGTTTAACGAATCTACACAAACAAATAAAGAAAAATTCAACGAATTTAGGGTTGAAGTTAAATATCTCTTCTAATCTCAAGCTAGAGTAATCTCTAGCTTTCTACACAAATTTAAAAAATATTTGTATTTTTCTCCATTCTTCACAAAAAGAAAAGCTAAAATTTATTTTTATTTTGCTACCTTTAGAAGCACTAAAAGTAATTAATATTAAGGAGAAAGTATGCGAACACAATGGGTTGAATCCCGTAAAAATGATAAAATAAAAACACAACTTCATTATGCTAAAAAAGGTATTATCACTCCAGAAATGGAATATGTAGCAAATATCGAACATTTAACCGCTAATATGGTTTTAAAAGAAATCGCCAAAGGAAGATTAATACTACCCTCTAATGTCAATCACACGAATTTAGAGCCTATGGGGATTGGAATCGCAACAAGAACTAAAATTAACTCTAATATTGGAAGCTCTGCACTTGCTAGTTCTATTGAAGAAGAGGTTGAAAAAACACTTGCTTCCATTAAATATGGTGCAGATACCATTATGGATTTAAGTACAGGGGGAGATTTAGATAGTATTCGTCAAGCTGTTATTCAAAACTCTAGTGTGCCTATTGGTACTGTCCCTATTTATCAGATTTTACACGATGTTAAAAACGATATTAATGCCCTAACCATTGATAAGATGCTAGAAGTTATGGAAAGACAAGCCAAACAGGGCGTGAGCTATTTTACTATCCATTGCGGATTTTTGCTAGAGCATATGCCTCGCCTTGCAAAGAGAAAAATGGGCATTGTAAGCCGAGGTGGAAGCCTTATGGCTGCTTGGATGATGCACTATCATAAACAAAATCCTTTCTATGAAGCCTTTGATGATATTTTAGAAATTTGTCAAAAATATGATGTTTCTTTAAGTCTTGGGGATTCTTTGCGTCCGGGTTGTTTGGCGGATTCTAGTGATGAGGCACAATTAGGAGAGCTTAAAGTCTTAGGAGAACTTACCCTAAGAGCTTGGGAAAAAGATGTGCAAGTAATGATTGAAGGTCCCGGACATGTGCCTATGAATGAAATAGAGAGAAATGTAGAGTTACAAAAAGAATTATGCCACGAAGCACCTTTTTATGTTTTAGGTCCTCTTGTAACAGATATTGCCGCAGGTTATGATCATATTGCCTCTGCTATTGGAGCTTCTATTGCCGCTTGGAAAGGAGTTGCTATGTTATGTTATGTAACGCCAAAAGAACATTTGGGATTACCTAATGTCAAAGATGTGCGAGAAGGGATTATCGCTTATAAAATCGCCGCACACGCTGCTGATATAGCTAGAGGTAGGATTCACGCTAGGGTTAAAGATGATGCTATGAGTAATGCAAGATATAGCTTTGATTGGAATAAACAATTTGAACTAGCCCTTGATCCAGAGAGAGCCAAAGAATATCACGATGAAAGCTTACCTCAAGAAGTTTTCAAAGAGGCAAAATTTTGCTCAATGTGCGGACCCAAATTTTGTAGCTATAAGATTTCACAAGATATTATCGAACAAGAAAAACAAGAAGTTTAATAAAATAAGGAAAAAAAATGAATCAAGAACAATTACTTAATTTACTTAAAGAAATTATTTATCCTAATTTTGACAAGAATATTGTTACCTTTGGGTTTGTCAAAGAAATGTTGATACAAGACAATGCTGTTTCTATCCGCTTAGAGATTCCCTCTGCTTCTGCAGATGTGGCTAATACATTGCGGGAAAACATTACGCAAAAGCTTAAAGATAGTGGCATTACAAAACTCAATTTAGATATTAAACAACCCTCCCCGCAAAACAACAATAAACCTCAAGGCACAAAGAATCTAGCACCACAAATTAAAAACTTTGTTATGGTTAGCAGTGGAAAAGGAGGGGTTGGCAAATCTACTACAAGCGTGAATCTAGCGATTGCCCTAGCCCAACAAGGCAAAAAAGTTGCGCTTTTAGACGCCGATATTTATGGTCCTAATGTGCCTAGAATGTTAGGGTTACAAAAAGATAAGCCTGAAGTTCATCCCGCTATGAAAAAACTAATCCCGCTTCAAGCCTATGGTGTGGAGATGATGTCTATGGGAGTGCTTTATGATGAGGGACAAAGCCTTATTTGGAGAGGACCTATGATTATTAGAGCGATTGAACAAATGCTTACAGATGTATTATGGGATAATTTAGATGTAATGATTATAGATATGCCTCCTGGCACAGGGGATGCACAGCTTACATTAGCACAAAGCGTTCCTGTAACTGCAGGAATAGCCGTTTCTACACCACAAAAAGTTGCTTTAGATGATGGTGCAAGGGCTTTGGATATGTTTTCTAAGCTCAAAATCCCTGTGGCTGGAATCATTGAAAATATGAGTGGATTTATCTGTCCTGATAGTGGTAAAGAATATGATATTTTTGGTAAAGGCACAACAAAGGAAGTTGCTAAAAGCTATGGAACAAAAACACTGGCACAAATCCCTATTGAACCTAGTGTGAGAGAAGGAGGAGATGATGGAAAGCCTATCGTTTATTTTCACCCAAATTCTAAATCCTCTCAAGAATACCTTAGGGCTGCTAAGGAATTATGGGATTTTATAGAAGAAGTTAATCAAAAGAAATTAGCCGATAATAGCTCTATTCAACCTGTGGATAATGGCAAATCCGCCTGTTCTTCTTAAATACTTACAAAGGATTCTTACCCCCTTTGTAAAACAAAATAACCCATATCAATTTTTGATTATTTATGTTAAAAAATTTTGCAATTTCTCTCTTTTTATAATTACAAGCTTATTGATGAAGTTTAATTTTAAGGCTAATAGCTATCCGTGCCAATTTTTCTTTATTAATTGATAAGAACCTCTTTTTGCTCTTGCAAACACAATAAGCTCATAGCGGTATTGGTTAGCCAATCTTTTAGCCTTTGATAGTTTGCGCGGGGAGAAAGCATAAAGCATTTGGTATTCTTCGGGGGAATAAAACCAATTTGATTGTTGGAGTAAAAATTTAAAACCTATTTTATTTATCTTAGCCAATCTTGATAATTCGATAAAGATTCCATCAGAAATATCCATTCCCGCCCTTGCAATAGCATTTAATGCTAAGATCATTTTAGGGTATAACAAAGGCATTGCAAAACGACTATCTTTAGGATAAGTGCCAAATAATAAAGCTCTTTTTAAATACGAAATGTTTTTTCCAAAAGCTTGTTTTTTGGAGGACTTTAACACACTTTTGGGGCTAAGATAGGCTAAATAATCCTTAGGCTTAATACCATAACGATACAACACCTTTTTGCGCTTTTGCCCTAAGAGTGTCAAAGAAAAGTGCAATTTTTCTCCTATAATCGTATCGCCTCCAATAATCTTAATGCCATATTTAAGAGCCATTGCAGAAAAGATTCTAGCAATATCTTTAGTGCTTTTCATATCTTTTGGGATACAAAGGGTTAGTAGCAAATATTTTGGGATTGCATTCATTGCATAAATATCCGAGAGATTTACTAAAAAGCATTTTTCAATAAGAATCTCTAAACTGCCCCACTCTCTTTTAAAATGGATTCCCTCAAAAAACGCATCCGTAGCAATAACAAAATCCCCTAAAACAACACCATCGTCGCCAATCCCATAAGTAGCACTTTCTTTTTTTAGGGTTTGAATAAATTGCTTTTCTCTATCTTGCATTAATCAATTTTCATACTCATATCTATCCATTTTGCTTGATGAATAATTGCCCCACACGAAATAGCATCAACACCACTTGAAGCGTATTCTTTAAGATTGTTTAAAGTAATGCCTCCACTAGCTTCTAAAAACACATAAGGAGCTAACTCATTACGCATTTTTACGATTTCTTTTATCATTGGTATCTCCATATTATCACACATTAAAATATCTATTCCTGCCTCTAAAGCTTCTCTTGCTTGTAGAGGATTTTCACATTCTACTTCAATCTTAGCTGTTATAGGGATTTTACAACGAACATCAGCAATAAACTTTTTTAAAGAAAGGATTCTTGATAAATGCGTATCTTTTAACATCAAGCAATCATCTAAACCCAAACGATGATTAATAGCCCCACCATTACGAGTAGAGTATTTTTCGAAATCTCTTAGCAAAGGACGCGTTTTTCGCGTATCAAGCAAAATACATTTCGATCCTTCTATTGCTTTTGCATACATATTCGTTAAAGTAGCAATGCCACTAGAATGCTCTAATAGGTTTAAAATCGTTCGTTCAGCACTTAAAATATCATTGATATTTCCGATAAATCTCACAAGCTTTTGCCCTATCTTAAACCCTCCTCCATCCTCTAAGCTGAATTCACTTTTAATATCTAATAATTCACATAATCTCTCTACATATATTTTGCCAGAGAATATCCCCTCTTCTTTGGCTACAATGTAACTTTCTACCACAGATTTATTGGCAATTCTCATATACAAATCACCCCTGCCAATATCCTCCCTTAAAATCTGTTTTAAAAAATCATCTAATAAAATCTTCTGCATTTTTCCCCCTATGAAAGCTCAAGCATCTTATCTAAAGCCCTCTTAGCTTTCATAGCAGTATCCTTAGGTAATAAGATTTCATTATAAGATTCTCCTTTATCGATATATTCTAAAGCCCTTAAAATATCTTCTAAGGTTGTTTCATTCATCGTAGGACACTCAGGCTTTGTAGAAGAGAGGACGAAAGTGTTTTGTATCCCATTGTAAGGTTTTCTTAGACGATTAACAAGATTAAACTCTGTCCCTACTACTACCTTTTGGGTTTCTTTTAAACCCCTCACATAAGCAATAATCTGGCTAGTAGAACCTACAAAATCCGCCTTTGCTACAACATTTGGTTTGCATTCTGGATGCACAGCTACTAAAATATCGGGATATTTTTCACGATAAAAATCAATATCTTCTGGAGTAAAAAGCTGATGCACGGAACAAAAACCATTATAGCAAATCACATCAGCCCCCTGCACTACTTCTTGAGAATCCTCTCCTAAAACCGCACTTTTAAGTCCATTTTGGATAGCTAAATTCTCCCCCAAACATCTATCGGGTAAAAAAAAGATTTTTTTACCTTGCTTTAGAGCATATTCCATAATTTTAGTGGCATTAGCACTTGTGCAGACCACACCCCCAAGCTCTGCAACCTTAGCTTTAACTTCGGCATTAGAATTAATATAAGTAACCGGAAAAACATTAGAGATTCCATAACTTTGGAGCAATGCAATAGAATTATCAAAATACGCATCACTAATCATTCTTGCCATAGAGCAACAAGCAATTTTTGGCATAAAGACTTGTTTGGTTGGTGCTAATATCTTCACACTCTGCCCCATAAACCCAACACCACAAAAAAGCACTCTGTTCTTTTCGCTTGCACTTGCTTTTCTAGCTAATTCTAGGCTATCACCTGTTAAATCTGCAATCTCTACAACTTCATCGCGTTGATAAAAATGTGCTACTAACAAAACATCATTTTTTTCTTTTAATTCTTTAATCTTTGCTTCCATATTTAATCTCCTCTATGAGTGCCTATAGATTCTCCAAAATATATCTTTTCTCCATTTTTAATAGAGTATTCCCAATTAGTAGATAAAGTAACAATAGTAGATCCCATTTCAAAACAACCAATTTCCTCTCCTTTTTTTAAAAGATAAGGTTTTTCCAATACAAAGTTTTTATTTTCTTTTAAATATATAAGTTCTGGGATAATATGTATTTGAATCCTTCCAACATTTAAAGCCCCTATTGCGATGAAATAAAAGGGGTTTCCAAAATCATCCACACATTCTAAAACTACCCTTTTATTTTTATTAAAAAGATTATCATTTGTTTGTAAGGATTTTTTATGCACAGGCAATAATATCCCATTAATGAAATTTACGCTTTTTACCTTTAAATTTATAGGAGCGTGGAATCTATGATAATCCTTAGGAGAGAGATAAAAATTTACATAAAAAAACCCATCTTCTAATTTTTTTGCCACAAAATCCTTAAGAGAATAACTCTTGCCCTTAATTTGCATAGCTAAGTTATTTTGGCATTCCCCAAATTCCATAATAAGGCTATCGCAAGGAGCAATCATAGTTGTGGCTGTTTTATCAAATTGCCTCTCTTTAACAAAAGAACGCGTGAAAAGTGCATTTAAAGTAGGATAACTCTCTAAAGTATCAAATTCCTCCATATTGATACCAAAAAACTTCACATAAGTGCGATTAATAAAAACTTGTATCTTCCTAGGAAAAGCATAATGCGCAATTTTTTCAAAAAGATGAGAAATAAAATTCGTATAATGCAAATCTATTCCTTTATCCAAATAGTTTCTTCATTCAAATGAGGACGATTGCTTAAAATTTCAAAAGGCTTGAATCTCTCTTTGTATCCCATAGAATGGTGATTTTTTATCCAATAACCCGGATATAGATACTTAATATTATACTCTTTTGCAATTTTAATTTGCTTAAGAATAGAATAAGTTCCAATAGAGAATTTCTCGAAATTATGGTCATAATAACAATAGACTGCAGAAATGCTAGTAGGCAAAATATCCACTAAGGCAACACCTACTAATTGCCCCTCATAATAATAGTCAAATTCATAGCCAAAGCTCTGACAACCTTGCACGAAAGTCTCATAATAAGCTTCTAAGGTAATATTTTGGTATTCCCAGCCTTTTTTGTCTTGCATTCTTTTATGGTATTTATCATAAAGATTTAGATGAGTTTGCGTTACTTGTGGGCGAGAGATTTTGAGTGTTAAGGGGTTCTTTAAAGTTCTTTTTTGGGATTTAGAAAATACAAAAGATTCACAATCTTGACGAATAGTAATGCAAGCATTACATTCTTTGCAGATAGGAACAAAAAAATAATTCCCAAATCTTCTCCAGCCTCTATCTAATAATTTATGATAAAAACTAGCGGTGCATTCTTGGATATAAAAATAACGAAAAGTTGCTTCACGATCAAGTAAATAGCTACATACTTTAGGTGCTTGTATTAATTCAAAAATTTCCATTATTGCAAACTAGCTATATTCTCTAAAGATGCCGTATTACCAGATGCACTTTGAAACTCTTTTTTAGCAGTTGTAACCTTTAAAAGATAATTTCTTGCTTCCTCATATTTTAAAGATGTCCTAAGTTTTCTATAAACCTCTGCAGAAGTCATTCTATTAATAACCTCTACGGCTTTTGTCCTATCGCTATGAAAAACCGATAAAACATTACCACTACCTGTATTATAAGCAGCAATAACAGCATATTCTTGTGAAAGAGAATTTTTAATTCCCTTTAAATAACGCGTAAAGAGAATATTTAAATAAGCCGAACCATATTGAATATTGATTTTTGGGGTAAAAAGCATTTCTTTTGTTGGAATGCCATCTCTATTGTTTAAGCTCTTATAAACATCTCTCCCTGCACTTCCGGGAACAACTTGCATTAATCCATAAGCGGGTATGCGACTAACCGCATAAGGATTAAAACTACTCTCTGTTTTAATAATAGCAAAGATTAAAGCTTGCTCAAGTTTGTATTCTTTAGAATAAAGTGCCACATATTCCCCATATTTATGCTCACTTTGAATCTCTCTATCCCCTACCATATCAAACTGGACATAATGCATCTTTTTTGTCGTGCCATCTTCTACAATATCTTTTGTTTGCAATTTATTTTCTACCAAATATTTAGCATAACGATTAGCTCTCCAAGGATAAAGAACAACAATTCCCTCATTATCTTTTACTAGATTTGCTAAATAGGGCTTTCCTTTATATTCAATATCCTTATCAGAATACAAATCAACTTCTTGGGGATCTTCTGGTGTCAATAAAGTCGTTACAATAGCTTTCTTTAAAGCTTCTTTAGGGTTTTTTGTATCCATAGTCGAAACAGATATTACACCTTTTGAGAAATCCACCTCTGCACGTGAGAGATAAGAATCTGTATATTTTACATAAACATCTTGAGAAGCAGTTGGCGTATTATCCTTCCCCCATTTTTTTGAGACTTGTTGCGTAAGCTGCGTGAGGGCTTTTTTGAAGTTAATGGGAATATTTTTAATATCTTCCTCTAGTTTTTTAGGATCAAACACATATTCGACAGCTTGTTCTGCCGCTTGTTTAATCATTGCTTCTTTAGAAATTGCTTGAGGATTATAAACCAAATCCCTATACCCCATTAAACAACCGGCTAACAAAATACTAGCTCCAAAACAAAAGGTTAAAATCTTCAAAGAGCCAACATTCCTTTTTTTATCTCTTGTGTTTTTTCTAATCCTACTAACTTTTCTGCCAATGCAAAAGCGAACTCTAAAGCCGTAGCAGGACCTCTTGAAGTGATAATATTTCCATCTTCCACAACATTAGATGTAGTTTGGTAATGATTATTGGTAATCATTTCTTCAATACCGGGATAGCAAGTAAATCGCTTATTTTCTAAAATTCCCATTTTAAATAAGGCTAAAGGTGCAGCACAAATAGCAGCAATGACCTTATCTTTACTATGGAGAATCTGTAAAATATGTTTTAAAGATTCTGAATTTGCTAGATTCTGCATACCTTCCCAACCTCCGGGAAAAACCACAGCATCTAAAAAATCTGCTTGTATCTCAAAAATACTTTTATCGGCTATAATCTTAACTTTTCCTTGCGAACATACCTCTAAAGATGCCTTCAAACTAGCAAGAATAACCTCGCAACCAACTCTTCTTAAAACATCAATAATAGAAATTGCTTCTAACTCTTCAAATCCATCTGCTAATGGAATTAAAACTCTTACTGCCATTTTATTCCCTATTTTACCTTATCTAAATATTCACCACTTTCTGTATTAATGCGGATAATATCGCCTTCTAAAATATGGTAAGGCACTTGCACAACTGCACCGGTTTCTAATGTAGCTGGTTTCTTACCTGCACTTGTGGTATCTCCTTTAAAATTAGGGGGAGTTTCGGCTACTTTCAATTCTACACTTTGTGGGACACTTACAGTAATGGCTTTACCATTATGGAATAAAATACTAATACTCATTCCATCAACAATCCATTTTGCACTATCTCCAACTTGCGCTTCATTTAAGCCAATTTGTTCATAAGTCTCATTATCCATAAACTGAAAAGCATCCCCATCGTGGTATAAAAACTGCATAGAACGTTCTTGTAAATTAGGCTCTTCGCATTTATCCCCTGCGTGAAAAGTTTTCTCTAACACCCTGCCATCTAAAAAGGATTTCATCTTCACGCGGACAAATGCCGCTCCTTTTCCGGGTTTTACATGTTGATATTCTACGATTCTATAAGGGATACCTTCTAGTTCAATTTTTAAACCCTTTTTTAAATCTCCCATTGAATATGCCATTATTTTCCCTTTTTTTAGATTTTGTTAGAACTTCCTAAAATATCCATTCTTTCGCTAATTACCTTTACCATAAACTCCTTTGCAGGAGCAAAAAACTTCCGCAAATCAAACTGCGTTTTATCTTCATTAGCTACTCTACGAACTTCGGATATATAGGCTATTCGTAAGTCTGTATCAGTATTAATTTTGTTAATTCCACCCCTAATAGCCTCTTTTAAAAATTCAAAAGGAACACCTTTGCTACCCTTTAAATCACCACCATTTTGCAAAAATGCGTCTCGCACATTTTGTGGAATTGCACTTGCTCCGTGTAACACCAAAGGTATCTTTGTTCGCCTTTTAACTTCTATAAGACGTTCAAAGTCAAGAATAGGCTCTCCTTTAAACTTAAACGCACCGTGACTTGTTCCAATGGCGGGTGCTAAAAAATCCACCTTACTTTCTTTAACAAATTCTTCTGCTTCTTGAGGATTAACTAAACACGCTTCTTTTTCATCAACAGAAATATTATCTTCAATCCCCATTAATCGACCAAGCTCCGCTTCAACACTAACCCCAGCAGGATGCGCAACTTCAACCACCCTTTTAGTTTCTTTTAGGTTTTCTTCAAAAGCGTGATGACTAGCATCAATCATTACAGAGGTAAAACCAGCTCGTATTGCTTTTACACACGATTCAAAACTTGTTCCGTGGTCTAAATGCAGAGCAACAGGAATATGAGGATAACTTTGGGAGAGTATTTTTACCATTCCTACTGCCATATCAATACCCATATATTTAATAGCACCCTCACTTGCTTGGACAATAATAGGAGAATTTTTAAGATTTGCCGCTTCAAAAATCGCACTTAGCATTTCATAATTTACAAAATTAAATGCCCCTACGCCATAGTTTTCCTTGTTTGCTTTATCTAAGATAATATTCCCACTAACTAGCATAAAAATCCTTATTTAGAAATTTCAATTTTTGCTTTTTGGCGCAATTCCTCACCTTCTTTTTTGATATTCTCTTGAAATTTTTTGATTTTAAGATTCTGCTCAATTTGTGTTTCTACATCTTTTAAGGCTAATGTAGCCGATGGTTTTTTATCATCTACATAAATTATATGATAACCAAATTGACTTTTTACAGGAGTTTTAGTGTAATCTCCTTTTTTAAGCTTAAAAGCTGCTTCTGAAAACTCTGGAACAACCTGTCCTTTATCAAACCAACCTAAATCCCCACCATTTTGTGCAGAACCATCTTTTGATTTAATTTTAGCCAATTCTTCAAATTTACTTAAAACATTAGCTCCTGATTTTTTTAAATCTGCAATGATTCCCTTAGCATCTTCTTCAGAGCTTACTAGAATATGTCTTGCTTTCACAAGATCTGGTTGAATAAATCCTTCTTTATTTTGGTCATAGAAATTTTTAATTTCAGCACTAGAAACTTTAATTGTATCTATCTTTTGACGCATCCAAACTTCAAGCATTAAATCATCTTGCACATTCGCTATGGCTTCTTTATATTCCTTAGTATTTTGTATCTTATCTCTTTTGCTCTGCTCAATTAAAAGCTTTCTTTCAACAGCTTGATTAACAACTTGTTCTTTTGCTTCTTGGGGTAATTGCTCAAAAGATACTCCCGGCATTGCACGCATTACAAGCGCAATATCTTTATCTGTAACCTCTTCCCCATTTACTTTTGCAAAAGTTTTTGCAAGACTTACTCCTTGCAACAATGCCAATGCAGTCAATGAGCTTAAAACAACTCTTTTCATTTCCTTACCTTTACTACTTTGATTGATTGATAATAATGGAATTTTACCTTGAAATATTTAAGAAAGTATTAATATTTATAAATAGGGCAAGAATTCTCCCCAAATGCTTGAAAGTGATATTATACAAATACCACAAAAGGCTATAATCTAGCCTTATCTATAAAGGCTCTTAGTTTAAACCTTTGTCTATCAATATCTTTTTTAGTTTTTAGGCTTATACCGAAAAATTGGTAACCCCAAATGGTAGCGGACAGCAAGTAACCGAGCAACAAAGCCAACCAATAAAGAAAAAATGACGATAAAATTCTCACTTAAATCAAAGTAATAAGTATTGATAAAATTTAACATCACATATAAACTACCCGTCAATAAAGCAATACTAGCATAAAGCTCTTTTTGGAATACAAGCGGAATCCTTGCGCAAAAAATATCACGCAAAATACCTCCAAAAACCCCTGTAATTACTGCACCAGCTACCGCCATAGCACCACTAGAATGCAAATCCATACCAACCCTTGCTCCAATAACGCTAAATACAACTAAGCCCAAAGCATCAAGCACTAAAAAAGCTTTTTCAAATCGTTCCACAAAATAAGGAATTTTTGTAGTAATTAATGCCGCAAAGCAAATAATTATAAGATATTCAGGATGAGCTACCCAAGTGAGTGGATAATGCCCAAATAAAACATCACGAATAGAGCCACCACCAATAGCGGTTACACAAGCTATAAATATCACTCCAAACCAATCCATATTATGCTTTCCAGCGGCTAATGCGCCTGTCATTCCCTCTGCAGTAATTCCAATAATATATAAACTTGTTAAAAGCATATTAACTCTTAAACTCTCTAAATAAATAACCCAAATCTATCCCATTAATTGCTTTATCATTGTATTGGTATTCTAAATTTTTTGCACCCTCTTGTAAGTCTTTACTAGAAATTCCGTGTCCTATTGAGATTTTTGCTTCCAAAAAAGCACTCAAATGATCGCAATATTTTAAAAACTCTCCAAAAACAGGGGAATAAGAATCTTCATTAAAATCCCTTAAAATCTCCTCACCTTTAGGTAGAATCATTATTTTTCCATCTTTTTTATAGCGATTACTAAATTCTTCTTTTGTAAAATAAACAATGTCCTCTTGAATAGGCTTTGGGACTTTTGTAAGGATTTTTTCTTTAACCTCCTCTTCTTCAATCTGCTTAATAAAACTATCTAATCCTTTTACACTTCGTTTGATAGGAGAGATAATATCTCTTGTTAAAATCTCGGGCAAATCGTGAAATAATCCACACAAAAAATGATTAATTTGCATTTGTTTGCAACATTTTAAATCATAACCCAACAATAAGGCGCAAAGTGCCACAACCAAAGTATGCCCTAAAACAGAAGTAGCTGGAACTCTAGGTGTTTGACTCCAACGCTTTTGGAATCTAAGCTGTCCAAACATACCAATAATCTCCCGTATTTCTTGATAAAGCACAATTTCAACGATTCCTGCTAAATGGTAATGCTCTTCAACTTGCTTATCAATGATATTTTTGATATTTTGGACATCAAACATATTGGGATTAAAATGATAAATAATATCAAACTCCCATTTAGAAGCATAATAATGAGAAGCTTTTAAAATCTGTTTTTCTATATTATTAACTTCTCCATAGAGATAACTCCGCATATTTTCAAAAAAGGGAAAATTCTTTAAATCCTCTTGCAACTCTAAACATACAAAATCTACAAGCTCTTTATTATGATTTTTAACAAGCTTATGAAAGACTGGAGGCTTAATATCAGTAAGGATAATCCGCTCAAAAAACTCATAACAAAATTGCAAAATCAAAAGTTCCCAATCAATCTTTTGCTTATTTTTTATTTCTTCAAAATGCGCCAAAAAGTAAGCAATAACAAATTTATGTGCTTGTTTATCAAGCTCTAAAAACTCCACAGGCGTAGCCTGATCATTCCATCTACGAATACTTGCTGCGACAAAGATTTTATGCAATAAAGAAAAAGATAATTGAGGTTTTTTCAATGATTTCCCTTTAAAGATATTTTTAAGCTATCATTATACAACTTTATTATTATTTTATTGATGAAAGATTATAATTCCAAGGTTTGAGATTATAGAAGGTGAATTAATGCCAAATCATTTATTGGATACAAGAGATTTCAACAAACAAGAAATACAAAATATTTTAGAACTAGCAGAGCAATTTTTAGATGGAAAGCCAAGCAATAGCTTAAAAGGACATATCATTGTTACGATTTTTTTTGAAAACTCTACACGCACACTCTCTAGTTTCGAATTTGCTACTAAGAAGCTTGGAGGTAAAGTTGTCCGATTAGAAGTTTCAAGAAGCTCCACCAACAAAGGCGAAACACTCTTTGATACAGCCGCTAATCTTAATGCAATGAATCCTAGTGCCATTATCGTGCGGCATAAAAACGCTGGAGTGCCAAATATCCTCTCCAAATATGTCTCATGCTCTATCATAAATGGTGGAGATGGTGCTCACGCACACCCTACACAAGCACTTTTAGACTTACTCACACTCAAAAAATATTTAGGGCATTTAGAAGGCAAAAAAATAGCCATTGTAGGAGACATAAGAAATTCTCGTGTAGCTAATAGCAATATTGAACTCTTAAGTCGTTTTGGAATGGAAATTATTTTAGTAGGACCGCCACATTTCATACCAGAGACTTCACTAAGGCATAGTGTTTTTTTAAAAAACATTATCAATGAAGTTGATGCAGTAATGAGTTTAAGAACACAAACAGAAAGACATAATTCTCCTATTTATTCTAGCCTCCAAGATTATGCGAGTGATTACTGCATAACCAAAGAGCTTTTTGGGGAGAGAGATATTATTTTACTCCACCCAGGACCCGTTATTCGCAATATTGATATTAGTGATGAAATGCTTGAAGATGAACGTTGCAAAGTGCTAGAGCAAGTTACCAATGGAGTTGCTATTAGAATGGCTGTTTTAGAGACCCTTATTGCCAGAAAGCCTCCTAAATCCCCTAAAAATTTCCCTTATTTTTGACCTATGGAACTTTTAGGACTCTTCTTATTAGGCTTTGTTGCAGCATTAACTCCGGGACCAGATATTTTATTTGTCCTTAGAAACACTCTTAGCTTTGGTAGCAAACAAGGATTCTTGGCATTTTTGGGAATTTTTAGTGGTTGGATTATTTTTCTAAGCCTTATTTATTTTGGACTTTCACATTTTTTTGATAATATCTTGCTACAAGCCTCCCTCAATCTTATAGGAGGAATCTATCTCTTTTATATCGCCTATATGCTTTTTAAAAAATCCAAAAACCATATTAATCTCCACCAAAAAATCGAAAAAAACTTCTTTATTTATTTTAAAGGCTTATTTATTAACCTCTCCAACCCTAAGGCAATTTTATTTTTTACTATTATAATCTCACCCTTTATAAACAATAACCTTGAAATTAGTTTAATAATTTTACTTTGTGGATTATCTTTAGCCTTTTTATTTATTATCTTTTTAAGTGCTTTTAGTAGAAACTTTATTAACAATGCTTTCTTTGATAAAATTGATAAAATTTGTGGAATCCTTTTTTTAGTCTTTGGTGTTTTATTGCTATTCCAAGCGTATAAACTTTTTTTAATGCCCCAAAGCTTCTAAAAAAGACTGCATACTTCCCAAAGGAGCTGTAATTTCAAGCAAAACGCCCTCTGATTGAAAGCTTCTTTTTATAACTTCAATTTCCATTTTTTTCATTAGATACTCTGCTTGTGATAAGTAGCTAAAAGAAATAAAGACTTCTTGCTTAGTTTTTGGTATATAAGGGATTAGAGTATTAAGATTTTGTGCTTTTAAAATCGCTTCTTTTGCACTTTGTGTATAAGCTCTCACTAAGCCGCCACTCCCAAGCAATACACCACCAAAATAACGAACAATCACTAACCCACATTCAATAAGCTCATAGCCTCTTAAAACCTTTAAAGTAGGCATTCCCGAAGTCCCCTTTGGTTCTCCGTCATCACTAAAGGATTCTACAATTTGTCCTTGCGTATTAAACCATCTACTTGCATTGACAAAATGAACAGCCTTAGGATGCTCTATGCGCATTTTAGCAATAAACCCAATAAAGCTCTCTTTAGGCACTAAAAAGGCAAAAAATTGAGAACCTTTTATCTCATAGAATGCTTCAACAACTTGTAAAGGGTAACACATTTATCCCCCCCCCCCGCACAGACTTAACTAATCCTCCCTCAGAAAATTTAACAATCTTTGAAGGAATATTATCTAAACTCACCACTTCTGTAACTGCACCCCTGCTAATAGCCTGTTTTGGCATACCAAAGACTACACAACTCGCTTCATCTTGTGCGATAGTATAAGCTCCATTTTTATGAAGTTCTTTTATGCCAATACTTCCATCATCCCCCATTCCTGTTAAAATAATTGCTAAGGCATTTCTACCAGCAATATTATTCAAACCGCGAAACATAATATCAACACTTGGTTTATGTCGGCTAATTCTTTCACCCTCCAATGGTTCAGCACTATACTCACTACCGCTACGTTTTAATAACAAATGTGTGCCACCTGCTGCGAGATAAGCACAAGAAGATTTAAGAATCATTTTTTTATTTACCTCATAAACCTCAATGGTAGATACCTCATTTAATCGCTCCGCAAAAGAAGCAGAAAACCCAGCAGGTATATGCTGTGTAATAACAATGGGCGGGAGATTTGCAGGTAAATTTTGCAAAATTTTCACAATCGCATCAATTCCACCTGTGCTTGCACCAATGCCTATAACTTTTTTACTTTCTCCCTTATATGGAGAGGATTTCAACAGCAAATCTGGATGATGTTTTTCATAATTTTCCAAAACCTAGTCCATCACTTTTATAAAAATATTTTGTCCAAGTTTTTCAACTTTATTCTGTATTCCCAAAGGGCTTTCTGAATGTCCTAAATATAGTGTTCCACCGACCTTCAAGTAAGAAAAGATTTTCTTTAATACTTTTTCTTGATCTTCTATTTTAAAATAAATAATTTGATTACGGCAAAAAATGATATCAAATTCATTATAACCAAAAGGATAAGTAGATAATTGCAAGTTAAGTTGCTTAAAGGTAATAAGATTCTTCAAAGTAGATTTTATCTTGATAGATACATCTCTTTCGCTCTTAGGAATAATCTCAAAAGAATTCTCCAAATCCAACCATTCAGGCAATGGGGTAATACAAGTATCTACGACATATTCACCTGTTTTAGCAGTCTCTAAAACAGAGGTATCAATATCTGTAGCTAGAATGCTACAGGGAGTATTAGAGCCATAAATATCTTTGGCATAAGACAAAGTTGCTGCTATGGAATAAGGCTCTTCTCCCATAGAAGCTGCGGAACACCATACTTTTAAAGGCTCTGTCTTTTTTAAACGATGGGGTAATATTCTATCTAACATATCCACAAAATGAAAATCTTCCCGAAAAAAATCGGTTTTATTATTGGTAAAGGTATTAATAAATTCTTGCTTAAATTTCCCATTTTTTAATTGTGAAAAGAAAATATCAAAATTTTGAATATTACAGCTTTTAATTAGCCTATTAAGACGATTCTTAATTGCCAAATCTTTATCATTAGATAAATATATCCCAGCTAATTCATAAATCATCTCTTTAGCTCTATTAATTTCTGTATCACTAACAACTACGCTCATTGTGCTTCCTTATGTAATTTCTTGTCCATATTTGCGGGGTTATTGAATCTACCCTCTGCCCTATTTCTTGGTACATCTTATAATAATCTTCAACAAATGCCAAAACTTCTGTTTTTATGGGTTTGAAAACACCTTTTTTATCTTTTTTCATATATCGCATTAAAAACTCCTTAGCGTCCATTTTTTCTAAATAGATAATAATTAATTGTTTATAAGTTTCTAAATACAAATCCCTAAGAGCCTTTACCTTTCCATAATCAATACTCAAAGCAATATTTTCAAAATCTCCACGATAAGATAGGATTTGACTACTAAATAAAACATCCAAATGAATAAGCCCCTCACAATAATAAGGTAAGACTTCATTTTCTCTTTGCCAAGCAATCAAAGACACTGCACGGGCAATAGTATTAAAAACTAGCTCTTTTAATAAGGTTAGATCCCCTTTTAAAAAATAATAAGCTAAACCACCCATTGTTGCTTTAAATT
The DNA here is from genome assembly GCF_900198605.1 of Helicobacter mesocricetorum. GTDB lineage: Bacteria > Campylobacterota > Campylobacteria > Campylobacterales > Helicobacteraceae > Helicobacter_D > Helicobacter_D mesocricetorum. Next base: position 24,756 of record NZ_FZPJ01000019.1, on the reverse strand, counting down.
CTTCAATATTTTTAAATTCTCCACTCTTGTTCATTTGCAATTCACTATCAAAGCTTACCCATAAAATATGTCCAAACTCGTGTCCAATAGTAGAAATTTCATAAACTTTATACCAATCTTCTTTTCTAAAATACAATAATTCCCGATTAAAATCTAAAAAATCTTGCGAAAAAGTTTTAGAACTTAGAAGCATAAAAGGTTTTGCACAAGATAACTCCCTTACTCTATCAGGAAAATAAAAAATCTTCTTACCATATTTTGCACTCACACTTTCATCATTAGGCACAACTTGCGCACTAAAAAGCCCATTTAACTCTGCTCCATAGAACAACAAAGGCATTCCACCATAGCTTTGAACTTTCTTTAAAGATTCTTCTACACATTTATCTACTTCAGGCTTAAAAGGAGTATCTGGCATTCCTAAAGTTAATTCTTGATAGAATCCTAAAAAAGATTCTTTATTAATACTAAAACTAGAAGCATTTGTGGATAAATCTCTTCCCTCATAGATTCTAGCAATTCTTAAATCCCACTCTGGAGCAACAGCTCTCCTAAAATGATCTTCATAATACTCCAAAGGATGCCCAATTTGCAAAGGTGAAGTAATTTGCATCCAGCACCTATCCACTTCACGCCAAGATTCTAAGAGTTCTCTTGTATCATTTTGCAATAAAGCCTGTTGCAAGGCTTTAAGATATTTCAAATAGGCTTCTTTTTGTTCTAATTTTGGACAAATTTCTTGGATAGATTCTAAGATTGGCAAAGACTCTTCAAAAATCTTTTTAAAAGTTAAAAACTCTTCTTGAAAAAAATCTACATAAGCCACTGCTTGATAAGTGTCTCGCAAAACAGGGATAGAATAACTCCTATCACTCACTTCTCCATCTCTAGTAACCTCTAAACTCGTTTGTAAAGCTCCCAAAATGGCAGACAAATCATTATGGTATTTCTCTTTTAATTCCCTATTAATGCCTAAAATTAATGCTTTTTGCCAATTCCTAAAAAATTTATTGAAACACAAACCAATCTTATGAACAACCCCTATAAGCTCTCTTAAAAATGGGGTTAGAATTTGATTAGATTGGATAAAATTAAGGAGGTTTTGATGCTTTTGTGTATAAAACTTTTCAGTCAATAAAAGCATTAAATCTTTTATTTCTAGTATTTTTTCTTCAGAATAATCAAATTTTTTTAAAATATTTTCTAAAGAAGCCTCTTTTAGGCTTAATACTCTATCTAAAAGCGCCAAAAGTATTTCTTCATTCTGTGGCAAAGAAGCAAAGATTTCTTCTAAAAAGCTAGGAACATTTTGAATGCTAAGATTCTCATATAAAGCATTGATTGCTTTATTCTCATCTTCTAAGAATCGATAAATCCTAACAATATCAGAAAATATCTTATCTTCCATTTTGTTCTTTCTTAAAAGCTTTAATGCTTTCATAGGCGGCATTAATTTCTTGAATCTTTGCCGTAGATGTTTCAATAATGGATTTATCGAGTCCTTTATGGTGCAAAATATCAGGATGATATTCTCTTACTAGTTTTTTATAAGCCTTTTTAATCTCTTCTAAGCTATCTTCTTTATTAACCCCTAAAATCCTACAAGATTCTTCGATATTAGAGGAATTCTTATTCTCTGCATAAAAAGTAGCAAATGCCTCATATAAAGTGTTAAAATCTGCATTTTCAATCTCTAAATAAGCGGCAACATCCAAGACAATTTCTCGCTCTTTTTCACCTAAAATGCCATCAGCATAAGCAAGAGCTAATAAATACTCAACCATTTTAAGACGCGCTTTATATTGCCCTTTAGTGAGTGTTGCATATTTTTGCGTTAATTCTTCAACTTCTTCTTGGGTATTGGCAAAAATTGTTTGGAGGATTTGCAGGATTTCCTCTTTTTGATTCATAGCACTTTGCAAAACAATCTGTTCAGCAATATCTTCTAAAGTATTAGCAATCATTTCTTCTTCTAGCTCACACACTTTGCCATCACTTTTTGCAAGCTTTGACATAAGCCCTATCATTAAACCATATGCGCTATTTCTAATTTTATCTTCTTTACTAGGTGTAGTATAAATATCTTGATAATTTTTAAAATCTTCAACTTCACCTTCTGGATATTGTATTTTTGGACGCTTATGAGGATTAGAGAGATAATCTTTAAAATTCATAATTGCAAGAGCAATAATAACTATGGTAATAAGTAAAAGAATTTCCATATTAATGATTCCTTAAATATAGTTAATTCGTAAAAAAATTCTTTATTTTTCCCATAACGCCTTCAGAGGGTAAAAAACCTAATACTTGGAGTTCATCTTTAATTTCTTTTAATTGCTCTTCATTGGCATTAACTTCCACAACTTGTTGAGAAATATCTACTGCTAAGTCTGGGTATTTCTGCCCTAAAGATTCTTTGATTTTATTAACACAACCTTGACATTTAATATTTATACATTGGATTTTCATAAAATATTCCTAAAAGAAACAAAGTGGTGGGTCCTATAGGACTTGAACCTATGACCAATCGGTTATGAGCCGAGTGCTCTAACCAGCTGAGCTAAGGACCCTGATTTGAAAAAGAGCTGTGATTATACACAAATTTATACTTAAAAGCAAGAATGTTCTCTAAAATGGCAAACAAAATCATAAAGGTAATAAAGCTAGTACCTCCATAGCTAAAAAATGGTAAAGGTATCCCAACCACAGGAGCTAATCCAATAGTCATTGCGATATTAACACCCGAATAAATAAAAATCAATAATCCTACACAATAAGAAACTACTTTTAAAAAATCATCCTTTTCGTCTTCTCTACTAAGGCTAAAAATATGAAAAATAAGCATTCCATAAAGAATAAAAAGTCCAACAACTCCAATAAACCCGAATCTCTCTGCAAAATAAGGAAAAATAAAATCACTTGTTGCAATAGGCAAAAACTGATACATAGCCTGTGTCGCTTCTTGCTTATCTTTACCTGAAATTCCTCCAGAACCTATAGCAATAATGGATTGTTGAACTTGATAATCAGGCTCTTTAGAGATAAAATCTACAATGCGTTTTTTTTGATAATCGTGTAGATTTGTATATAAAATCGGTGATAAAAAGCCAATAGCTACTAAAAGAATCAACCAAATCTTATAATTAACCCCTATAAGGAATAACACTCCATAACTCATTAATAATAACACCAAAGATGTCCCCAAATCCGGCTGCTTTAAAACTAAAATAAAAGGCAATAAAATAAAAAAAGAAAATTTCAAAAATTGCAAAACACCATAACCATTTTTCTTAGGGGGATTTTTGCTAATGAGATAAGCCAACATCAATATAAGGGCTATTTTTATTGTTTCAGAGGGTTGGAAGGTAAAATACACAAAAGGGATTTCAAGCCACCTTTTAGCTCCAAGTCTGGTGCTTCCAAAAAACTCCACAGCTACCAATAAAAGGATATTTAACCAATAAAAAGAAATGATTAGCCACGGCATTTGCTGTATAGGGATAAGAAATACCACAACAAATACCAAAAAACCAATAAACATATAAACCAACACCTTATCGCCCAAAAAGCTATTGTTTTCGTTGATAAGATGCCAAGACAATAAAATAATGGGGATTGTTAGCAAAAGCAGTGCAAAATCAAAATATGCTAGAATCTTTTTATTAAACCCAAACAAAATCAATGCCTTATTTTATGTTGATTAAAAGGCTAGGATTTTAACACAACTTTTTAGAATAAAGAATAAAAACTTATGAAAAAACCCTCTATCACTTTAAAAGCTTTTGATAATGAAATTGGAATGCGACTAGATAAATTTCTATCTTTTAGACTTAACCTCTCGCGCAATCAAGTAGAAAAACTTATTAAAAACCAACAAATCCTGCTTAATAACGAAGTATTAGACAAGAAAGGAATCCTTATAAAAAATGGAGATATTCTTGATATTAAAGAACAAATATCCCCACAAAAAACCTTGGAAATAGACTTTTGTATTCCTATTTTGTATGAAGATGAAGAGGTATTAGTTATCAACAAGCCTATCAATCTTTTAACACACAGAGTTAATGATTTAGACAAAGAGCCAACACTAGTTGATTACCTAATAGAAAAAAATTTTTCATTATCAAATCTTGGAGATTCCCACCGCTTAGGAATTATTCACAGGTTAGATAAAGGCACAAGTGGTGCTATGATAATTGCTAAAAATAATACAGCACACGAAAACTTAAGCCTCCAAATTCAATCCAAAACAATGGGGAGATATTATCTTTGTGTGATTGATAAACCCCTCAAAGAACATAAAATTATAGAACTTCCTCTCATACGAAGCCCAAAAAACCGATTAAAGCAGATTACTACAACTTCAGATAATCCTTTAGCTAAAAGTGCCAAGAGTGCTTTTTTTAAAATCATCGCCAACCCAAAAACAGAACTCATAGGCGCAAAACTCTTTAGCGGAAGAACCCATCAAATAAGGGCGCATTTAGCAGCAATTAATCGGCATATTTTAGGGGATAACTTTTATGGCTATAAAGACCATTACCAAAAAAGGATTCTTCTGCATTCTCACCTTCTTTATTTTATTCACCCAAAAACACAAAAATTGATAAAAATCTATGCCCCACTTTATGAAGATATGAAAGAATATTTAGAAAAATCCTATTACCAACAACCCTTGAATAAGGATTTTTATATACCCCTTGATGAGATGTATTGCCATTTTTTTGGTAAATAACATTTTTAGAAATTCTATGCTATTATTCGGGGTTCAACAAAACAAGATTTGTCAAACGATAATGAAATTGCCATATAATCATAAAACCTTAAGGAATCTCTATGAAACAACCTAATACTCATATTTCAAGGTTATTTTGTTATGCTTTTTTATTTCTCATATCCTATGGTTGTAGCAACACACTAAATAATCCTTTATTGAATAATCCTTTATCAAACTTTAACCTAAACACTTCCCAAACCCTTAACATTAACCTCACACCCCCTGATGATATTAGAATCCTAACAGATATTAATACCATTGCTTTTGAATGGCAGATTGTGCCTGATTCTAATATAGTAGGCTATCAAGTCTATCGCAAAAAGCCCAATGAACAAAACTTCCAAAAAGTAGCCACTTTAGATTCAAGGTTTGTAACACATTATGCAGATACTAAGTTAGCACCAAATACTGATTATCTCTACCAATTCGCCTCCTTTGATGCCAACAAAAATGTCTCATCTTATTCACCAACAATTGAAGCAAAGACCCAAATTTTAGCACCCGTAAGTTATATAAAAGCCATTAGCAATTATCCGCGCATTATTAAAATACTTTGGAATCCCCATCCAGACCCTCGAGTAACGGGTTATCTTATAGAAAAGAAAAATAAAAATGGTGATTGGAAAGAGCTTACAAAAGTCCCTAATCGTTTTTTAGTAGAATATCTTGATAGAAATTTAGAGGATAATGCAACAAATGAGTATAGAATCTATGCTTATAATGTTAATCAATCTCTATCAGAACCCTCCGAAGTTGCAACGGCTACCACTAAACCAAAACCAATCCCCGTTACAAATCTACAAGCTACTAATAATCTTCCAAAAAAAATTTCACTACAATGGGATAAACACCCAAATCCAGAAATCACCCATTACACTCTCTTTCGCTCTTCCCTATTAAACTTTTCCAAATTACAGACTTTAGATTCTTCTATAACCAACTACACAGATATTATAGATAAAGATGGACAAAGCTATCAATATAAGATTATTGCCACAGATAAAGATGGAATCCCAAGCATTGAAAGCTCCCCTGTAACAGGTAGCACACTACAAGTTCCAGCAACGCCTCTTGTAACTTATGCACAAATTGAAAATAATGCAGTTGTCTTGCGTTGGAATCCTCAAGATGATAGAGCTACTGAATACATTGTTTATAAAAAATCAAGCTTCTTTAGCGAAATTTTGCGTTACAACAAAGTCTTAACTCCAGAATTCATAGATAGAGAGATAGCACCCGGACAAAAATATCATTATAGCGTTAGTGCTATTGATAGCAATGGCTTAGAATCCAAACAAACCCAAGAAATAACACTTTTGTTATCTAATTAACCCTATGCCACATTTCAAATCTCACACTTTTACACTTCCCACACTCCCCTTTGAAACTACCACCAAAGAAGGAAGTTTTTATTTTTTACAACATTATGTTTCGGCTTATTTTAAAAACCACTCCTTACTCCACACAAGATATACTCCATACAATCTCCCCCCTAAAGACTTCTTCCTTGCGATTAAAAACTCTCCTAAGCAAAATCAATATCTGATAAAATGCGATAAATCTTCTAAAATAGTTCCCATAGAGATTGCAAAAACTGCGCTTTTGTTTCTAGCCAATCAACAAAACTCCCTTATAAACCACAATCTAACACCAAAAAACATTACACCAAGTTTTAAACTTCCTTTTATTAAAGAGATTGCAGATATTAAAGAATTGTTAGATTCCTCCATCTTTCAAACCCTATGGCTAGAAATCGGCTTTGGGAGTGGTAGGCATTTACTCCATAATGCAAAAAACAATCCTGATATTTTGCATATAGGCTTAGAGATTCATCACCCCTCCTTAGAGCAAGTCGCTAGGCAAATTGGTCTTTGCAAACTCACAAATATCCTTATTATCAATTATGATGCAAAAATCTTCTTAGAATTATTACCAACCCATACTTTAGAGAGAATATTTGTCCATTTTCCAGTGCCTTGGGATAAAAAGCCTCATCGTAGAGTTTTTAGCCAATCTTTCTTAGCACAAGCTCATAAGGTTTTAAAAGAACAAGGAACTTTAGAATTACGGACTGATAGCAAAGAATATTTTGAATATGTCCAAACTCTAACAAAAGAATCTCCATTTTTTACCTCTGAAGTGATGATTAATAAACAAAACGAAATAACAAGCAAATATGAAGCGCGTTGGAGAAAACAACAAAAAGATATTTATGATTTGGTATTAACTGCTAAAAATACTCAAAAAAACACAAGAAAAACTTATGACTTCACCTTTCCACCCACAGATACGATAAAGCAACCAATCTTTAAAGAATTTACTCCTTATAAAATTCTCAAAAAAGATTATTTTTTAAGCCTTGAAGATTTACTTATAGAATCAAATTCTACACAAAAGCCTCAAAAAATCCTAAAAATTTCTTTTGGGGAATTCCATTCTCCACAAAACAGGTATATAATTATTGGCGATAAAATCCAATATTTCAAGGAAGAGCCACTGCCAACAGGGGCAAACTATCAATCCCATAGATTGCTTTGCACTTTATTATTCAAAGGATAAAAACAATGGATGCGATTATTAAAGCAGAGAATATGCACTTAGGATATAACAATGAAATGATTATTAAAAACGCAACTTTTAGTATATTCCCTCAAGAATTCGTTTTTATTAGCGGTCCTAGCGGGAGTGGCAAAAGCACTTTAATGCGTTCTATTTATGGAGATTTAACTTTAAAAAGTGGCTCTTTAGAGGTTTGTGGGGTAGAGATGTTTAAAGCGAGTAAAAAAAACATAGAAACACTTCGTCGCCATTTGGGGATTATCTTTCAAGATTATAAACTCATTAAAGATTTCAATGTCGAAAAAAATGTAATGCTACCTATGATTATCGGGGGCTTCACCAAAGAATCTTGCCAATCCCAAACAGACAGACTCCTAGCCCACATTAAACTTTCGCATAAAGGCAATAAATATCCCTTAGAATTAAGCGGGGGGGAACAACAAAGGGTGGCAATGGCTAGAGCGCTCTCCCATAACCCTCTAATTATTTTAGCCGATGAACCCACAGGGAATCTTGATGATTATTCTAGTGAAGTAATATGGAGTCTCTTAAAAGGCGTTAATGAGCAATTAGGCATTACAATATTGGTTGTAACACATAGAATCCCAGAAGCTCTTAACCTCCATTATCGACATTTACATATTGAAGAAGGAGTGATTTATGAACTCTCTTAAAAATCATTTAGCACTTATTATCCCCCTTGTTGCGCTACTTTTTGCCCTAGAGAGTATTTTGCTTATGCACCGCACACTCAATGATTATGAGAGCAAATTAGGCAATAATTATGCCATTATCCTTGCAGCTTCTAAAGAATTAACCTTAGAAGAAATTAAAAATAAAATTCCAGAATCTAAATCACTTAACACCATAGATTCAAAAATTATTTTAGACAATTTAGAAAAAAACATCAGCCCAGCAAATCTAGCATTATTAAAAAATTCTCTCCCATTTTTCTATTCCTTAAATCTTAATTCCTATCCAAGTTCTTCGCGTTTAGAGGCAATCAATGAAACCTTACAATCTCTTGATAATATTCTGCGCATAGAAACTTTCACAAAAAGCCATAGCCAAATTTACCAATTACTTTTGATTATCAATGGGAGTATTCTTATTTTCTCAAGCCTTATCGCACTTATTAGTATTCTCTTAATGTTTAAACAAATAGAAATTTGGAAATTCCAACATTTAGAAAGAATGGAGATTATGACTTTACTTGGCGCACCCCTTTGGATGCGCTCTCAAATATTATTTCGCCTTGCTTGTTTAGATACCCTTATGGCAGTGATTATCGTAGGAGCTGGGTTATGGTATGTTACCCAAAATCCAACCTTTTTAATCTTTATGCAAGAATTAAATCTTAACCCAAAGATATTCTCACCCATTACAGATTGTATTATTCTCTTATTTGTAGGTTTAGCTATCTCCTTAGTTTCTGTTTGGATTGTTAGCTTACAAGCAAAGGATTAAAATGTTGCGTAGAATATCCCTTATTCTTTTTTGTATGATTCTTCTAAACGCCAATGAAAAAGACATCAGTCAAAAAATTACCCAAAATAAAAATGCACTTGAAAGCAAAAAGAAAAAAGAAGCACAAATTAATCAAAAACTTCAAGAATTAGGTAATGAAGCCAATAGACAAAAGGAAGAAGCAAAAGCCTTGCAAAAGGTTATAGAAGAGAGTGAAGCCAATATTGCCAAAAACCAACAAGAATACCTCCAAAAACAAGAATCTATCAATACTCTCTCCCAAACGCAAAAAGATCTTTTCCAGAAGCGTAAAGATATAGAGTTAGAAATCATTGATTTAATGACTAAAGAAGTTTCATTCTCCATTTTACTCAATAACTACCAACCAGAATCTATTCAAGATTTACTAACAGAAGAAAGCTTTAAAGTGTTAAACCAAAACACTAAACAACACATTATAGATTTAAGCGAAGAACAAAACAAAATTGTTGCTAACCTCCAAAACTTACAAGAAGAAATTAAAATACTTAAAACATTCCTCCAATCCGAAAACAAAAAAAGAGAAACTTTAAAAAATCTCCAGAAAAAACAACAAAAACTACTAGCAAATTACCAAGAAGAGATTGAAAAATATAATAAAGAATTAAAGAAAATCGTCCAAGAAAGAGATAGCCTCCAAGATATACTTGTTAAGCTTAATATTCTAAAAAGCCAAGAAGAAGAAAAGCGAAAAAAACTTGAAGAGTTAGCCAAAAGCGAAAAGCTACAACCTGAAAATCCTGCACCCGCTAAACAAAACTCCCAAAAAGTAGCCACCAATGACTTTGATGTTCGTCAAGTGGCAAGCTCTTATCATAATATTAGCACCACGAAATACAAAGGGGACAAAACAATACCCCCCCTTGATAACTTCACAATAGAAAAACGTTTTGGTCCTTATTATGATCCTGTCTATAAAATGAAAGTTTTTAATGAATCCATAACCCTTATGCCAAAAGGGGATGATAAAGTCAAAAGTGTGCTAGATGGCAAAGTCGTCTTTGCCAAAGATACACCGATTTTAAAACGCGTTGTAATTATTGAACATAAAAATAATATGCACACCATTTATGCGCAACTTGATAAAATAGCCCCTACTATCAAGCCCGGAAGCACGGTCAAAAAAGGATACACCATAGGACGAGTAGAAAATGCTTTGAAATTTGAAGTAACCCTTAAAGATAAGCATATTGACCCACTAGAACTTATTGCAGCCCAAAACATTTAATCTCTTACATAAGCCCCCACCAGAGGCTGTATAAAACCTTATAGTTATTTAATCCCAATCTCAACACATTCAAAAAGATTTCTAATTTTTATTAAACCCTAAGGTATTTACATATCCAAAGTTTATGATAAATGCCCTATTTGTTTTTATGCATTGGTATTATTCCTTAGTAAATTTATAAATGCAATTTTGCTAAATTTTTAGAAGATTTTTAAAATTTTTTCTTTCCACTTCACTTTTTTTATAAATATCCGATATACTTCAAAGAAAAATCATATTTAAGAAGGGGATAACAATGAACACAATTGAAAATGGAATAAAAATTGCTGATAGTCAAATAAATACCCATCAAGGAAATAGAGTTAGGGATAGTAACCCCTCTATCTCCTCATCTGTGCCAACACAACAAGCACAAGAAATGAAAAGTATTGAAGAGTTCCAAAAGAATCAAGACAAAGAGGATAAAAGACAACAACTCAATGAGTTAGCCCAACAACTCAATAAAGAGTTAAATCCTCTTAATACGAGTATTTCTTTTGGTTTTAATGAAGATATTAATGGAATGTATGTCTCTGTTACTGAAACAAGCACCAATCGCTTAATCCGAAAGATTCCAAGTGATGAGGCGATGGAGCTTATGGCGAAGATGAAAGAAATCGTAGGCATAATTTTCAACAAAGAGGCATAATCTCAAAAACAAGGAGTTTATTATGGCACTAGGAGCAACTTCGTCATTAGGGATTGGTAGCGGGATTTTAAGCTGGGATAATATTAACGAATTTAAAAACAATGATGTTAAAAATCTTATCAATCCTATAACAAAAAAAATAGAAAATAATGTCGAACGACAAACAGAACTTGCCAAACTCATCACAAATATGACTTCTTTAAACACCCAAGCGAAAAATCTATCGGATTTAAGCACTTACCAAAAACGTTCAACAACCATTGAAGGATCTGGAGTAAAGGCGACTGCAGGAAGCGGTCTAGCGGTGCAAGATATTAAAATCAATGTTTCTCAACTCGCCCAAAATGATGTGAATCAAGTAGGATTAAAATTTGAGTCTAGGGATAGTGTCTTTAGCAATAAAAATACAAGCTTAAATTTCTATCACGATGGCACAAACTATAACATCAACATTAAGGCAAATATGACTCTTGCTGAAGTTGGACAAGCCATTACCGATGCCACAGATGGAAAAGTCTTAGGAATCATTATGAAAACAGGGGGAGATAATCCCTACCAATTAATGATTCAATCTAAAGATAGTGGAGCAGATAAGAAAATCTATTTTGGTAGCACCCTTGTAGGTTCAGCATTACCCGGAGGTAAAATAGACAATAATACAAATGGAACTTTTGAAGTTGATATTGCTGGTCAAAAACTAACCATTCAAGCAAAAGATATTCAAACCAATTTTGGAAACACTGCCGAACAAAACGCACAAGCATTCCTAAATGCTATCAATCAAAAACTTCAAGAACCAACCAATAGCATACTAAAAGGATTAGTAGATAGCGGACAAGTAACCATAGGGCTTAATAAAGATGGCAAAGGATTAATGCTAAATGATTCTAAAGGTGGAAAAATATCTGTTGAAGTCAAAGATATGAAATTCCAAGCAGCGCAAGGAACTACTTCTACGGACACTGATTTGGGCTTCTCTACTAAGACAACACAAACCCTTAATCAAGTTACAGCCGCTAGAGGAGTTAGCAACACAGCAACCCTAAGCGGAACTTTCTCCATCAATGGAACATCTTTTGATTTAGCTAATGTTAGCTCGCAAACAGGGAATACTAATGCAGAAAAAGTTGCCGCTCTCATCAACACACAAACAGCTACTACAAATGTATCTGCAAAGGTAGAAAATGGTAGGCTTATCTTAAATCATCAAAAAGACGAAGATATTACCTTATCTTCTAATAATAATGTGCTAGATTCCATAGGATTAAATGCAGGAGTTTATACAACCAGCAAGAATTTCTTAGATGATATGAAAATTACCAATATCCAACAAGCGCAAAATGCAAAACTCACTTACAATGGGATTAATATCGAAAGAGATAAAAACACCATTGATGATATTGTCTCTGGACTTAGTTTAGAGCTTACAAATGTTACTAAACCCAATGAAGAGGTTACAGTAAGAATAGCAAGAGATAATAGCGGTATTTCCGATGAAGTCAAAAAATTTGTAGAAAGCTATAATGAAATGTTTAACAAGCTCACAGAGCTTACCAAATATGACCAAGATACGAAAGTAGCAGGAGTCTTTAATGGTAATAGCGATATTACAGGCATTGTGCGTAGGCTAAACTCTATCATCACATCCATAGATACTAATGGAAATAACCTAATAAAATTTGGTGTTTTTCTTAATGATGATGGCACTTTAAAATTTGAAAAAGAAAAATTCGATACAGAGTTCAAAAAAGATCCTGATGCTGCTATTGCATTTTTTAGAAGTAGCACTACTAGCATCAATGGAGAAAACAGAGAAACCGATGGAGTTTTTACAAAAATTAGAAAAACTATTGATGGTCTTATTACCAATGAAAAGGTAAATGGAAGAGAAAAAAAGGGAACCTTAAAACTCCTAGAAACTTCTCTTAATGATGATAAAAAAAGACTAGAAACAGAAAAAACAAATACCCAAAAACGAATTGATGAGAGATACGAAACAATGGCACAAAGATGGTCGCTTTATGATCAAATGATAGCTAAGCTCAATCAACAACAACAACAAATATCTCAAATTATTGCTATGGCAACTAAAGGTTAAAGATGAAACCTAATGCAGCTTATAACTCCTATCAACAAAACTCTGTGGCAGTAGAATCTCCCGCAAGATTGATTGAAATGCTTTATGAGGGTATCTTGCGTTTCTCCTCTATGGCAAAACGTTGTATTGATTCACAAGATATTGAAAAAAAGATTTATTACATTAATCGCACAACTGATATTTTTGTAGAATTATTAAATTCTTTAGATTATGAAAAAGGTGGGCAAGTCGCACATTATCTAACAGGATTATACACCCACCAAATCAAACTTTTAACCCAAGCAAATATGGAAAATAGTAAAGACAAAATTGATATTGTCATTAAAGTAACCAAAGGCTTATTAGAAGCGTGGAAGGAGGTCAATCAAAATGAACTGGATTAATGAATTAAAGGTTGCTTACCTTAATAAAAACGATGATAAAATTAACGAATTGTTGGATAATTTACCCACTCTTACAACAAGAGATGAGATGTTTGAAACCTTAGCCATAATGGAACAAATTACCCAATACGCTAAAGCACAAAAAAACCAATTAAGTCAAGAAATGAGGAAACTTAAACAAACAAAACAATTTCTATCTCAAGACCAAAACATCCAAAGAATTAACCTAACTTTATAATTCTTACTATACAATTACACTTTTAAAATAAGGAAATTGTATGCACTATAAGCCTATTAGTATAGAAGATAAAGCAATCATTGAGGATTTTTTAAAATCTCAAAACACTTTAGTATCTGATTTAACTTTTAGCAATCTTTATCTATGGCATTACTCAAGAGAGATTAGTTATTGTATTTACAATGATTGCCTTGTTATACAAACCCAATACCCCAACCAAAAACCTTTTATTTTCTACCCTATCCACAAAAACCAACATAAAGAATCCAAAAAGCAAACCACCCTAGCAGTTATGGAATCCTACAAAACACAAGGTTTAGAATTTTCTATCCATTCTTTAAGTCAAATAGATAAAGAAGAATTAGAATCTTTACTGCCCCATACTTTTGATTATATTTATCGCGAAGATAGGAGTGATTATATCTATTCTATCCCTGAACTCATTGCGCTAAAGGGCAAAAAATACCATAAGAAAAAAACCCACCTCAATCGCTTTTTAGAACGTTATGACTTTAGCTATGAATCCTTAGATTCTTCTAATTGTCAAGAACTTATAAAAACCTATGAAGAGTGGTTTGCGGATAATACATCCAATGAGGGCTTAAAAAATGAGTATATAGGCATCATAGAATGCCTAAAGGCTTTTTCTCTTTTAAGCTTTAAAGGTGGGATTATTAGAGTAAATGGCAAAATTATCGCCTTTAGTTTTGGGGAACCCCTCAATGAAGATACGATTGTTATTCATATCGAAAAGGCTGATATTCAATACCAAGGGGCTTACCAAGTTATCAATAGAGAGTTTTTAGCAAGAGAGTGGCAATCTTACACCTATGTCAATCGTGAAGAAGACTTAGGGATTGAAGGATTGAGAAAAGCAAAGCAATCCTATCAACCGCTCTTTTTACAAAAAAAATTTGATGCTATTTTAAAACCCACAAACTAAACTACCAAATCTTGGAGTCTTAATAGAATATGAAAACCTTTATCTTATGTGTCCTTTTCTTTTCTTACCCAATCTTAGCAAACCCTACCCTCATTGTTGCACAACCCATTAAAAATGGAGCTTTTACGCAAAATCATTCTTATATTGGTTCTTTGTATTTTAGCGAACGTTCTTTTTTAGCCTCTGAAATCTCCGGCGTTATCGAAGAAATGTTTGTTAAAGAAGGGGATAAAATCAAAAAAGATCAACCCCTAGCACAGCTTAATAGTGATTTACTAGATAAAGAAATCGCTACTAAAAAAGCACTTCTACAACAAGCACAAGCTATTTTAAAAAAAAGCACAAAAGACTTTCAACGTTATGAGAGTCTTTATAAGAGCAATTCTATTGCTTATAAAGAATATGAGGATGCCCTTTTTGACTTACAAGCTCAAGAGGGGAATAAAAACGCTATTGCCTCACAATTACAGCTACTCCAAACACAACTACAAAAAAAGACGATAAAAGCCCCCTATGATGCTGTGATTTTAGAAAAAACCCTCAAAATTGGCGAATGGGTAAGTGCTGGAGCAAGTGTTTTTAAAATCGCTAAACTCACTCCTTTAGAAGCGACTATTGAAGTCCCCTTTACAATCTTACGCTCTTTAAAAGTAGGAGACAGCATAGAAACCTCCATTGCTGGTAAAGACTATCCATCTAAAATTATCGCAATTATTCCGCTAGGGGATTCTAAAGCTAGAACCTTTCCTATTAAACTCTCTATCGAAGATAAAAAAGGGGAGCTTATTGAGGGCTTAGAGGTTAAAGCCCACCTTCATATACAAAAAGAAAAAGACAGCTTACTCGTCCCTAGAGAGAGCATTGTTCCCACACAAAATGGCTATGCTATTTTTGTCATAAAAGACAACAAAGCTAAACAAGTAATGGTGAATATCAATGGTTATGAGGGATTTAATGCCTCCATTAAACCACTTAACATAACCCTAAGCACAGAAGATAGAGTTATCACAGAGGGCAATGAACGACTAAGGGACGGAGAGGCTATTAGAGAATAATGGAATCCTTATGATAAAAACACTCATTAAACGACCTATTGTCATCATTGTTTTAATGATTTTAATCGCACTCTTTGGTATCTTAAGCCTTAAATCTTTGCCCTACCAATTAACGCCAAAAGTTATGCGCCCCATTATTTCTATCCAGACAACTTGGAGTGGTGCAACACCTTATGAGATAGAAAGAGAAATCACCCAAAGGCAAGAACAAGCCCTTAAAGGGATTGATAATTTAGTAAGTCTATATTCCCAATCCCGCAATGGCAGAGCCTCTATTGCCTTAGAATTTAGCATTGGGACAAATTTAACACAAGCCCTCCTAGAGGTTGGCAACAAACTCAATGAAATCAAGGGATACCCTGATAATATAGATAAACCCATCATACGCGCCACAGGAGAGGATACCTCACCGATAGTGCGTATGATGTTAATTAGTTTAGATAGCAATAAAAATATCCGCCAATACCGAACCTTTTTTAATGAGCAAATCATTCAACACTTCGAGAGAATAGAGGGTGTCGCAGAAGTATTCTTCCCTAGTGGAGACAATAGAGAAATGCACATCATCTTAGATTATCAAAAATTAGCTGCTTATAAGTTAAGCATTGATTCTATTATCAATACTTTAGAGAGAGAAAATGTCAATATCTCCGCTGGAATAATGAATTATGGGAGAAAGTCTTATAGAATCCGCACAAACGCCGAATACAAAACCCCAGAAATGATTGCTGAAACCATTCTTTGGAGTGATGGCTTAAAACGTATAAAAATCAAAGATATTGCAGAGATTAAAGAGGGTTATAGCACAAAAACTACCGCATCGCTTTATAATGGCAAGGAAGCTTTAAGCATCTTTATCAAACCAACAGCTGATGCCAATGTGCTAGATTTAACAAATCGCATAGAAAAAGTGTTTTTCAATCTCAATGCAGGAATCTTAGCCAAAGAACATCTAAAATTAGAATGGATGTATGACCAAAGGGGCTATATCCAACAAGCAATTGATTTAGTGCAACAAAACATTTTCATAGGAGCCTTTCTAGCTTGTGGAATCCTCCTTATATTCCTGCGCTCACTCACCTCTACCTTTATTATCGCACTCTCCATACCACTAAGCATTTTTGGGACTTTTATCATTATGGCAGCCCTTGATAGAACCCTAAATGTCGTCTCTTTAGCGGGAATCTCTTTTGCCGTAGGTATGCTCGTAGATTCTTCTATTGTCGTATTAGAAAGCATTGATAGACACACCAAAATGGGCAAACCCCTTTTTAAAGCTATCAACGATGGCACACTAGAGGTTATTGGGGGATTAATCGCATCTGTGCTTACCACTATTGCTATCTTTATCCCTATTATTAGAATACAAGAAGAAGCTGGACAACTCTTTAGAGATATTGCCCTTGCTGCAAGCAGTGCTGTTGCTTTCTCTCTTTTTGTATCTATAATTGTGATTCCAACCTTATGCTACCAAATACACAAAATAAGCCCAAAGCTAAAAATAATCTCTCTTAAACCCTTAAGAAATATCTCCGCATTTTTCCAAGACTTTGGCAATAAATGTGCAGTTATTATTATGTTTTTTGTGAAAAAATCCCTTCAAAACACTAAAAGCAAAGTTTTTACAATCCTTAGCCTAACCTCCCTACCCCTTGTTTTTAGTTATTTTTTATTCCCCAAAATGGAATACCTCCCACAAGGTAACCAAAACTTCATCCTAAGCACTCTAAACCCACCTCCGGGGCTTTCTTATAATGAGCGTCAAAGGATTGGCGAAATGATTTTTGCGTGTATGCAGCCTTATTTGAAAGAAGAGGGATTTCAAGGGAATGAAACAATGCCCCCTATTCATAATATATTCTACTTAGGCAGTGAATCTAATATGCTCTTTGGAATGCGTTCAACAGAGACTACAAGAGCCACAGAACTTATCCCCTTAGCAAAAGATTGTATTGCAACAATCCCGGGTATCACAGGCAATACTTCACAAATAGGTATTTTTGAAAGAAGAGCAGGAGCAGGAAGAAGTATTGATGTAAATATCAGCGGAAACAATTTAGAATCCCTCATAACAACCGCCCTAGAATTACAAAAAATTATTTTTGAAACCTTTGGAACACAGACACAAACAAGACCCTTTCCAAGTTTAGAGCTACTTTATCCCGAATTTAATCTCTACCCCAATAATGATAGATTAAAAGCCGTAGGCTTAGACGCAAGAAGTTTTGGTATCGCATTAGATGTTTTAATGGATGGCAGAAAAATCTCTGAATACAAAGAAGAAGGTAGAGAAAACATAGATTTAATCTTAAAAACCCAACAATCTCAAATAACCTCTCCAGAAGAACTTTATCGTGCTTTTATCTATACACCAGATGGAGGGATATTGCCACTCTCTTCACTTGCCTTACAGAAGCTTGAATATGGCATTAATACCATTAGGCATTTAGAAACAAACCGAACCATAACCCTGCAAGTCAATCCACCAAAAGACATCACACTTGAAGAAGCCATAGACAAAATAGAAAATGAGATTTTAACAAAGCTCAAAAACAATGGCTCTTTAGGTGAAAACCAACTAACACTTGGTGGGAATGCCAACCAGCTCACAAAAATAAGCAGAGCTTTAGAGGGTGGATTCATCCTTGCTATTTTTATTATTTATCTTTTAATGGCAGCCTTATATGAGGACTTTATTTATCCTTTTATCATACTCTTTAGTATCCCTTTAGCACTAAGTGGAGGAGTTTTAGGATTGTGGTTTGTTGATACCTTTTTAATAGAGCAAAACTTAGATGTTCTTACAATGCTTGGTTTTATTATTTTAGTGGGGATTGTTGTCAATAATGCTATTTTAATCGTCTATCAATCGTTATATAATATTAGGCTTTATGGAATGGATTATCAAACAGCTATTATTGAGGCTACAAGAGTAAGAATTCGACCTATTTATATGAGTTCCCTTACTTCAATTTTTGGTATGCTTCCCTTAGTTCTAGCTCCCGGAGCCGGAAGTGAAATCTATCGGGGACTTGGAGCGGTAATTTTAGGAGGATTAGCATTATCTACCTTTTTAACTATTTTCCTTATCCCCTGCCTTTTATCTTTTTTTATCACAAAAGAGAAAAAATATGTTTCATAAAATACTCTTGCCCCTTATCAGTCTTTTGCAGCTTAGTTACGCATTAACACTACAAGAAGCCATAGAATTAACCCTAAATGCCAATCACAGCATTAAAGAACAAGAATATCTTTTAAAAGAAATGCAATATAGCTACCAAAAAAACCAAAGCCCTTTTTATCCCTCTATTAATGTAAATTACACCACAAATCAAAGTAATCACCTAAACCAAAGAGGCAAAAAGTCCTCTGGAAGCTTTGGGAGTGATATTCAATACAATCTTTTTAATGGATTAAGTGATATTTTCACCCTCTCTAGCAGTTATACTCTCTATCAAGCGCAAGAACACCAATTACAATCCATCAAAGAAGATATTATTTTACAGGTTAAAACAGCTTATATTAATGTTTTACGTCAAAGCCAAAATGTCCTCATAGCAGAGCAATCTAAAGCACTCCTAGAAGAACAAAGAAGAGAAAATGCAGAGTTTTATAAGGTAGGATTAATCCCCAAAAATGATTTATTAAAGGTAGAAGTAGAGCTAAAAAACGCCACACAAACACTCTTAAGCGCAAAGAGTGATTTAGCATATTTTACAAAAACACTGGAACATTACACAAGGATAAATATCAACCCAAAAGAGCTTATAGAGCTAAAGCTCCATAAACCAAAGTTTAATCCTAACGCACTACAAAACCTTATGTATCAAAAGCGTTCGGAATTGCTCTATTTAGATAAGGTTATCCAAAGCAAAGATTATCTTATCAAAAGCAATAAAGGGAATTTCTTACCCGATATTGACCTTATAGGAAAATATACCAATTATGGGGATAATTACCGACTAATAGGAAAAAACGGCACTTACAAAGAAGAAACTTCCTTAGAATTACAAGTCAATCTTAACCTTTTTAACGGCTTTAAGGATAAATATCTCTTAGAATCCTCTAAAATCAACAAACTAGCCTTTCAATCTCAAAGAATTACACTCATAGAAAATTTGGATTTACAGCTTTTTAAGAGCCTAGAAGTTTATAATCTTGCTCTAAACGCTTATGAAATCTCTCTTGTAGCACTCCAACAAGCTGAAGAAAATTATAGAATCTCACAAAATCGTTACAAAGCAAGGATTGAAAGCACGAGTAACTTTTTAGATGCAGAATTGCTCCTAACCAAAGCTAGAAGCAATGTAATCTTAAACCGATATGGCATCATACAAGCCATTGCAGAAATAGAAAGAATCACACAAACACCACAAGTGCAAGAATAACCCTAAGTGCAAGAATAACTTTTAGGTATCGATAAACTTATCGCGTTTTTCTTAACAACACTTAGGATTGCCCTTAGAGCCATATTTATTATCCATAGCCTCTTTAAAAAACTCTTCTTGTGTTTTAATAGTTTCATTAGGACGATGTCTAGACATATACTCTTTATACTTATCATAACTTGGTAGCCCAACGAGTAAATACAAAAATCTATCGGATTTTTGATAGATTTTTTTTATAAAGCTTATAGCCTTTAATAACCCATTCATTAAATAGCCCCCTCATAATCACTTGCCTTTTTATAAGGATATTCTGCTAATGGAATAGTTTTTTGCCTATTACAACACTGCCAACAAATCCTTATTGTCTGCACCAAAACAAGCAAGGTTACAAACATAAAAAACACACAAAGAATAGCATTTAAAAGATTATTATTGGCAATCTTTGAAAGTCTTTGCGCTTCTTTTGTAAGTTTAGTAGCTAAGGCTTCATCAGTTTGCGCCATTGCTTCAAGCATTTTTGCCTCTGCTTTTGCGCTATTGTTTTGCCAAATTGCGATATGGCTAACAGAATCGTGAATCCTCTCTCCATTAGCAGGAAGTAGTTTTAATGTCCCTGCATATAAAGTGCTTACCAAAACCCAAGTTACAGGCACAATCACAACCCAAGATTGCTTAATTTTATCCATTTTAAAAAGCACAACCACCACCGCAAGGAGAGCCATTCCAGCAAGCATTTGGTTAGACACCCCAAAGAGCGTCCAAAGGGATTTAATCCCACCTTGTGGGTCTGTTACTCCTTGATAAAGAATATAACCCCAAAGAACCACGCAAATAAAAGTCGCAACAATCCCATAAAACATTGATTGAATATTCCCAAAAGGCTTATAGATATTCCCCAATATATCTTGCACCATAAACCTTGCAGCCCTTGTCCCTGCATCCACAGCGGTTAAAATAAAAAGTGCTTCAAACAAAATAGCAAAATGATACCAAAACGCCATAGAACCTTGACTAAAAAGCGGAACTTGCGAAATAATAGTAGCCAAACCAACAGCAAAAGTTGGCGCGCCTCCTGTTTTGCTTAAAATACTTATTTCACCAATTTCTTCTGCGGTGTTTAAAATCTCTTGCGGAGTAATCACAAATCCCCAGCTACTAATGGTTTGCGCCGCTACCTGTGCCGCAAGAGCAGCATCTTTTAAGACTCCACCCTCATAAAAACCCGCTGTCCCAAGTGTCGCTGGAGCAACATTAAGAGAAAAATACAATCCCGGAGTTAAAATCACCGCTGCTATCAATGCCATTACCGCTACGGCAGATTCCATAATCATTGCCCCATAACCAACAGCTCTAGCGTGTGATTCCCTCTCAAGCATTTTTGGTGTTGTTCCACTTGAAATAAGTGCGTGGAATCCACTAATAGCCCCACAAGCAATAGTAATAAACAAAAAAGGGAACAATTCGCCGCTAAAAACAGGACCGCTTCCATCAACAAATTTCGTTATGCTTTTAAACTGAACCTCTGGAGCAACCACCAAAATCCCAGCAGCCATAAGCACAATCACACCGATTTTTAAAAAGGTGCTTAAATAATCACGAGGAGCAAGCAAAAACCATACAGGTAAAATAGCAGCAACAAAGCCATAAACAATAATCACATAGGTTAAAGTAACAGGACTTAGAGTAAAAAACTGGCTTAAAGTAGGACTTGCTGCGACTTCTCTCCCATAAATAAGGGCTAAGATGAGTAATACAAAGCCTATAATACTTGCTTCTCCAATTTTTCCCGGACGCAAAAATCGCATATGAATCCCCATATAAATCGCAATAGGAATAGTCATAGCAATCGTAAATAGTCCCCAAGGTGATTCAGCTAAGGCATTCACGACAACAAGAGATAAAATCGCAATAATAAGCATCATAATGCCTAAAATCCCAATCATAGCAATGCTCCCTACTCCATTACCAAGCTCTAGCTTAATGATTTCTCCTAAAGATTTACCATTCCTACGCATAGAGATAAAAAGCACGGTAAAATCATGCACTGCCCCAGCTAATACAACACCTACAACAATCCAAATCATACTAGGTAAATACCCCATTTGTGCAGCAAGGATTGGACCTACAAGAGGACCAGCTCCCGCAATAGCAGCGAAATGATGCCCAAAAAGCACCACTTTATTGGTAGGGACAAAATCTCTTCCATCATTATTCACCACCGCTGGTGTAGCACGATTATCATCTAGCTCCAAAACCTTATAAGCAATATATTTAGAATAAAATCTATACCCAATCACATAAATACACACCGCAGCTACCACTAGCCAAACCGCCGAAATACTCTCTCCGCTATGAAGTGCCAACACTCCAAAGCTATAAGCTCCTATAATGGCTATAACAGCCCACAAAATCATACTTAAACCTTTAGTCATTAAGCTTCCTTTTTAAAGTTAATTTCTGTCATATAAAAACAAGCATTAAAACTTATTTTGTTTATAAAGTCAATTTTTCTAGCAATATTTAAAGAATCTACAAAGCTTTATAAAGAATATGTTAATTTTCTACTCATCGCCTTATTAATATTGACAAGAATAAAGTTTTAGATTAAAATTCCGCTTTATTGTAACATCTGCAAAACTACTAGCAAGGGAAACTTCAAACTTAAACAGCTAATCTTAAATGGTTCTCTCAAAACTCTTTAACAAGCCAAGATTTTTTGTCATCTCTTTAAAGGAATTTTGCAATTTTAAAAAGGTTTTATATGAGCGATAATCAACACAAAAAAGAACAAAAACGGACACATACACCCGTTGAAGGCTATACGATAGAAGATTTACGAGCAAAACCCATTGACAAACTTGCTGATATTGCAAAATCCTTAGGTATCGAAAACCCCCAAGAGCTTCTGCGCCAAGACTTGATTTTTGAAATCCTAAAAACCCAAGTGAGCAAAGGAGGCTTTATCCTTTTTACAGGGATTTTAGAAATCACTTCTGAAGGATATGGTTTCTTGCGCGCTATTGATGAAAACTTCTCTGGCTCTCAAAATGATGCCTATGTAAGTAGCACCCAAATCCGCAGATTCGCTCTAAGAAATGGGGATATAGTAACAGGACAAGTCCGCTCCCCAAAAGACCAAGAACGATATTACGCACTCCTAAAGATAGAAGCTATCAATTACCAATCCCACGATGAGATGAAAAATCGTCCGCTTTTTGACAACTTAACCCCCCTTTTCCCAACAGAACAAATCCATTTAGAATACAATAGCCTCAAAATCACAGGAAGAATGCTAGACTTATTTGCCCCCATTGGTAAAGGACAAAGAGCGCTTATTGTAGCACCCCCAAGGACAGGAAAAACAGAGCTTATGAAAGAATTAGCCTATGGAATTACCCATAATCATCCAGAAATCGAACTCATTGTTTTACTTGTCGATGAGCGTCCAGAGGAAGTAACAGATATGGAAAGAAGCGTAAAAGGAGAGGTTTATAGCTCTACCTTTGATATGCCCGCAAACAACCATACACGCGTTGCAGAGCTTGTGATAGAAAAGGCTAAAAGAATGGTAGAGTTAGGCAAAGATGTAGTCATCTTATTAGATTCTATTACCAGACTTGCAAGGGCTTATAATACCGCAACCCCAAGTAGTGGTAAAGTCCTAAGCGGAGGTGTAGATGCTAATGCACTTCACAAACCAAAGCGATTTTTTGGTGCAGCAAGGAATATCGAACAAGGAGGCTCTTTAACCATCATCGCAACCGCCCTTATTGAAACAGGATCTCGTATGGATGAAGTAATTTTTGAAGAATTTAAAGGCACAGGAAATAGCGAGATTGTCTTAGCAAGACATATTTCAGAACGTAGAATCTACCCCGCAATGGATATTTTAAAAAGTGGCACAAGAAAAGAAGAGTTGCTTTTAGGACACGACAAACTCCAAAAGGTATGGGTATTACGCAATGCTATCCACCAAATGAATAACGAAATTGACGCCCTAACTTTTCTTTATTCTCAAATGCAAAAGTCTAAAGACAATGAAGAATTTTTAAATATGATGAACGATAGTGCAAAAGATTAAAACAACCCCCAAAAGAATTGGCGTTTTTGATAGCGGAGCAGGAGGCTTAAGTGTCTTAAAAAGCCTTATAGATTCTCAAAGTTTTGAAGAAATTATTTATTATGGCGATACCGCTAGAGTCCCCTATGGAAATCGTAGTCAAAAGGTAATTGTCCAATACTCCCTAGAAGCTTTAGAGTTTTTTAAGACAGAGCATATTGATTTA
This sequence comes from Helicobacter mesocricetorum, assembly GCF_900198605.1. Taxonomy (GTDB): domain Bacteria; phylum Campylobacterota; class Campylobacteria; order Campylobacterales; family Helicobacteraceae; genus Helicobacter_D; species Helicobacter_D mesocricetorum. The sequence goes on along the minus strand of NZ_FZPJ01000019.1, from coordinate 607 downwards.
CTCATTGTTGCTTGCAATACCGTAAGTGCCTATGGATTAGAGGCTATGCAAAAAGTCTCTTCTTGCCCTGTTATTGGAGTGATAAAACCGGGAATCTTAGCCCTAGAAAATGCTATCAAAGATAAAGATTCTAAAATCCTAATCTTAGGAACAAAGGCAACCATAAAAAGCAATCTCTACCAAACACTTCTACAAAAACAAGGCTATCATAATCTATCCGCACTCGCTACTAGTCTCTTTGTCCCACTAGTAGAAGAAGGGATTTTTGAAGGAGAAATATTAGATATTACTATGCACTATTACTTTAAGGATTACCCAAATAATCCCGATGCGATTATTTTAGGTTGCACACATTTTCCGCTTATCGCCAAATCCATTGCAAAATATTTTAACAACAAACCCCTCCTAATCCATTCAGGAGATTGCATTATGCAGTATTTACAAAAAGAATACCCCCTAAAGCCTATCCCAAACCCTACAAAAATAACCTTTTTTGCGAGTGATGATCTAAAGAGATTAAAAGAAACCGCCAAACTATGGCTAAACCAACCCTAATTATTTGGAATTACAGCTTTTTTAAAGCCACATTTTATATTTATTTAAGTAA
>NZ_FZPJ01000071.1 GCF_900198605.1 Helicobacter mesocricetorum | reverse complement strand
AATCCAAATATCTTTACGCTCACCAAATTAGCAAATTCTAGCAGCGAGACAAGCAGGCATCAGCAAGTAGGCAGGGGCTTGAGGCTCTGTGTCAATAGCGAGGGCAAACGCATTACCCATTCTTTTGTGGATTATAACGACAATGAATTTTTTGCTATCAATTATCTTGATATGATTGTAAGCAGCAAGGAAAGAGGCTTTCTTGAGGGCTTACAAAAAGAAATCGAAGATTCTAGCTTTTCTCTAGGTAGCAGTATTTTAAATCGAGAATCTTTGCAGCACTTCAACCTCAACGAACGACAGATTAATAAGTTTTTAGACAAGCTAGAAGATTTGGCTTGTTTAGAGTTTGATGAGGATAGGAATGTCTATGCAATCATCTCTCCAATCTATGATGCGATGCAAACAGAGAGCATAAAAGAGCTTTTAGGAGGGCATTATAAAGAGGTATTAGAGGCATTTAAGCCCAAAGAAAATAAGCACGAATATGCAACAAATGGCGATAATGAAACGACCGATGAAATAAACATCAGGCAAAACCTTGCCAAAGAATTTAAAGAACTATGGCAGAGCATCAACGCCAAAGCACAAATTATCTATCAAAACATCAACCAAGCTAATTTAATAGAATCTATCGTAAAATCTTTTAATGCCGAAACTATCCCAAAAGAAAATATCCTCTATGAGAAAAAGATCTATGATAGCAAAAACAATAGAATCATTCCAGAAAAGCTAGAAAGCATAGCGACAAAAGATTATTTGCCCACTTTGCATAAAAACTTGCCACAATTACTCATCGAGTTTGCCAAAAACCAAAAACGAAGCAACGAGGAATTGCCCTTGAAATTCTTGCTAGAGATATATAACCACCCGCAACTTAACAAACAAAGCTTTATCAATTCGCCCAAAACAGCCTTTGAAGCTTTGCAAGATTGTATCAAAGAGGAACTACACAAAAACTTGATCCAATCTGTAAGCTATGATTTCTCACAAAATATCTTTAGCAACGAGAGATTCCAAATCCTCTATTTAGCAGATGGCACGCCAAAGCAAAGCATAAAAAAGCACATACTAGGCAGATATATCGCCAAAAGCAATGGGCGAGATTGTATCCCAAGCGATAAATATCTCTATGATAAAGCCGTATGTGATTCTAAAATCGAAGAAGAAATAAGCCTAGAAAATAACCTCTCTATCCTCAATCACCAAATAGAAATCTTTGCCAAGCTCCCTAAGCTTAGTATCCCCACACCCTATAAAAACTATGAACCCGATTTTGCCTATTTACTCAAAAACGACAAAGGGCAGAAAATCTTTTTTGTCTGTGAAAGCAAGGGCTATGATAAAGCAAGTGAGATTCCAGAGCAAGAGAGAAAAAAGATTGATTATGCCAGAGTGTTTTTTGAAAAACTAAACGAAAGTATGCAAGATAAAAATATCAAAGTGCTTTTTAATACCCGCATTAATAAGCAAAACTTGCTAGAAGTCTTGCAAGAGGTTATTCAACAAGAGATGATTCAACAAAAAGCGACATAAAAAGTCTTATAAAAATGATAAACAGATTCTTAAAGGAGTGCAAATGATAGACAAAGACAAGGCAAAAGAGCTAGGCATAAAGCTTATAGATTCTAAAAAAGAGCAAAATCCCCTCTATGAAAACCTCAAAACAAACTTCCCCCAAACCATTAATGCCGACGGTGTGGTAAGCCTTAAAGCCATTGCAATGCTTTTGGGCTTAAGTGAGAGGGCAGATATGCAAGGCTATGAGCTAACCTTTAGCGGCAAGGGTTTGGCTAATGCCCTTTATTCTACTCCAACTACAAAAGAGCTAAAGCTAGAGGAGGTCTTTTACCCAAAATATCTTTACAAAGGTGATTGTCAAACTGAAGGCGACAAGCCCGAAGAATCTCAAGCCCTCCCTTGTCATTCTGAAGGAGTGCGTAGCACGACTGAAGAATCTCATCAAGACAAAAGAGATACTTCGGCTTTTTCAAAGCCTCAGTATGACAAAAGCATAAATTGTCATTCTGAAGGAGTGCGTAGCACGACTGAAGAATCTCATAAACTAGATTCTAACAACGCAGAAGCACTTTATCGCCCCAATGCAACGCATACACGAAACGCTATTATTAGAGGAGATAATCTTGATGTGCTAAAGCTCCTAAAATCCGCATATAGTGAAAAAATCAAAATGATTTATATCGACCCGCCCTATAATACTAAAAACGACAATTTCATCTATCCCGATGATTTTAGAAAAGACTATCAAGCAATTTTGCGCGAAGTGGGCTTGTTGCTTGAAGATGAAAACGGAGAATGGGTAGAATCTGAAACTTTAAGATTTTTTCGCAATATCACAGGGAGCAAATCCCATAGCGGCTGGCTTGCCTTTATGCTCCCGCGTCTCAAGCTTGCAAGGGATTTGCTTAGAGAGGATGGAGTGATTTTTATCTCTATTGATGATAACGAACAAGCAAATTTAAAGATTCTCTGTGATGAGATTTTTGGAGAGGAGAATTTTGTAGCTAATGTTATTTGGCAAAAGAAAAAGGGAGGGAGTCAAGATTCGCAAGATTTTGCAAAAGAACACGAATATATTTTGTGCTATCAAAAATATGAGTGGAGAATAAACGATATAACACAAGAACAAAATGAAAAAGATTTTAACAAAATTATCAATGGTAAAAAGGCAAAGATTCTAAAACTTGAGAAATGGGGCAATCATTCTTTGAGAGCAGATAGACCTACTTTATATTATTCTATAAAAGACCCAAATGGTAATGATTTTTATCCTATTGCACCAAATGGAGCTGATGGGTGTTGGCGTAAAAAACCTGAAACTTTAGATGAAGAGCATATTTATTGGCAAGAAGATTCTAGGGGGAGATTAACGCCTTATGAAATAATTTATTTTGATGAAGTTTTAGATAAACAAAAGGTAATTAAAACACGCACAATATTTACAGAATTTGGCACAACAACAGACGCCACAAAAGAAATTTTGAATTTATTTAATAACCAAAAAGTTTTCGATACTCCAAAACCTTTAAAACTAATAAAACAATTTTTAAGGCTTTCTACTTCCTCAAACAACACAGCACAAGAGGGCAATTATGTGGCGGGGGGGGGGGGGTTACAGCTTAGTAGCCGAATCACCAGATCCAGAACTTATCCTAG
>NZ_FZPJ01000021.1 GCF_900198605.1 Helicobacter mesocricetorum | reverse complement strand
TGGGATTCTGCTTCTAGCTCTTTAGGGGGATTTTGTAAAAAAAATTCAAACTCTTGCATTTCCCCTCTTATTTCTAAAGTCTCTAAATTAATGCGATATTCTCTAAATTTCACCACATCCTCATTTAAAAAATGAAATCTCTCTACATTATTGATGGTGTTATGGACTAAATCAATAGAGGTGAAATCAATCACGATATGCTCTAAATCGATGATATTTTGTTTGAGAATCTCTACATCACTCTTTGCGTTAATAGGCTCAAAAATACACTCAAAGTTTGTATCGTGTAATTCCCCTAAATCATCATAATAGAGTATTTTCCCGCTTTCGCAAATGGCAATATTACTATCAAGCAAATATATTGCCTCTCCCTCTTGGGTTTTTTGGGGTAAAAGTTGCATTATCTGCCTTTATTTTTAAAATATTTAAACTTCTTAAGCAAAAAACTCTCATCACTCCTTTTTAAGAGCCAATAGAGTTTTACCCTATAGCTTTCTTTATCTTTTTTCCATCTCGCCAAAGTAATGCGTGGAATTCCTGTTATGTTGCTAATATCAGCATCACTTAAGCGTTTTTTAGAAGCCATAGGATAAATACTCCCTTTTTGTATTTAACCACTCTCCCCGACCATCATTTGCAGTTTGATATTTAATGGCATACTTTGCTTTAAAGAAGTCTCTAATTTCTCGCTTACTATAATTGCTGCAACATAAAAGATTTCTTAAATCACCAAAAGTAGGAAGCTGGGGTTCTAAATCTGTAGGCTCTGCATAATAATTGCTGCTACCAAAAGTAGATTCAAAATCGCAGTTATCAAAACCTATTTTCTGTATTTGTTTTAAAGTCATCTTGTATCCTTTGTTTTAAGATACAAAATATAAATATTATTTACTTAAATATATATTAATATTGTATATATAAGATATATTTTTAAATAACAAACCTACCTTAAATCCAACCCTTTAGCGGTTTGTAAAACCTTATTAGCTTGGTTATTATCAGTCGTATCTCCCTTTTTATGGTATTTACTAAAATCTATCTGTGTTTCTTGGGTTTGTGCTTGTTCTTGGCTATTGGCTAACTTTTGGGCTAACTCCCCTTGTGCGGCGTATTTCATAGCCTTGCCCTCTAGCTCTTTAATCTTAGCCTCTGCTTCTTTTAAAGCTAATTGCATTTGCAGTTGTTCTACTTGGGCTTGTTGCTCTGTGCTTTGCTCTTGGGCTTGTTGTTGCTTTTGGATAATTTCCTCTACATCTGCTACTATTGGGCTATCGGTATCTTTAAGCATAAGAGGCAGTAAAGAAGCCACTAAATCAGGTCGTATTTGTGCGATGGTTTTTAGCATTTCACTCCAGTGAGCAAATCTCTCCTCTCTACCTTGTGTTTTAAGTTGGGTTTTATAGACTAAATCAAATTTGCCTACCTTTATCTTATTTCTCTCATTAGTATTAATTTCAAAATACCTAAGTCCTACTTTCTTATCTGCGATTTTAAAGATTTGCTTTTTTGTAAAATAATGCTGGATTAAAGAGATGGCTTTTTTAAATATGAGTTTATCCATCTCATCGCTTGTTTTGATGAAGTCTTGCAGTCCCATTAATCCTGCATCTCTCCTTTGGGCTATGGCTACTCCACTTTGGCGATTTATCGCCATTCCTAAAGCCTCATCATTGAGACCACTTAACATTTTAGCAAGATTCCTTTTCTCATTGACCTTCTCACTTAAAGTAGCAATATTACCTCTATGCTCTACAAAGTGAATTTTACCATCTCTAATCGCTCCACTTGCCACTTTCACCACTGCATTATCTAAGGAAGCCTCATTGGCAAAGCTCTCTACATTAATAACAGCGTCTTCCTCATAAAAGGCTTTAAAGCTACCCATCATATTCACCATTCTATTCTCTGCAAAATTAATATAATCTTGCAAAGGCTTTATATCACGAAATATTCCATACCAGCAATTCCTCTCATCAATGCCATATTTAGCGATAATATAAGGATGTGAGCCATCTTTAAAAGGTTTTGGTGTGTAGCTTAGCACACTGCCCCCTTTTTGCCATATATAGCGTGCAAACCCGCTCTCCTCTTTTATCCAGCTCTCTATCAAATTAACCCTAGATTCTATATTATCTTGCGTAGTTACAAAGTTTTTAGCAGGGAATAATTTCTTTGCAAAATCTAAAGAAGTATTAATGCTTCTATGGAATCTCCTAGCATCTTTGGCATTAGAATCTATGCTATATTTATCGATTAAAAAACTATCAGGGGGGATATTCTCTATCTCTAAAGCAAAATCTTGCTCCTCTTTACTAACCCATATTTGCATAACACAAAGACCAAAGATTAAATCTTTATCCCTCTTTAATATCTCTTTGTCATAATTTTCGCTTTGAGTGAAAACATCTAAAATATCATTAAGCAACTCCGCTAAAGGCTTATCTTGCTCTTGTCTGCCACTAACCCGCACTTCTTGAATGCTTTGAGCCTTGTATCCTAGTATTTTATTAACGATCATTCTATAAATATTTTCATACACAGGCACCGCCCCTCTTTGTTCTATGATATTCTTTACATCAGGGGGGAGTTGATTAGAGTGATAATACTTCTTTGCCTCTTTGTATTCTTGTAAAGAGGATTGGTTAAACTCATAGTCTTTAGTGTAAAATCCATCTAGCTGTGTTATACTTAGCATTTTCTCTCCTTATTTAATGCAATCTTTTGCAATACTCTCTACTTCTAAATAATAAATTAATAATTCTTTATGGCTTTGAAAGCTTCCATCCTCTTTAGGTTTGTTAGGTAGGGTTAAATTGCATTTTATAGGGATAAATACTTCTTTTGTATCAATTCTTACAATAGGCTTTGAAGCGCAACCAGTTAAAGTTAAAAGTAATAAAAAAGCGATAAATAGGGTTTTTTTGAAGTATTTAGAAAGTTTAAGTATAATACTTTTGGAGGTTTGCCTTAAAGGGGCGCAACCCTCTAAGGTAAGTTTTAACCTCTGAAATGAGGTGATGAATTTGTCTTTTAAAAATCTTACTAAACAAATAACAAGAGTAATTATACTCCTTTGTGTATTTGTAGTCAAGGCATTGTAGCCTTGCACCCTTATGGGTGTTAAGATTCCCCTTTTTATAATCACAAAAAACCCTAATAAGAATCCATAAAAAAACATTGCAAACCTTTTTTAGAACTTATCATTACACAATAGCTTTTAAAATTAAAGGGTTAAAGCCTTTTTTCAAAGAAAACAACCATACTAGAATATTTTAAGGAATTATCTGCAATCTTTATCAAAGCTGGGCGATATGAAATTTAATGCTAAAGAGTGTTTTACTTTTTTAATATTCAATCCTCATTAACCTTAGCTCTGCACCTTCACCGCCACCTTGTAATTTTAAAAATTACACCCAAAAATATTCATTGTCTTAGTTTCCAACTTATTTTTAAAAGGTGCAGAATTAAAGTTAATTTTTAAAACCTAAGGGGGGGTTGCCGCTAACTCCTTAAAGAGTTGCTTATAAGCCTCTAGCTCTGCTTTGCAGCTCTCATCTTTAATAAAAACCTTTTCTATCCTTTGTTTTTGAGGTGGAGATTCACTTTTAACCACCATTAATTCCTTATAAGCTTCATTTTGTAATTGTAAAGCCTTATTGAGTTTTGAAGTATTCTCACTTTCTAAAGTTAGTTGCAGCTTTAATCGCTCTTGCTCTTTTAAAGAATCCTTATAAAAAAATCCCAATACCACAAGCAAAATACTTAAAACCACATTGCCTGCAATACTATAATTCATCACTACCCCTTATAAACCCTACTATAACTTTGCCTCTATTTTTAACTTGTTTATACCAAAGTGAAGCCTCTAGCCTTTGTGCGGCTTTCTCATAATCTCTAAGCTCTATTTCTTTAAGTGTGTTTTTAAAGGTTTTAAACTTAGAAAATCCTAGATTATAAACCATATCTACTAATGCCCCTTGTTTTTTTAGAGGTAAGGCTTTAAAAAACTTAAAATTTCTATGAAGGCTATCATAACTTCTACTTAACTCCTCTTTTAACCAACGCATAGCTACGCTTTTAGAGACCTTGCCATCTTTTAAGAGTTTGTTTTCCTCTACACTTAAAGGATTAGATTCTATATTTCTCCCATAGCCTATCGTATCATACCCCGCAGGGCATTTATAAACACTTGCTCTAAACCCCTCAAACTCAGCAGTTAAGGGTGCAATAAACTCTAAAACCTGCTCTTTCATCTGTTCTCCTTTAATTCCAATAAAAAGTTATATTTGCATGACCCCTACCTTTTGCCCATCCATTTCTAGATGTGCCATAGACATAAAAGGCGATTTTATTCTGTGGCACTACAGGGAAGGTAATAGGCGATAATTGCCTATTAGCCGAACTAGATCTATGAGCATAAAGAATACCTATTGCAGAGTTGATAAATTTTAAATTTCCCATTCTATCCACTCTTGCAATATCAAGCACACCATTGGCTGCGAGCATAAAAGTCCTATTACTTAATTCAAAAGGCATTGTTACAAAGTTTGTCCCACTGCCATCATCATTTAAACGCACAGAATAAGTGTTGTTAAAATACTGCGTTGCTCCATTTACAACCACTGGTATTTGCTGTGGTCCTACTATAAGCATTTAATCCCCTTTCTTATCATTAACTTTTAAATACTTGATTATAAAAGCCTTTAAGTTGGATAATCCTAAATTATAAATATCAATATGATTAATATCTTTATTTCTTGTTTTAATACACTGAATATATATCAAGAAAGTAAAAATCTCTCCTAGTATTAAGAAGCTAAAACAATAATCCACAAAGAAAGACAAAGGTGGGATACTCTTAGCCGCAAATGCCACTATAAAAGGGATAAAGAGACTTAACCCCTTGCTTACAATATCAAAGCAAATGAAACCCTTAAGGCTTTCTTTAAATATAATAGTTTTTAGAAGTCCTGCAAAACCACTAAAAGTAAATATTGCCAAAAGAGCATAAACTTCAGGCGTTGGAATCCCTAGATAAGTAATTATCTGCCAAAATATAGTCAAAAGTCCGCTACCTAAAAATAAAATAATATTAGCCCTCTCATCCACTTCATTACTCCCAAACAATTAATGCTAACTCATCAGTGCTAGCTGCTGCTTCAATCCTATCTTTTAAAGCCCTTGCTTTTAGCGTATTCTCATTAACATTTAAAGCCATTAAAGAAGCTAATCCTATTAAGTCCTCTAAATTCATAGGCACTCGGGTATTATCCTTTGCAATCCAGACAAAATTAGGGGGGATATTGTTGTTTAAACTATACAGACTAATAGCTGCACTTAAAAGGTTTCTATCCCTCTCTGCACTTTGGAATACCTTGCCTTTAAAACTCACTCCAGCATTGATAACTTCATCCCTTTTTGCATTAATCTCCTCTGCTTTTAACTCTTTTAAACTCTCTAAACTCTTAGAAACAACCCTATAAGAGATTTTATAAATATTATTGACTTCATCAAGCTCTTTTACCTCCTCGATCTCTTGAGTATCATCATCATAAGTTGGGAACTCACTTGTCTCTACTCTAGCAAAACCAAGCTCTTTAAGGGACTCATCATAGCAAGCACTTAAAAAATAAGTATCGTGTGCTACTGCCTCTCCATCCTCTGTCTTTAGCGTAACCTCTTTTAAATACACATCATCAAGTTTTAAATTTCCTGTTTTTAATTCATAAAACATTTTTCACTCCTTATTTATAACAACTTTTAAATCACAATGCATTGCTAAACCCTTGAAAGTTTGATACAATTAGAAGCAACACAAAAGTAAGCAAAGGTTTCAGTGCCTCTAAACCCACTTTGGGGAATGCGGAAGCTAAAAGGAGCTAGAAAGCCTGTTATATTCTCTGCACGATAAATAGTGATAGTTCCGCTTTTTCCATGTCCTCCCCAATTACTCACGCCAATATTACCCCTGCCTGTCATTGTGAAGTGGAAGTGCTGGGCTAAGCGTAAATCAATTCTAGCATTAACTTGATTGCCTAAGCTTCTCATCCCCCCGCCATAATCCACATATGCCTTTCTTGTGAGGTGATTATCAATTGTTGGATTATTGGCACATTGGGGATTAGGCAAATTAGCCACTCCTGAAATGGTTGCACTAGTAGCATTAATACTCGCAAAACTTTTAACCCCACTTATACTTTGATTGCCGCTTAATTTAACATTGGCACTATCTTTGGTATTTGCTAATTGTATATGATTATTAAGTGTTTGTTGGATTTGGTTATCAGCTTGTTGTAGAGTTGTTAAGAGTTTTTGTAATTGCATATCTACATAGCATTTAGTGGTTAAATCCGCTTCTAAAATAGGGCTTAGGATTTGGCATTGCTGCTCTTTTAAAACTTTTAATTCATTATTTAACTCCTCTAATTCACCTGATAATACCTGCCTTTCCTCCCTTAAAGCATCGCTCTCCTCATTATCATCGCTTATCTCCTCATCTATTATATCTATAGATTCTTGTTTTTGGGTTATTTGCTGCTTTATATTATCTATTTGCACTTGCTTTTGCTTTGTAGAAATTTTAGCTGGCGGCAAATACACCTTAATGCTCTCAATAATCTCTAAAATACGCTCTTTTAAATCATTATTTGTTTTATCGACATAAAAAGCCCTAACTAATTCTTGCTGGTTTTTAGGGGTGTAAGCCTGTTCTCTCTCCTCTTTGCTTAGGCTCTCAATCATACTATTGAGTTCTGTTAATTGGTTCTGTAAAGCAGCTATTTCATCCTCTTTTTGTTCTATTTCCTGCCTCTTTAGAGCTAAAGGAGTAAGTGTAGATTCTGCTTGTGCTTGTGTTGCCTCTACTTCATCTTGTGCTTGTGTTTCTTGTGTTTCTAAACTCTCTTGTGGTTGTTCTACTTCTGTGGTTTGCTGTGTTGTTAATTCTGTATCCCTCATTTTTACTCCTTTAAGATTCTAAAGATTCTTGTGTTTGCGCTTGTGCTTCCTGTGTGCTTTCCTCTTGGGTGGATTGTGTATGTTCTTGTGTGCTTTCCTCTTGGGTGGATTGTGTATGTTCTTGTGTGCTTTCCTCTTGGGTGGATTGTGTATGTTCTTGTGTGCTTTGCTCCTGGGTGGATTGTGTATGTTCTTGTGTGTTTTGCTCTGGTTGTAAAATTGATAATTCTTGTAACTCCTCTTGCAACCTTTGCCTTTGGCTTTGCTTTTGTGTAATCTCTATTTCTTTAGCATCTTTTAATGCCATTAATGCTTTTAACTCATCACTAGGCTCTACAATAGAGGGCATAATAGTATTAATTCTATCAAGATCACTTTTTAAGGCATAACTGGTTAAATCAACCTGCGCTTTAAGAGTGTTAAAATACTCATTAAACTCTATTTTAGAACTTTCTACGCTAGTATTAATATCCTCTAAAATTTGGGTTTTCAACCTAGCATTCTCCTCTATAAGTTGGGTAATCTCTGCGATAAAATCTTTGTGTTCTTGCAACGCTTCTAAAACTTCCTCTACATTTTGTTGTGAAGAAAATATTTGCTTTTTAGTAGATTCCACAGATTCTTTAATGGCTTGATTTTTCTCTAAAGTAGCATTGATTTGGTCTTTATTTTCTAAGACAAACTCCCTAAGGTCTGCATCTTTGTCTTGTGCTTGGGATAAAACGGTAAGTAGCATTTCTTTTTTCTCTAACATTTCTTGTTTAATTTTCAAGACTTGTATAAGCGTATCTGCGGCTTCTTTGCGTGTTTGCTCTCCTGCTATTAAGCCATCCTCATATTTACCTATGAGTTGGTTAAAGCTATTATGCACCTCTTGAGAGATAAGCAAGGTCTGCTCTACTTGTCTTATAAACTCTGGAGTATTTAAAGAATCTTGCAAGGTTGTATTCTCATCCATTTTTAACCTTTTTTTGCTGCAATAATAAAAAAATGTGATTTGCAATTAAAGGGTTAAAAATTAACCCTTTAATTAAAGGGCGTTTTTTGGTAAAAATTAGACAAAAAAGGAGTAATTTTGATAAAAAATAAGCAGGAGATTAAAATTTACTACCAAACCCATAATCAAAGCCCCAAAGCAGTAGCAGAGCTATTTAATATAAGTTATCGCACCTTAATGGATTGGATTGCAAAAGAGGGATGGGAAGCAGGAAGTGCGATTAAAGGGGTAAGTGAAAAGAATTTAGCAGGAGAGCTAATACATAGGGAGTTTGGGACCGTGATGGCTAAAAAGAGTGAGGATATTAAAAGAAGCATTAAGGCAAATTTAGGCGATGAGGCGTATAAAATTGATGAAATGATTTTAAATAATATGCTTAATTCCAGCACAGAGGAGTTATTGCTAAATGCAATGACAAGCAATTTTATTCAAAAAAATCTAGCTTTAAGTGCAGTTATTGCTAAAGATGAGTTGATGAAAATGTTAGCTCTAAGGAAAGAGCATAAAGCTGACCCTATGATTATTGCTTGTGCTGAAAAGTATCAAAAAATGCTAATTGATATGCAAAATACCCTCTTTGGTAAAGAGCCTATGCTAAAAGAGGAAGGTAACACAAGCTTAGAGGAATTAAGTGATAAGGAATTATTAGAAATGCTAAAACAAGGGTAATTCTAGCGAAATTGCTCTCTAAAATGTTGAGGATAAATAGGATTATCCTCACTCCATAATCCCTTTTTTAATTGCTTTGCCATCTCCTCTTGTTTGACAAACTCTTTAGAGTATTCCCTATAAACCCACGCAAAACCCTCTAAAACCATTTGTTTATTGACTTCTTTAGCGTTTTTACATTCTAATCTACCTAAGATTCTCCCATATTTATCTCTTTTTTTAAAGAACACTTTAGCCCTGCTTTTAATAGGACAAAGTTTGAGTAGGTGATTCCTAGATTGCTTACCAAAGCTTTGTTTTAGCTCTGGGGCGTCAATGCCTAAAAGTCTTATTTTATACTGCTCTCCTTTTACATTAAGGCTAAGCGTATCCCCATCACTTATCTTGCTAATATTGCCACTTAGGGTGTATCCACTAAAAAATAAGGCAAAAAGTAATAACAATTTCAACATAATTCCTCTATATATGCTTTTTATTAGGCTCTTTTAAAAAATGCTTTTTGTGTAAAAAATTAAAATCTGCCCTTAATCCTAAAGAGTAATTCTTATTTTTTTCCAAAAAATCATCGCTTAACATTTTTTTGCAGTATTTATCCACTTGCGCTTTTTTAATCCTATTATACACATTCCCAGCTGTGCCTAAGATATTAAAATGCAATTCATTGAGTTTTAAAAACCCATCTGCAATTCGCTTATTAGCTTGCTTCATATTATCCATTAATATTTCTTGTTGGGATTGGTGGGGTAATTCAAATTTTACAAGAGGAATAGCAGGATTTAAGATATTGGTTATAAATCCGCTGCCTCCTGCTTGAATTTTAGAATCCCGATTTAAAATAAAATCATCGATTGGGTGTTTTTTATAGGTCCCTAAAATACCTTTACTAGGGTCATAAGCCACAGAGGGAGAGTAGCTCTCACTCCCCGCAAGTCCATCGTTATAAATACTTCCATTAGCAAACATTGCATAAGGTTGAAAGATAAGTATATCACTAATCATTTCCTTTTGCTCTTTTGCCCTATTAGCAGCCTTTAGAGCATTGATTTTAGAAGCGGTAGCTTTAGCATTTATAGAAAGCCATTGCATTTTAGCATTGAGTTGTAAATTATAAACATAACTTGAAAAGCCAAGCAAAGAACTAATGATTGCGCTTGCAATTAAAAAAGAACTCCCAAAAGTGATAAAAGATAAAGAAACACCAACCACTGCAAGGGTGAGTGTAACTAAGGTTTTTAATATATTTCCTGATGAAAAAGCCCTTTGTATTGTATTTTGCTCACTTTTTGCTCTTTGCGTAGCATATTCCCACGCTATAGGTTGGTATTCCTCCCATTTTAACCCTAATTTATATTTGGTGCTTACTTGTTGGTATTGTGCGATTTTCTCATCATAATATCTATCCCTATCCCTTTTCCATTCATCCAAATATCTCTTTATAGGTCTAACAACCTCTTTGCCTATTTTTTTAGGAACTTTTAATATGCTCTTGCCGATGCTAGAGACGCTCTTAACAACTTTTTTAAATGCTCGCCCTAAACCCATATATGCCCCCTAACCTAGATTCTCCAAGTTGCATTATGGCTAAATCTACCCGCTTTAGGTAAGACTTCCTGCTTAAAAGGGGCTTTTACATCAGGATGATTAATGCAAGTTGCTATGGCATCGATGCAATCATCTTTTCTAAAGGGTTTTTCAGGGTTAAAGCCCAAAAGCTCCTTTTGTATCTGCTCTATGCCATTAGCCCCTTTTAGAAAGGTTAAATATCCAGTGTTATAATAACTCCTTATACTCTTAATTTTATCCACTTTAGAGATCTTTCTTGAAGCGTTGAAGGTAAAAATACCATTTTTAATAATCGCCTTACTCTTTTGCTTTAACTCCTCATTAACTTTTATAATCTCTTTGAGTAAAAGCCTATGGAGTATCTCACCCCCTCCCTCTTTTTCGATATAACAAGTGCTATTAGGGTAATTTAGTAAAGCTTGTATCAAATGCTCTATGGTTTGCTCCTCTTGCCATATACCAAAGAAGCAATCTTTGACGCAATAACTTTCTAATTCTCCCTTTCTCTCTACCCCTATTATAACAATAGCTCTATTATCTGCTTTTGCATTTAAGCTAGTGGCAGAATCTACAAAGATATATTCATTATGGACCCCTAATTCATAGCTAAGAATGGTTTTAAAATATTGTTTTTCAAAATACCCAGCCTCTCTTGCTTGTGGCTCTTGTTGGTATTGGGTAGAAAATTCATCCTCTCCCATTTGTAGCCTTAAAACCTCTAATTGCTCTAAATTATGCCTTGAAATAAGCAAAGGTTCTTTAGGCTTTCTTTTATAAAGAAAATCATTAATCTTATAAATCTCCTCTTTATCATTTATGGCTTGGAGTTTGAGTATTTTCCACTCTTTAATAACATCCTCACTAAAGTTTCTAGGATTGAGTAAATACCCGCATAAATCCTCATCCCCTAATCTTTGCATTAAAATAATAATGCTTGAATTCATATCTTTTAATCGGGATAAAACCGACCCTGTAAAATTATTATTAACCGCTTCTCTTGCACTTCTACTATTCATCTCACTAACCTTAATAGGGTCATCTATGAGTATGCTATGGGCGTGAAATCCAGTAATGGCACTTTTAAGTGTGGTAAAGAAGCAACCCCCGCCTTGTTTTAAAATAAATTCTTGGGAATTATCTTGCAAAAACAAAGGATTTTTTTTAAAAATACTCCTATAATAAGGGCTTTTAAGCAAATCCCTCACTTCATTACTAATGCGTTTGCATAATTCATCAGAATAACTAATATACATAAACTTCCTACTTGGGTCAATGCCTAAAGCCCACGCTATAAACGCTCTTGCAATAGTCTCTGTTTTGCCATAAGAGGGCGGCATATTTAAAATAATTCTCCTAAGTAGCGGGAATCCTTTATCTTTGCAGTATTTAGGAAGTGTAGAAGATAGGACCTTGCTTAAATATTCAAAATGCCAATTATGATAATATGCTTTCTTGTCGTATCTCTCCCATTTAAGATACAAAAAGGTCTTAAAATCTCTCCTTGCATATTCTCTTAAATACAGCTCTTTTTGTGCTGCCTCTTTAGAAAAGCCATTTATCATTTTAGACCTTAATAAAAGGCGTTAAAATAGTCCCTCTCTCCCTTTGTTTATTTGTAAGAGACCGTAAAAAGGCGCATTCTTTTTTGTAAAGGTCATCAAAAAATACAACCTTATTTAAACTATTGGGAGTGGTTTCAATTTGCAGGATAAAAGATAGGGCTTGGTATAAAACAGCGTTTAAAAACATTTTATCTAAAAACAGCTCATCCTCCTCACTCTCTAAGACTTCTGCACTATTGACAAATAATTCTAATACCCCGCTATAATCTTGTGTAAGCTTGTATTCTCTAGGATTTAGGGAATACAGATAAAGCCCTTTATGGGTTTGTAAAATGGTAGTTAAAGGCTTATATTTAAGAGCTTCTCCATTAAGTTTTGCACTCATTAAGCCTAAAGATACAAAGGGGAGTATAAGCCTTTCATTGTCTCTAAAAGTAAAATGGCAAATATTATTTTCAAATTCAGTGATAATCTTGTTTTGAGAGTTCTCTAAAGCACTTAAGAGTTCAGCATTAGAAAATCTTGCGTTATTAATATCAATATCCCTTAGCTTACTCCTAAGATGGTTTAAGGCAGTTTTAACTTTCACCGCTAGCCTTTTAAAGCACTTGGTAGGTTTTAAAGAAAATATCTGTTTTTTGTATTTTCTCTAGGGCTTCTTTTCGTTTTTGCTCTAATTTTAAATGCGATAAAACTTGATAAGTTTGCGTAATAGTTTTAACCTCTCCTTGTAAAGCCATATTAAGCAATAAAGAAGAGCTTAAAAATCTCCTCTCTTGCAATTCTTGTAAAGAAGTAGATTCTTCAAATACCCTTATAGCATCCTCTCTTAAAACTGCAATAAGCGTTTCTTTTATATCCTCTTTGTTTATTAATTCTTTAGTAGCCGCTTTAGCATTAGAGCTTATAGATTCTCTTAAACTCGGTGTTGTTAGCATAGATTGTTTTAAAAAACCTAAATCTTGGGATTTTAAAATTTCCTCTTTGTTTTTTTCTAAAAATTCTTGAATATGATTATANNTATAATCATATTCAAGAATTCTATTAATCTTGCATCATTTTCATCCTTTAATGCATTAGTGGTTTTTTCTGCAACCTTGTTTAAATCAACCCTTAAAGCTACAACATTGGCTAAAGATTCTAAGTTTTGGTTAAAAAGCTCTAAAGTTTGGTTACTTACAAGGCTTTGCATTGCTTCAGCCTTAGTCTCTAGCAGAGAATCACACAATGCACTTAGCTCTTGCAAGGTTTCCTCTTTTAATTCTTTAAAGGAATGGCTTAAAACTTCATTAGCTTTTTCTTGGCTTAAATATCCTTTTGCTTCCTCTAAGATATTATTAGCTCTTGCAAAAAGATTATTTAATTCCTCAATTTTTCTAAAAAGTTCCATATCATTCCTTTAAATGTCCTGTTAATACTCAGCTAAAATCGTGCTAGGTAAAAAATACAAAGCCCTTATTACAACCTTGCCCTTTGTTGCAGGTTTGGAGAGCGTAATTTTAATCGCTCCTTTATCCTTGCAAGTATATTTCACGCTTGAAGTGTGATGGGCTTTTTGGGATAAGTCAATATCATTAGCAAATAAATCCTCACTGCCTACTATGCCTAAATTAGCATTTAATCCAACATCTCCAGCTTCCTCTACTTCCAAAGAAACATTAAAAATCTCTGCCCCTTGTGGAAAAGCAATGGTATCATTATCGGTTAAATCCTTTAATGCAATGGCAGTTACTGCCAGATAAGATAAATTATGGACTCTTTGTTTCATTAACTCTCCTTTGAATAAAATAATCCAATTGTTGCATAATCGGTATTATCATAAATGCTTAAAGGACTATCTATATCAGAGACAAATCTACCCTTAGCAATACTTAAAACCCTATCAATACCACAAATGGTTTTTCTTTCTAAATCATCCTTACCAATATAAAATTTTGGTTCAGGATTCCCTGCTAAAACAATCGCAGAAGCCCCTATTAAAGCCCCTATGCATAAAGGTTGGTTATCAGTATAATAAGAGGGTGGCGTAATGTTTTGATTAGCACAATTTGCCTTATTGATATTTTGCAAATAGGCATTATCACTCACTTCAGAATTTAATAAGCCTATTGAAACATCAGTCCAAACGCCTATTTCTATAACAGGACAACCATCAATAACCCCTAAAAATCCTGTAAAGAGATTATTGAGTTCTCCTCTTTTATCCATTTTTTGCAACTCAATCCATTCAGGGTCTTTGCGTAATTGTGAAGCCCCATAGCTATCTATTAAAAACACATAATTATAAACCCGAGCGACTATCTGCTCATCTCTTTTTATTTGTGTCCTAATAGGTTTTATAGGAAAGGCTTTGTTTTGATTATATTTTGTTCCAGTCCTTGCCATAAATATAGCTTGTCTTATGGCATTAACATTTAAAACATCACCTTTTACAATCTTTTTCGTAGCTTCTTGCACGCTTTTGCAACTAGAAGTATCTTTGAAAGATTTAGCGGAATCACAAACCACTACATTCGTGAAATCATTGCTTAAAGCAGTAATAATATTTCTATCCCTTTTCTCTCTAATCCAAGTCTTTAACCCCTCTGCGGCTTCTTTGGCAAAATCTACATTTTTCATATTTTGATAAAAAGCAATTTCGCTTTTTATAGCATTTCCTACAACTTTGGGATACATCGTTTGGGTTAAAATCTCAAAATTATCTAAATTTGTCTCAAAATCCGCATTCCCCTCTACTCCAGCACCTTGTAACTTAGGACGCAATCTAGGGCGACAAGGGGCAGTATTATGTGTTTCAAACACTTTTATTCCCCTATCCTCTCCCCGACCTGTTAAAGGTTCAAAGGGACTTTCCTCCCAACTAACTCTTTCTATCTCTTTTGCAATATCAATCGCTACATTAGGATCGCTCTCCCAACCTGCAACATTAATTCTATTAAAATCCATTGGCATAATATCTCCTTTTAATACCTATTTAAGGGATTATTATCCCCACCACCATCTTGGATACTCCCACTTACTCCCTCTAGTTTTGGCGGAAGTTCCTCCTCTTTAGAATCCTCTTGCCCTTTGTTTTGTTTAAAAAGCTCATAAACTTTATTAAAAAACTCTAAAGGTGGCAGAGATTCTAATTCTTGCTTTTGCTTATTGGTTGTATCCTCTAAGAAAAACTCCATTATCTCTTGAATATTTGCATCAGGATTAGCCTTAAAAAACTCCTCTTTGGCTTGCTCTATTTCTCCTAATGTTTTTTTGCTTTGAATACTCTCTTGCAATTCTCCTGCTCTTGCTTCTTTACTTTTAATTTTCTCCTCAAAAAAAGTATTTTGCATATTTAAAAGATTCTTATAAAACTGCTCACGATTATCAAAGAATAATTCCTCATCCTCTGGCGTGGTATTTTCTAAAGCGTAGCTAACAAAATCTTGTTCTAGAGAAGTTTGTATTTGTTCTAGCTCTGTATTAATACCTGCTAGCTCTTTTTCCTCTTGCTGTGTATCAAATTCCATTGAAACTCCTTGTATAAAATGTGCGTATTTTAGAAAAATGCTTTTTTGAATTAAAGGGTTAAAAATTTAGTTGGCTCTAACTTCAATAATAATCTTATCCTCAATCCATACATTAAAATGATTCTTAGCGGCAAACTTCACTTCAAAACTGCCCTCAATATCCGAATAAAAATCATAAGTTCTAGCCATTATTTCAGTATTCCCAACTACAAACTTCACTTCATTATTAGAAAAGGTAGAAATTCCTAATATTCTTACCCTCTCTTTAGGCAATAATGTAAGTTTAGGGCAGTAAATAGAAACTTGTTTAACCTCATTATTGTCGGCTATCTGTTGGCTCATCTCATCTTTTAAAGATAGAGCTAGAGTCTCATAAGGTCTTAAGTCCTTAACCGAAATAGCATCTATAGCACTTAATACTTTTGGGATATGATTGGCAATAGCTGCTGTTTGCTCGGCATTACCTACGACATTTAATAAGCCTACATAACAATTAGCCTTATTAATAAGGGCATTATCATTGACACTTTTTAACATACTTTCAGCTTGGATAATGCCTTTTACGCATTCGGCTAAATTAATGCTATTATTCACCTTAGAAGCACTACTAGCAATCTCTAGCTCTTGTCTAATTTTTTCCTCATTAAGAGCTAAGTCCCTTTCTTTTAATTCTATCTCTTTAAGGGTTATAGCAGTTTTCATAACCTCACTCAGAATAGAGACTAACATTTCACTTAAGGTTTGGGTATCAAAATTATAAGTTTGTAAATGCTTAGAAAATTCAGAGTTTAAAACGCTTCTTTGGATTTTCTCTAAATTTGTTGCAAAATCATCAATATACATAAAATAACCTTTTTAATAGCCTATTGTTGGCTTTGCAAAGACTCCGCATTTGGCTCACTCTCTTGTGTTATTGAATCTTGTTCTTGGGTTGTTTGCTGCGTTTGCGAATCTTGCTGTGATTGCTCTGATAGCAGTGTTTGTGATGCGTTTTCCTCTTGTGCTTGTTTGTGTGGTGCATTAATAATATGAGGAACAATAACTCGTTTAAAAAGGTGTTTTTTATAATCTAAATACCTACTCCTTATGCCCTCTTTTAAGACAATAATATCGTTTTTCTTTAAAAGAATATTACGCCCTCTCTCATCCCTCAGTCTATAATCCTCTTTGCCTACAAATTTAAAAGCCACTAAATCATAATAAATAACCATTGGTATTCCTTTTTTATGGAATGCTAAAATTTTTTAACTTTCAAATAAAGGGTTAAAAAACTATAATAAATTCTTTTGGAG
>NZ_FZPJ01000042.1 GCF_900198605.1 Helicobacter mesocricetorum | reverse complement strand
CTTAGTTGTCAGAGATTGTTAAATTTCTGCTTATTACTTCTTGATATTTACCTTCTGATGTTTTTAAACATAATGAGATATAGCTTCTAGTTATTTAAATCCAAAAGTTTTTAGAAATTCTTGATGATATAATATTTTGTATTATGCCTATGTTGCCATTAAATAATACTATTTAAAATTATTGAAATAGGAAATTATCCTAGTATCATTAAAGCGTTAATTGATTGTTTTGGATTATTTTTCATAGTAAGGGTTAAAAAAGTAATTTTGGTATTTTGATAATTTTTTAAAAAGTAGGCAGGATAATATCCCTCAAGAAAATGACAATTTGATTAGTTTTTATGAATTTGGCATTGGCAATAGTAAGGCTTTTATAATTTTTTAATAAAAAATCTTATAGACTTCCATTTGTTAAAAACAATTCTTATAATTGTTGTTTATCAAATATTTTTAAAAAGGATGTAAAATGCGGATTCGTAAAATTGTTATGGGTTTAGCTACATTGGTATTTATTGGGAACTTCCAAGTTGTTAATGCTGCAGTGGATTTAGCAAAAGCAACTGAAACTTATCATCAATTTGTAATTGAGCAGATTGATTTGCTTGTGGCAGATACAGAAAAATTTGTGAAGGCTTTAAAAAAGGGAGATATAAAGCAAGCAAAGAAAATTTATCCACTTGCAAGAATGTATTATGAGCGCAGTGAGCCTATAGCTGAGAGCTTTGGAGATTTAGATGCTCGTATTGATTCGCGTTTGGCAGATATTGAAGAGGAGGGCAAAAACGAAAAAGATTGGAGTGGATTTCATAAAATCGAAAAAATTCTTTGGGAAGGTAATACGACAAAAGGCACCGAAGCCATAGCAAATCAGCTTTTAATGGATGTTAAGGAGCTTAGGAGCAAAATTCCAACGGTAGAGGTGAATGCGGAGTTAATGCTAACTGGAGCGGTAGATTTACTTAATGAAGTTTCGACAAGTAAAATTACAGGTGAAGAAGAGATTTTTTCTAAAACAGATCTTTATGATTTTCAGGCAAACATTGAGGGTGCAGAAAAGATTTATCAGATTCTTCGTCCTTATTTACTCCAAAAAGACAAAAAATTAGCCAATGAAATTGAAAAACAATTTAAAGCAGTTAATACTCTTCTTGCGAAATATAACTCTTCTAAAAAAGGCTACGATTTCGTAGGTTATGATAAGCTCTCATCAGCAGATATTAAAAAGCTTGCAGAGGCAGTGAATAAATTAGGAGAACCCCTTTCAAAAATGGGTGTAGTCCTAGATTAAGGTGTATCAATGAGAAGTTTAGATCGTCGCAGTTTTTTAAAAAGCATTACTATGGCTGGAGCAGGTGTTCTATCTCCTGTTATCCTTAATGCAGATTCAAAAATTCATTCCCCAAGAACTCCTACTATCAAGAATCCTTATTCATTTTTTGGCATACATCAGCAAGGCATTGCTACTCCTGCACAAAAACATATTTATTTTTTGGTTTTAGATTTGCATACTAATTCACGTTCTGATATTAAGGAGGTTTTTAAAATTTGGACTACTTATGCAAGTAAATTAACAATAGGCGAAAATGTCGCTCCTTATAGTAAAAATATCCTTATTCCTACTTTAGATACAGGAGAGGCAGACTCCCTTAACCCCTCGAATCTAACTCTAACTTTTGGTGTGGCGGCAAGTTTTTTTGACAAGTTAGGTCTTGCATCCGCTCGTCCTAAGTTATTAAAGGATTTGCCACATTTCCCAAGAGATCAATTACGGGCAGAATTTAGCGGGGGTGATATTTGCATTCAAGCTTGTGCTGATGACCCACAAGTTGCTTTTCACGCTGTGAGGAATCTTGTGCGGATAGCTAGATTGAAAGTTACAATGAAATGGTCTCAAATGGGGTTTAATTCTTCTGAAAATAACGATACACCGCGTAATTTGTTTGCTTTTAAGGATGGTACGGTTAATCCTAGAGCCAATGAGCTTGATAAAGTGGTTTGGGTAAAGGATGGAAGTTGGCTTGATAATGGCACTTATTTGGCAATTCGTCGTGTGCAAATGCATCTTGAAACTTGGGATAGGACACATTTAAAAGGACAAAATGATACTTTTGGACGAATGCGTGATTCTGGTGCGGCTTATGGTAAGAATGAAGAGTTTGAAGAAGCGGATATTACAGCACTTAACGAAAAGGGTGAAACCATTATGCCTGAAGATTCGCATGTGTTTTTGGCTAAAAAGACAGGAATGCAAATATTGCGACGTTCGTTTTCTTTTGCAAGTGGTATTGATTCTCGTACAGGGCAATTTGATGCGGGATTATTATTTATTGCATTCCAAAAAGATCCTATGCAGTTTATTAAGATTCAAAACGCCTTAGGGAATGTTGATAGGATGAATGAGTATATTACTCATATCGGGAGTGGGCTTTTTGCTTGTTTTGGGGGAGTGAGTAAAAAAAGTGGAGATTATATAGGGAAAGCTCTTTTAGGCTAATTGGGATTAATTATTTAGGAGTTTTCTATGGTGAGGCTTATTTGTTTATTCTTTTTTTTGTTTGTGGGTTTGCAAGGTGCAAATTCACAAGTGCGTGTTAGTCATTTGTTTGTAATGATTTCTGATGCTATGGAGAATGTAAAAAAAGCTAAAGTTGATGAATCTCTACCGATTTTAGAAAATTTTAAGGCTGATTTCTATGCTATTCCAACGCATAATTCATTAGCTGGTATAGAGGTTAGCAAGGCTTTAGAAACTACGATAAAAAATCCTAATTTAGATACTCTAAAAACCCTTTCTAGTGCATTACTTGCTTTTGAAAAAGAACAAAACCCTATAGATTATGAAGCAAAAACAAAGCAATTTAAAAAACGCATTTTACCCGTTTTCTTGCAGTTAGAAAAGGCAACAGAAAAGGCAATGATAGAAAAAGACATAGAAGAATTGCCTATGTTCTATAAGAGGTTTTATGATGCTTGGCAACGCAATGAACGCATAGTTGGCGATACAAGTCCCGGGCATTATGGGCAGATAGAAACTGCTCTAACGCTCTATCGTGTGGCTATGGTTAGTGAGGTTGTAGATTTTGAATCAATGAAACTACAATTACAGAAAATTAGTATCGCTTTGAAGGATTTTACCTCTGGCAATGTTTTGCAAACACAGGGCATAGAGGGTGCGCCACAGACACTCTCTGAAGGTTTAGAGCTTTTGCGTAAGGCTTTTAGAGAGTTTTCGCAAGACCAAAAACTCGCAAAAGATACAATCCTTACCTTTATGGCACAATGGTCTATATTTGAGGGTGAAGTTCGCACAAGAGATGGTAGCTTGTATAATCGTATTGAGTTAGAGCTTCCAGAGATAGCTGCTAGTGGTGCGACGCAAGAAAATATTGCTCGTTTTCAAAACCTCCTTCAATCCTTGGAGGAATTGGATGTTAATGTAGAATTTACTGCTTTTGATGCAGCTATTATTCTATTGAGAGAGGGCGTAGAAGCACTTTTAATTGTTATGGCATTATTGACTGCTTTGCAGGCAGCAAATCAGCCTAAAGGAAGAGCGTGGGTAATTGGTGGAGCTATATTTGGCGTATTATTAAGTTTGATAGCGGCTATTGCTTTGGTGCGGTTATTTCCCCTTGCAACAGCAGGAACGAATCGTGAAATACTAGAGGGTATAGTAGGTATCGTAGCGGTTATTATGATGATATTTGTAGGTGCTTGGTTGCATAGTAAATCAAATGTTGCGAGTTGGCAGGCTTATATCTCTAGTCAGATGGGAAAAGCACTTGCTCAAGGAAGTTTGTTGGGGTTGGGTAGTCTTGCATTTTTAACGGTGTTTCGAGAAGGTGCGGAGACGATACTTTTTTATGTAGGTATGATGCCTAGTATTGCTATGAGTTCTTTTCTAAGTGGTTTTGGGATTGCGTGTTTGGCGTTGGTCGTTATTGCGTATTTGATGAAAATTTTTGTCCAGAAGTTACCTATTCATTTGATATTTTGGGTGATGAGTTGGCTTATTTATGTGCTTGGGTTTAAGATTTTAGGGGTTAGTATTCACGCTTTACAGCTTACTAATACTCTTCCTCTTGATATTTTACCGATCCCTAATGTGGCATTTTTAGGGTTTTATAATAATTTACAAGGGCTTGTTGCACAGGCTGTATATGTTGTAATAGCTTTGATAGTCGTGATGTGGCAAAGACGAAATAATTATCAAAGCATACAAGGAGAGCTTAAGAGAATCTCCTCTTAAGCTAAATTACTTTTCGATAACTTCTAGTTCTATATTCAAATAAATGTCATCGCCCACAGTAAGTGTTGGGACACTTGAAGCAAATTTAAAATCCGAACGTTTGATTTTCCCATTTAATGAAAATCCTACTCTTTCTTTGCCATCTTTATCTTTTACTATACCACCAATTTCAGTTTCTAGGGTTATATCTTTAGAAACTCCTGCTAAGGTTAAAGTCCCTGTCATCTTGCCTGTTTGATTATCAATTTTTTCATATTTTTTCATCACAAAAGTCATATCAGGATATTTTTTTACCTTAAAAAAATCATCTTGTCGCAAATGATCATCTCTTGATTCATTGTCTGTATCAATAGATGCAGTTTTGATAATAGCCTTAAGTTTTTTAAATTCAGCACTCATAGGATCAAAATCAATCGTTGCTGAATAGTCATCAAAATTCCCTTTTACATTACTAATCTGCAAATGTTTAATTTTAAAACCAACATCTGTATGAACCTTGTCTAAATTGTATTCTTTAGCTAAAGCACCTGTGCTTAGTAGAGAGATGGCAACCAATGAGCCTAATAAGACTTTTTTCATTTTATTTCCTTTTTTTATACTAATTTTAATAAATAATTATAGCAAATAATATTATGGCAAACCAAATAAAACCTTATTATGGAGATTTAGCTAATTTATCCAAAATCCTTAAATCTATCTTATATGATTTTTTGTTAAATCATCAAAGATTATTAGAGGTATTAAGGTGTTTAAAATATTAAAATATTTTATAAAACTATTTAAGAGTGTAAAACCAAAGAATCCAAACTTTCCTTTAAAGATTCTCTATCACTTCTTTAATCTAAAGCAATCCCCAAGCAAAATAACAGATGAAACACAACAGAAACTAACCTAAAGCTTCTTAAGACTCTAAACTAAACAATCCCCAACCCCCTTAATCTTAAAACCTTACAAACAAGAGTAGGAAACTTAAGCTTTGATATAGAATTAATCATTGCTATATAATAACTCTAATAGATAATAAACAAAGCTGTCCTAATTGCTTGTAAGGTTTTAAACTTAAGGGAGTAAAGAAGTAAAGAGAATAAAGAATAAAAAGACTAACTAAAGAATAATAAAACCTA
>NZ_FZPJ01000001.1 GCF_900198605.1 Helicobacter mesocricetorum | reverse complement strand
GTAAATTAGAATCTACTTTACAATACAAATTAGAGTCTAGTTTAGTATCTATTTCTAAAGTTTGAGTATGGATTGTGGATTCTAAAAGATTAGAATCAATTTTTACAGAAGATAGGCTTGGTGGAGTAGCTACAAGAGAAGGCATTATTGGCCCCCCCCCCCTAATATTTATTACATTGTTAGTTGGTTGCATTGGGACTCCTTTTTGTGTTGAAGTGTTTAAACTTAATAATACCTAATAATACTTTGGTATTAATTTTTGTTTAAAAATAGTGCATTTTACTTAAATAAATATAAAATGTGGCTTTGGAGAAATTATTTTTGAAAAATAATCACCTCATAAGAGCTTTCTTTTTTTAGAACTGATTTATGGGATTGGTTGCTTTTGAACTTTTCTAAATTAATTCGCAATTCTTCTAATTCTTTGTCTTGCTCATCTAGTTTATCTTTTAGCCTCAAGATAATATCAACTCCTGCTAGATTAACCCCTAAGTCTCTTGTTAGGCGCAAAATGGTTTTAATTTTGTCAATATCCCTTTGGGAGTAAAGACGCATCTTTCCATCTGTTCGTCCGGGCTCTACTAAACCTTCTCGCTCGTATTGACGCAAGGTTTGTGGGTGAATGGAGAGAATCTTTGCAACGACACTGATAAGATAAACGGGTTCGTCATAGCTATACATTTTGCTTCCTTATAAATATTTTTCTAAAGATTCTACTAATTCTTTAGGTAATGAATCAATATCGGGTAAAAGAATATTGGCTTCTAGGTATAAATCCCCATTTGTTTTTGTTTTGCGGTTATAAGCACCTAATTCCTTTACTCTAAATCGTTGGTGATTTTTTGTGTTTTTTGGGATTTTTAAAGTAATGTTTTTATGGAGTGTTTCAATCTCTATCTTTCCGCCAAAAAGTGCTGTTTTTAGCGGTAAGTCAAAGGTTTTGGTTAGATTATCTCCTTCTTGGGAGTATTGTGGGTGTGGAGCCACTGTTACTTTTAGTAATAAATCTCCATTTTGGCTGCCTATGCTTTTGCCTTTGCCTTTTAAACGAATGGTTTCTCCATTTTTGATTCCTGCTGGGATTTTAATATCAAAGCTTTGGTTTTGTAAATTTACATTGTGTTTGCCTCCTAATGCTGCGGTGATAAAAGGGATGGTGATTTGTGCGTTGATGTCAAGATTGGCATTTTTAAAACCCCCTCCAAAGCTGTCAAAACCTCCAAAACCATTAAAGTTCCCCCCAAATCCTCCTTGCGAAAATCCACCACCTGCACCAAAGATTTGGCTTAAAATATCATCTAAATTGACATTTCCTTGCCCTCTTGCAAAATCGTGAAAATTCTGTCCCCCAAACATTGAATCGCCAAATTGGTCGTATTGTTTGCGCTTTTTTTCATCACTTAGGATTTCATAAGCAGCATTGATTTCTTTGAATTTCTCTTCGGCTCCTTTTTCTTTATTAATATCAGGGTGATATTTTCTGGCAAGCCGGCGATAAGATTTTTTGATTTCTTCTGCATTTGCATTAGGAGATACCTCTAAAGTATCATAAAGACTCTTTGACATTGTTTGTTCCTTAAGAAATAATTAAATTTTATACTCTTAGTGTATTATAGTATAAAACTTTAGCTTATGTCAATCAACTTTTGGAAAATGAAGGAATTTGTTATAATTTTAGACTTTTAAATCAAAGGAAAAACGATTGGATAAGGCTTTGTTGTGTGTGAGCGCAAGTGCTGGTAGTGGAAAAACTTATAAATTAGTGTGGAGGTATATAGAATTGCTTTTTTTGGGGGCTAAACCCTCTAGTATCTTGACGCTTACCTTTACCAAAAAAGCCGCTAAAGAAATGGAAGAGCGGATTATTAAGGAGATTCAAAGTATTTATCGCCATAGGAATGATGATAATTTTATAAAAAAAGTTGAGTCTAATATTGATAATAATGGTATTCTAGTAAAGCAGATTCAAGAGAGAATTTCTTTTATTTATCAAAGTTTTTTAAAAGAAGATTTGAAAATTACGACTATTGATGCCTTTTTTCAGAAGATACTTAGGAGTTTGTGCTGGTATGTGGGTGTGGAATATGATTTTAAGATTAAGCAAGATAATTTAGAGGTTATTACAGAGAACTTTTTGAAGCTTTTAAGCAATGAGGAGTCTAAGGAGGTTTTAGAGCTTTGTTATGAAAAGAGAGAGCAGGGGTTGCAAAGTGTTTTAAGGCTTTGTGAGTTTTTGGATTTTTTTAAAGAAATGCTTGATGAATCTTTGTTTGTAAGCTCTATTTTTAAAGGTGATTATGAGCAAGAAGCGTTAGCTTATGCTAGGGGGATACAAGAGTCTTATTATGCCCAAAAAGGAGAGCTTCACGAACAATTAAAATTTGATGATTTTATGACTTTGCTTAGTAAATGCGAAACTTGGATTTTAAAAGAGAATTTAAGGGAGTATAGGGGGTTTTCTAAAATACTTTTTAATGATGAGGACTTTATAGGGCTAAAAAAGGCAATTTCTGGGGTTTTTTTAGAGCAGGAGACGTTGTATTTGCAGAGATTTTATAAGGTTTTTAAAGTTTATTTAAAGGCAAAGGAGCAGTATTATGCAGAAAATAATCTTTTGAGCTTTAATGCTGTTTCTTCTAAGGTCTATAAGTTGCTCTCTAATAAGAACTTCCCTAAGGACTTTTTGTATTTTAGGCTAGATAGTGTGATTAGCCACATTTTAATAGATGAGTTTCAAGATACTAGCATTTTGCAATATGAGATTTTAAAGCCTCTTATTGAAGAGATTAAGGCGGGGATAGGTTCAAGGCAGTTTTTGCGGAGCTTTTTTTATGTTGGGGATATTAAGCAATCTATTTATCGCTTTCGCGGAGGGAATCCAGAGCTTTTTAAAATCGCATCTAAGCAAATGCAGCAAGAAAATATGAAAAAAAATTATCGTAGTGCTAGGCATATTGTTGAATTTGTTAATGCTACTTTTGATGGCAAGATTGAAGGTTTTATCCCACAAATCCCGATGATTGAAAAAGAGGGCTATGTGAGGGTTTGTGGTTGTGAGGTTTTAGAAGAGGAGGTGTATTTGAGCATTGTTAAAATGCTTGAATATGGTGTTAATCCCTCTGATATTACGCTTTTAGTCTTTGATAATAAATCGGTTGTGGAGTTGGCGACATTTTTGCAAGAGAGGGGATTAAGGGTAGTTATGGATACTAGCACAAAGCTTATATTTCATAATGAAGTTCGGGCATTGATTCAATTTTTAAAGTTTTTAGATACCAAAAACCCAATGTTTCAAAAAGAGTTTTTTATGCTTTTGGGCTTAGAGGAGGAGAGTTTAGAGGAGTTTTTAAAAACTGTTAATAACCCCATTAATAACCCTGCAGAAATTTTATTATCGCTTATGCAGAAATTTGGGATTGCTAGTTTAAGTGCTAAGAGATTTTTAGAAGTGGCTTTGGAGTTTGCTACTATTAAAGAGTTATTAGATGGGGTTGAAACCTTGCAAGAAGAGATTGTTTCTAGTGATTTTTCTGGCATTCGGATTATGACTATTCATAAATCTAAGGGATTGGAGTTTGAAAATGTCTTTATTATTGATAGGAAAAGCTCAAGAAATGCAATTTCTAATGGACTTTTTTTTGACTTTGGGGATGATGGGGTAAGTATCAAAAGAATCTTCAAATATGATAATCACAAAAGGAGTGCTATAAGAATGTCCTTAGATGAGAATTATAAGGACGCTTTTTTAAAAGAAAAAGATTTAGCAAAGAAGGATTTAAAAAATCAGCTTTATGTGGCTCTAACAAGGGCAAAACAAACAATGCAAATTTTTTATGGACTAAAAAACTCTCAAAGTGCCTTTGAAGAGATAGGATTAAAAGATGAAGAGAGAGGAGAGTTTATCAAGTCTTTAGAGCCTACAAATTCTAAAATCGTTATTCCAGAATCTGCTTTTGAATATCCTCATCGGGCAATGTTAGAAAATCTTGGTAGGCAAGAGCAAATACAAGTGGCACAAAAAGAGGCGTTACAAGGAGATATTCAGGCTCTATCCTTTGGGATTGCTCTGCATTTTGCGATGGAGCAGAAGCTAAAAAATCATTTAGAAGATGCTTTACTTTTGGAGATTTTGCGTAATAAAGAGGGATTTTATTTATCCCAAAAGAGCTTACAAGAAATTCTTAAGAAATGTAATTTGTTGCTTAAAAATCATCAATTTAATGAAATTCTACAAAAAGGTAGTGTAAAATGCGAAGTTTCTTTTTTATCTAATGGAAGACAAAAACGTTTAGATCTTTTGGTTGAGAACGAAGAGGAAGCTTTTATTATTGATTATAAAAGCGGACAGCCAAATTCTGCTTATGAGATTCAAATGCGTGAATATATGCAGAGTGTTACGATGATTCTTAAAAAGCGAGTGTATGGCTATATTTTTTATACCCAAGATAGCGGAAGATTAGTTAAGATTGTATAGGGGAAATTATGGAATTACAAAACAATAGTGGAATTTTAGAAACTCTTAAAAGACTTACAAAAAGTGAGTCTTTTGCGGGTGTGTTGTTACTTTGTTGTGCGGTTTTAGCAATGATTGTTGCAAATTCTCCATTAGGCGAGTGGTATGCAACACTTTGGAAAAACAAAGTAGGGTTTGATGTTAATGGAATCTTTATAGGTATGAGTTTAGAACATTGGATTAATGATGTTTTAATGGCTTTTTTCTTTTTGGTTGTTGGTTTGGAGATTAAAAGAGAGGTTTTATTTGGCGAGTTAGCGGGATTTAAAAGAGCTGCTTTACCTGTGATTGCTGCACTTGGGGGTATGGTTGGTCCGGGACTTATTTATTATGCCTTGAATGCTGGAACACTTTCAGAACACGGATTTGGGATACCTATGGCAACGGATATTGCCTTTGCATTGGGGGTTTTATCGGTATTGGGTAAGAGGGTGTCTGTTTCTGTGAAAGTATTTTTAGTTTCTTTAGCCGTAGCGGATGATTTAGGAGCAATTATTGTGATTGCGCTTTTTTACTCTAGCGGACTTAGTTTTTCTTGGCTAGTGGTGGCAGCGGGTATTATCCTTGTTTTAGTGATTTTAAATAAAATGGGAGTAAAAGCCCTCACTCCTTATATGGTATTGGGAGTGTTTTTATGGATTGCTGTCCATAATTGTGGGATTCACGCCACAATTGCTGCTGTTGCTTTGGCTTTTACTATCCCTGTATCTCCAAAAATGGATACGCTTTCTTTTATGGAAAAAATGAAAATCGTTGTATCGCACTTTCAGGAAGCAGAAAAGCAAAAAAATGGTGTTTTGCTTCAAAGTGAGCAAGTAGAAGCACTGCATCATCTAGCACAGCATAAAAACGCTGTCCAAAATCCTTTGTTGCGCTTAGAACACGCATTAGCTCCTTATAGTAGCTTTTTGATTATGCCTATTTTTGCTTTTGCTAATGCAGGAGTAACCATAGGTGCTAATATTGATTTTGGGATTGATCATGTTTTCTTGGGGATTTTATGCGGGTTAGTGTTGGGTAAGCCCATTGGTATTTTTCTCTTTACTTTTTTAGCCGAAAAATTAGGTATCGCAGCTCGTCCTCAAGGTGTATCTTGGGTAGAGATTTTTGGAGCAGGTGCGTTAGGAGGGATTGGCTTTACAATGTCGATTTTTGTAACAAACCTTGCTTTTAGTGGAGAACACGCTCTAGTGGCAACAGATGTGGCAAAAATTTCTATTTTGATCGCCTCTTTTACAGCAGGTATTTTAGGGAGTATCTTCTTCCTTGTGAGAGACAAGGTTACTCATCACTAATGAGATGGGCGTTTGCTCGTCTTTTCTCTTATGAATTATTGATGTATCTTTTAAAAAAATCGTTAAATATCCTTGTTTTAGGCAACATTATACGTCAAAGGATTGGGGATGAAATGGTCTGCATTCCTATGTATTATGCGATTAAATGCCTTTATCCTAATGCAAAAATCTCTGTTTTAACCCAAAGTCGAATCCTTTTAGAGCTATTAAAATGTGAAAAACAAAGAGAGCTTTATGTTAATGAAGTTTTATTGGTTGAAGATAAGCAAAAGTGGCAGAAACTTAGTTTTGATATTCTTTTAATCGTGGAACATAATAATCTTGAAGTTTTAAAGATTGCCCAAGAAATTCAAGCAAAGTTAAAAATTGTTACCTTAAGTCAATCTCTTTTGTTTTCTAAGCAAGTTTTTTTCTATTTTAGTCGCTATTTGCGAGGAATGAAGGTTTTTATTAATCCTTATTGGTCGCAAACACATAGTGAGATACAGAGGAATTTAAATTTAGTTAGACAAATAAATACGAGGATTTTTGATAGGGGATTTTCTGCTATTGATTTCTCCTTAGCAAAATTACCGATTTTAGAAACTACATTTTGGAGAAATAGGTCTTTATTGGCAAGTTTGAGTGGAGGAGGGGAGCAATATTCTTTAGTTATAGGTATTTTTCCTTTTGCTAAAAATATGAATAAAAAAGCTAATCTTACAATAGATGAGTGGAAGTTTTTAGCCCAAAGTTTAAGTAAAGAGTTTCCTGAAGTTTTATTGGTGTTTGTTAATTATCCTAGCACGCAATATTATTTTATGCCTTTTGTAGAAAAAAATCTTAAAGTGTTTTATAATCAGCAAGGTTTAGAGGATTTGGTGGCATTTATCCATTCCCTTGATGGAATTTTAGGTGTTGATAGTGGGCATATTCATATTGCTGATAATGCAAGAATACCTATTTTAGAAGTGATTGCAAAAAAAGTCTCCAAACAATGGAGTGGAGGATTCTACGGAGGATATTTTCAATCTCTTCAATTATCCGCTAATTGGAGAGAATATGAACAAGAGAATCTTAAAATCTTTTTTAAAAAGGCTAGAGAGTTTATTATCTATCTTCAAAATAATAAATAAGGGACATTGATGAATTTTTTAAGAAAGATTTTGTTTAGGGGGGGGGGGGATTTCCTCTTAGAATAGCTGTTTATTTGCCTTGTGCAGGAGTGGGAGATGCGATGGTAAATCTAAAAAGCCTCTATACCCTAAAGTTTCTCTATCCTAAAGCAACTTTAAGCTTGATTACGAAGTTTGATACAGCGAAAAATTTATTTAGGAATGTGGATTTTATTGATGAAATAATAAATTATGCAGAAATTTTACAGGATAAAAAAAGGGCTTTTGATATTGTTTTGCTTGTTATGCAACACGATAATCTACAAGCCATTGAATCAGTCAAGAAAATTCCTTCTAAGCGAATTTTAACGATTTTTTCTAAGAATCTTTTATTTCATCAAAAAATGTTATTTATTTCGGGAGTTAAGCGAGTGATTAATCCCTATTGGAGACAAAATCGTGCATTTATGGAGGGGAGTTTAAATCTTGTGCGCACTATCAATAAAAGGCATTTTGATAAAGAATTTCCAAAGATTGATTATTCTCAAGTATCACTGAATGTAGGAGAGGAGAATATCCGATTTATGGATAATACATTTGAAATATTAGAATCTAAAAAATATCTCAAAATTATTGGAATTAATCCTTTTTGCGTTACCCTCAAAGCTCATAATTTTTCTTTTTTAACTTGGCTTGAAATTGCAGAGAATCTAGCGAGAAAATTTCCAAAATTCCTTTTTGTCTTTATGGATTATCCAAAAAGTGGTGTGGAGTTTCCTAAAATTGAGCAAGAAAATATTAAGGTTTTTAAAAACAATGAGGATTTATTGAATCTTGTGGTGTTTATTGGTAAATTAGATTGTTTATTAAGCCCAGATACAGGGAGTGTGCATATTGCAGATTATTTGAAGATACCAACTTTAGAGCTTATAAGGGAGAGTGCAAAGAGGAGGTGGCAAGGTGGTGGTTGGGGTGGAGTTTGTGAATGCGTTATTTTGCCTAAAGGTTGGCATAGAAACCAGAGAGAGTTTGCAAAGATTTTTTGGCAAAGGGCTGAGGAATTTATCAATCTAAATTAGCTTAAAGATTTAATTAGTAAATCTTTGCTAGAATAGCCACTTATTTTTAAAAGCTGAAACATAGCTGAATAAAGGTTGTTTATGGAAAATGCTGAAAATATTTTTATGCAACTTCTTCCTTTAATTGTCTTAATCGCGATTTTTTATTTTTTAATCATTCGTCCCCAGCAAAAACAAGCCAAGAATCATAAAGAAATGATTGCTGCTTTAGACAAAGGAGATAAGGTTATTACAAGTGGAGGGTTTATTGTAGAAGTCGTTAAACGCGAAGAAGATTATTTTATGGTGCGCTTGAATGATGATACGATTGTGAAGTTAGCAAAAGATTATGTTGCTAGGAAAGTTGGATAATCTTTTCAATGAGAAAGCCTTTTAATAGCAAGTTATTTTTTTTTATTTTAGCGACACTTTTTGGAGTTATTTTGTCTTTGCCTACTTTTTTGCAAACGCAAGGTCCTAAGATTACTTTAGGGCTTGATTTGCAAGGGGGATTGAATCTCTTGTTGGGTGTGAAGAGCGAAGAGGCGATAAAAGTGCGTTATGCAACTTTAGCTTCTGCTATTAATCATTATAGTGCAGAAGAGCAAATTTTGCTTGATAAATTAGCTGTAAGTGAAGATGCTTTAAGCTTTGAGTTATTGGATTCTAATGAAAAGGCAAAGATTGATAAATATCTTAGTGAGCAGGAAGGGTTAGAGGTTATAGAAAAGGATTTGAAATACACGCTTAGGCTAACTTCTAATGAAAAAATTAATTTAGAAAATTTTGCTATTGAACAAGCTATTGGTAATATTCGCAATCGTCTTGATCAATTTGGCTTATCAGAACCTAGTGTGATTAAACAGGGTAACGATGCAATTTTAGTGCAATTACCCGGCATTAAAACCCAAGAAGAGGAACAAAGGGCTTTAGAGCTTATCTCTAAAGGTGGGCATTTGCAAATGATGGCTGTTGATGAAGCCAGAAATGCTAGAGTGGCTACAATGAGTGAAGTGGAGGCGCAAAGTTATGGGGATGTGATATTGCCCTTTATAAACAACCCCCAACAAACAATTTTGCTAAAAGCTATTCCTATTTTAGATGGTAGTATGCTAACAGATGCAAGGGCTGCTTATGACAATAATGGGCAACCTATTATTAATTTTACGCTTAATTCGCAAGGAGGAAGAATCTTTGCAGATTTTTCGGGTAAAAATATCGGGAATCGTATGGCAGTTGTATTGGATGGAAAAGTGTATTCTGCACCTGTTATTCGTGAAAGAATTGGAGGTGGTAGCGGACAAATTAGTGGAGGTTTTAACGTATCTGAAGCTAGTGATATTGCCATTGCCTTGCGCAGTGGGGCTTTACCGGCTCCTGTTTTTTTGTTAGAAAAAAGGAGTGTTGGACCAAGCTTGGGTGCTGATAGTATTAAAGCCTCTATGATAGCCCTTATTAGCGGAGCAGTGCTTGTGATGCTCTTTATGGCTTTTTATTATGGGATTGCAGGGGTGATTGCTAATTTAGCTATGGTTGTCAATATTTTGCTAGTAATTGCGGTTATGGCGATTTTTGGAGCTACTCTTACTTTGCCGGGTATGGCAGGTATCATTTTAACAGTGGGTATGGCAGTGGATGCTAATGTGATTATTAATGAGAGGATTCGGGAGGGATTTAGAGCGGGAGAGAATTTTATAAAATCTATGGAAAATGGTTATATGAATGCCTCAAGGGCTATTTTTGATTCTAATCTTACCTCTTTGATTGCTGCTGTTTTGCTCTATGTGTTTGGGACAGGAGCTATTAAAGGATTTGCCATTACTATGAGTATAGGTATTATAGCTTCTGTAATTACAGCTATTGTAGGAACTCACGGTATCTTTAGGTTATTGCAAGAGAGAATTATGAAGTCTGGAAATTATGCTCTTTGGTTTGGTTATAGAAGTTGTAAAAGGAAGTTGTAATGGATTTTTTTAAATATAATAAAATCTATGATTTCATAAAAATGTCTAATTATGGCATTGCAATTTCTGCAGTCTTGTTTGTTGTTTCAATTATTTTGTTTATTAAGCCCGGTTTTTCCTTGGGGATAGATTTCGCAGGTGGGACTATCGTGCAGATTCAATATACTAAAGTCGCCCCTTTAGCTGAAATTCGCAAAAGATTAGAAAGTGTAGAATCTTTTAAGGGATTCCAAGTGAGTGAGTTTGGCTCTCCTGAAGAAATTCTAATTAAATTGCCTACTGCTAATTCTTCTGTGGAGCAAAATATTGGCGAAGAAATTGCTAAATTGCTTGATGATACAGGGGAATTAAGCATTCGTCGTGTGGATATTGTGGGACCAAAAGTTGGAAATGAACTTAAGGAAAAAGGGGCTTTAGCATTAATCTTAGCCCTTGTTTCGATTATGGTTTATGTTTCTTATCGTTATGAGTGGCGTTTCGCCTTAACAAGCATTCTTGCTTTAATCCACGATGTAGTGATTACAGCAGGTGCTGTTGTTTTGTTTAAGATTGATTTGAGTTTAGAAGTGGTTGCAGCACTTTTAACCTTGATTGGTTATTCCATTAATGATACCATCATTATTTTTGATAGGATTAGAGAGACAATTAATTTGCGCCTTAATGATGATTTAAAGAGTGTTATTAATGAGGCTATTTCAGCCACACTTTCAAGGACGATATTGACTTCTTTAACCGTGTTTTTCGTAGTTTTAACTTTGTATTTATTTGGCGGTGAAATTATCAAAGGCTTTAGTCTTCCTATGCTTGTAGGCTCTATTGTTGGTAGTTATAGCTCTATTTTTGTAGCAAGTAAGCTTATTGTTTTGTTGAAATTTGATTTGAAAAAATATCACCAAATGTTAGCAGAGAAAAATAAAAGAGCCTTAGAGAAGAAGAAGTTAAGAGAAATGTATGAAAGAGGCAGAATTTAGGAGCGTTTATGGACTGGGGAAAAGTTATTTTTATTTTTTTTATTTTGATGAGTTTGACTTCAACGATTGGTTTTTTGTATGAGCAAAATGTTATTATGCTTTTTATTGCCGCTGGTGTTAATATGCTCTCTACAATTTTAAAAGTAGGGGTTAGGAATTATATGTCTTCAGAGATTATGGCAGCCTCTTTGGTTGCGGATTTGCATTTAGTTCCTGCTTTTATTTATATGCAGGCATTTAATGATGTTGCTGTTGCTGTTGCACTTGCCTTAGGGGCTTTAGCAGCTAACATAGTTTCCATTATTTTTGTCGTTGTTGAGAGTGTCAAGAACTATAATAATTATAGTTAGGAGTGGTGATGGAGTATAATGCAAAAGTTATTGAGGCAAAATGGCAGAATTTTTGGGAACAAAATAATGCTTATGAGCCTAAAGAAGATACGAAACTTCCTAAAAAATATATTTTAAGTATGTTTCCTTATCCTAGTGGGAATATCCATATGGGGCATGTCCGTAATTATTGTATTAGTGATGCGATTGCTAGAAGATTCCGAAAAAAGGGTTTTAATGTTTTGCATCCTATTGGTTGGGATGCTTTTGGAATGCCTGCAGAAAATGCAGCTATCAAGCATAAAACCCATCCTAAAGATTGGACTTATAGCAATATTGAAAATATGCGAAAACAGCTTTATTCTCTTGGTTTTTCTTTTTCTAAAACTAGAGAATTAGCCACTTGTGATACTCTCTATTCTAAATGGGAGCAAAGTTTATTTATTGATATGTGGGAGAAGGGACTTATTTATCGTAAAAAAGGTTTTTTGAATTGGTGTCCAAAAGATCAAACCGTATTAGCTAATGAACAGGTTATTGAAGGAGGGTGTTGGCGTTGTGATACGCAAGTTATTCAAAAGGAGATGTATCAATATTTTATTAAAATCACAGATTATGCGCAAAGTCTTTTAGAGGATTTAAGCCTTTTAGAAGGTAAGTGGCCAAATGCAGTTTTAACAATGCAAAAAAATTGGATTGGTAGGTCTGAAGGATTAAGCTTTAAGTTTTTATTAGAAAATCCTTTAGAGATTGATGGACAAGTTTTAAAAGATGTAGAAGTCTTTACTACTCGTGCTGATACTATCTTTGGTGTGAGCTATTGCGCTTTAGCACCAGAGCATCCTTTGGTAATGGCTTTAATCCAACAAGGATTATTAAAAGAGGAGATTCAACAACAAATCCAAAGAATGCAAAATGTTGCTATTAAAGAACGTTCTTTGCAGGAAAAAGAAGGGTTTGCTTTAGGGGTTAATGTTATTCACCCCTTAACTCAAGAGAAAATACCTCTTTGGACAGCAAACTTTGTTTTAATGGGATATGGGAGTGGTGCTGTAATGGGTGTCCCAGCACACGATGAGAGGGATTTTGATTTTGCTAAGAAATATCATCTTCCTCTTAAGCAAGTCATTGTTGGGGATAGTGATACTCCATTGCCTTATTGTGGAGCAGGGAAATTAATTAATTCGCAAGAGTATGATGGATTGGATTCAAAAACTGCTAAACAAAAAATCATTGATTATTTTCAAAGAGAAAATTTAGGTTCGGTTGTGATTAATTATAAATTGCGCGATTGGGGGGTTTCTCGCCAAAGATATTGGGGGACTCCTATACCGCTTATCCATTGCAGTAATTGTGGAATTGTGCCTGAAGATAAGGCAAATTTACCTGTTAAATTGCCAGAAGATGTAGTGATTAATGGGGAGGGAAATCCTTTAGAGAAGCATACTCTTTGGAGGAAGTGTGTTTGCCCAAAATGTGGGAGAGAAGCGCAAAGGGAGAGTGATACTTTAGATACTTTTGTAGAATCAAGTTGGTATTTTTTGCGCTATACAACCCCGCCACAAAAGAGAGAAGAGGTAATTTTAAGTGCAGAAGATGAAAAGTATTGGATGAGTGTTGATGAATATATTGGAGGTATTGAACACGCTATTTTGCACTTGCTTTATTCTCGTTTTTTTACAAAGGTTTTAAGGGATTTAGGATATACGGAGCAAAGTGAGCCTTTTTTGCATTTACTTACGCAAGGTATGGTGATAAAAGAGGGTGCTAAGATGAGCAAATCAAAAGGAAATGTTGTCAATCCCGAAGAGATTATTAGAGAATATGGTGCTGATACAGCAAGGCTTTTTATTCTCTTTGCTGCTCCTCCTACCAAAGAGCTAGAATGGAATGATTCTGCATTAGAAGGGGCTTTTAAATTTATTAAGCGATTATGTGCGAGGATAGAGAAAGCTCAAAAGATGAATGCCCTACCAAGCATTGACACCCATAAACTCACCAAAGAAGAAAAGTTTGCTAGAAGAAAGATCTATGAGGCTTTAAAAAAATCCAATGAAGTGTTTAGCTATGAGAGCGGTTATGCTTTTAATACTTTAATTGCTGCTTGTATGGAAGCTCTCAATGCACTAAGTGAGCAAGATAATGCACAGATATGGAGTGAGGGATATTTTGTTTTATTAAATGTCTTAGAACCTATTATTCCACATATCTGCTGGGAGCTTAGTCAGCAATATTTTAATTTGGAAAATTTTAAAGAATTATCTATTGATGAAGAAGCCTTGCAAACTGATGTTGTTGTTATGGCAATTACGATTAATGGAAAACTTAGGGGGGAGATTGAAGTAGCTTTTGATACCTCTAAGGAGATTATCATAGATAGGGCAAAAACCTTAGTTGCAAAATGGCTCCTTGATAAGAAGATTCTTAAAGAGATTGTTGTGCCTAATAAATTAGTTAATTTGGTGGTTGTATGAAGAAGTATAGTTTGCTTATTTTTATGCTTGTTTTGATGGGTTGTGGTTATACGCCTATAGCTCATCATACTAAAGAAGCTTTTGGGGATAGGGTTTTTGTAGAAGTCAAAATTGATGTAAGAGATCCTAAAAATAGTGTAACTTTAAAAGATGAGGTATCTAAGGCTATTTTTAAAAAGCTCCATACTCCTATTGGGGACAAAGAAGATTCTATTGCAGTGATTGAAATTATTTTAAAAAATATTAGTTTCTCCCCTCTAGCAGAAAATACCATAGGTTTTTCGACTTTTTATCAATGTCAAACAGAGATTGAATTTAAATATACGAACAAAGTTACACAAAAAACGAGAGTTTTCACTAAGCAGGGATATTATAATTTTGCTTTAGGTGATGTTTCAGTTATTACGGATTCTATAAGAATGGAAGCGATTAATAAAGCAGTTTTAAATACCTTAGATAACTTTATTTCACAAATTGGGATTGATATTTCATAATGCCAAATATAAAATTGATAGCCAGAGAAACTTTACGGCAGCTCATAGAAAACAAAATTGAACCAACACCAGAGGCGTATGAAAAAGAATATTATCGCCAGATGAAAAAGATGGGGATAAAGACAAAGGAAGAAGAACCCATTGATTTAAATCGGTTATTAGGAATGCTTCAAGGAGATGCTAAGGAGATTGGTAATAAAACTTTTAAAAATAAAGATGAATTAACGATTTTTCTTATCAAAGTGCTTAATCTAATTTATCATTATAGAAAAAACTTTAATACCTTATTAGAAACAGAAAAGATTTTTTTAAGATTGTTATCTACTCATCCTAATAAAGAGATTAATACCCTTGCTAAAGGTGAGCTTATAGAAATAGATAAAATTAGTTTTCAAGCCAAAGAGAATTATAAAAAACGTTGGATTGAGCAATCTCAAAAACACTTAGAAGTAAAATGGAATGATTTTGATAAAACTTTAGAATTTATTAGTGATTTGAAAATAGCAAATGATAAATTTAAAAGTTTGCAAAAGGAAGTAAAGAAGTATTTAAAGGGCAGTAGGGACAGAGAGATTGGAAAAAATCTCCTAAAAAAAATAGAAACTTTTTTTCAAGAATTATCTCTTTCTCCTACCCTCCCAGAAGAAGATTTAAAGCCCGAGCAAACATTGAATGCTGAAAAAACTAGTGTTTTAAAATATACGGATATGGATTCTTTGCCAATTAATTCTGCAACGACTTTGATAAGCAAGGAAGGTATGCAAGATGTTTTGAATTTTGCCGAAAGGGAATATAAAGAAAATAAGAGAAATTATGCGGTGGTTGTTTTTGGTATTGTGGGTTATGATCAAGCCATTGAAGCTCATGGAAAGGAAGCATTAAAACGAGTATTGGCTATACTTGGAAAGTTTTTAAAGCAATATAGTAATGCTAGTGATTTGATTGCTTATTATGGGGAGGAGGAATTTTTAGCTTGTTTATTAGAACGACAAAAGGATCAAGCTATTGCATTTATTCGTCAATTAGATACAGAAGTCAAGAAAAGCACTTTTATCTATCAACAAACGCGTATTCATATAAAACTTAGCGCTCAAGTTTCACACCGCATTGATGAAGAAAGTTTAGAGAAAATGCTAAAGGTAACTTTAGAGGAATTTGTGAAACATAAAGATACACAAGGCGTTATTGATTATGAAGATTGAAGATTTTTTAGAACAAAAGGGGAGTGAATATGCCCCTTTTGATCCTAGAAGAGCTCCAACTATTTTACATTCTTTGCCTAATTTGTCTAATTTAAAATGTAAAATTATCCAAGTTATCGGAACTAATGGGAAAGGTAGCGTAGGACGCTTTTTAAGTCTTTTGCTAAGACAAAGAGGTTTTAATGTAGGGCATTTTTCTTCCCCGCATTTGCTACATTTTAATGAACGTTTTTGGTTAAATGGTGCAAATGTTTCTTTGGAAGATTTAAATAAGGCTTTTTTGAGCTTAAACCCAAAGTCTCTCCAAGAGGCTAGTTATTTTGAAGTTTTAACTTTTTTGGCTTTAGAAGTTTTTAAGGAATGTGATTATTTTGTTTGTGAGGCAGGACTTGGGGGGGAATTTGATTCAACAACAACTTGCACTAAGCCTATTTTAACCCTTTTTACTTCTATAAGTTTTGATCATCAGGAGTTTTTAGGAGAAAGTTTGGAGGCTATTGCTAGAACAAAGCTTAATGCAATGGATAAAAGGGCTATTTTAGGAATCCAAAGTTTTTCTCCTGTGATAAAGATCGCCAAAGAGATTGCAGAAAATAAAAAAACACAATTATCTATTTTGGATTCTAAAGATATTTCAGAGGATATAAAAAAATATTGTTATAACAATGCCTATCCTAAGTATCAGCAGGAGAATTTGGCTTTAGCTTATTATGCTTTTAGGGATTTAGGGTATGAAGGAGATATTCTTAATCTCCCAAAGCTAGATTTACAAGGAAGAATGCAACAATTATTTTCCAATGTATGGCTAGATGTGGTGCATAATGTAGGGGGCGCAAAGGCAATTTTAGAAAATTTTAGTAAAGACAAATATATTTTAGTTTATAATTCTTATAAAGATAAAAACCCAAAGGCAATTTTAGAGGTTTTAAAGCCCATTACTAAAAGTCTAGAGATTTTTGCTTTGAATCATCCAAGAATGATAGCAAAGGGAGATTTAGAGCAGATTTTAAAGATATTAGGAATACCTTATAAATATTTTTCGACTTTAAACAAAAACGAGAAATATTTAGTTTGTGGTTCTTTTAGTGTGGTGGGAGAATTTTTGAGAAAGTTTAAAAGATGAAAAATCGATTTATCGTAACTATTACAGATATTAATGGGTCTAAACAATATAATATCCATCAGTATATGAAACAAATTATTTTGTATGTTGTTTTGCTGGTAGTAGTGATTTTTTTCTTTAGCTTTATTTCTATTCAATTACTCTTAAAAGAAGTTAAGCAGATTGAAGACAAGCGAAATTCGATGCAAAAAGAGTATTTGAAAATTAATGAAAAAAATCAACATCTTCAGGATTTAATTAATGAAAAAACTGAAGAGCTTATGATAGTTTCTGATAGAATAGAAGACTTAGAGGGGATTGTTGGGTTAAGTGATAGGATTATTGAGACAGATTTAAGTCTTGTAGAGAGGGTAGATTTAGCAAAGATTACAGGAACGCAAAAAGCTTTGGTTATGCAGTTAATCCCTAATGGATCTCCTTTGCGCGGTGCTTATCGTGTTACAGCGGAATGGGGATTAAGGGTGCATCCTATTACAAAACGAACGCATTCTCATACGGGAATGGATTTTGGGGTTCCTATTGGAACTCCTATTTATGCACCAGCTGATGGTGTAGCGGATTTCGTGGGTGGTAGCTATAATGGTGGATATGGAATTATGGTAAAATTAGAGCACGCTTTTGGATTTAAAACCTTCTATGCACATTTAAGCCAAATTGCTGTGCAAAAAGGAGATTTTGTAAGACGAGGGCAATTAATTGCATATTCTGGGAACACTGGAAGAAGCACGGGACCTCATTTGCATTATGAGATTCGTTATTTGGCAAAGGATTTGAATCCTCGACCCTTTATAGAATGGACTATGAGGGATTATACAGAAATTTTTGAAAAGGAGAAGAGTATAAAATGGCAATCTTTACTAACGGTGATAAACAGTCTATCGGAAATTCAGGAAACACAAGTATTATCGCTCAAGGCACTAGAATAAAAGGTGATATTCTTAGTGAGTGTAATTTACATATTGATGGGAATTTAGAGGGCGGTATTATTGCTAAAAATAATGTAATAATTGGTAAAAATGGCAATGTCAATGGGAATATTAATACAGAACATTTAGTGGTAAGTGGTAAGGTTATGGGAAGTTGCACTTGTAATATTATAGAGATTTTGCCTCAAGGGAGGATTGAAGGGGAGATTGTCGCTAAAGAACTTATTATTGAAAAAACAGGTGAGCTTGTTGGTCAAAGTATTGTCCATAAAGGTAATGAATATAAAAATGTTTATGATACAGAATATAAGCAATCTTTTGGGAACACTATTAAACCTAATAGTATAACTCTTCAAAACAAGGAAGCTATTGAGTCAAAGTAGTATTTATGAGTTTTTAAATACTAACAAAGGTCATTTTCAAAAGACTTATAAAGAAGGCTTAATCTTTCTTGTCGAAGATAAGATTCAAGCCCATAAGTTAAGTGATGTAGCAGAGTTTCTTGGGTTTAAGTCTTTTGTCTTACCTGATTTTGCAGTGGTTTTTGGGGAAGATTTAAGAAGCTATCAAGAAGAACTTTCAGAAATTTTTAACACCCTTAAAGCATTTTATCAATACAAAAAAGAGAAATTATTATTCGCTCCTTTGCATACTTTATTGCATAAAATGCCAAAATTAGAATCCTTGCAGGGCTTTAAAATAGAATTTGGAATGTTGATTAATTTGCAAGAATTTAAAGAACAGCTCTTGCATTTTGGTTATGAATTTGTAGAATTTGTAGAGATGGGCAGGGAAGTCTCTATTCGTGGAGATATTATAGATATTTTTCTGCCTCATTTAGAAAATCCTGTGCGGATTTCTTTATTTGGTGATGAAGTAGAAAGCATAAGAAGTT
Organism: Helicobacter mesocricetorum; assembly: GCF_900198605.1. Taxonomy (GTDB): domain Bacteria; phylum Campylobacterota; class Campylobacteria; order Campylobacterales; family Helicobacteraceae; genus Helicobacter_D; species Helicobacter_D mesocricetorum. The sequence continues at coordinate 52,996 of NZ_FZPJ01000001.1, read as the reverse complement.
TTGATGTCCAGACGCAAATTTCTTTTAAAGAAGAAATAGAGGCTTTAGAGATTCCTCCAGCTTTTTTTAATCTTGATAGTTTAGGCTATGAGAAGCTTTTGCAAAACATAGAAAAAAATCTTGCTAAAGAAGAAGTGCAAGATAGGAGTAATGCTTTGGTTGCTTCTTTTGGGTTATGGTATTTGGAGGATACTCAATATTTATTCCAAGAATACCCTTGTAAATTATTACCCCAAGTCTTAACATTAATCTCAGAAATTATGAAGTTTAAAGAGCATAATACGCAGGTTTTAGAGGAGATTTCAACCTTTGAAGTTTTAGAAGAATCGAGTCATTATCAAGATTTTGATTTGAAGTTTAATCAAATTTCTACCTTTTTAACATTACATAAAGATAAAAAAATCACCATTATTTCTAAAACACAATCCCAACTTCATCAAGCAGGGATTCTCCCTAGTGAGCATAAAGAATATGAATTTTGTTTAGAGAGAGACTATGGTATTTGGATTTTAGGTAAAGAGCTTTTAATCCTGTCTTTAAATACTGCTACGAAACGAAAACAGAAGTTTGTAAGTAAGATTTTAATTGATGAGTTAAAAAAGGGCGATTATGTCGTGCATATTGATTATGGGGTAGCACTTTTTAATGGCATTATCCAAGCCAATATTTTTGGAGCAACTAGAGATTTTATTGAGTTAAAATATTTAGGAGAGGATAAGCTACTTTTACCCGTAGAAAATCTTGATAGGATTGATAGATACATTGCTGATGGGGACGGAATACCTCTTTTGGATAAATTAGGCAAAGGTTCTTTTGCTAGGCTAAAGGAAAAAGTGCGTGAAAAATTGCTTGTTATTGCAGAGGCTATTGTGGCTCTTGCTGCAAAAAGAGAGCTTATTGATGGGATAGCTATTGATACCAATAAAGAAGAAATTTTACTTTTTCAATCTCAAAGTGGTTTTGTCTATACGCAAAGTCAAAAAAGCGCTATCAAAGAGATATTTAAAGATTTATCAAGCCATAGGGTTATGGATAGATTACTAAGCGGTGATGTTGGATTTGGTAAAACAGAAGTGGCTATGAATGCTATGTTTGCTTGTTTTTTAAGTGGCTACCAATGCGCTATTATTGTCCCTACAACACTCCTAGCTTATCAACATTTTCAGACTATTGAGAAGAGATTAAGTGGTTTTGGGGTGAAGATTGCAAGGCTTGATAGGTATGTATCTACTAAAGAAAAAAAGGAGATTTTAAAGGGTTTGCAAAGCGGAGAGATACAAATGGTTGTAGGAACGCACGCACTTTTGAATGTGATTTTTAAGAATCTTGCCTTAATGGTTGTAGATGAAGAGCATAAATTTGGCGTTAAACAAAAAGAAAAGATTAAAGATTTAAGCACGAATATTCACCTCCTTACGATGTCTGCTACACCTATTCCAAGAACTCTTAATATGGCACTATCGCATATTAAAGGCTTAAGTGAGTTGAAAGAACCTCCAAATGAGAGGTTGGCAGTTAGGAGTTTTGTTAAGGTGTATTCGGATTCTTTAATAAAGCAGAGTATTTTAAGGGAGTTAAGAAGAGGTGGGCAGGTTTTTTATATTTATAACAATATCGCCTCTATAAAGCGCAAAAAGGAAGAAATCTTAGCACTTTTGCCCCATTTGAAAATTGCTATTTTGCATTCACAGATTCCTCAACAAGAGGGAGAATATATATTGTTGGGCTTTGCTAGAGGAGAGTTTGATATACTTCTTTGCACTTCCATTGTGGAATCTGGATTGCATTTACCCAATGCTAATACGATTTTAATTGATAAGAGTGATAGATTTGGAATTGCGGATTTGCATCAACTAAGAGGAAGGGTAGGTAGGGGAAACAAAGAGGGGTTTTGTTATTTTCTGCTAGAAGATTCTACACCTATTACTCAAGAAGCCAAAAAAAGGCTTTTGGCTTTAGAAAAAAATTCTTATTTGGGGAGTGGTGGTGCTTTAGCTTATCACGATTTAGAAATCAGGGGAGGAGGGAATCTTTTAGGAGAAGCACAAAGTGGGCATATTAAAAATATCGGTTATTCCCTTTATTTAAGAATGCTTGAAGAGGCGATTTATACCTTAAGTGGGAATATTAAAGAAGAAAACAATATAGATGTTAAATTAAGTGTTACAGCGTTTTTAAATCCAGAGCTTATTGCATCTGAATCATTGCGCTTAGAGTTATATAGGAGACTTTCTCGTTGCGAGGATGCTAAAAATGTTTATGATATTGCTAGAGAGATTGAAGAGAGATTTGGGCAATTAGATATTTATTCTAAACAATTTTTAGACCTTATTATAATTAAGATTTTAGCAAGAAATGCTAGAATCTCTAAAATCTTTAATTATGCAGAAAAAATCGCTTTTGTTTTTTTGGACAAAAAGCAAGAGACTTTTTACGCAGAAACTAAAGAGGAAGATAAGGTGTTAGAGGCGGTTTTTGTGAAATTGAAAAATATCTTTAAGTAGGGGAAAATGCGAGTTTTAATTATTTTATGGATTTTTTCGTTTGTAAAAATTTTGGCAGATAATTTTGTGAATTCTAAAGCTTTAGATTTAATTAATGCACAAGATGTTTATAAGCAAGGTATTACAGGTAAGGGTGTTAATGTCGGTGTGTTGGATTCTGCTATGAATAAAAATCATATTAGTTTAAAGAATAAAATAGGGGGAGAAGCGATATTTGATGCCTCTAGTAATGGACATGGAAGTCATGTGGGAGGCATTATTGCTGGAGAGAAACTTGATTCATCTAAGCCCCACGGTGTAGCTTATGATGCTATGCTTTATTCTGGACAAATCTTTGGGAATGGCGTTCCTCCTAGTTTTACAGACTTTTTTACAAAAAATAAGGTAAAGATTATTAATAATAGTTGGAATGATACATTTTATCCTTTTGTTGGTATTCAAGATTTATCTTTTGATAGGGGATTTTTTTATGATACGCAGCCATCCGAGTTTTTTTTACAAAATGTCTATCAATTTTCTTATGCCGAAGAAATAAGTAATTTAGCGCAAAAAAATCAGACATTGCTTGTGTTTGCCAGTGGAAATGAGGGAATCATTTCTTCAGGATTGAATTCTATTTTGCCAAGTTTTGATGAGAATTTACGTTCTTTTATTAATGTTGGCTCTCTAAATGCTGATGGTGTTTTTAGAGATGGAGATAAATTAAGAGTAACCGCTAAGGGAGTGAGTGATTTTAGTAATGGTTTTTTAAAGAGCGAAAATTATTCTTTAATGGCATTTGGAGGGCAAATCAATAGTGTAGATGCTAGAGGTGTAAATGACTATTTCAAACAAAGTGGAACTTCTATGGCAGCTCCTATGGTGAGTGGTGCAGCGGCATTAGTGGCACAGAAATTTCCCTTTTTAAATGGTAAGCAAATCGCAGATATTTTATTAAGCACAGCTAATAAAGATTATCAAGCCCCTAAATTGGTGGTAAAAAGAAGCACCAATGTCAATAACCCCAATAATGTGTATTATACGATTATTTATATTGATAATGCTCCACCAGCAAATAATAATACGCAGCAAATTAAGCAAGATTTGATAGCAGAGGGCTATACAGGCACTGAAGCAGATAATATTTTAAATAATCTTATTACAAAGGTAATCCCTGCAAATTATGAGGCAGTTGTTCGATTAAGTAGGGAAGCTGTCTTTGGGCAAGGCATTTTAGATGTAAAAAAGGCTTTAGGGGGGGTGGCTACCTTAGATGCTAATCGCCTTAATGATAGAGACAAAGCAAGGCTTAAAAATAATACCGAAGAACTCTATTATCAGGTTGATACACAAGGGGCTAATGCAGAGTTTAGTAACAATATTGCCCAAAAGCAGTGGGATGATAGTCTGCATTATAGTGGTGCAAAAAATCTGCCAACAAATATGCAAAACCTTAATGTTGGGTTTATTAAGAAGGGAAAGGGAGAATTGACTTTTAGTGGTGTGAATACTTATAGGGGTTCTACTATCATTCAAGATGGAGCATTGAGATTAAAAAGGAGTGCTAAAAGCGGGGGGGAGCTAGTTAATAGTAATGTGTTTGTTGAAAAAGGCGGGAAACTAAGTGGTAATGGGATTATTCATAAAGATTTAATGAACGAAGGTGTTGTAAGGGTTGGTAATGAGGATTTGAGTAATTTAGAAGTGAGAGGGACTTATAGACAAGTAGGTGTAGATAGTCTTTTGCAACTTGATTTTGGGCGCGATAAAAACTCTTTACTTCTTGCTGGTAGTTATGATATTCAAAGTGGGGTATTAGAGTATATTCCCCTCCAGCAGTTTTTTTATAGTGGGGAATATGTCAAAATTGATTTAGGGAAACTTGGCGATTCTATTGATAAATTCACAGAAGTGAGGGTTAAGGAAAATAATGCGATGAGTTTTGAAGCTGTGCTTGATGCAGATAAAACAACGATTAATGCGGCTAATAAAGGAATTATTGTTGCTCCTGCACTTAAAGGAGATGCTTATAATACCGCAAATAGTAATGTAGGAAGTGTTTTAAGGGAAATAAGGAATGATAGAAATTTATCGGAGGGTTATAAAAATTACTTTGCACTCTTAGATAATAGTCCTAATTCTGTGCAGATTTTAGAAAGTATTGAGGGAAAGAGTTATTTGGACAATGCAGCTTCAGATGCTAATAATAGTTTATCTACCACACAGCATAATATGCTCTTTGCTCTTAATCCTAGTGCTGCTACTTCTTTAGCCTTTAATCTTCATCAAGAACCCCAATATTTGGCTTCTGTAAGTAGTGATAGCTTAACAAACACTTGGAACTTTTTAGAATTAAATAATAAAAACCTTTTTTGGTATCTTAGTCCTTCTTATAAAAAAATTAATGGAGATGGTAATAAGGGTTATTCTAGTGGCGTAGATTTAGCGATTGGAAAAGATATTAATAGTGATTTAAGGGCGACTTTGAATCTAAAATATTCTAATACTGATTTAGAATTTAATCAAAGTGATTTTGATTCCAAGAATGCAAATTTTGGGGTCAATACGATTTATAATCTTGGAGCTTTCAAGCTTCTTGGTGGAAGCTTTTTTAATTATGGTTTTAATAAAATGAATAGGAATGTTTTAGGTTCTACTAGCTCCATTAATGCCAAATATAATAGTTTATCAGTTGCTTTGCAAATGGGTGTAGCAAAAGATTGGGAATTGCAGGATTTTACTTTAACGCCTTTGGTATATCTTAATTACGCCTACTATCATCAAGAATCTTTTAAAGAAAGTGGAGAATTATGGTCTAAAGAGTATCAACCAATTAATCATCATACCACCTCCTTAGCTAGTGGTTTAAATCTCTCTTATAGCTTTGAAGATACATTCTTAAAACATACCTTTTCGGGTTTTGGAATATATGAATACCGATTAAATGGAAAAACACTTAAAAATAAAGCACGATTTAATGATTTTATAACACAGAGCTTTACCCAACAAAATGAGCTTAACAAATACCTTATTTCACTTGGTGTTTCTTATTATTTAACATATGGGGATTATTTTTTTAATCTATCTTTAGTAGATGAATTAGCAAGAAGAGAAAACAATATGAAGTTATCAGGTTCTTTTGGAATGAGATTTTAATGCGTTTTGGCTTTATTGGTGATATTGTAGGGAAGATTGGCAGAGAAGGGGTGCGCAGATACTTACAGACTGCTAGAGAAGAATATCGTTTAGATTGCATAATTGCTAATGGCGAAAACGCAAGTCACGGCTTTGGGCTTGGCGTTGGTGCTTATGAAGAATTAAAATCCTATGGGATAGATGTTTTTACAGGAGGGAATCATACTTGGGATAAAAAGGATATTTTTCCACTTTTAGAGCAAAAAGATTCTAAGATTTTGCGTCCGTATAATTATCCAAAAGCTGTGATTGGAACAGGATTGTATTGTGGAGAAATAAATCAAGAATCTTTTGCCGTGCTGAATCTTATGGGACATTTTGGAATGCCACAATGTGATAATGCTTTTATTTGTGCTAAGGAAGTTGTTGAGGATTTAAGACTTCAGGGGATAAAGAATATTATTATAGATTTTCACGCCGAAGCTACTAGTGAGAAGCGAGCAATGTTTATGATGCTTAAAGGAAAAATTGGGGCGATTTTAGGCACTCATACGCATATAGGGACTGATGACTTAGAGATTTTTGAGGGGACTTTTGGAGTAAGTGATGTAGGAATGAGCGGTGCTAGAGAAAGCGTTATTGGTATGAACCTAGAAGAACCTATTGAGCGATTTTTAACAGGAATCCCTAATAGGCTTAGTGTGCTAGATAAAAAGGGTGTTGCGAGTGTCTTTCAAATGATAGTATGTGAAGTTGTGCAAGGGCAATGTATAGAAGCCTTTAAGCTAAAAGCCGTGGATAATGGAGTTTTACAAAAGACATTGGAAGCAGACAAGAAAAGGACAAATCTTTGTTAAAGATGCTAAAACTTTCAGTGGAATCTTAAGCTACCTGTTAGGATTTAATGGTTTTTTGCAAACACAACAAAGAGCAAAAGCAATAAGCAAAAAGTCCAAAATAATCCAAACTTTAAACTCCCTTCTTTAGAATCTTATAGTGATTATAAAGAAGATTTAAAGATAAAAACAAGTCTTTCTTACAAGTTAGGAGAAGCATTCATCGTTGCTAATTCTGTGCGGGGTGGGGGGTGAGATTATTTGCTTGCCTTATCTTTTTTTAAAAATGCGTGAGTTAAAAAAGACATCAAACAAATAAAATCTTCTGTTACTTAGTCTTAAAAATCTGTCTCCTTCCAAAATTTACACCTAATTCTTAACGCAAATTTTGTGATGATTTTTGTGAGTGTTTTAGATACCCTTTAATACGAGCTTAAAACCCATTTTTCAAAGGCATTTTGTGATGTTTTGTGAAAAAACTAAGCTTAATTTTCATTTTAAATCAAAGTATTTTAAAGAACAAACTATTATTTGACCGCATCTCAAAGCCACTCACTCTATAAATTTCGCACTTTGATAAAATACCCCCTTATAAATAATGCAGTGGAAACTTGTCGTTAAACAAAATTGCAAAGTCAAACAAAATTCTGTAAAAACAAAAATGCAGTAGTTTTGTAGAGGAATGAATTAATAGATTTCTGTGAAATTGAATGGATTGCTGTTGTATTGAGATTGTTATTTAATGTAGAGCAAAGAAATTAAGTGTATTTAAAAACAAGTAGTGGATAATAGAAATTATTTAAAATTCTAGGCAGTGTTTTCTAGGGTATGGGATAGAGGTTTATAGTTGCTTTGGTTAAAACAATTTCTAGCTCCTATAATCTGCATTGATTTTAATATATTCATAGCCCAAATCACAACCATAAGCGGTAAAAGATTCTTCACCTAAACCGATATTGCATGTGATTTTATAGGAATCTTGTTGGAGGATTTTTGCGGCTTTTCTTTCATTTTCATTATCAAAATGAATCTCTCCTTTGGAATAAACGCATACATCGCCAAAATAAATTTCTAAGGTATCAGGATTGCATTCTATGCCACTTGCGCCAATGGTAGATGCTATCCTACCCCAATTTGGATCGCAACCAAAGAGCGCAGTTTTAACCAATAGGGATTGACTAAGGGCTTTTGCTGCTTTTATTGCTTCTTCTTTATTTTTTGCTCCTTTAACTTCAAAGGCAACAAGTTTTGTAGAACCTTCTCCATCCCTTAGTATCTCTAGTGCTAGTTGTTGCATAATTTGTGTGAGGGCAAAGAGAAAGGCTTCTTTGTCATAAGCTTTGCTTTTGCCATTGCTTAAGAGCAAAATTGTATCATTAGTTGAGGTATCTCCATCGACACTAATAGCATTAAAAGTTGTTTTTACAGCTTCTTGCATTAATGGTTTCATATCATCTTTAGGGATAGCTGCATCGGTTGTAATGAAACATAGCATTGTCGCAAGGGATGGATTTATCATACCTGCTCCTTTGCAAATTGCACCGATTCTAAAATGGCTTTTATCTTTTAAAAGCACTTCAAAAGCAAGAGTTTTATTGAATTTATCCGTCGTCATAATTGCAAGGGAGGCTTGTTTGTTGTCTGTATGGTGTAAATGTATTTGGTGGAGTGATTGAATGATTTTTTCTTTTGGGAGTTGAACGCCAATTACACCTGTGGAACTCATAATGGGATTAATGATTTGTGGGTGTAATGTTTGGAGTTCTTGGAGGATTTCTTCAATGTTTTTTAATCCTTGTATGCCTGTTAGCGCATTAGCATTTTTAGAATTTATTAAGACAAAATTTGTCTTAAAAGATGGGTTGTAATTTTTGTAGTGCAAAATGGGTGCGGCTTGAAACTTGTTTTGTGTGAAAATTGCTTCCACTTCACAGGGGGTATCAGAGTAGATAAAAGCAATATCAGGCATTGAATCTTGTTTTAATTCCGCACTTATGCCATCACAGAAAAATCCCTCTGCTGCAACTACTCCATTATCAATAGGAAAGAGACTAAACATATTTTAACTCCTCAGGTTTATCTTTTTTGGCTATTAATTGCTTGGTTAAACGCACTCCATTGGAAGTCCCAATAACAAGTAGTTTGCATTCATTGGTGATTAATGTATCTCCATTTGGCATAGAGATGAATTTGCCATCTTTTTGTGTAATTCCCACAATAAAGGTCTGTGTAATTTCTTGCAGATGCGTTTCTTTGAGTTTTTTTAAGATTAACCAAGAATAGCGAGGGACGAGAATTTCTTCTAAATCAAGGGGTGTGTTTTTTTGGTAAGCAAAACGTTCAAGGAGGTTTTCCATATCTGGGCGGGTTGCCATAGCATTAACTCTTTGTGCGAAGAGTCTAGAGGGGGATACGACATAATCTGCCCCGAGTTTTTTGAGTTTTTCTTCATCTTCATTAGTGTTGGCATTGCCAATGATAAAATAGGGTTTGCGTCCTAATTCCCTTTCATAAAGGCGCACTGAAGCAATTTGTGCAATATTATCCGCAATGTTGTTTGAAAGCGTAATAACGCCTCTAGCACTAGAGAGATGGGATTTTAGCATAGCAATTTCTGTATGAGGGTTTTCATTAACATAAAAAGGATAGTGATATTTTGCTGCAATATCTTCTAGTGCATTATTGTTATCTACGACAACAAAGGGTATATGAGCCTCTCTGAATTGTTGAGAGAGCTGGATAGTGTATTCATTATGATAGCAAATGATGAAGTGGTTTTTAAGTCGGGCGATTTTGTAAATCATATTGCGTTCCTTGATGATAGAGATGAGTTTTCCACGATTTAATACATCAATAATACTAATAACAAAGAAACTTAAAACAGCTGAACCAGCAAGCATTACAATTGCTGTATAGATGATGTCTAAAGCGTCAAATTCACTTTCTTGTAGCGCTCCAAAGCCTGTTGTTGTAAAAGTATAGGAAGCTTGAAAAAAGGCTTCAATTAGGTTGTAATCCGAGATAACCACATAGCCTAATGTGCTAAGAAGCAATCCTAAAAATAATAATATAAAAGGAGTTCTAAAAGGTTTTAGTTGTTCATAAAGTGGTCCTGATAAATCAATATCAGGTTTTTGGACACCCTCCCAATGGAGGAATTTTTTAAAATTATTCAGCACTACTTAATCCAAAATAAAGGATTAAGAGTGCTTTTTCATAGTTCTTAGAGTAGAAGCAGCGACCTTAATTTTAGTAGTTGTTCCATTCTCTAGTTTAATTCTAATGGTTCTTAAGTTTGGGAGAGATCTTTTTTTTGTCTTATTGTTTGCGTGGCTTACATTATTGCCAACCATAGGACCTTTTCCGCTAAAAAAACATCTTCTTGCCATTTCTTATCCTTATAAATAAGATTGTAAAATAAATTTCTATTCTACTAAAACTTCTATAATAAAACCTTAAAATCTTAAAGTCTTGCTTTGATGCTTTGGATAATATGGAATCCGTGATTTAATGCTGCTGCAATAGAGCCTCCATTTTTAAAAAGAATATCACCAGCAATATAAATGCCATCTACAGAGCTTTGATGATCATCTCCGACTATAGGAGTGCCATCTTCATTGAGTTGTAAATTACATTTTTTGAGAAAATCAATAGGGGCTATTCCACCAATGGCATAAATAATCCTATCAAAAATTTCGCTACTATCATCTGTAAAATAAACCTTTGGTTTGCCTTTTTCATCTTCTATTTTTTGGATATCTATACCAAATTTTGGAGTAATTTTTTGGGATTGTAGGCATACATTTAAATTATCTTGGTTTGTTTCGTTGATTCTTGAAAATTCTGTGCGTCGATAATTGAGTGTAATAGGATTAGTTTGGCTAAGCACACAAGCGTATTCAACAGCAGAGTTTCCACCACCTACAACTAAGATTTTTTCTCCATCTTGAGTGGTATTGGCATTAAAGTTGATTACATTTTTAAGGGAACTTGGAAGTGGGTAAGAAGGTTTGTTGGGTTGTCCCATTTTTCCAATGGAGATTACGATAAATTTAGCCTTTATCGTTGCATTATTAGCTGTTTGGATAGCAAATAAATCTCCCTTTTTTTTAATGGATTCTACTTCTGTATTGAAATGAACCTCAAAGCAGTTCTCTTTAATGATTTTATCAAACAAATCTAAGGTGCTTTCTTTTGTTCCATCGCAGAAATAGATATTACCATTAAGCTCTATTTTTTGTCCCTTATAATCTTTATCTACTCGTTTTTTGTCTTTATAAAATTTACGGATAGTTGTAGAATGACCATCTCCTTTTTCAAATAAAATTACATCTTGGATTCCTAAAATTACTGATTCAACCGCAGAAGCAATACCTCCTGGACCTCCTCCAATAATTGCAATATTATAAAATTCTTTCATTTTTTCCCTTTTTTATTGATTGATTATTTGCCATATGTCGTAAGTCTTCCTCACTATCAAATAAAACACCTTGCATCATTTTTTTTTCATCATCAAATTGCCCATTCTTTAGCCCCCAAATGAAAGCAATAAGCCCCATTAATCCAATAACAATTGAAGTAGCAAGCATTATAGCAACCATTCCAGTATTCATAATATTTCTTTTAAAAAGGGTTGAAGTGCTTGGAAGTTTAATCCCATAGCATTAGAGGTTTCTCCGATTTGTTTTTTGATATATTTTTGATGAAATCCCTCTACCATAACGGCTCCTGCTTTATTTTTCCATTCTTTACTAGCAAGATAAGTTTCCATATCTTCTTTGTTGAAATTAAAAAATTCATAATATGTTTGACTAAGATTTAGAAAATAGAAGTTTTTAGAATGTAAAATCATACAAGTTAAAATATTAATAGAAGCGTTACTTTGTGCTGACAAGAAACTTCTTGCTTCTTCTAGGCTCTTGGCTTTTCGTTGGAGTTTTGTGTCGCACTCTACCACACTATCGACTACTAAAAGTGGAATTTCTAGCCCATAAGTTTGGAGTGCAACCTTATGTTTGCCAAGTGTAGCTTGATAGACAAAACTTTTAGGTGTTTTTAAAGATAGACTTTCTTCATTGAAATTATTATCACATTGTATGAAAGGAATTTTATATGATGATAAGATTAGTTTTCTGCTAAGTGAGGAAGAGCATAATCTAATCACAAAATTCCTTTTTAATGAGATAAAGTCGCCATTATAGCATTTTTTTATTGAAGCCTATTTTATTTTAAAATTTGCAGCAACAATTGCGATAGCTAAACCATTATCGTGGGTTATAGAAAGACTTAGAGAATGGAGATTAAAAGCAATAATTTTATCTTGTGTGAGTGTTAGGAGAGGGGCTCCTTTTGGGGATTTTGAAATTAAAATGTCATAAAAAGTTAGTTCTTTAGAGATACCGCATTTTAAAGCTTTTGAACAAGCTTCTTTTGCCGCCCAAAATCCTGCAACATTTTGAGCTGTTTTGGTAATTGCTATCTCTTGTGGAGTGAGGAATCTCAATAATCCCTTCTCTCCAAATCTTTGGATAAATAATTCAATCCTTTTAATGGAGACTAAATCAATGCCAACTTCTATCAAATATTATTGCACCACAAATTCAGTGAAGAATAAGTTTGATATTCTACCATCAACCAAAAATTCATTGATTCTATCAATCATTTCTTCTTTTAGCTTTTGTTTGCCTCTTGTTGTTTGGACTTCTTCAAGGGTTTTGGAGCTTAAGATGGTAATAATAACATCACGTATAACATCATTTTTTGTATCAATCTCTTGTTGTAAAGGTGCTGTGCTTAATTCCAAAACAATAGAGGTTTTTAAATATCTTTTACCACTTCCACTGCTCATTAAATTAATAATAAATTGTTTGAGGGGATACATAGGTCCTACACTTAAAAGGCTGCTATTTGGGTTTGCTATACTTCCTTTTTCTGCTGCACTTTGTTGTGTTGGTTGAATGGGATCATTGGCTTGAGGTTCATCATCACCGCTAAAGATTAAAACGGCTACTACAATTAAAATAACTAAAAGTAATACCGCAACACCAATAATAGCAAAGAGAATCATTTTGTTTTGTTTTAAGGCTGATAATTTAGATTCTTTTCCTTCTTCTGCCATTTAAGCTCCTTTTGAGTTTATGAAAGCAATTATAGTATTTTTTTAACAGATTTTTCAAGCAAACTAATTTTTGAAATAGCTCCCGAGCCATTTTAATTCTTTGGGGTAAATTTCAAAGAGTTGGTGAATGTTATCATCATCAATATGCCCATCTACATCAATAAAAAAACAATAGCTAAAGTTGCCATTTGAATGTGCTGGACGAGATTGGATAGAAGTCATATTGATATTAAGCTTTTTAATATCTTGAAGCAAGTGATACAATACCCCGGGTTTGTTGGTATTTACTAGATTTGCAAAAATAGAAGTTTTGTCTCTACCGCAGGATTGATTTTTAAAGTTGCTAATGATAATAAAACGCGTTTGGTTATGGGCGTTATTTTCTATATTTTCAAACAAAATTGGCACTTTATAGAGTTTAGCCCCAATATGTGAGCATATACAAGCGGATTTAGAATCTTTTGCGGCAAGTTGAGCGGCTCTAGCTGTAGAATCTACGGGTATTTTTTGGATATGGTCTAAGCTTCTTTCGTTTAAGAAATGGGAGCATTGTCCAAAGGCAATATCTTTTGAGTAGATTTTTTTAATCTCTTGAATGTTTTGAGAGGAAGTTGCAAAACAATGGTGGATTGGCATATAAACTTCAGCCACAATTTTTAAAGGAGTGCTTTTTAACAAATCAAGCGTTTCCCCAACTATACCATTTTGATTATTCTCAATAGGAATTACTGCATAGTTTGCGCAACCTTGTTCAACGCTTTTAAGGGTTGTTTGTATGGTGTTATAAGAGAGATATTCACATATTGCCCCAAAGCGACTTTCAGCGGCTTGATGAGTATAGCTTCCAAGTGGTCCAAGATAGGCTACTCGTTCTGGAAGTTCAAGATTCCTACTTACCGCAAAAATCTCTAAATAAATGGATTCAATAGCATTTTTCTTTAAATGAATAGGATTTTTTTTAAGTAATCGTTGGATAATTTCTTGCTCTCTCTCTGGACGATAAATAGGGGCATTGCTTTGCATTTTGAGCTTTCCAATGTTTTTGACAATCTCCATACGTTTTTCTAAAAGCTCTAAAATACTATCATCAATGGTATCAATTTCTTTTCTAAAATGTTCTAACTTCATCAAAACTCCTCTAAATAATCCTTTTCTAAAGCAATTAAATCTTCAAAACATTCTCTTTTGCGAATAAGTCGTAATTTGCCATCTTCAATCGCAACTTCTGCACATTTTGTGCGAGTATTATAATTACTTGCCATACTAAATCCATAAGCCCCCACACTAAGCACTGCTAATATATCCCCACTTTGTAGTTTGGGTAGATTAATGTTTTTTCCTAAATAATCACCGCTTTCGCAAATGGGTCCTACAATATCAGCGGGACTTTGAGGGGTTTTTGTATCTTTTAGCGGGATAATTTGGTGGTAGGCATTATAAAGACTTGGGCGGATTAAATCATTCATAGCTCCATCAACGATAATGAAACGTTTATCTTGATTTTGTTTTTCGAATAAAACCTTTGTTAAAAATACTCCGCTATTACCTACGATAAATCGACCCGGCTCACAAATAATAGTCATATCAAGCCCTCTTAGGGTTTCTAAAATAGCTTGTGCATAATCATAAGGATCAATAGTAATTTCATCATTATAAGTAATTCCAATACCTCCTCCAATATCAAAAAACTTTAAATTGATTTTTAAAGCCAATAAACTATGTGTCAAAGAGGCAATTTTCTGTGCAGATTCTTGAATGGGTGTAAGCTTGGTTAATTGACTGCCTATATGAAAGTGAATCCCGATGGGTTCTAAGATTTTAGAATTGTGCGCATATAAATAGAGTGATTTTGCCTCTTCAATGCTAACACCAAATTTATTTTCTTTTAACCCTGTGGAGATATAAGGATGTGTTTGGGCATCAATATCTGGATTAACACGGATAGAGATTCTAGCATTTAAATTCATAGCTTTAGCGATTTTCTCAACCCTTAAAAGTTCTTCTTTACTTTCAATATTGATAAATAAAATGCCAATTTTTAAAGCCTCTTGTATTTCATAATCTTGTTTTCCAACACCGCTATAAATAATCTTATAAGGAGGGATTCCAGCAATAATAGCGCGTTTAATTTCTCCTAGAGAAACGCAATCTGCACCACTTTCTAAGGTGGAGAGCTTTTTAATGACGCTTAAGTTAGGATTTGCCTTTAGGGCATAACAGATAAGTGTTTTTCTTCCAGCAAAGGCTAGTTTTAGTTGTTGGTATTTTTCTGCTATGTGGTTAAAGTCATAAACAAAAAGCGGAGTTTGGAATTCTTGTGCGGCTTGAAGTAAGACTTGATTGCAAAGATTACCGCTTAATGTAGGAATATTTAAGGCTTTGGTGTCTTTCATTTTGTCTCTTTGTTGTGTTAGGATTTAATATTATAATTAAACTCTCCTAAAAGTTAGGATATTTTTGCCCTTTTGCTAATAGACAAAACCATACCAATCATAATACTTGAGCTTAAAATCGCGCTTCCACCATAGCTTAAAAATGGGACGGCAATACCCTTTATAGGAATAAGTCCAGAAATACCAAAAGCATTAATCAAAAAAGAAAATCCTAAAATAATGGCAGTGCCTGAACAAAAAAGATAATAAATGGTATTTTCGCATCGGTTGGCGATTTTTAAGATTCTAAAAATAAGGCTTAAAAAAAGCAGACTTATGCACATTAATCCTAAAAATCCTATTTCCTCTGTGATGCCTGCTAAAATAACATCGGTATGCACTTCACTTAAAAAACCAAGTTTAATTAGCCCATTGCCTAAGCCCTCTCCCAAAATACCTCCATTGGCTATGGCATTTAGGGAATGTTGGACTTGATAAGGTTCTGGGAGGTTTTCAACGCGCAAAGAATTGGCAATACTTGGAGGAAAGAATGAGAGAATTAAGTCTTGCGTTCCAGCCCACCACGCTTTTACTCTCATAATACGATGAGCGCTTGTGATGATTATAATAATAAAGAGTGTGAAGGTAAAGCTTAGTAAATATAAAAAAAGTTTAAAAGAAGAACCTGCAAAAATCATCATTAAAGCTAAGGTTGTGCCAAGTAGCACGATTTGCCCTAAGTCATTTTGTAAAATTGCAATCAGATAAACAGCAATTAAAAATACTAGTGTATAGGGCAGAAAAGTAATAAACTCTTCTTTTAAATCTTTTTGCTCTTCTAAAGAAAATCTTCGTGAGAAACTCCAGGCTAAAAAGATTACAAAACCAATCTTAAAAAATTCGACAGGAGCTAAGGAGAAAAAGGGTAGTCTAATCCATCTTTTCGCTCCTCCAGCACTTGTTGCAAGGCTTTCAGGGAGGAAGTGCATAATAAACATTAAAAAAATTCCACCAAAAAATAATAAAAATCCAAACTTTAAAATAAAAGAATCTGGATTGCATTTGGAGATTCCCCACATTAGTAAAATCCCTAAAACTCCAGCAATACATTGACGAATCATAAAATGAAATTCATTATATTCATAATATAAAGCAGCAAAAGTAGAGAGAGAATAGGAAAATAAAATACTAATAGTGATTAAACTTACACTAAAGAAAAATAAAGGACGATCAACCATTGATATTATTCTACTTAAAATTTATTGTGGGATTTTAGCATAAAATATTTTCAATGAGTTTAGGTTTATTAGCACTCATAAAATGAATTTTTTGGTAAAAACACCGAAGTTTTTCAAAGAAATCCTTACTTTTTGCTAATCCAATGGCTACCTCATTATTCTGCCTATGGGCTTTTTCTAGGGTATCAAGCCAATCTTGTGGCACATAGACACCGGGTAATTTATGGTGTAAAAACAAAGCAGTTTTATAGGAAGTAATGGGGAAAAAGCCAAGTATCAAAACAGATTGTGTATTGCATTCTTGATTGATTTGTTTATTCCAGCTTATGAGTTCTTGAGCAATTTGTAAGTCATAAATGGGCTGTGTGAAAATCGCTTCTGCTCCATTTTGTATCTTTTCTTTCATCTTTTTATACAAGGTTTCTTTTTTGTTTGGATAAGCATTTAAGACACTAAAAGGATAGATTTTCTTGCACTCCCCTTGAATATTTTGGTCGTTAATATCTTTTTTTTGGTTGAGTTGTCGTATGATTTTAAGCAATAAATTACTATTGCCTTCAAAAACCCCTTTGGCTTGTGTTTGATTACCAAGCCTTAAGGGGTCTCCTGTGAGTGCCAAAATAAGCCGTAGGTCTAAGCTATTCATTCCAATAAGCTCACTTTGCAAAGAGAGAGTATTTCTATCTCTCATAGACATCGTTGTAATGCTTGGGATTTTAAAAATATTTTGCATTTTAAGGCTAGCCAAAGTCGCACTATGTTTGAGTTTAGCCAATGGAGAATCTGTGCAAACAAAAGCATCAAGCTGTTGAAGTAAGGAGTCGCTAAAATTATAAAAGTCCTCTAATGAGAAGCTAGCAGGTGTCGAAAACTCATAGGTAAAGCATTTTTGGCTATTTTTTAATTTATTGATAAAGTCTTCTATAAAGTGGGTATGAATCATAGTTGGAATAACTCTTAGCGTTTTAGATGAAATTTCTAGGATTTTATAAAAATTTTTATAAATACAAATTGAATTTAAATAAATTTTATAAAAATTTTAGCCTCTTTATAAGCAGGAATGGAGGGATAATTCTGCTTACTAAGGAGAAATTTGTTATAATTTTACCACTTGTTTAAAGCAATAAAGAGGGGAATTTATGAAAGAATTGTTGCAAAATTTTCAATATATTCAAAGATATTCTAAAGATAATTTAGAATCTTTAAAAGTGATTTTGCAATTTTTATTAGTTCATCAAAACACAACGTTTAAAAATGTGTTGCTTGATACAAAAGAAAAGCAAATTCCAAAATCTTTTTATCAATATCTAGAATCTTTGCATATAGAGCCAATCTTAATTGATGGGAAGTTAAATTGGAAAAAGGTTTTACGAAATTTTGGGGAATTGCCTATTTCTTTAGAAAATATTGAGAGGTTTATCCAAGCCGTTGCTTTACAAAAGACCATTTTGGGATTTTATGATTATGTTACCCCTATTGAGATTAATATTCTTATTTTAGATCTTTTAGAGATTAAAAAGGGAGAGAGTATTTATAATCCTTGTTGTGGTATGGGGAGTTGGATGCTTTCATTAAAAGAAAAGAGAAGAGATTGTGTTATTTATGGCGAAGATATTAATGGAGAACTTATTAGTATTGCAAAGATTCTAGCTTCTTTAGCGGGAGTTAAAGAGGCTCATCTTCAAGTCATTGATGTTTTAAATGATGTTTCTTTATCAAAAGATAGAGGAGTGTTTGACAAATTATTTTGCCATCCTCCTTTAATTCGGCAAACTTTACCTAACTTCAAAGAGGATTCTCGCTTTGTCTTTTTAGATTATTATTCCAAGATAGCTCCTGAAATACCATTTTTAGCGCATTCTTTGGCTCATTTTAAGACAAAAGCGATTTTCATCATTCGTTCTGTTTTGCTATATAAAGATTTGGGTAAAAAATTCTGTGAATATTTGACAAACAATCGATTATTGGAATGCATTATGGAATTGCCTAAAAATATTTTTCCCCACCAAATGGGAGAATTTTGCTTATTGGTATTATCTAAAGAAAGCAAAAAAGTACTTTTTATGGATTTAAAGAGTTTTTTTCTAAAAGAAGGTAAATATAATAGAATTATTAACAAAGAGGAGATTTTAGATTTATATTTTTCTAAACAAAATGGAGCTTACTCACAATTAGTGAGTTATGAATCGCTAGAGAAAGGTTACCTAAAGCCTACTTTTTATATACAAAACACTTTAATGGATGATAAAGTAAAGCTTAAGGAATATTTGCAAACCTGTTTTAGAGGGCAGAGAATTGATACGAGGGGTAATAAAGACCTTATAGAATGCTATGATATGGGAATAAAGAATTTTGAAGATTATGGTTTTACCAACACCTTTGGCGAATATAGCCTTAAAACAAGCTCGAAGAAAATACAGGATATTCGCTTATATCCTTATGATATTTTATTAGCTATTCGTGGAGTGAATCCAAAGGTGGCGATTATAGGTGAAGAGATTGGGGATAAAATTGTTATTGCTAATGCTGGGATTTTGGTATTGCGATTAAAAGATTGCGGGATTGCTAAAGCTTTATATTTATATTTTATCTCAAAAGAGGGAAGAAGGTCTTTAAGTGAGATTTATCAATATAATAATGAAAGAATAGGGGAGAGAGAGATTGAGAATTTTTATATCCATAATAATTTTTTAAAAGACTTTCAAGAGAGATTTGAAAGCCTTTGTCAAGAAAGTGCATTCATAAAAAAGCACCAACAAAATATTCAATCTTTGCTGGGTTTTAAAGAGTAAAACATAAAATGAGGCAATGGGATTTATTTTTAAGATGATATAAATGCAACCTTTAAGGGGTTTGTGTTGAATCAGATGTGATAAAATTTTCACAAAAGATTATTTAGAGACATTAAACCTAAAATGTATAATATCACCATCTTTTACAATATAGTCTTTTCCTTCTGCTCGCATTGCTCCTGCTTCTTTTGCTTTGGCTTCTCCTTGGTATTGGATAAAATCTTCATAAGCAATAACCTCTGCTTTAATAAAGCCTTTTTCAAAGTCTTGGTGTATCACACCCGCTGCGATAGGGGCTTTATCGCCTTTATGGATAGTCCAAGAGCGCACTTCTTTTACCCCTGCTGTAAAATAGTTAATCAAGCCTAGTTTTTGGAATCCTAAGCGGATAATGCTATCAAGCCCACTTTCTTGAATGTCTAATTCTTTTAAAAATTCTTTTTGTTCCTCTTGTGTTAATCCTACCAATTCTTCTTCTATTTTTGAACAGATTTTGATAACTTCAGAATTTGTTTTTTTGGCATAATCTTGAAGATTCTTAAAAAATTCATTATCTTCTTTTAAGCCTTCTTCATCGACATTTGCTCCATAAATAATGGTTTTGTTTGTTAAAAATCTAAGTTCTTTATCAAGGGCTATAAATGTTTCGCTGTCTTTATTTTGAAAATCTCTTACAGCATTTCCACCTTGAATATGTTTTAGCAAAGATTGGGTGATTTCTAAATCCATTTTTGCTTTTTTATCCGTTCCACTTTTTGCGTTTCTTGTAAGCTTTTCGATTCTTTTTTGGAGGGTTTGCATATCTGCTAAGAGTAATTCTGTTTCAATGATTTCTATATCGCGTAAAGGATCAATATTGCCTTCAATATGTGTAACATTGGAGTTATTAAAGCAGCGCACAATATGCAAAATTACTTCGGTTTCTTTAATATTACCAAGAAATTGATTGCCTAATCCCTCTCCTTTGCTTGCACCTTTAACAAGTCCTGCAATATCTACAAATTCAATCACAGAGTGTTGAATCTTTTGGGGATTAACAATTTTTGCTAATTCTCTTAATCTCTCATCAGGGACAGGAACAATAGCTTTGTTGGGTTCAATAGTGCAAAAGGGATAATTGGCTGCTTGTGCGTTTTGGGTTTTAGTTAAGGCGTTAAAGGTTGTAGATTTTCCTACATTAGGTAAGCCTATAATTCCAATAGATAAGCCCATATTATGCCTTTGATTTTTGTCTAACAAATTCTATACAAGCCCTTACTCCAGCACCGGTTGCGCCAAAGGGATTTACTCCCCAAGATTTTTCTACATAAGCAGGTCCTGCAATATCTAAGTGTAACCATTTTTGTGATAAAGATTCTGCGACAAACTCTCCTAAAAACATCCCTGCTGTTATTGCGCTTCCATAACGACTTGATGGAATATTGCAAAGATCTGCCACTTCGGATTTATAAAGCTTTTTTAAATAAGGATTAAAAGGAAGGATTCCTCCTAATTCTCCCGCATTAGACGCTATTTTTAAAAAATCTTCTTTGAGCTTTTGGTTGTATCCCATAATTCCCATTGTGTAATCACCTAGTGCTACAACACAAGCTCCAGTAAGTGTCGCTAAATCTATCAAAAAATCAGGTTTTAAATCACTTGCATAGCTAAGGCAATCAGCTAATACTAAACGACCTTCTGCGTCGGTATTTCTTACTTCAATGCTTTTGCCATTTCTAGCAATTAAAATATCATCAGGTTTATAGGCATTCCCTCCAATCATATTTTCTGTTAATCCCAAAATCCCGTGTATTTCAGCCTCTACCCCAAGCCTTGCTAGAGAATCTATGATACCAATAACCGCACAAGCCCCACTTTTGTCTGCTTTCATTGTTGTCATATAGTCACCGGGCTTTAAGCTTAGTCCGCCACAATCATAAGTTAAACCCTTTCCAACAAAAACAAACTTTTTTAGGTTAGATTTTTTTGAAGTTTTAGGTTTATAGGTTAAATGCACTAAATAAGGGCTATGGCAACTTGCCTTAGAGACTGCTAAAAAAGCTTCCATTTTTTCTTTTTCTAAAAATTTTGCATCATACACTTTGCATTCAAATCCGACCTCTTTTGAAAGTTTTTTTACGAAATCAACTATGTATTGAGGGGTAGCTTTCATAGGTGGGGTATTGATAAGTTCCCTTGTTGTATTGACACTATAGGTAATGATTTGGGTTTGTGCAATGAGTGAATCAACAGCTTTTTTGTCTAATGTGGGTGTGTGGATATAAACTTCCTTTAGGGTGCTTTTGGATTTTTCGCTTTTAAAGGTATCAAAGGTATAATCACCAAGTAAGATTCCCTCGCAGATTTCTTTGACTTCCTGCAAGTTTTTTGCTTCTAAGCTTATAGATTTGATTTTGAGTTTTTTAAGATTAATTATAGCTTGGGCTAGGGAATCTCTTAGAGAATTTGGGAAGTCTTCTAAAGATTTTTGAATACCAATAAAAAAAGTTTTACTCTCTGGAATAAAGATATTTCCAATCCCTTCAAATCCTAAAAGAGACAGAGTATCTTTTTGGGCTTTTGTAAGCTGCGACATTTTTTTGTCTCGAATAAAAAGTATTTCTACCTCCCCCTTTTGATAATTAGCTAAAATTTTCATTTGATTTCTCCTGAATGGTTTTTCCAGCTTTTTGCGTAGCTTTATGAAGATAATAGTAGATTCCTCCACCTATGAGAATAGCAAAAGGAATGGCAATATAATAATGCTCTTTTCCATATTCTACAAGTTGTAATAACTCTTCCCCAAAGAAATAAGCTAATAAAATTGTAATAGCTGCCCAAATAATAGCACTAATAAAATTAATGAGGGCAAAAGTCTTTGCACTATATCGCGTAATTCCAATGCTCATAGGAATAATGGTTCTCATACCATACAAATAACGTTGAATAAAAACAATGGGCCAACCATAACGTTGTAAAAGTAGGTGAGCAAGCGCAAATTTTCGTCTTTGGGTTTTGAGTTTGTTATAGATTAGGGGTTTATTGTAACGACCAATGTAGAAATAAACCTGATCGCCTACAAATCCTCCAAGTCCCGCTACAAGAATCGCAATAGGTAGGGACATATGTCCTGTATGAGACATAATCCCAGCCATTATAAGACCTAATTCGCCCTCTAATGTACTCCAAACAAATAAGATAATGTAGCCATATTCTTGTAGCCATTGTATGAATAACTCTTCCATATTTTCCTTAAAGTCTAATAAAGCTGAATTTCACATTCTGATTTTAGCAAAATTTCTCTTACAAAAACTAATTTTTTCTAAAATCCAATGAAACTGAATTTACACAATGTCTCGTGTTTTTTGCTGTAAAACCCTCTCCTTTGAAGATATGCCCCAAATGCCCACCACATTTTGCACAAAGTATTTCTATCCTTCTGCCATCGGCATCAAGCTGCTCTTTAATGGCGCCTTGTATGCAATCATCAAAGCTAGGCCAACCGCAACCTGAATGAAATTTACTCTCTGAAGTGTAAAGTTCATTCCCGCATTGCTTACAAGCATAAATACCCTTTTCAAAAAAGTTTTCGTATTTCCCACTAAAGGGTGCTTCTGTGCCTTTATATAACAGAACTCTTTGTTCTTCTTCATTGAGTTTTTTAAACATTTTTTATCCTTTAAATCGAAAAATATTTTGCCTCTTTATGAGGGACTATTAGAGCTGAAGTTGTAGCTTCTGGAATCATTTGATAAGTTTGGGTAAGTGTTATGCCTAATTTTTCTGGCTTTAAGAGATTAAAAAGTCCTTTGCTTAAGGCTAAATCAGGACAAGCAGGGTAACCAAAAGAATATCTTTGCCCCTCTTTTGTGCCTAATCCTAATTCTTTCCTTACTTTAGCGTGAATAAAATCCGCTAAAGCCTCTGCTAAATCCATTCCCAATGCGTGAGTGAGATAATATTTGTGGTATTTTGAGTCTTTATAAAGCTGTTCTTCAAAAGGGGCGAAATTTAAACCACTTGAGACTAAATGTAAGGCGCAAATATCCCCTTGAGGATTGAAATAATCTCCAAGGCATAAATAAGGTTTTTTGCAAGAGCGCGGAAAAAGAAAGGATTCAAAGTTAGAGAAATCCTTATTTTGACTTAACTCTAAAATAAGCCCGTCTTCTTTTTGCAGAGGTTCTTTGGTGCGAGTATGAAAATACCCATAAAGAACAATGGGTTCAAAAATATTCTTTTCTAAAAACTCTTCTTTAAGGGATTGTAGCATAGGCTCTAATTCTTTTTCTTTAAGGTTTAGATATTCTTCTTTGGGTAATTTGTTGTATCCCCATCGGTGTTTAAACAGCAAATCTTTGTTTAAAAATCCAAAAACTTCATTGAGTTCTTGCATATTGAGTTTAAGATGTTTTTTACCAAAAAAAGGCGGAGAGTAGGTTTGGTATTGGAAATCTAATTCGCATTTTAGGGGTTTTATAGTGATTTCTTCTTTGCCTTCTTGTTTTTTAGCAAGTCTTTTTTGTAGTTTGGAATCTTTTTTAGCATTTTTTTGGCTAGGTAAGGTTAAATCACTAAAGTCTCCACTTTGAATGATTTGCATTGCAGCGACACTATCAAAGGCGTCTTTGCAATAAAAAATAATGCCTTCATAATTAGGGCGACAATACTCTTCTACAAAAGCTTGATTCAAAGCGGCTCCTCCTAGCATAATGGGGATTTTTATTCCTAATCTTTTAAGTTCTTCTAAGTTTTCTTTCATAACAAGTGTAGATTTTACTAGTAGCCCACTCATTCCTATGCAATCTATCTTTTGGGTATTAAGCACTTCTAAGAATTTTTCTAATTCTGCTTTAATGCCTATGTTAATCACATTAAAGCCATTATTGCTTAAAATAATATCTACAAGGTTTTTGCCTACATCATGCACATCACCTTTGACTGTCCCTATAACGATAGTTGTTTTATGGCTGCTTGTTTTTTTGGGTAAGAATTCATTAAGATAATCTACACTTTTTTTCATAACTTCTGCACTTTGTAAAACAAAAGGGAGTTGCATCTCTCCTGCGCCAAACTTTTCCCCGACAATTTTCATAGCATCAATAAGAATCTCATTGACAATAACTTCGGGATTAATCTCTTCTTTGGCTTGGGGTAAGAGTTCTAACATTGCTGTTAAATCTCCATTGATGAGGTATTTTTCTATTTTTTCTTGTGTGCTAAGTTGCAAATCATTGTTTTTTGTTCCTAAATTGAGACTATTTTTATTTTCAAAGTGTTGGATAAAGTCATAGAGAGGTTGTGAGGTTTTTTGGGTATTAAAAATTAAATTTTCACAAACTTCTATATCTTTTTTTTCTAGTTGGTTATAAGCTATGAGGTGAGAAACATTGACTATGGCAGCACTTAAGCCATTTTTTAGGGCATAATGCAAGAAAACAGAATTTAAGCAGATTCTTCCTTCTTTGCTTAAGCCAAAAGAAATATTAGAAAGTCCAAGGATAGTTCCTGCTTTAGGATAAAGCTTATTAATTTCTAAAATAGCATTGAGTGTTTGTATGCCTGCATCAAAATATTCTTCATCTCCGCTCCCTATGGTGAAAGTGAGGGGATCAAAAATAATATCTTCTTCTCTTAAGTTATGGATAGTAATAGCTCTATCCATCATTCTTTTAGCGCATTCAACCTTGCTTTTAGAATCTTTACACATTCCTTTTTCATCAATCGTCAAACAGATTAATGCAGAGCCAAACTTTTTAGCTAATTGCGCAATTGCATCAAATTTTTCTATCCCATCTTCTAAGTTAGCAGAATTAATAATACATCTCCCGCCAATGAGTTTTAAAGCAGTTTCTAAAGCTTTAATTTGTGTGGAATCTGGCATTAAGGGTAGGGAAATTTTCGTGCAATACCGCATAATAAGCTCTTGCATATCTTTGCTTTCATCTCTTCCTGCAAAAGCAGTGCTTACATCAAGGCAATGCGCCCCACTTCTTACTTGTTCCATTCCTACGCTTAAAGCCGCTTCATAGTTTTCTTGTAAGAGAAGTTCTCTAAAAGCTTTAGAGCCTGTTGCATTGGAACGTTCTCCAATGAGTAGTGGAGAGGGAATTTGTTTGAGTGTATAGGCATTAAAGAGAGAGGTGATACTTGGTTGATAGTTTGCCTTTGGTGGAAGAGGGGTTTTGCCTCTAGTTTTTTCTACTAAAAGCTTGATATGCTCAGGTGTAGTCCCACAGCAACCACCAAGCAAAGAGACTCCATTAATATTTAAAAAGTCTTTTTGAATCTCACTAAATTCTTCTGCTTCCATTGGATAATAGGTAACCCCCCCTTTGTTTTGGGGCAAACCTGCATTAGTGTGGATAGAAATGGGAAATTTACAAACTTCACTAAGGGCTAATAAATGCCTTTTGACTAAATCAGGACCTAAACCACAATTAATCCCTAAAGATAAAATATCAAAGGATTCTAAAATATGAAAAAGCGTTACAATATCTGTTCCTATTAACATAGCACCATTGGTTTCAATAGTGGCTGAAACCATAATGGGAATCTCTTTGGCTACGCTTTGGCAAGCATTGATAGCTGCTTTAATTTGCAAGGGATCTTGAGCGGTTTCTAAGAGGATAATATCAGCCTTTGCTTCTTTAAATCCTTCTACGCATTGGCAATAACCTAAAAACATTTCATCATAAGTAATATGCCCTAAACTAGGAAGCTTTGTCCCAGGACCTAAGGAAGCAGCTATAAAAAGTGCATCTTTTTGATAGGTTGAGGGTTTATGTTTATGGATACATTCTTTGGCTAGTTGCACACCTAATTTTGCTATTTCTTTTGCCCTATCTTCTAAACCATATTCTGCTAAAACCCAGGGCATAGCCCCAAAAGTATTGGTTTTTAGGATATTTGCACCTGCTTGTAAATAGCTTGTATGGATTTCTTGAATAATAGAGGGGGTATAAAGATTTAAGGCTTCACTACATCCATTAAGGCTTTCTCCTTTGGTATTTGTTCCCCAATTTGGTATAGCCTTTTTTTGTATTTCTGTCCCCATTGCTCCATCAAGAATTAAGACCTGATTTTTTATACATCTTTTGAGATTCATTGTTGCCTCCATTTTTTACTTGTTTTGCTAAGCCATAGCCATAAACCTCCAAACAAGATGATTATAAATAAAGGTGCAATATAGGGATAATTAGAAAGAGTATCAAAGGTTTTAATAAGAATTTCTCCTAGAAAATATCCACAAACTCCAACGCTAATACTCCAAATTAGCGAACCTATGGCGTTATAAAATATAAACTTTTTAAAAGGATAATGCGTTAGGGCAACTCCTAGTGGAATGAGAGTTTTAAGTCCATAAATGTATTTTTTGATAATTAAAATCCACGAACCATATTTTTTCATTAACAAATGCACTAGAGCAAGTTTTCTGCGGTGTTTTGCAAAATAGGGCATAACACTTTGTTTTTGGTAACGTGCAAGGTAAAAAAGTGCAATATCTCCTAAGAAGTTTGCTATACCTGCTATGATTAAAGTTAGTGTTAAATCCATTTTTCCTACATAACTCAATACGCTTGCACCTACTAAGGCGACAAAACCACCGCCTAAAGAGTATAAAAATAAGAGAATATAGCCATATTGCGCAATTGAGTCAATAACCTCTTGCATTAGTATTCCTTAATAATTTTTAGAATTTGTAAATTTTTTTAGTATAGCAAAGGCTTCATTAAAAAATAAAAATAAGATTTAAACTTTTTATGAGATTTTAAAATCTCTTATCTCTGCTTTTATATCTCTATTTCCGATAATCCTCTATGGGGTTATAGTTTTTAAATAATATTTTTTTAAGGAGTTTTGGGATACAAATAGACTCTAATTTTTAAGAACAAGGAAGCAATTATGAATGTAAGTAGTGCGAATTATTATGGTGGTTACAATGATTATAATTCAACAAGTCAAGGCAATAATACTTTAAACGCTCAACAAAATAGAGATAATGAAAATAATAGGCGTTCAATAGATGCACAAAATGTCCAAAATGGGACAGGAAACAATGGGCAAAATGTTAATGCACAAGATGGGTTTAATATTACAGCTTAATTAATTTTAACTCGTTTAAGAAAAGGAATGGGGGTTTATTCCATTTCTTTTAAAAGATTCTCCATTTCTGCTATCTCTTTAGTCTGCTCTTTGATAATATCATTAGCAATCTCTCGGGTTTTTGAATCATCACTAATTTTTAAAATTTGTTCTGAAGCTAAAATAGCACCTTGATGATGGGGTATCATACCAGCTAAGAAAGCTTTTTGTGGATTATCATCATAAGCTTTATTCATTTTATCCATCATAGAATCCATAGTCTTTTGGCTTTCATCGTAGAAGTTTTTATAAGCTTTTTTGTTTGGTGTTTGGGGGAGAGATTTACTAAGTAAAGAATTAAAAAGTTTAATTTCTTCTTCTTGGCTTTTAATGATGTTTTCTGCAATTTTGCGAATTTTTGGGTTTAGGTTAGGTACTTTTAATACTTCCTTTGAAGCTAAAATGGCACCTTGATGATGAGGTATCATATTGCTTAAAAAATCCTTATTGGCATTTCCGCTTTTTACAGGGCTATGCTTCATCATAGGTTCGTGCATAGATTGTATAATAGTTGTCAAAATCCCTTGATTAGGGGTTTTTATAGACGAATGAGAGTGCGAATGATTATGCGGTTGTGCTAGAGCGGAGCTTGATAAAGCAGTTGCTAGAATGAGCGAATATGTAAAAGCTTTCATTATTGTATCCTTAAAAATTTGAATAAAGTTTTTATACTTTTGGATAATAACTTAAAAAAATAAATGATTAAACAATCACAAAGGCAAAATAAATAACTTTTAAGAATTATGTTACAATGTTTCTGTATTTTGAATTTGAGGTATCGATATGGTTGATTATGGCATTAAATATTGGGCTAATGATGATTTTGTGATTGAAAATGGTCAAGTCAAAGTAAATTACAAAAATAAACCCGCACTCATTGAAATTGTAAAAAGAGTTAGAGAAGATGGGTATAGAGGTCCCTTGCTTATCCGCTTCCCTCATTTGATAGAAAAGCAAATCGAAAAGATTTTTCAAAGCTTTGAAGATTCTATTAAAGAAAATCATTATAAAGGCAAATTTAAAGCTGTTTTTCCTATCAAAGTCAATCATTATCCTAATTTTATTTTACCTTTAATGGAGCTAACACAAAATCGATGCTATGGACTAGAAGCCGGGAGTAAATCAGAGCTTATTATCGCTATGGCTTATACCAATGAAAACGCCCCAATTACCGTTAATGGCTTTAAAGATAAAGAGATGATTTCTCTCGGATTTATCGCTGCAAAAATGGGGTATGATATTACGCTTACGATTGAAGGGTTAAATGAGCTTGAAACTATCATTGAAGTCGCAAAGACTATGGGAAAGCCTTACCCAAAGATTGGATTAAGGATAAGACTTCATAGCACAGGGGTTGGAGTTTGGGCAAAAAGTGGAGGATTTCATTCTAAGTTTGGTTTGAGTGCCACAGAGCTTGTGGAGGCTATTGAGCTTTTAAAACAAAATAAGCTTTTAGAGCATTTTACGATGATTCATTTTCATATTGGGAGTCAAATTAGCGATATTTCGCCTTTAAAAAAAGCTTTAAGGGAATCGGGAAATATTTATGCAGAATTGCGTAAAATGGGAGCTAAAAACCTTAAATATGTCAATATTGGTGGGGGATTAGCCGTAGAATATACGCAATATGAAAATCATCAAAACCGCAATTACACTTTAGCGGAATTTAGTGGTGATGTTGTCTTTACGCTTAAAGAGATTGCTAAAAACAAAAAAGAGCCAGAGCCAGATATTTTTATCGAATCCGGTCGTTATGTTTGTGCTAACCACGCAGTGCTTATTAGTCCTGTTTTAGAGCTTTTTTCTCAAGAATATGATGAGGAAGCTTTGCGCTTAAAAGAAAAGAATCCTCCACTCATTGAGGAACTTTATGACCTCTATAATAGCGTGGTGGATAAAACCGCCATTGAATATTTGCACGATAGCTTAGAGCATATGGAATCACTTCTAACGCTTTTTGATTTAGGTTATATTGATTTGCAAGATAGAAGCAATACAGAAGTTTTGGTGCATTTAATTATCAAAAAAGTGATTAAGATTTTAAAACACAAAAACCATCGTGATATTATTAGGATTCAAGAGCAAGTGCAAGAGCGGTATTTGCTAAATTGTAGCTTTTTTCAAAGTTTGCCAGATTATTGGGGATTAGGACAGAATTTTCCTGTTATTCCGCTTGATAAACTCAACAAAAAACCTACAAGAAGTGCGAGTTTGTGGGATATTACCTGTGATAGTGATGGAGAAATAGCATTTAATAAAAACACGCCACTTTTTTTACACGATATTGATGTCAATAAAGAGGAGTATTTTTTAGGCTTTTTCTTGGTTGGGGCTTATCAAGAAGTGCTTGGAATGCGGCATAATCTTTTTACACACCCCACAGAATTTAGCGTTGTCTTTGATGAGGAGGGAAATTATAAAATAGAAAATCTCTTAGAAGCGCAAACGATTTTAGATGTATTAGATGATTTGGATTATGATACTAAAGAAATTGAGCGACGATTAAAGCAAAAGCTTGATGAGAGTGAGAAAATCTCTGAAGAATCCAAGCAAGAGGTATTAGGACAACTTTATATTATGCTTAGTGAAAATGGTTATTTAAGAACTGTGTTTAAGAATGAGGGAGCTATGTGATGGAGTATGCAAAAACCCTATGGGGAACGATAAAAGAGGATTTTGAAGTGATTTTACAAAAAGATCCTGCGATTAACTCTAAAATAGAATTGTTTTTTAACTATCCGGGTTTAATAGCATTAGTGCATTATCGTTTCGCACATAGTCTTTATAATAGAGGCTTTAAAGTTTTAGCAAGAGTTATAATGGGAATTACGCAATGGCTAACCAATGTCGATATTCATCCCGCTTGTAAGATTGGTCATCGAGTCTTTATCGATCATGGCATTGGTGTTGTTATTGGTGAGACTGCAGAGATTGGCAATGAAGTAACAATTTATCAAGGAGTGAGCTTAGGGGGCGTGAGCTTAGAGAGAGTTAAGAGGCATCCAACTATTGGGGATAATGTGATTATTGGAGCGGGTGCAAAAGTGCTTGGGAATATTGTTGTTGGCTCACATTCAAAAATTGGCGCAAATTCTGTTGTTATTCATTCTATTGCCCCAAATTCTACGGCTGTTGGAATCCCAGCTAAGGCTGTGATTAAAGGTAATAGTGATGATTTAGATAAAATACCTGATATTAGTTATCAGCTTTTTTGCTATATTTATAAACGATTGGAGATATTACAAAAAGATTCACCATTCAATCAGGAGAGATTAGAAGAGATCAATGATTTAAACAAAGTTTATAAAGAATTTTTAAAGGTTATTCAGCAATTTTCTTAAATTTTTCAGTAAAGATTGGGTATTTATAGTAAAATTCCTTTTTTAAAGTTATGGGAATTTGCTACTGCAAGGAATAAGTAATTATCATTTAGCTTATAACTAAATAAGAGATTATTGTAGATTGCAAAATTAATGGAAAGAAAGTTTTATAAGATTTCAATAAAAATAGCACTACAAAAAGAGCTAATTCTTTTATGAAGCTTTACAAGCAAAATTCAAAAGGATTCTTTAAAGATTTAAGATGAGGGGAAATAATGTTGGATAAAAATGAAATCAATGAATATCAGTTGATGGCGGATACTTTAAGATTCCTTTGTGCGGATATGGTGCAAGAAGCAAATAGCGGACATCCCGGTGCTCCTATGGGATTAGCAGATATTGCAGTGGTTTTGGGCTATCATATCCGAATAAACCCCAAAAATCCTTGTTGGATTAATCGGGATAGGCTTGTTTTTAGTGGAGGGCACGCTAGTGCTTTGGTGTATAGTTTGCTTCATTTATGGGGGTTTGATGTAAGTTTGGAGGATTTAAAGGGTTTTAGAAAATTAGGCTCTAAAACTCCGGGTCATCCTGAATATAAACATACACAAGGGATTGAGATTACCACAGGTCCTTTGGGGCAAGGAATCGCTAATGCAGTTGGCTTTGCAATGGGGGCAAAAATGGCTTCTTTTATGTTGGGGGAGGATCTTATCTCGCACAAGGTGTATTGCTTTTGTGGGGATGGAGATTTACAAGAGGGAATCTCTTATGAGGCTGCTTCATTGGCGGGCTTGCATTGTCTTAATAATCTCATTGTCATTTATGATAGTAATGATATTACTATCGAAGGAGATTGTAAGATTGCTTTTAGCGAGGATGTAAAAGCAAGATTTAAAGCGCAAAATTGGGAGGTTTTTGAGATTGATGGGCATAACTTTTTAGCTATTGATGAAGCCTTAGAAAATGCCAAAAATGCTCAAAAGCCTACACTTATTATCGCTAAAACAAAGATTGCCAAAGGCTCACTTAGGCTTTGTGGTTCTCATAAAAGCCACGGTGCTCCTTTAGGAGAGCAAGAGATTAAAGATTCTAAAGAAGCTTTGGGTTTTGATTCTAAGCAGAAATTTTTTGTTCCCCCCTCCTGTGCTATTGGCTTTAAAAATACGCAAGAACTCGGAGAGTTAGCCAATAAAGAATGGGAGATAATCTCTAAGAATCATCCTAAAAGAGAGTTTTTAGAGAGGCTTTTAAATCCTGATTTTAATGCGATTGTTTATCCAGAGTTTAAAACAGGGGAGAGTATCGCAACGCGTTCTAGTAATGGAGAGATTTTAAATGCCATTGCTAAAGCCTTAGAGGGGTTTATTGGGGGGAGTGCAGATTTAGCACCTTCTAATAACACAGAATTAAAGGGTATGGGGGATTTTCCTAAAGGGCGTAATTTTCACTTTGGGATTAGGGAGCATTGTATGGGGGCTATTTGTAATGCCTTAGCTAATTATGGGCTTTTTTTGCCCTTTAATGCGACTTTTTTTGTGTTTAGTGATTATTTAACCCCTAGTGTGCGGGTAGCTTCGCTTATGAAAAGCAAGGTATTTTATATTTGGACGCACGATAGTATAGGCGTGGGAGAGGATGGCGCAACCCATCAACCCATTGAACAATTAAGCCATTTTAGGGCTATGCCAAATTTGAATGTTTTTCGTCCAGCAGATGCTAATGAAAATATCGCAGCTTGGCAGTGTGCTTTGGAGATTGAGGGTCCTTGTGCCTTTGTGCTAAGTCGTCAGAATCTTGCTGTTTTAGAAAAGATCAATAAAGAGGATGTAAAAAGGGGTGCATATTTAAAACGAAAATCCACAAAGCCTGTTAAAATCACATTTTTAGCAAGTGGAAGTGAAGTAGCTTTGGCTTTAGAATGCGCATCAAAATTAGAGCAAGAAAATCTAGGGGTTCAAGTGGTAAGTGTGCCTTGTTTGGATTTATTTTTCAAGCAAGATAAGAGCTATCAAGATTCTTTATTGCAAGGTAAAGTGATTGCCATTGAAGCTAGTCGAGGCTTAGAATGGAGAGCTTTTGCCGATGAGGTTATTGGTATGGATAGGTTTGGGGCTAGTGGCAAAGGAGAGGAACTTTTTGCATATTTTGGGTTTAGTGTGGAGAATGTTTTAAAAACGATTAAAAGGGTTTTGTAGGTGAGTCTTCAAACTCTTTACTTGTTTTCCACCTCCAGAGCCATTAAGTTTTTTTATCAAAATCATCAGAACTTTTTGCCTAATGCACAGAGTATTGGGGAGTTTTTAGATTTTGTTTTAAGGGTTGAAAATAAAGTTAAGATTCCAGAATTTTTGCGTCTTATCTATCTCTATGAGGCTATTAGAGAAAATCAAACCAAGGGTCTTGGAGAATTTGCAAAGAATTTTTCACAATTCCTTTTAAATTCTAGTTTTTTTCTAAAGTTTTATGATGAATTATGCGCAGAATGTATCGTGCTAGAACAGCTAGAGAAGCTTGATGTTTATGCTTTTTATGATGATCATTTGAAGGTCTTAAAGGCGATTTTTAAATCTTATAAGGATAAATTAGCCTTTAATGGATTTTTTGACAAATATTTTTTAGAAGATTTTAAAATTACTTTTGAGCTTTTGGGGAATTATGATTGTATTGAAGTTGCTTTAGATGGTTTTTTAAGTCGCTTTGAAATGTTGGTTTTTGAGGAAATTTCTCTTTATAAACCTGTGTTTTTTAAGCTTGATATTCAAGCTTTTAATCAAAAATATTATGAGAATCTCTTTGGTCTTTCTTTGAAATTTGGTGAAGTTGTTGTGAAATTAGAAGCTAAGAAGATAGAAAAAGTTTCTTTAAGAAAAGATAATGGTGATAAACAAGCAGAAATTCATATTCTGCAAACACCAGATAGAATCACGCAAATTGGGGCAATGTTTATGCAAATTGATAAATGGTTGCAAAGAGGCATTGCACCAGAGGAAATTTGTGTTGTTTTACCCAATGAGGATTTTGTGAAATATCTTAAGCTTTTTGATAGGGCAAGGAATTTTAATTTTGCAATGGGTAAGAAAATCATAGAAACTTCACTTTTTAAGTCGTTATTGGAATCTTTAGAAGGATTTAGAGATTTAGAATCTTTAAAGGCTTTTCTTGCAGAGTTTAAAGGGAACTCTCAAGAGGATAAAAAAATTAAAACAAGAATTTATGAAGTTTTAGAAAAATTTGAATGCGGGTTAAAGTATCTTTATCATTTATCCCCCAAAGATAAGGTATTTGCCTTTCTTTTTATGTTGGAGCAAGAAACCTTAGATGATGTGGGTGGAGGTAGAATTAGCATAATGGGGATTTTAGAAACAAGGGGGATAGCATTTAGTTATGTTTTAATTCCAGAATTTATAGAAGAAAATGTTCCTGCTCTAAGCCATAAAGATATTTTTTTAAATACAACGATACGGCAAAAAGTGGGATTGCCTACTAGGGTAGATAGAGAGAATTTACAAAAATATTATTATTCACAACTTTTTAAAAATTCCAAAGAAGTATGGCTTTTAACTCTTGATAATCAAGAGGATAAACCCTCAAGATTTTTATTAGATGAGAGGGTATTTTCGCAAAAACAGGTTTTAGAGGGTAATGTTTTAGAGTTTGGGCAGTATTTTTTGCGTGGAGGAGCGTTGAATTACCGAGAAATAGAGATTATAGAGCCTTTAGAGCTTAAATTTAGTCCAACGAGTTTGGAATGTTTTTTAACCTGTAAGAGAAAATATTACTATCGTTATGTGCAGGGATTTAAAGAAAAAAAAGAAACTTTTAACATAGGGAGTAAGATTCATAAAGCTTTGCAAGAGGGTTTTAGTGAGTTTTTAGAGAAAAGAGATTTTCAACAAGTTATTCAAAAAACTTATCAAAATCTTGAAATTTCCTCTAGCCAACAAGAATATTTTTTGAGCCAATTAGCAAAAAGATATTTAGAAGCTTTTTTAAAAAAAGAAGAAAAAAGATTGCAAGAAGGTTGGATTCCTTTAGCACTTGAAAAGGAATTCTCTATGGAGTTTTGTGGGATTCCTTTTTATGGAAAGATAGATAGGATTGATAAAAGGGGTGATGAGATTTTGATTTTGGATTATAAATACAAGAGAGAAATAAAATGCGATACACAAAAAAATTATGAAAAATCTAAAGATTTTCAACTTCCTATCTATGCTTTAGCACTTAAAGATTTGAAATTAGGAGAATCCATTAAAGCTGCTTTTTATAGTATTTGCCAACCACAAATTATTTATGAGGAAGTATTAGTGGAAAAACAAGAATATCTATCCAAATATTTAGAGGAGATTAAGGCTAAAGCAAAAGCCATTTCTTTTGAGCTTTCTGAAAAGAGAGAGGTTTGCAGAAATTGTGAGTTTATTTACCTTTGTAACCGCTATTAATAACCTTTAAAACACGATAAATAAAAAGCACACATAAGCCTATGATAAGGGTTTTAAAGACTAAAACAGATTGGTGATGCATAGCAACAAAAGATTCATTATAAAGGCTATCTTCCCCTGAGATTTGTGCTTCTACAATCAAAGGAGTGTAATACAGAGTAAAAAGAAAAATTAAAATAACATTAATTAGCCCTAATAAAGGCGTAAATTTTTCTTTATAGAAGCTTAGTATTGTTTCATAGATAATAATATATAAGGCTAAAATATTTAATAGAAAATTAAGCTTGATAAAAATAGAAGTCATTAAAATGCCTGATTGAAAAGTAGTGATTTCTAAATTTTGAACAATCTCTGCAGCGCGAAAAATAGAGGGCGCAGTAAAAGCCCCACTTGCTAAAGCAGCTCCTAAACTAATGCCAATAAGTAGTAAATAGAGGGCTAAAAAATAGGGACAAAGCTTAAATAAATATTGCATAACCTAGCCTTTAGTGATAGAATTTGCCAAAATTATAACATAAAGGTCTAAAATGTGGATTTTATTCTCACCTAGCGAAAAGAAAAAAACTTCCCATTCACAAGAGATAAAAACTAAAAAAGAGTTTTATAAGGATTTTTTAACCCCTAATTTAGAAGAAGTTTTAAATGCTTATTATGCTTTTTTGACAAGTGCAAGTGATGAAGAGTTAAAGAAACTTTTAGGGGTTAAAAACCTTAATATGAACGAAATAGCTTTATTGCAAAATATTTTTAAAATACCGCTATTAAAGGCTATTTTGCGCTATGATGGTGTAGCTTTTAGAGCGCTTGATTATGAAAAATTACCTTTAAATTCTCAAGAATATATTGATAGGCAAGTTTTAATCTTTTCAAACCTTTTTGGTTTATTGAAAGCTAATGATTTGATTCCCTATTATGATTTGAAGCAAGGAAATGGATTTTTGGGTTTTGAAAGTAAAAAGTTTTATGCTAAGAATAAAGAAAAATATTTGAAGTTTTTAGATAAAGAAAAGGAGATTTTAGATTTAAGGGCAGGATTTTATCAACAATGTCTTCCAATACCCTCTACATTTTTAGTCTATGAACCTATTTTTATAAAGAATCAAAAAAAAGTGAGCCATTATGCAAAATATTATCGTGGAATCTTGCTAAGAGAATGTGCCAATAATAATTTAAAAACTCTCAAGGAGTTAGAGTGTTTGATGATTGAGGGATTGAATATACTTGATATAAAGAGGGATATGGCTAATTCTAAAACCCTTATTTATTATGAGGTAACCGCCTAAATTTAGGTATAATATCCTTTTATTTTTAAGGATTGTTATGAAATTTTATGGCAAAAATGTTTTAATTACAGGTTCTAGTAGGGGCATTGGAGCAGATATTGCAAGGTTACTTGCGCAAATGGGATTAAAAGTATGGATTAATTATCGCTCTAAGCCTGAAGTTGCAGATGCTTTAAAAGATGAGATTGAAAAGCAAGGGGGCAAAGTAGCTGTTGTCTGTTTTGATGCCACTAATGAAGCACAATTTGTAGAGGCTTTAGGACTTATAGTGCAAAGTGATGGAGAATTGGGTTATCTGGTTAATAATGCAGGTATTACTAATGATAAGCTTTCAATGCGTATGAAGGTAGAGGAGTTTAATGCAGTCTTGGATGCCAATTTAGTTTCTTGTTTTATTGGTTGTAAGGAGGCATTAAAAATTATGCGCAAACAGGGATATGGTAGTGTTGTGAATATTGCTTCTATTATTGGTGAGATTGGGAATATAGGGCAATGTAATTATGCAGCAAGTAAGGGTGGTATGATAGCTATGACAAAATCTTTTGCAAAAGAAGGTGGTAGTAAAAAAATCCGTTTTAATTGTGTTACTCCCGGATTTATCCAAAGTGATATGACAAAAAATCTTAAGGAAGAAATCCAGCAATCTTATATTACCAATATTCCTTTAGGATATTTTGGAGCAGGAGAGGAAGTAGCTGGAGCGGTTGCCTTTTTGCTTTCTGATTATGCAAATTATATAACAGGAGAAGTTTTAAAGGTTAATGGCGGATTGTATATGTAGAGGCTTTAAGTTTTTTAAGAAAAACTTAGCTACAATTACTCTTCATTTTAAATATCGAAAAATTTAAGGAGAATGCTATATGGCAATATTTGATGATGTGAAAGCTGTGGTAGTAGAGCAATTAAATGTAAATGAAGGTGAGGTTAAATCAGAATCTAAATTTGTTGATGATTTGGGAGCCGATTCTTTAGATGTTGTTGAATTGGTAATGGCATTAGAAGAAAAGTTTGAGATTGAAATTCCTGATGAAGATGCAGAAAAGATTGCAACAGTAGGTGATGTAGTGGCTT
Source organism: Helicobacter mesocricetorum (assembly GCF_900198605.1). GTDB lineage: Bacteria > Campylobacterota > Campylobacteria > Campylobacterales > Helicobacteraceae > Helicobacter_D > Helicobacter_D mesocricetorum. The sequence continues at coordinate 15,782 of NZ_FZPJ01000001.1, read as the reverse complement.
ATATTGAAAAGGCAAAATCTTAATTGATATGTCTTATAGTATGTCCTTTGGCATACTATGAAGCATTTTACTCAAGTTTTTAAGGGAGAAATATGAGACGCGTTGTAGTTACAGGTATTGGAATGATTAATGCTTTAGGATTAAATAGAGAGGATTCTTTTGGGGCTATTGTTGAGGGAAAATGTGGAATTAAAACAATCTCCTCTTTTGACATTTCTGAATTTCCTGTGAAAATTGCTGCGGAAATTACTGATTTTGATCCTGTGAGTGTAATGGATGCTAAAGAAGTAAAGAAAGCTGATAGATTTATTCAGCTTGGCATTAAAGCCGCTAAGGAAGCTATGGAAGATAGCGAACTTCTTGATTCACAAGGAGGTTTAGTGAGCAATATTGATGCAGAAAGCTTTGGCGTGTATTCTGCTTCTGGTATTGGTGGCTTAGGAAATATTGAAAAAAATTCTGTGATTAATTTTGACAAGGGACCTAAAAGAATCTCTCCATTTTTTATTCCCTCTGCATTAGTGAATATGTTAGGTGGATTTATTTCCATTGATTTTTCGCTTAAAGGTCCAAATTTAGCAAGTGTTACAGCTTGTGCAGCCGGTACGCACGCTATTATCGAAGCAGGAAAAACAATTATGATAAATCAAGCAGATAGGATGTTGGTAGTTGCAGCAGAATCTGCAATTTGTGGGGTTGGTATTGGCGGTTTTGCCGCAATGAAAGCACTCTGTGATAGAAATGATGAACCTACACTTGCTTCTTGTCCATTTGATGCTAAAAGAAGCGGTTTTGTTATGGGAGAGGGTGCGGCTGCTTTAATCTTAGAAGAATACGAAATAGCAAAGCAAAGAGGGGCTAAAATTTATGCAGAATTAATTGGTTTTGGTGAGAGTGGTGATGCTAATCATATCACAGCTCCATCCCCAGAGGGAGAAGGTGCTTATCGAGCCATACGCGATGCTCTAAAAATGGCAAATACCAAGATAGATTATATCAATGCTCACGGAACTAGCACAAAATACAATGATTTATATGAAACTTTAGCACTTAAGAAAGCGTTTAATGGTGATGTTCCTCCTGTAAGCTCTACAAAGGGTCAAATAGGGCATTGTTTAGGGGCAGCAGGTGGTATAGAGGCAGTCATTGCAATTATGGCTATGCAAAAAGGTATTTTACCCCCAACGATTAATCAATCACAAAAAGATCCAGAATGTGATTTAGATTATATACCTAATAGGGCAAGAGAGGCTAATGTGAATACGATTATGAGTAATTCCTTTGGTTTTGGTGGAACTAATGGAGTTGTTATTTTTAAGAAGGTGTAAGGGTTTGTCAACTTATTTAGAATTTGAAACAAAAATCAAAACACTTCAAGAGAGTATCACAACGGCACAACTGAAGAATGATATTCACGCAATTGAGATTTTGCAAAAAGACTTAGATAAAGAAATACACAAAGTTTATTCTAATCTCTCCGATTATCAAAAATTACAATTAGCGCGACATCCTGATCGCCCTTATGCAATGGATTATATTAATTTGCTTTTAAAAGATTCTGTAGAAATTCATGGAGATAGGCATTTTAGTGATGATAATGCTATTGTTTGCTATCTTGGAAAAATTGATAACCAAAAAGTTATGATAATTGGTGAAGAAAAGGGAAGAGGGACAAAGAATAAAATTTATAGGAATTTTGGTATGCCAAATCCAGAGGGGTATCGCAAAGCCTTGAGAGTTGCAAAAATAGCAGAAAAATTCAATATCCCTTTATTGATGTTTATCGATACTCCTGGTGCTTATCCTGGTGTTGGTGCTGAAGAGAGGGGGCAAAGTGAAGCCATAGCGAAAAATTTACAAGAGTTTAGCACCTTAAGAATACCAACAATTTCTATTGTTATTGGAGAGGGTGGAAGTGGTGGAGCGTTGGCAATTGCTGTTGCAGATAGATTAGCTATGATGGAATATTCTGTTTTGAGTGTTATTTCTCCTGAAGGTTGTGCGGCTATTTTATGGAATGATGCTAGTAAGATTGAGGGTGCAACGCAATCTATGAAGATTACTCCAGAAGACCTTAAAGAAGCGGGTTTAATTGATGCGATTATAGAGGAGCCAAAAATTGGTGCGCATAGGGATAAAGAAATGGCGGCTCAGAAAATTAAGGAATACTTTTTGACTTCTTTAAAAGAGATACGCAGTGATAAGGACTATTTACAAAATCGCTATAATAAAATAATGTCTTATGGGAGTTTTCAATAACTCCTAATATCATAATTGTTGGTGGTGGCGCAAGTGGTATTTTTTGTGCTATCTCACTTTTAGAATTGGGTTTGCCTATTTATCTTTTTGAAAAAAATAAAATTTTAGGAAAGAAGCTTTTAGCAACAGGTAATGGACGCTGTAATATTCATAATCTCTATACACGCACCTCTTGCTATCAAAGTAGTAGCTTTACTTCCCAAGCTATTCAATCTATTTTAGAGGGTTTTAATTTTTCAGAGTTTCAAGAATGTTGCAGAAAAATGGGTTTGTTGCTTACACAGCAATTAGATGGTAGGGTATATCCAAATTCTCAAAGTGCCAAATCCCTTTTGGAAGTATTTTCTTTGAAGCTAGAAGAGGGTAAGGTGAGAATCCACTTAGAAGAAGAAGTTTTAAATATCCATAAGGATTCTAAAAATTTTTTTGTGCAAAGCACTAAAGGAACTTATCAATCTTCTTATTTAATACTTGCTTGTGGGAGTGAGGCATATCCAAAACTTGGGGGAAGCAACAAGGGGTTAGAGTTAGCAAGAAGTCTTGGTTTGGAGATTGTGCAAACTTATCCTTCGTTAGTTCCATTAAAGCTTGATACCCATAGTTTAAGGGATTTAAGTGGTATGAAATTGAAAGTTAAGATAACTTTAAAGGTTGATACCATTACCAAAAAAGAAGTTATTGATGATTTACTTTTTACCTCCTATGGAGTTTCGGGTTTTGGTATTTTGGATATTTCCTCGCAAATTCAAACATCACAGGATAATGTTTTAATTATAGACTTTTTGCCTAATTTTGAAGCAGAGTTTTTAGAGCAAATGTTGCTAAAACTTCATAAAAGTTTTCCACAAAGGTCGTTATTACAGCTATTAAATGGTTTTTTACCTCCCAAATTTGCTAGGGTTTGTATGGAAGTTTTAAAGATAAAACAATGTCATACAAAAAATATTAAAAAACTGATTTTTTGCCTAAAAAATTGGGAATTTAAGAATCCTAAATTGCAAGGTTTTGAAAATGCAGAAGTTAGTGGAGGTGGAGTAAGTGCTAATGCAGTAAAGATTAATACTTTGGAGAGTAAAGCCGTAAGTGGGCTTTATATTATAGGCGAAATGCTTGATATTGTAGGGGATAGAGGGGGTTATAACTTAGCTTTTGCTTGGGCTAGTGCTAGAGTGTGTGCGGAATCCCTAAAAAGATCCCATAAGACTTAAGAATGCAATACAATAAGGAGATTGTGGCGTAATTACCTCTTAGAATTAGCAGATTCGAGGGAGTAGTTCCCCGCTTGGGTATTCTAAAAAACGTTTGGAACCATAATCTGTTTGCAAAATTACGGATTTTGGATGATGATTATGAGTGTAACCTATCATTTGCGCGTTTTTACCCTTTTGTGTTTTGTGTAAAATCTCTAAAGCTTTTTGAGCATCTTCTTTAGCGACACTTAAAACACACATTCCCTCATTGGCTAAGTTATAAGCTTCAAACCCTAAAAGCTCACAAATTCCTTTGACTTCATCTTTGATAGGGAGTTTGCTCTCTTCTATGGTGATTCCAATATTAGAGGTATTTGCCCATTCATTTAATACACTTGCAATACCGCCTCTTGTAGCATCTCTTAAAGCATAGATTTTTATATTACTTTTAAAAAGTGGCTCTAACATAGGATAAAGTAATGCGCAATCACTTTGTAGATTGCTTTGTAAATTTATCCCCTCACGGGTAGAATAGATAATTGCTCCGTGATCACCAATATCTCCGCTTAAAAGTATAGCAGTGTCTTCTGGTATCTTAAAAGCACTTAAATTGGGGTAAAGAACTTCCCCAAAAGCCGTAGTGGTAATAAAAATTTTATCTAATGTTCCTTTGGGTAAGACTTTAGTATCTCCTGATATAAGTTTTACTCCGCATTCTTTTAAGGTATTACCAAAGGATTTTAGGATTTGCTCTAAATCTTTTATTAAAAATCCTTCTTCTATCATAAAACTAGCTGTAAGATATTTTGCCTTAGCACCCATCATTGCTACATCATTACAACTCCCACAAACTGCAAGCTTTCCTATATCGCCTCCAGAAAAAAACAAAGGGGAAATCGTATAGCCATCTGTGCTAACTGCCATTTTATTTTTGATTTCGCCTATACCAGCATCTTCTCCTATTCCTACTATAGAACCTTTTAGATAGTTATAGAAAAGCTCTGTAATAAGAATTTGGGATTGAATACCACCGCTTCCGTGAGAGAGTTGAATATGTGAGTCTTTAAGAGAATTTGTCTTCATCATAAAACCTTAGATAGATTTAGGTGTAGCTATAAGCCGAGTTCTGTTTATGTGGTTATTTATCTTGTTTTTAATTCGCATTAAAAATCTAGCAAAGGGCTAAAATTTGGGATATTAACCTTGCCCTTTTTGCTACGGATTGGGTTTGCAAAGCAAAATGTATTGCTACATTTTCGGTAGGCTCTTACTCTACCTTTTCACCCTTGCTATTTAGCGGTTTGTTTTCTGTTGCACTTTCCCTTAGATTACTCTAGCCATTGGTTAAATGGAATCCTATCCCAAAGTAGCTCGGACTTTCCTCTTTAAAAAGCAACCACTCACTACACCTATGCAAATAATTTTAGCAAAAATGTAATAAATGAAGTTTTAATTTTTAAGGTATTCTCACCAAAAAGAATCTTCTAAAATAATTTTTTTAAAATTTCCATTGATAATAATTTTCTTTTAATAAAAATATGATATATTTACAGAGTAATTTTTATATTTTAGAATTATAAATAATAATTGAAGGAAAATATCAATGAGTAAAAAATTAACAACAGCAACAGGAACTCCATTAGGAGATAATCAAAATTCCATCACAGCGGGAAAAAGAGGTCCTACACTTTTACAAGATACTTGGCTTTTAGAAAAGTTAGCACATTTTGATAGAGAAAGGATTCCAGAACGTGTAGTTCATGCTAAGGGAAGTGCCGCTTATGGTGAATTAACGATTACAAAGGATATTACACAATATTCAAAAGCAGATATTTTTAGCTCTGTGGGCAAAAAAACAAAAGTATTATTACGATTTTCCACCGTAGCAGGTGAGAGAGGTGCGGCAGATGCAGAGCGAGATGTGAGAGGATTTGCCTTGAAATTTTATACCAATGAGGGAAATTGGGATCTTGTAGGCAATAATACGCCTGTATTTTTTATTAAAGATGCCGTGAAATTCCCTGATTTTATACATACTCAAAAAAGAGATCCCAAGACTAATTTAAGAAGTGCCACAGCCGCTTGGGATTTTTGGAGTTTGCATCCTGAATCTTTACACCAAGTAACAATACTTATGAGTGATAGAGGGATACCGCGAAGTTATAGAGAAATGCACGGATTTGGTAGCCATACTTATAGTTTTATTAATGCCAAAAATGAGCGATTTTGGGTGAAATTCCACTTTAAGAGTCTGCAAGGAATCCATAACCTCACTAATAAAGAAGCAGAGGAGATTATTGCTAAAGATAGAGAGTCTCACCAAAAAGATTTATTTGAAAATATAGAAAAAGGAAATTTTCCTAAGTGGAGATTCTGTGTGCAGATTATGCCAGAAAAAGATGCCGCAAATTACAAAGTCAATCCCTTTGATTTAACGAAGGTTTGGTCTCACAAAGATTATCCACTGATTGAGGTTGGTATTTTAGAATTAAATAAAAATCCAGAAAATTATTTTGCAGAGGTAGAGCAGGCAGCATTTAATCCAGCTAATGTCGTTCCAGGAATTGGATACAGTCCTGATAAAATGTTGCAAGGCAGACTTTTTAGCTATGGAGATACACAAAGATATCGTTTAGGTATCAATCATTCTCAACTTCCTGTTAATGCGTCTATTGCACCTGTGGCTAACACACATAGAGATGGATATATGCAAATGGGTAGATATGGTGGAGAGAGAAATTATAATCCTAGCTATTATGAGGATTATAAAGAAGATACTAATGCTATTGAACCACCATTACATATACAAGAAGGTGATGTAATGGCTAGATATAATCATCGTGAATACGAAGAAGATCATTTTAGCCAAGCAGGAGATTTATACCGCTTAATGAGTAATGAACAAAAAGAGGCACTATGCCAAAACATTAAAGAGGCAATGGAAGGTGTCCCAGCAGAGATTTGTAAGCGACAAATTGAGCATTTCACTAAGGCTGACCCAGCTTATGGTAAAAGAGTAAAAGAGCTTTTAGGATTATAAAATCAAGTTTGTAGAATCTTGCTAGGGATTCTACAACTAAAAATTACTAAACTTGCTGCACTTTCTACAAAAACCAAAAATTATTATTTAAAACTCATCATTATCCCCATTTATCTTAAAAGTTCTTATGGCTTAATTTCTTTATCTTTCTAGCCCCTCTGTTTAACTATGATTTTATGGAGTATAATCCACTATCTTTTTGAATCTTGAATAAAACTCATCTATCCTTATCTTTTAAATATACTTTTTATATTTGTGCCATTTTTGCAAGTCTATCCGAATTGTAGGAATTTTTACCTAAAAGGCGGGGGGGTAGAAACCCAATGGGGTTACAGAAATTTTGTGCCAAAACTGCACTTTTTGCTTCAAAAATTGATTTTCACTTTTTAAAATTATTCATTTAAACATTAGTTTATATTAGTTCATAACGCCTTTGTGTGTGAGTGTGTGGGGCAATAAGTATGTATTTTTGCCCTTGTGTGTGGCGTTTGCGAAATGCTTTAATAGGAAAAACAAAATGAGTAAAATAGAATGGACAGATAAGACTTGGAATGTGATAACAGGCTGCACTGAAATATCTGCTGCGTGTGATAACTGCTATGCTAAGGCTATGACTAAGTGTTTGCAGGGAATGGCTAGAAAAGAAGCTCATAAATCTATGTTGTGTGAGTTTTGTCGTCAAGAAATGAGCCAAAGGTGCGATAGTAAGTATCATCTGAATATGTATCAATGCCTTTGTAGAGAGAACAACGCAATATTTAAAAGATTGCCAAAATACTATTTGGGCTGGGATAAAGTAATATTCCATGCAGAACATTTAGAACAAATATTAGACGAAAAGAAATATCCAAGTGGTAGCAAAATCTTTGTGAATTCTATGAGCGATACTTTTCACGAGGATATTGAGCCATATTGTCTTACAAGAGCATTTGATTATATGAGGCGTAGGTATGAATGATAATTTAAATACCTTATTTAAGGCATATTGTGAAACATTTAATGTAAGGGAAAAATACCAACAAGATTTCAAAATACAAAAACTTGCTTTAGAAGCTATTACGCATAATCACCAAACAAATACCTTGTTTTATTGTGCTAAATGTATGGGTATATGGCTTTTTGACTTTTATGAAAAAGTTTATAAGGAAGTTAAAGGTTTTATAAGATTTAAATCTTTCACGAAAAAACGCAAAAAAGCAATTCAAGAGCTTATCACAACAGCTCCGCAAAGATTAGCACAAATTCATAAAGAACAAAAGAGTAAAACACTCAATACTAATCAAATGCAAAGCCTATCTAATGAGGCAGAAATTTTAAAAGCCATCTTAAAAATAAGAAAACAAAAGGAGAAAAACCAATGGATAAAATAAGTGTTACTTTAGATTCCAGGATTTTTAATTATAACTATGCTAAGGCAAAGAAAAATTTGGGACCTGGAAAAACTATCCACATCAAAAAAGATGCTGTTTATGTGAGTGATACTTTTAGTGTTTTAAAAATACAATGTGATAATAGCCATTTAAAAAATGACCTATGGCTACATTTTAAGGCATTAAAAACTCATTTTAGGTATTTTACAGGGAAATTTCAACTCCAAGTGGGACCGATTAATAAAATCCAAAATAGCATTTTTTATAAAAACTTCTTTGTTTGCAATTCTTATGTGTTTGAAGGAAAGGATTTTAATAAACCTTTTAATACTTATTCACAAATGCCGCCATTTGTTGGTATAAATTTAAATGCCTCTGACCTTTTCTTTTTACGATTTGGTCAATTTTCTTTTTCTAAAAAGGCATTACAAATCTTTGATAGAGACTTAAATTTCATTAAGGAAGTGCCTTTTTTGCCATCTCAAATAGCAACACCCGAAAATTCCACTTTACATTATTTCTCTTGCCAAGAGAGTCTTAATGGGTTTTATGCCAAAGATTTTGCCTTTTATATAAAAGGCAAAGAAGAACATTATGTGTTTTATTTGTCTAGTGAGGATATGGAATATATGGAATTTCTCCCCTATAACAATATAACACAGCTAAAACAACTACAACAAAAGGAGAACAAATGAAAAACATTGATGAAATCTTAAGCCAAAGAGGGCAAGAATATGGAGACTTTAAAGTTAATTGCGAAAAGCTCCTAGACTTTGCTAAAGACTTTAAAAGCCAAGAACTAGAGCACAATAATGCTTTAGGCTTTTATCTAAGCTTAAAGCTAGCAAGGCTTTATTATGGGCTTAGCAGTGGTAAAACCTTACAAGAATTACAAGAAAGTGATTCTTATGTGGATTTATGTGGGTATGTAAAACTCATCAAGCAAAACTACAACACTTATAGAATGGGTTTTGAAAAGTCGGTATTTGATGATTACTTTACCGCTATCTTAAAAGAAGCAGCTAATAGCCTTTTAAGACAACCCTGAAAGGATAGATATGCAAACTAATTATGCTTTTATGGATTTAAGCAATACCGACTTTTCGCATCAATTTTTGCATAGTTGTAATTTTGCAGGTAGCAATTTACAAGGATGCAATTTTAGCCACTCCACTTTAAGCTATTCTAATTTTAGGAGTGCCAATTTAGACGGGGCTAATTTAACCTCTTGCAACCTTTTAGGAGCGGATTTGTCAAAAGCTAATTTAGAGGGGGTTAATTTTGCCCTTTGTATAGGCAATGGGGTAGATGTCTTTTCTATGCAATTACTAGAAATTCCTTTTGTATGGACCAAGCAAAAGCTCTTTATTGGAACTACTAGTATTGAAATAGCAAAGTTTGTTAAAAACCCTAGCCAAATCTTAGAGAATCTCACTCATTCTTTAGGGGGATACTTGCATATCCTAACACAAGCCATAAATTTAACCATAGGAGAATAATATGTCTATGATAATTGGAAAGAAATCAATATATAGCCCAAAGTATTATTATGTGAAAGATGGGTTTGTTTATCTTAAAAAATCACATAATATCATTGATACCTTTGTGCGTATCTCACCAACTAAAAAGGAGAAATAATGTCTAAAATTCAAAAACCTTTAGTCAATAGGGGTGGAAAAATCCATATTCACACCAGTGTTAATGGAAATCGCTTAAGATTTTCTACTTTTTTACCCTTTAATGCTGAAAATATAGAGTTTGTTAGCACTAATTTAGAGGCATTCATTGATAATTATTTAAACCCAAATATTAGCAATGGAAACAATGATTTTTTATATTATGGGAATAAATTCTTACAAACGCAAAAGCCCTTTATTAAGAAAAATACCTTTTTGCAATACCAATCAACCCTTAAAGGCATTGTAAAAATAATCGGCAATAAACCTATTAAATCCTATCATAAAGACCATATAGAACTCTTTTATACCAAGCTTTTACAAAAAAATCTATGCTCTGCTACTATCAGTCTTTATTGTATGGTTTTAAATGCAATTTTTACTTTAGCCGAGCAAAGCAGGAGTGATTTCAGGAATCCTTTCTTTAATAAAAAACTAAGGAATATTAAGCCCTCAAAAGAAAGAACGGTTTTTAGCCTAGAGGAAGTCTTTGCTATCCTAAAAGAGAGTAAAAGACCAATGTATCCTGCCTCCTTGCGCCTTTACTTAACCCTTGCTTTTTTTAGTGGTGCTAGATGTGGGGAGATTTTTGCTTTAGAATCTGGTGATTTTGATTTAGAGAATAAAACCCTAAAAATCACTAAAACACTAAGTGTAAATGGTATTCAATCCCCCAAAACAAAGACAAGCAATAGGGTAATTGATGTGTTGCCTCCAATTTTAAATTTAGAGCTAAAAACACAAGGTAGGCTCTTTAAAGGAAAATACGCCAAACTTATCCATAATTTCAGACAATCTTTTAATAAGGTATTAAAAGCCTTAAATCTCCCCAATGCAGATCTTTATTGCACTAGGCATACTTTCGCTTCTATAATGCTGCAAAAAGGAGAAGAGCCAATGTGGATAAGCCAAATGCTAGGGCATAGTAATTTAAACATCACCTATAAGGTCTATGCCAAATTTATAAAAAGCAGCAATAAAGAAAGGGCAACCTTTTTAAATGATTATAAGGAATAAAAAATGATAGTTAAATCACAATGCAAAACAGATTATACAAAGGTAAGCAATGCCTTTATCAAAAATGAGACTTTAAGCGTTAATGCTAAGATGGTAGGGATACTGCTTTTAAGCCTACCTAATACTTGGAATGTCAATGTTGCGTATTTAGTAAAAATGCTAAATATTGGAGAGACAACGATAAGAAAAGCCATAAGAGAGCTAATTGATAATTCTTTCTTAAAAAGAATACAGGGCAAGACAAATGGGAAGTTTAATGAATATATGTATTATGAATTTATAGATCCTCAAGAGGAGGAGATTTTTATAAAAGAGGAGGAAATAACAGAACCAAAAATCATAGAAAATTTAGAATTTATTCATTTCCTAAACCAACCCTTGCAACAACAAGAGCAGGATTTAGCAGAAAGCTTAAAAGAGCCTAAAAATAATCATTCCTCCCGTTTGATAGAATCACCGATTACGGAAAATTTATCAACATATAAAGATAGAATATATTATAAAAAAAGAGAATCTATATTAAGACAAACACAAAAAGTTATAAATTTATCAACACTCTTTATTAAGCCTAAGAAAAATCTTGAATTAGATTTTAAAGGCTTTTCGGACCAAGAATTAAAATCCATACAAAACTTTTTTAATTACCGCAAGGAAAAGCACAGAAATCTTTGCCTTAGCACAAAGAAAAGCATATTAGACAACCTAAGAAAGCTAAAAGAGCAAGGAGAGGATATTATTAGCATTATTCAAACAAGCATTAATCGAGGTTGGAGCGGATTATTCCCTAAAAATAAAACCATAATACCTACCTATGGCTTTAGCTCTAGGAAATCTTTAGCCAAAGAATTAGCCAAAGATAAGCAACAGCAAGATAAGCAAGATAAGGAGCTTATTATGCAACATATTGGTAAATTAAGCCCAGAAAATTTAGCCAAATACGAGCAAGGAAAGATAGTGCCTTTAACGATTGATGCAAAGGTTAGGTATATCCAAAAAGAGGGTGATTTAGTGTATTTTGTAGTTTAAGGAGAGAAAATGCACTACAAAAAGACAAAAACCCCTAAGATTCATTCAGGGAGCTTTTATTTAACAGAACAAACCTTGCAAGTTTTAAATTTTATTGCAGAACTTGAAAATATAAGCCGAAGTTTGATTATTGAAAATGCTTTAATTTTTGCGTTTAAAGGATTCAAAAATGGAAAGAAAAAAAAGAAAAAAATTTACCCTAAAGCAAAGCACAATCAAAAAAATAGGAAAAATAAGCAAACAAAAAAATATATCCAAAAATGCTTATTTGCATAAGTGCTTAGATGATTTTTTTATACAAAAATCATTACAAAATTTATTTGTTTTTCAATTCTTAAAAGATTGTGATAATGGAAACACGCATATTTAACGAAGTATCTCTTTGCAAGATCCGATTAGAAAATGAAGTATTAAAGGAATATCTCATAGAGTTTATTAACATTATTCCTAAAAGCTATTATCACAAATTAGCCCTTGTCTTAAATGATACACAATTTAATATTTCTTTAAATGAGTTTGCAAGGATTTTTAAAAAAGAAATGCTAAAAACTTGCGAGCAAAAGGCATATCAAGGGCATATTAAAAACTTTGTAGGCACAAGGCTACAAGAAATAGAGATTATAACTAAAGCTCTGTATTCTCAAGAGATTAAAAAATACCCTAAATGGGTTCAAGAGGCATAAGAAACAATGGAAGCGATGATTTTAAAATCAATGTTGTATTACCAAGATGATTTTTTTGAGTTTTTAGAAATTGTAACCCAAAATTGTTTTTCTAAAAAGGGTTTAGATATTTTAGAAAAAATGATACCCCTAAAAGAAAAAGAAGTTTTAAGCATACAAACACTACTTTGTTCTTTAGATGAAAATTTCAAGCAAAGCGATTATTTTTTAAACTTCCTCTCTACAGAGCCAAACCCTAATTATTTAAATTTTACGCAAAATTTCATTTTTGAATCTAAAATCAAAAAACAAAGGCTTTTAGCAGATAAACTAAAAAATGCTAGTAATGATAATGTCTTGCTAGATTTGTCAATGCTGCAACAACATCTAGAAATACATAGCAATGACTTAAAAACTGAAAAGGAATGGATTGAGGAATTAAAAGATAAAGTCAAAATGCCGCAATATCCTACTAAAATTGATTTTTTGGATTCTTGTTTTAATGGGGGATTCACACTCGGTCAATTAATGCTTATAAGTGGAGATGCAGAAGCTGGGAAAACAATGTTAGGCTTACAAATTTTAGATAATTTAGCTAAAACAACCAAAGTGGGCTTTTTTTGCTTTGAATTTATGATTGAAAATCACTTGTATCGAAAACAAAAGCAAACTAGTGGTTCAGATAATATTTTTATAGTTAATGAGGGATTTGATATTTATGAGGTTGTAACAAATATTAAAAGAATGTATAAAAAGGGGGCTAAGTTTTTCTTAATTGATAGTCAAATGCGCCTTACTACCCCCCAAACTCGAAGTATGGAGGAGGAGGAAAGCTTAAAATTTAGCACACTTGCAAGGCTTTGCCATACCTTAAAAATCTTTGTGATTTTAATCGTGCAAACAGCTAAAGGAGATAAGGAAAATCCTATGGGGAGCAAAAAGGGAGGACACGAAGCAAGTATCACTATTAGGATAGAGAGAATCCCCGAACAAAAGGGAGAAAATACAGATTTCAACGAAAATGAGCGAATAATCATTGTCAAGAAAAACAAGCAAACAGGGAAGCATTTTAAAGAAAAGGTATTTTTTAACCCCAAAACCTTAACCTTTAGTAAAGAACAGGAACAAGAGCCTTTAGAAGTGTTTTTTGAGGATAACAAAGAAACAATGATTTTTGATACACCAAAGATTTAAGGTATATAAAAAACAAGGAGTGTATTATGGTTACCAATCTTGAAGCATTAAAAGACAGAATAGATATTATAGAGGTGCTTAGTAAATACCTACCTTTACGCAAAAGTGGAGTAAATTACACCTGTAATTGCCCCTTTCACCAAGAAAGAAGTCCTAGCTTTATAATCTCACCCCAAAAACAGATTTACCATTGTTTTGGTTGTGGAGCTAGTGGGGATGCTATCAAATTTTTGCAAGAATATAAAAAGCTAAGTTTTCAGGAAGCCTTAGAGGAAATTGCTAATGATATGAATTTTACCCTTATTAAAACCCAAGCAAAACCCCAATACAAAGGATATGAAGCCCTAAAGTCTCTTAATGATGTTTTTAAAGAACATTTAAGAGCAAGAGAGAATGAAAAGATAATGCAATATCTGTTTAATCGTGGGTTAGAATTAGAGGATTTAGAATCTTTTGATATAGGATTAGCCCCCAATGTTTTACCAACAGAGTATAAAAAAGAATTAGTAGAATTAGCTATAATGTATGAGAATAATAAAAGCCCATTTTCTAATCGCATAACCTTTGGTCTTAGGAATGCTACGCATAAAATAGTAGGATTTTCAGCAAGGATTCACCCTTATGTTAATTTTATAAATACTGCCAAATATATTAACTCTAAAGAAAGCAAAATATTTAATAAATCCCAAATACTCTACAACCTAAGCAAGGCTAGAAGTGAGATAGTCAAGCAAAAAAGTGTGTATATTGTAGAAGGCTTTATGGATTGTATTGCTCTTTATAAAATGGGTGTTAGAAACTGCGTTGCCACTTGTGGAACTGCTTTTAATACCCACCATTTAAGCAATATTAATCGATTAAAAGAGGATATTCATATCAACCTTTGTTTTGATAATGATGAAGCAGGGCTTATGGCTACAAAAAGAGCTTTAGAACTTTTAATCAATCAAGGTTTCTTTAACTGCTCTTTGTCTTTTTTAAGTGGAGGATTTAAAGATATAGGGGAGATTTTACAAAAAAAGGCGGAATTGCAGTTTAAAAATATCGATGGCTTTTCTTATTTTTGCCTAAATGGGATTAAAACCGCACAAACACCTAAAGAAAAAGAGCAGCATATCAACAAGATAAAAGCTATTATTGCAAGGCAGAGCAATTTTTATCTTAAAGAGGAGCTAATAGCCAAAGCCATAGATACGCTTAATCTCTCCCCATCCTTTTTTACACAAAGTGGCAAGAATAATAAAAATACTTCTTTAGAACAATCCCTTTTAAAAACCTTGCTTTTAGATGAGAGCTTAATTGAAATCACTCTAGATTGTTTAGATAATGAGGATTTAGGAGAATACGCCCAAGATTATGAATCCTTTGTTTTTAAAAAAGTTTTAACCCAAAAAGCAAGGGATATTTTATTAGATGAAAGTATTTCTACCATCCCCTTTGCTAAATTTAAACACTGTGTATTAGAGCTAAAGAGGAGATATTATAAATTGCAAATAGAAAAAGCCAAAGCTAAAAGGGATATTGATAGCCTCATTCTTTATACTACAAAGATGCACGATTTTTTTTAACCCTCTTTTTAAAGTCTCTAAAAAGCTAATATTACAAAAAAATTAAAGGGATTAAAAAATGGAGAGGATTTTTATTGATTTTGATGCATTAGAAAACGATGGCATACCAAAGGCAAAAACCATAGATTATTTGAGAAATAGGTTAAATACTAATATTGCGTGGGAAAAATTAGAGGAGAGTTTTAAATCACTGCCGCAAGGACAAAAAGAGGAGATGATTTATAATGCACTAAAAAGCAACAATAAATGGGAAGCTTATCCCTTATCTATACCGCTATTAGAAACAAACACACAAATAAATCCCCAAAGCCAACAAATCCCATCTATGCATACTAATGATACTCAAGATACCCTGCAACAACAGACCCTTAATAACAAGCCTATTACACAAGCCATTTTAGAGAAAGACGATAAGATTAAAAGTCCTATTGAAGGTTTTGCTTATTTCTTTGATACCAAGCAAAAAAGAGAGGATGAAGCCTTTAGGGCTAAGAGTGAAGTGTTTTATAGTGATTTTTTAAACAAAGCCTTAAAAGATGAAAGCTCTTTAACTAAAGAGGAAAAAGATGCCTTTTTTAACCTGCAAGAGAGCAAGAATATAAAACTTGCCTTAGCTAAGAAAAAAGGAGAGGAATTTTATAGGGAAGAAACACAGAAACACTTACAAGACCTTTTGGAAAAAGAAAGACAAAAGCAAAGGATATTATCCACTCCTTATTTTAATGAACTCTCACCACAAGATAAAGAAAAGGTAAAGAGTGAAACTAGCACTTGGAAAAA